>DATDMC010000108.1:0-183537 GCA_036518995.1 Pyrinomonadaceae bacterium | reverse complement strand
TTCCTCACAACAGGCGGCCAAGCCGACCTAATTGAGTATTGCAAGGTAGCTCGAAAAGTGTATCGGACAACAGTCTACTTCCGATTCATTGTCACACCGGGCCAGTCGTCTGTTCTGAACGGCGCGGCAGGCAAGTCGATCTTACTAAACAAATTCGTCACCGGGTTGTCGGCCCACGCGTAACGAACCGCAACCGGCTTCGCTACATCCTTACTCCACAACACGATCGAGTCGCCATCGATCTTCGCTTCGGCCCAAACAAACTTGTGGTCCTCGCCTGCGATCGCGAAAGCTTTTGGCGCCGCTCCGTCTGTTGTTTTCAAACCACCGGCAGTATGTTTGAACTTCACCCGTAACTTATTGCCGTCAACCGAAAACGAGTTGAACGTTGGACCAGCAAATTCAAGCTTCTGCCCGTAGGTGTTGGCGAGCGCCCATAATGCCAACCTGTGCCCAACATCGGTCTTGTTCTTCGGATGAATGTCGTTTGTCTCACCGATGTCGATGATGACGGCCATTCCGGTTTGTGGTTCTTTGAGCGTCATTGTTTGGGCTTCCCGTAATTCGGCCCACTCGCTGTCGCCAGGCTGATCTTTAATTGGTTGCCAATTTGCGAGTTGCACAAAATAGAACGGGAAGTCGCCTTCACCCCACATCGTTCGCCAATTACGAATCATGAGGGGAAACAACGTCCGGTACTGATAAGCGCGGCCCGCATTACTTTCACCCTGATACCAAATGGCGCCCCGAATCGTTAGCGGCACGATCGGAGCAATCATGGCGTTGTAAAGAACGCTCGGACTATTTTGATTAGTTGGACCAGGGGCTTCCGGTCGTGAACCCCAATCCGGGGTCTTGGGCGTCAATTGGGTTTCGATCTTGTAGCTCCATGGACCAGCGAGGGCAATTGCTTCCGAACCCGACGAGCCGATGGGAGACAACGTCATTCGTCCTGCGCTACCAAATCCGCCTTCACCCGCGCTGTCAAACACCCGAACTGCGATTACATTGCGTCCGGCCTTTACCAATTCAGACGGAATTGTGTAGCGGCGCGGGACCATGTAGCTATCAGGTTTCTCACGTCCGATGCCGCCAACTTTGGTCCCGTTGAAGTAAGTCGTGTCGTAGTCGTCAATCGAAGTGAGATTGAGATCGAGTGGCTTGCCGGCCCACGCCGCCGGGATTTCAACTTCTTTGCGAAACCAGATTGCGCCGTCCATCTTAATTCCTGCCGTCTCGAAATACTGCGGCAGGTTCATAGTTTGCCAGTCGGTTGTGTTTGTTTCGAGGGTCGCATAACCAAGCGCTTCACCTTTGTTGCCGGTGTCTTCATAAAGATTTGTGTGTACCCATTCGGCTAACCGGCGCTCATAGTCCTGCTGTCGCTGCGGCAGGTCTTTCAACCTATCCTGGAAACGATCGAGAATGGGTTGTAATTCAGGAACTGAAGCGAGCGCGTCGCGGCTGGTCCATGCTTCGGCCGGCGTGCCACCCCACGAAGTATGAATTAGACCAACGGGTACTTTTAACTTTTGATTGAGCTCGCGTCCAAAGAAATAACCAACTGCTGAAAACTGGCCCGCGTTTTCAGGACTGGTAACAACCCATTGTCCTTTAACGTCTTCGAGCGGCGCGTTCGCAGTCGCTTTCTGCACCGTGAAAAGACGCAGCTCGGGATTGTTTGAGTTGGCAACTGTCTCGGCACCGCCGCGAGCATTGATAAGTGGCCATTCCATATTTGATTGCCCGGAACAAACCCAAACTTCACCGACCAGAATGTTTTTGATCGTGAGCGTGTTCCGGCCGTTGATAGTCATCTCGAATGGGCCACCGGCTTTCAATGGACCAATCAATGCTTGCCAGTGACCGTTATCGTCCGCTGTTGTGCTCGCTTTGTTTGTGCCGAGCGCGACGGTGACTTGCTCTTTAGGTTGCGCCCAGCCCCAGATGCGAACTTTCTTGTC
Organism: Pyrinomonadaceae bacterium; assembly: GCA_036518995.1. Taxonomy (GTDB): domain Bacteria; phylum Acidobacteriota; class Blastocatellia; order Pyrinomonadales; family Pyrinomonadaceae; genus PSRF01. The sequence goes on along the minus strand of DATDMC010000108.1, from coordinate 181,573 downwards.
CTGTTGCAGGACCATGTTGTCGCCGATGATCGCAGGTAGTGTGACGTCGGCGAAGGTTGGCGTAACGATGAAAAGAAATAGCGCGAGAAGGAGTGGTTTGCAGTGTCTCATAGTTCTTTCAAAGGTGAATGGTGAATGGTGAATCGTCAATAATGATCTCAGCGATGCCGAGACTGTGGAAAAAAGAACACCGCGAAGCGGTTACGGCCCAAAGCTCAGGGTTGCCGCTTCGGCCTACCCTGGGTCAATGAGTTTTCGAAATAGCAACCGCAACGCGGTTACGCCGTCTCGAATCGCTTCCCACGCGCCTCAACCGCGTTGCGGTTGGCTATTTGGTCTGGCTGATCCCCAGGGTTGACGCAACCCTGGGCTTTGGGTCGTAACCGCTTCGCGGTGAACGAATAACATTCCTTTTTTTACACAGTCTTTGCCGTCGTTGGGATTCAAAATCACTATTTACGATTCACCATTTACCATTCACGAGTTCACGATTCACTATTTACTGACCAACGTAAACTTGTCCATCAAATTGCCGACCATCACCTCAAAATCACCGGCTTCTAAAGTGGGTTTGTTGTCCATTCCGATGAACGACAAATCTTCCGGACGTAGCGTGAACGTCAACGTCTTGTTCTGACCTGGCTCGAGCGAAATCTTCGCGAAGCGACGCACGCGTTTGCACGGCGGTGAAAGCGTGGCAACTACATCGCGCACATAGACGATCACCGTTTCTTTTCCGGCGCGCTGTCCTTTATTTGTCACTGTCACACTGACTTTGATCTCGCCATTCATTGCCGCAGTTTTAGGACTGACTTGCAGATTGCTGTACTCAAACGTCGTATAGCTGAGTCCAGTGCCGAATTCGAACTGCGGACTAAACGCAGTATTTCCATAACTCGTATTTTCGGTTTCGAATAGTTTGTGATCGTAGGTGATCAAGCCGTTCGGCGTGCGCGGATAGCTATAAGGAAGTTTTCCATTCGGGTTGTAGTCGCCAAACAAAACATCCGCGACCGCCGTGCCACCTTCATTGGCAGGGTTATAAGCCAGCAAAATTCCTTTCGCGCCCTCGACGATGCGATTGATGACGCGTGGTCTACCTTCGACCAACACGAGCACGACAGGTTTGCCAGTCGCTTCGAGTCGTTCAGCAAGTTTCAGTTGCGGTTCACTTAACGTGAGATCCGTGATGTTGCCCGGCGTCTCCGTGTACGACGATTCACCAATACAAACGACGACTACATCTGCATCGGCGGCGGCTTTAACTGCGGCATCGATGTCGATCTCTTTATCAAAACTGACGCCCGGAACGTAATTAACCTTGTCTCCCGCTTTAGCTTTGATCGCGCCTAAAACTGTATCGCGATCTTTTGGATACAACGCGAGATTGTTACCTTGCCAGACGTAGGTCCAGCCATTGTTTAGTGAAATCAAACTATCGGCGGTTGGACCAGTCACCAGGATTTTTCGATCTTTCGACAAGGGAAGAACCGCACCGTCATTTTTGAGCAGCGTCATCGACTCACGCGCTGCTTCAAGTGCAACTGCGCGCGATCCGGCCGTCGCGAAATTTGCTTTCAATGAAGCGTCGGGCATCGAATGGTCAAACAACCCGACCTGATACTTAACGAGCAGAATACGACCGACGGCTTCATCAATACGCGACATCGGAACTTTGTTTTCTTTGACAAGTTGCAGAAGTAGATCGCTGAAGCTGTAGTCCTGTGGCACCATGCTCATGTCGATGCCGGCCATGACAGATTGACGCGTTGCTTCCTTCTCGTCAGCGGCGACGCGCCACTCGGTCACTAACTTCTTGATGTCCTGCCAGTCAGAAACAACAAAGCCATCAAAACCAAGTTCGTTACGAAGGACTTCGGTCAACAAATGATGATTGACGTGACCGGGAACACCATTTACTTCTGCCGAGTTGACCATGATGGTCCGGGCTCCGGCTTTGATCGCAGCGGCGAACGAGGGGAGAAAATATTCACGCATGTAGTTTTCAGGAATCCATGCGGAAGTGCGATCGCGTCCCGTCAACGGAAAGCTATAGCCGACATAATGCTTCAACGATGTAGCTACATTCTTTGACGACGAAACATCGTCACCTTCAACGCCGCGCACAAAGGCCGCGCCCATCACTTTCGCGAGATATGGATCTTCGCCAAACGTTTCCCAGAAACGCGGCCACAATGGTTGGCGACCAAGATCGAGCACTGGCGAAAAAGTCCACGGTATTCCCGCCGCGCGAGTTTCTGCTGCCGATACTTCAGCGCCGCGTTTCATCAAGGCCGGGTTCCACGTTGCCGCCATTCCGATTTCCTGCGGGAAGAGCGTCGAACCTTGAATGTAGTTGGCGCCGTGAATCGAGTCGATGCCGTAGATGACCGGAATCTTGAGTCGCGTTTTCTGACTAGCAGTTTGAATGGCGCTGATGATTTCGTGCCACTTGTCGACCGTCAGCGCCTGGTCCTTAACGTTCAAAATCGAACCGGCGCCATATTTGATGACGGCCTTCTCGAGTTTTTCAGGATCGATCTGAATGTTGTCACCTTCACCCTTCGTGACCATTCCGATCTCGAGTTGCGTCATCTGCCCGACTTTTTCTTCCAGCGTCATTTTGGAAACTAACGACGCCACGTCTTTGGAGTAGTCTTTCTTTGGGGCCGGACGTTTGGTCGCTTGTTGAAAGAAGACATCACTGTCGTCCACTTCATCGGCGATCGGTTGCGCGAGTGGCGCGGCCGCGCTTAAAGTTTGTTGCATAGCCGGACAAAAGCTGAGCACGCATAGCGCAGCAATCAGGAAAAGCGCACAGACTTTCATGTTGGTTGTTTCCTTGTCGGAACGAAATGAAGGTTACTGCGGGGCTAATTCTTCTTTAGAAACGTCGATTTTTCAAGTCCCGCAAGCTATTTTATTCGGCGATCTTATATTCAAACACAAATCGGCCCAGTTGAATTGTCCCTTTGCCATTGACAGCCGGACTGATCAGCAACGAAGTGACCAGGTTCTTTTTTCGATTGACGTAGGCTTCGAGGTCGCCGATAGAATCACCACTTGAAGCGCGATAGAAGCTGACCTTGATCGTGTCGTTGCCGCTACGTTGATAGCCAAACACGTATTCACCAGGTTGCAACGTTAGGTCGCCCAACTGCAAAGTAACCTGGGTGACGAAGAAATGAGAGTACTTACCTTCGGCTGAATAACCGGCCGTGATCATTACTACACCGGCGACGAACTTTCCTTTTCCGTCAGTTACGCCAGACGCCGTGCGAAACTCGGTTTCGATATTTTCTTTGACGACTGCCGCGCGCTTGGGTAGCAGCTTTCTGAGTTCTGGCGCAGTTGCTTTGCGCCAATTGGCCGTGGCTGCAGTCGCAACTGCGGAAAGTGTTAAGAGCAATAGTAGTGTCGTCGTAACTTTTCTCATAAGTTTGGTCGTTAGCACCTCGCGGTAGCGGATTTCTCTGCGTCTCTGCGTACTCGGCGTCTCTGTGTTAAAAACCGGGGTTCGATTGAGCATACGTCGATTTCAAACACAGAGACGCCGAGTACGCAGAGAAATCCGCTACGGCAAGGTGCTGACTCTCCAGTCTAAGTAATTAGAATTACACTAGTTTTCTGAAATGTTAAAGGGGCAAATAACGATCAAGTTACTGGGACTCGCGCTGCTTCTCCTCGCGAGCGCCACCGTCTATGCGCTCGATCCGCATAAAGCCCTCAATGAGTTTGGCGTGCAGGTTTGGTTGACTGAAAACGGGTTGCCGCAAAACTCGGTGCAGGTGATTACACAAACGAACGACGGTTACTTGTGGATCGGAACTCAGGAAGGTCTCGCCCGTTTTAATAGCACTGGTTTTGTAGTCTTCGACAAAGACAATACTCCTCAATTTAAGAGCAACGATGTACGCGCGCTACTGGAAGATCGTAACGGTGCGCTATGGATCGGCACTTCGTATGGGCTCCTCCGCTTTCAAAGCGACGTCTTCACAGCCTTCAACGCCGCCGAAGGTTTGCCTGACAACAGCGTCACTGCTCTCGTTCAAACCGTCGATGGAATCATTTGGATCGGCACCGCAAATGGTCTCGCTCGTTACGCCAACAATTCGCTGGCAGCGTTTCCGGGTCCTAACGAAGATATTCAAGCTTTGCTAACGGATGCGTCTGGTGATCTGTGGATTGGACGTGCGAATGGCCTAACAAAAGTGCAGCGCAATTCAAACGTGCAGAGTGAACCTTTAAAAGAGATCAGTGGTCATAGCGTGAACGCAATCGTCCAGGACAAAGCCGGTCGCTTGTTGTTTGGCACTGACGATGGTCTATTCATAAACGATCAGAATGGAACCAGGCTCATCACTGCTTCTGCCGGTCTTCCTCATGAACACATCAACAGTCTTTCGCCTGATAGAGAAGGTTGTGTTTGGATTGGGACCAGTAATGGACTTGCGCGTCTCAGGTTTGAAACGTCGCCTGTCATAACTGTTGCCCCGGGTCTCTCGAGCAATCTCATTCTCACGTCATTTGAAGATCGAGAAGGTAGCCTCTGGATCGGCACCGAAGCGGGCGGCTTGAATCAGTTACGCGATAAAAAGTTTACGACTCTTACGACCCGGCAAGGTTTAGCGAGTGATTTGATCAAAGCCGTCTATCAGGACAGATCCGGCGCGGTTTGGATTGGGACCAGTGGCGCGGGCATCAGTGTTTTTAAAGACGGCAAGGTCACAAACTACACAACCAAAGAAGGCCTCGTCAGTAATGTTGTGCTCTCACTCTACAGCGACAATTCAGGCGCCATGTGGATTGGCACACCCGATGGTCTAAATCGTTTTAGTAATGGGAAGTTTGAGGCGTTTACTGTCGCAGAAGGACTTTCAAGCGATCAGATCAGATCGATCTATGTCGATCGCGAAGGCACAGTTTGGATTGGCACCCGAAACGGACTTAATCGAATTAAGAATGGCGAGTTTACGATCTTTACGACGAAGGACGGTCTGGCCAACGATTTTATTGGCGCGATCTTCGAGGACTCTAACCGAACGTTATGGGTGGGAACACGCGCCGGCTTGAGTGAATTCAAGGGAGGGAAATTTACAAACTTCACCATCAAAGAAGGCTTATCGAGTGATGTCATTACCTCGCTACATGAAGACTACGCGCACAACATTTGGATCGGAACTAACGGCGGCGGCCTGAATCGCATGCAGAATGGCCGGTTCACTTCGTACACAACTCGCAATGGTCTACTCGACAATGTGATCTATCGCATCCTCGAAGATGCGCAACAAAATCTTTGGCTTAGTTCGCCTAAAGGAATCTCGAAGATTAGTGTGTTTGAGCTTAACGATTTTGCTGACGGCAAGGTCCATACTCTTACTTCGACGGCATACGGCACTTCTGATGGAATGTTAACCAGGGAATGTAGCGGCGGTGGTTATCCGGCGGGCTGGCGTGACCGCGATGGCAAGCTCTGGTTCTCCACGATCAAAGGTGTGGCAATCATTGATCCTGCGAGTACGCAGTTCAACAAAGAACCGCCACCGGTTTCGATCGAGCAAATTCTGGTTGATGATCGTCAACTAACGGATAGCGGTGCTGTTCAGTTATCACCTGTTACCACGCGTTTGGAGTTTTACTATACGGCGTTGAGTTATGTTGCGCCTGATAAAGTCAGGTTTAGATACAGGCTCGAAGGTTTTGATCCGGACTGGATCGACGCCGGGGCAAAACGGTCGGCTTCATATACAAATCTGCGACCAGGCAAATACACGTTCCGTGTTCTGGCGGCCAACAACGACGGCGTGTGGAACGAGCAAGGCGCCGCATTTCAGTTTTACTTGCGCCCGCATTTTTATCAGACCTATTGGTTCTACGCGTTATTGGTATTGCTGCTGGCTTTGTTAATCTGGTCCATCTATCAGTTGCGCGTGCGCAGTCTTAAATCGCAGTTCGATGCGGTGTTGGTTGAACGAACAAGGATTGCGCGAGAGATTCACGACAATCTCGCGCAGGAGTTGTTGGGGATCTCAGTGCAACTTGAAGTTGTGGCGCGCACGATGCCGCCCGGCGCCGAGGTCGCAAAAAACCATTTGGACCGCGTGCGTATGTTGATTCGTCATGGCATTGCGGAAGCGCGCAGGTATGTTTGGGACTTGCGCTCGCAAGCACTCGACAATTCTGATCTGCCGACCGCTTTGAAAGAAACCGCACAACGACTGACGGCCGATTCCAATGTCGAGGCGCAGGTGCAGGTTGGTGGCATGTTTCGTCAACTTCCGCGCGAGGTTGAAGACAATCTATTGCGTATAGCCCAGGAAGCGATTAACAATGCTGTGACTCATGCGCATCCTGAACACGTGATCGTAAATCTGATTTTCGCCATCAATAAGGTCCAACTCAGCGTGCGTGATGATGGTCGTGGTTTTGAACCAACTTCCAGCGCGAAGAACGGACACTTTGGCCTAGTTGGAATGCGTGAACGGGCCGAGCGTATTGGCGGAAAGTTGAATATAGTTAGTTCACTCGACACCGGGACTGAAGTCGTGGTTGATGTTCCAATAACAAATTAAAAATGAACGATAACAAGATTCGTATCGTTGTGATTGACGATCAGGCGGTTGTGCGGCAGGGGTTTGTCTCGTTGATCAATACGGTTGCAGACATGGAAGTGATTGCGGAAGGAACGAATGGTCAGGAGGCCATCAACCTTTATCGCGAACATATACCGGATGTGATGTTGATCGATCTGCGGATGCCGGTGCTGAGTGGAGTGGAAGCAATCGCGGCAATCAGACGAGAATTTTCAAGCGCGCGCATCATCGTCTTAACAACTTACGACGGCGACGAAGATATTTATCGATCGTTACAAGCAGGCGCGCAGGGATACTTGCTCAAGGACGTGTTCTTCGAAGATCTCGAAGAGGCGATCAGGAAAGTGCACGCCGGTTCGAAGCGCATACCCGCGGTGGTTGCCGAGCGACTCGCGGAACGAATGAGCGGATCCGATTTGACGGGAAGAGAATTGGAAGTGCTGCAACAGATCGTCGCGGGGCGAAGTAACAAAGAGATAGGGACGTTTCTGAGCATCAGTGAAGCGACAGTGAAGAGTCACATCAATAATATCCTCAGCAAGCTCGGGGTGACGGATCGGACCCAGGCCGCCACCACCGCCCTCCAACGCGGCATCGTCCACCTGAAATAATGTCCGATATGCTTTAGAACCTCTTGCAAAATTCAACTACGCTGCGGCTTGGCCGTTTTTGTTTTGGACTATCCCCTCCTTAAGGCGTGATTAACAAATAGCGAGTGAAAAACCATAATACGGGGCGAAGGGCGTAGCCCAAGTGGTAGTGCGCGGTTTAACGGAAAGGCATAGCCATTCCTCACAACAGAAGGCGAAGCCCGCGCTTGGTTGAGTTTTGCAAGAACCTCGAAGCATATCGGACTTCTCCAACTAAAGTTTGAGATCCCTCTCAATCAACAGTCTCGTGACGAAATTTAATCCGAGGTGTACTTTAAGCCCCGTTGCAGACAATCCGGTCCCGAGCTGGGGGCGATTCAAGGATACCTTCCAACTGTTGCAGACTAGAACACCTTGAATGGCCTAAGCAATACCAGCTCGGGACCAACCTCCATTTAACGCCATCTCTTTTTGCTCGACGATTTAACTGCGCTTGATAAGCAGCGAGCACCGGAGGTCTGGCGCTGTTTGTCTACCTGCGGTGTCTGGTTCATTTTTACTAAAACACGTTCTTGTTAACTAAATTCTGGAGATGATTCGATCAATGTCGTTATTGCGCCCAGCCCCCACAGCTCCCCGACTGAAGTCAAACCTAAAAAAATCATTGGCAATTCTGATCTGCGTTGTTGGTAGCGCCTGGATGGTCCTGGCCCAACAGGCAGCCACCGCAAATCTTTCCGGTGTGGTCCAGGACCAGACCCGGGCTGTCGTTGCCGGCGCTACAATTGTGGCCACCAATTCGGCCACCGGCGTCACGCGACAAACAACTGCAAATGACGCCGGCTTCTTTGAGATAACGAACCTGGCGCCGGGCGCCTACTCCGTAAAAGTCTCGTCAAACGGATTTGCGGATGAAATTTTCGAAAAAGTAATTCTTCAGATTGGACAAACGCAGCGGCTCGATGTTGCTTTGCACGCCGCAAATATCAATGTTTCGGGTGACCCCGTGTATTCGACTCCGATACTCGACACGACAAACTCGGTCGTCGACGGCGTCATCGGCAGCACCGACATTCAGCATCTGCCTTTAAACGGGCGAAACTTTCTGGAGCTGGCACTTTTGGTTCCCGGAAACTCGCCGGCCCCAAATTTCGACCCGACCAAGTCAAATACGTTAGTTATCTCTTCGGCCGGACAGTTGGGACGCGGCGGCAATGTGACCGTCGACGGCGCTGACGACAACGACGATGTGGTTGGCGGCGCGGTCCAAAACGTTTCGCAGGATGCGGTGCAGGAATTTCAAATTGCGACGAACCGCTTCTCGGCCCAACTGGGCCGGTCCGGTTCTTCTGTGATCAATATCGTCACTAAGTCGGGAACAAATTCATATTCCGGTTCTGGCTCGTTCTTCTTTCGCAATCACTCGATACAAGGACTGCCCGCGACCTTCGATCGAAGCCTTAGCCAGACACCGCCTTTCGATCGTGAGCAATATTCGGGCACCCTGGGTGGTCCAATCAAAAACGATGTTGCGTGGTTCTTCGGATCGCTGGAATATCGCAATCAGGATGGCGCCGCGTTGGTCGGCACGCGCAACTTAGCGACGCGTACGATCAATCGAACTTTTGTCGAGGCGCCACTAAACGACTTACTCAGCACTGAACGCCTTGATTGGCAACCGACTTCACGCGACCAACTTTTCTTCCGCTATTCATTACAACGTGAAGACGATGTCGCTGCGAGCAGTCTTGATCGGGCCATCGGTTCAGCTTCGCAACGGCAGGCCAGCAAAAACAATACTCATTCAATTCTCGGAAACTACACCCGCGTTTTAACCGCCCGCGACGTTAATAGTCTAAACGTTAGTTACAGCACGTTCTTCAACGATATTGAGCCGGTGGTTGTGGCGCCGCAGCTCACCTTCCCGAGCATTCAGGATGGCGCGTCGTTCCGAGTGCCGCAGGGAACGAAGCAGCGACGTTTTCAGGTCAGCGACTCGCTGTCGATGGTGCGTGGCAATCACTCTTTGAGTTTTGGTGGCGAAGTACAGCGCGTGGACGCGGATTTCGACCTACGCGTGTTTCAGTCAGGTCGTATCGAATTGATTGAAGACTTTCCGGATTTCGATCGTAATCACGACGGCAGAGTCGATGACAACGACCTGCTGTTTTCGGTTACGTTGCGGAGTGCGAAACCGACTGAGCCGCTATTGATTCCGGACGCTGACAGCTATTACCTCGCCGGATTTGTTCAGGACAATTGGCGGATCAATCCGCAGCTAACGCTGAATCTCGGTTTGCGTTACGAGATCGATACAGATGTTAAGAACATCAGCCGGGTCAGTCAGCTCAACCCGATTGTATTGCCGTTTCTACATGGTAAGCGTGGCCGCGATGCGAATAACTTTGCTCCTCGCTTCGGATTCAATTACGCAACTAAAGACGGACTGACCAGCCTTCATGGTGGCTATGGCATTTACTACGACCGGATCACTTTAGAGATTCAGTCGTTGGAACGTGGACTCGATGGACGCTCGTTGCCAATCGAAGTGCGTGCTGGTCCACTACTGTTTATTCAGGGCAATCCGTTCGATCCGGTAATGGGCCAGTTTCCGCCGGGAGCGCCAACGCTCGCGAATCCGTTTACCGGATTTATTCTGCCGGGCGCCGGCGCTGGCGGCATCAACATCATCGACAACTCGATGGAGAACCCGATGGTGCAGCAGTTTAATCTCGGCGTGCAGCGTCAATTTGGTAGTGACTACGTTTTGCGTGCTGATTACATTCATAATTTCGGCACCCACTTCATCATCGGTCGCACCATCGGAACTGTGTTTAATCCGGTAGTTGGTGGTCCGGATGCAATTACTAATTTGGAGTCGAGTGTGCAGACGAAGTATGACGGGCTGTTGTTGAGTCTGGAAAAACGATTTGCGCGGAAGTATCAATTCCGAGCGTCTTATACTTTGTCGAAAGCCTTCAATTTCGCGAACGACGATCAGATTCCGTTTTCGAATGGTCCAATCAACCCGCTGAACCTGTATCAGGAATATGGACCGACGCCTAACGATCAGCGTCATCGCTTTACTTTTTCAGGGGTTTGGAACGCGCCCTACGAATTCAACGTTTCACCAATCCTGACCCTTGCTTCCGGAGTGCCGATGGACATCCTCGTTCCTGGCGGCGGACAACGTATTCCACAGCTTCAACGCAACGCCGGTGGCCGCATCTTCCATACCGGGTCCGAACTCAATGCGTTCATCAAGTCCATTAATGCGGCTGGTGGATTTCAGGGTCAGCCGTTGCCGCTAGTGCGAGATGATGTGCGCTTCAACGACAGTTTCAGTTCGTTTGACTTGCGCGTTTCGAAGGTGTTTAAGATCGGCGAAAAAGTTAGAATCGAGCCGCTCGCTGAAGTTTTCAATCTATTCAACGTCACCAACGTGCTCGGTTTTTCGAAGTCGAACTATTCGGGTTTTGCGAATGTGTTGGTGCGCGATAGTAACGATTCAGCGAACCCCGGATTTTTACGTTCCTCGAGTTTTGGACAACCAATCGCGACTGCCGGTGGTGTGTTTGGTTCAGGTGGACCACGCGCATTTCAGTTCGGTGCGCGCGTGACTTTTTAGGAGGGAAAATGGCGCACATTAGTCTGGCTGAAGAGCTGCCAGGAATCACTGGTCCACTGCGACAGTATCCGGAAACGGCGCAGCATTTAATGGGCCTGGCGGAAACATTGTTGCGTGGTCCATCTTCGATTACTCCGGCCGAGCGGGAGTTGATTGCCACTTACATCTCGTCAGGAAATGAATGTCATTTCTGCACTCAATCGCACGCTGCTGCAGCTCGTGAACTTTACCAGACTGACAATGCGATCGTTGATTGTGTGCTCCAGGATCTGACGAGTGCGCCATTATCCGACAAAATGCGGGCACTCTTAAACATCGCCGGCAAAGTTCGTCAGGACGGTAGATTGGTGACTGCGGCCGACGTCGAACAGGCACGCCAGGCCGGCGCTGACGACAAAGCTATCCACGATACAGTGTTGATTGCTGCCGCATTCTGCATGTTCAATCGCTATGTCGATGGCCTGGGCACTTGGGCGCCCGCTGAGCCGGCAGCATACAAAGAAGCGGGAGTGCGACTCGCGACGATGGGTTATCAAGGCTGACCGGGACGGCAGGCGTTTGGGACCGCAGGCGTCCCGGCCTGCTGGTTCCGCAACGAGTCGCCACGCCAACAAAAGTCTGCACAAAGCTTGGTCCAACCAACAAGTCATAGGAGTGTCTTATGAATCTCTTCTTCCGACTGTTTATAGTCGCGGCTATCGTCCTGTCTCTAAGCGTTGCCGCCCTCGTCGGTCAAACGACCCACAAACTCGATCCCGCAACCTTCGATCAAAGCGTTCAGGTTTGTGACGACTTTTACCAGTACGTCAATGGCGGTTGGATTAAAGCCAATCCTATTCCGGCGGCGTTTCCTTCCTGGAGCGTGGGTAACATTCTCAACGAACGCAATCGCGATCTGCTTCACGACACGCTCGAAGCGGCTGCGAAAAACAGCTCAGTGAAGAAGGGCAGCAACGAGCAGAAGATTGGCGACTACTACGCAAGTTGCATGGATGAAGCAAAGATTGAAGCCGATGGCGTCAAAGCACTTGCGCCTGAATTTGATCGCATTGCCAACATCAAAGATCAGAAGAGTCTGCAGGCAGCGATAACGCATCTTCATTTAATCGGCATCAACGCGCTCTTTGTTGACGGTTCCAACCAGGACTTTAAGAACAGTTCAGAGATTACGGCGGGAGTTTTTCAGGGCGGACTGGGTCTTCCCGATCGCGATTACTACACCAAGTCCGACGACAAGTCGAAGATGATTCGCGATCAATATCTAAAACACATTGCTAAGATGTTTGAGTTGATGGGTGATGATGTAGCCAAAGCTGAAGCCGCAGCCCAAAGCATTATGACACTCGAAACGAAGCTGGCTGAGCCTTCGCTTACCAGAATCGAGCAACGCAATCCCGAAAGGCTTTATCACCGCATGTCGATGGCGCAACTGGGTGAGCTTGCTCCGAATTTCGATTGGTCAACGTTCTTCACTGGCATAGGTCTACGACAAAAAACCGATGTGAATGTGGGTTCGCCGGAATTCTTCAAAGCAATGAATCAGTTGTTGCCTGCTGCCTCAATTGCTGACTGGCAGACCTACTTGAGATGGCATCTCATTAACAACACAGCCGCATCGCTTTCGAATGCCTTTGTTGACGAAGACTTCAACTTCAATCGCAGAATATTACAAGGCGCCAGCGAAAACTTGCCGCGTTGGAAACGTTGTGTGACGGCCACCAACACAGCGTTGGGCGAAGCCGTCGGACAGGTCTATGTGGAGAAAGCTTTTCCGCCTACCGCGAAGGCGCGAGTGCTGGAGATGATTCGTAATTTGAAAGCGGCTTTGCGTAGCGACATCTCGACGTTGAGTTGGATGAGCGATAGCACTCGCAAGCAGGCAATCATTAAACTCGACGCCATCATCGAAAAGATCGGTTACCCGGACAGGTGGATCGACTATTCGAATCTCAAAGTAGATCGCAGCACGTTTGTGGTTAACCGGCTACATGCGACCGAGTTTTCTGAGCATCGCGACCTGGCAAAGATCGGCAAGCCTGTGGATCGACTCGAATGGATCGTTCCGCCGCAGACAGTCAACGCCGGGTATAACCCGCAAAACAACGAAATCATTTTCCCCGCCGGTATTCTTCAATCGCCACTCTTCGACCCGACTGCCGATGACGCCGTCAATTACGGCGGTATGGGCGCGATCATCGGTCATGAGTTAACGCACGGATTTGACGATGAAGGTCGCCAGTTTGATGCGAAAGGCAATCTCTCCGACTGGTGGACACCCGACGATCGCAAGTCGTTTGAAGAACGCGCGCAGTGCATCATCGATCAGTTCAACGGCTATGAAGTGGAAAAAGGACTTAACCAAAAAGGTGAACTGGTAGTCGGTGAATCGATCGCAGATTTAGGTGGTCTAACGATCGCTTACGCCGCCCTGCAAAAGTCGATGGAAGGAAAGCCGCGGCCTAAGAACATCGACGGTTATACGCCGGAACAAAGGTTCTTCCTGGCTTATGCGCACAACTGGGCCACAAACATGCGACCTGAATATGCGCGATTTATCGTTAACCAGGACCCGCATCCGTTAGCAAAGTTTCGAGCCAATGGTCCACTTTCAAACATGCCGCAGTTTGCTGAAGCGTTTCAATGCAAAGTCGGTAGTCCGATGGTGAGACCGGCGAATAAGCGTTGCCAGATCTGGTAATCAGGAAGGCCCTATCACGATGAAGACATCTCGCCTGGTTGGCTTTTCTCTTTTAGCTGTTCTGGCTTTCTCGTCACTCGCTTTTACCAGACGAGTCGCCGCGGCCAAACAACCACTTCGTTTTTCAGTTTCATTGTCTCCTTCACTTTCAAGCGAGCCGGTGTCAGGAAGATTGTTGATCTTCATGACAACGAGTACGACATTTCACGGCTGCTCGTCGCAAACTGGAAGACACTGGGACCAAAACTCAAAGGCAAGCTTCATCTCGTTGTTGGCACTGCCGATAATTTTCACCTTGAAGAAGCCGTCTATCTGTTGCGCGACAAACTTAAAGAACTCGGTAGCGACGCGACGTTTGAATTTATCGAGGGTCGCGATCACATGGATCTATATCAAGGTGATCTGACTGATCGAATCGTTGCAGCGATGTACAAAGTAGCGCGACCCAGGACGAAGGATATTGAACCCAGGTAACGGTTTAGAACTCAAATGTCAGTTTTTTTGGTGCCGTTTCGACTCTGCCGCCTGTTGTGAGGATTCGTTGCTGGTCCTAAGGTCTTAGAACTGCGTCATCAGGCAGAGGGGCGGAGCCCGAAACTATGAAATGGTGGTAACGGAAAGGCAGAGCCATTCCTCACAACAGGCGGCAGAGCCGAAGTGAATCATCGAGGCTAATACGTGACAACAGGCGGCAGAGCCGAAGTGAATCATCGAGGCTAATGCGTAGTGACAACAGGCGGCAGAGCCCGGGGAATCATCGAGGCTAGCGCGTAGTGACGACAGGCGGCAGAGCCCACGGAATCATCGAGGTTAATGCGTAGTGACGACAGCGACCGCTCTTACATTCAAAAATTAGTGTGGCAGAAACAGAACAACTAAGAAGACAGATTGGTTTGCGCACTGCGACGGCTTTGATTGTCGGAGAGATCATTGCTGTTGGTATTTTTCTGACCCCTGCAGGAATGGCCAGGTCGCTTGGCTCGCCGGCCTGGTTGTTGATCGTTTGGCTAGTGATGGCCGCGTTGTCGTTGTGTGGCGCGCTTTGTTTCGGCGAGTTGGCCGTCAGATTTCCGGAAGCCGGCGGTGGTTATGCTTACCTTCGTGAGATCTATGGACCAGGGCTCGCGTTTCTATATGGTTGGATGGCGCTGCTCGTCATGGATCCGGGCCTGACTGCTGCAATCGCGACTGGCGCCGCTAGTTATGTTGGTTACGGATTACATCTTTCTGCGCGCGGGAACGAGGTTGTAGCCATCGTCGCGATCATCGTGCTCGCCCTCGTAAACATTCGTGGTGTGCGTCTCGGCGCCTGGTTTGTTCGCTGGTTGACAGTGCTGAAAGTCGGTTTCCTGGGTGCGTTGGTCTTGCTCGCATTCGTCGGCCACAAAGGTGACTGGTCCAACTTCGTTCCATTTGTGGCGCAGAGACCGGGCTCGAAAGTCCTGCCGGAAGCGTTGGCGATTGGACTTATCAGTTCGTTCTTCTCGTTTGCCGGTTGGTGGGACGTCAGCAAACTCGCTGGGGAAGTTAAGGAACCTGAGCGCACGATGCCGCGTGCTTTTATTTACGGCATTCTGATCGTAGCGGCAGTCTACATTGCGACGAGCGCGGCGTTTGTTTATCTGGTCCCGATGCAGGACGTCACGAATGGGCAGGCTTTTGCGGCCCAGGTTGGTGAAGTTTTATTTGGTCGTACCGGCGCGCAAGTCTTTTCGTTCTTTGTAATCATCGCCGTACTTGGATCTTTAGCGCCCATCATCATGTCAGCGCCTCGTGTTTACTTTGCGATGGCCCAGGATGGTCTGTTTTTCCCGGAAGCTGCGAAGATTCACCCTCGTTACAATACGCCCGCGCGATGTATTGCATTACAAGCCGTGCTTGCGTGTGGGTTGGTGTTGAGTGGAACATTCGAACAGATAATTTCTTACTTCTTCTTTGTCGTCCTTGTGTTTTTGGGACTGACGGTCGCGGGCCTATTCTTGTTGCGTCGACGTGACACTGCGCCGCTCGTTTATTCAACTCCCGGTTATCCAATAACACCGGCAGTTTTTTTGCTGTTGCTTTTAGTGATGTTGTTGCTGCTTGGAATGGGACAACCCAGGCAGTCGTTTCTCGGCGCCGGCGTGGTGCTTTTAGGTGTCCCGGTTTACTACCTGATCTTTAAGCGAAGGCTTTTATGACCTGGATAAAAACTATACTGCCCACTGAAGACGATGCGGTGCGTAAAGCTTCCGAAAGCCAGCGACACCTCTATCCAATTGAATATGCCACGCCGGTCCATCCGACGCTTGATGGGGAAAGCGCGGGCATTGTTCAATCGCACAGTCTGATACCGGATGCTTTGTTTCATGCGTTTGCGACCTTCGGATCGTTGATGTCTCCCGATTTGCCGTTGCAGCGTTATCAACATGAGATGATTGCGACGATGGTCTCGGTGACGAACCGGTGTTTTTATTGAATCGAATCTCACGCAGAGTTTCTGCGTCGGGTTACGTTAGATGAAGACATGGTTAAGGCGCTCAAGGAGGACTACCAAAATGCGCCAATCTCAGAACAAGATCGCGTGATGCTCGACTACGTGGTCCAACTCACGAAAGATGCCACGCGCATCTCAAGAGACGATCACGTGAAGCTACGAGCTAATGGTTTTGACGATCAGGCGATCCTCCAGATCACGCTAATCGCGTCGTGGTTTAATTACATTAATCGAGTGGCCGACTCGTTAGGTGTCGGACGAGACTAAGCCCTATTCTCTGCGTCTCAGCGTCCTCTGCGTCTCTGTGTTGAAAACAGATCTTCGTATAGCGCTACTCCATTTTCAACACAGAGACGCAGAGAACGCTGAGACGCAGAGAAGAAAATCTTGGTAAGGAACGAAAAGATGAGACACTCCAAAGTTGTACTCTGTTCGGTTCTCTGTTTAGTGACCCTGACGCTGAACTTCACCAGCCCCGTATCGGCTCAAACCAATCAACTCTCGAAGGACGAAGTTCGTGGTGCGATGCAGCGAGTGTTTGAGTGGCAGGTCGCTAATCCCGTTGAGCTTAATTTGAAGAACAGCAATCTGTGGGCCCGCGCTGCTTTCTACGCCGGAATAATGTCGGCTTATCGTACCACCGGTGATAAGAAGTATCTCGACCAGGCGGTGCGTTGGTCCAACGAGCGCGAGTGGAAGCTGGGTGAACGACCGCGTCATGCCGACGATCACTCGCTGGGTCAGACCTACCTGGAACTTTACATGCTCAAGAAAGATCCGGTGCGACTGGCGAATACTAAGGCCGTGCTGGATGCGATGATTGCTGATCCGAAACCGGGTAGGGAAGACTGGTGGTGGTGCGACGCGTTGTTTATGGCGCCACCAGTGTTGGTCCGTCTCTACGCGATCACGAAGGACGAGAAATACATAAAGTTTCTGGATACGATGTGGTGGGACACGACTGCGTTTTTGTTTGATCCGGAGGAGAATCTTTATTACCGCGACAAGAATTACATCGGCAAACCGAATGCTAACGGTCACAAAGTGTTTTGGGCGCGTGGTAATGGCTGGGTGATGGGTGGAACTGTGCGCATGTTGCAATACCTGCCGAAGAATGATCCGAATCGTGCGCGCTACATCGAGTTGTTACAGAAAATGGCGGCGGCAGTTAGCAAAGTTCAGGGCGTTGATGGCTTGTGGCGGCCGAGTTTGCTTGATCCACTCGAGGCGCCTGTGCCTGAAACCAGCAGCTCAGGATTTTTCTGCTATGCGCTTGCCTGGGGAATCAACAACGGGTTTCTGGATCGAAAGACGTATGGACCAGTGGTGCAGCGCGCATGGAGTGGGTTGAACTCGGCGGTGCATCCCGATGGAAAATTGGGATGGGTGCAACCAATCGGGGCCGCGCCTGCGAGTGTGACTTTTGATATGAACCAGGAGTATGGATCGGGAGCGTTTTTGTTGGCCGGCAGTGAAGTCTACAAAATGAAGTAGGTACCGCAACGCGGTGACGTCCCAGAGCCCAGGGTTGTTTCAACCCTGGGGTAGCAACGTTATTGATTTCAACTGCAAAGCAGTTGCGTCGGTTCATTGTGCACACAAAAGGACGCAACCCGTTCCGGGCTGGTAATGGTGGTTGGCGGCGATCCCAGGATTGAAACAACCCTGGGCTTCGGGACGTCACCACTTCGTGGTGACAAGCTTCGCGGTTTACCTACAACTATAAAATCTCGTCTTGCGGAGGTTGCATTGCGCACGACAATATTCATTCTGGCATTCTTCCTAACTATCGCTTCAACCGTTGCTGCCCAACAAATTCCACTCATCAACAATCCTGCCGGCCGGCATACAACCAGTCTTAACGGTCAATGGCAAATCATCATCGATCCTTACGAGAATGGTTACTACGACTATCGCTACCTGCCGCGTAATGATGGCTATTTCAAGAATGCCAAACCTGCGAGTCCTGCCGATCTGATCGAATACGATTTCGATTCGTCTCAACAACTGAATGTTCCCGGTGATTGGAATTCACAGGACGAAAAATTGCTCCTTTATGAGGGCACGATCTGGTACAAAAAATCTTTCGACTATCAAAAGAATGATCATTCGCGTCTCTTCGTCTACTTCGGCGGCGCAAACTACCTCGCCGATGTTTATCTCAATGGTGAAAAGTTAGGTCGACATGAAGGTGGCTTCACTCCGTTCAATTTTGAGATCACCTCTCTCGTTAGACCAAAAGGAAACTTTCTCGTCGTAAAGGTTGATAACAAACGGCGACGCGATGCAGTGCCGACGTTGAATACTGACTGGTGGAATTACGGTGGTCTAACACGTGAAGTTAGTCTCGTTGAAGTGCCGGAAACATTTGTGCAGGACTATTTTCTGCAACTCAAGCAAGGCTCGACCGACGAGATCGCGGGTTGGATTAAACTCAACGGACCATCCGCTAATCAAAAGATCGACATCGAAATTCCTGAAGCAAACATTAAGCAGACTGTTACTACAGACGCCACCGGGTCAGCTCCGGTTAGTTTCAAAGCGAAACTAAGTTTGTGGTCGCCCGAGTCGCCAAAATTATACGCAGTTAAGTTATCCACTGCTGACGAGGTGGTGACTGATCGTATCGGTTTTCGCAGTATCGAGACGCGAGGATCTGACATTCTGCTGAATGGAAAACCGATTTTCCTGCGCGGTATCTCGATTCATGAAGAGTCGCCGCGTGGAGGACGCGCTTATGGTGACGACGACGCGCGAACGCTGCTCTCATGGGCCAAAGAACTCGGTTGTAATTTTGTTCGTCTCGCCCATTATCCACACAACGAGCGCATGATTCGGATGGCCGATGAGATGGGCATCCTCGTGTGGTCTGAAATACCGGTTTATTGGACCATCTTGTGGGACAACGCCGAAACTTTTGCCAACGCAAAAAATCAGCTCAGTGAAAATATAGCGCGCGACAAAAACCGTGCGGCAATTATTATTTGGTCAGTGGCGAACGAAACTCCGGTCGGCGAGGCGCGCCTGAAGTTTCTCAAGGGACTAATCGATCATGCTCGTTCACTTGATTCGACTCGACTCCTAAGTGCCGCGAATGAACGTCACTATGAAAACCCGACGACGCAGGTCGTCGATGATCCGTTGGGTGAGTATCTGGATGTACTCGGATGCAACGAATATGTTGGCTGGTATGACGGCGTGCCGGCGAAGGCTGATGGCTTAACCTGGAAAGTGCCGCTGAACAAGCCTCTCGTGATCACCGAATTTGGCGCCGATGCGTTATACGGAAAACATGGTGACAAAAATGCCCGTTGGACCGAGGAGTATCAGAAGGATTTGTACGAGCACCAGATTGCGATGCTGCGAAAGATACCCGCGCTGCGTGGAATGTCGCCGTGGATACTAACTGACTTTCGCTCGCCGCGCCGTCCGTTGCCTGGTATCCAGGATTTTTATAATCGCAAAGGATTGATTTCGAGTCGTGGTGAAAAGAAGCAGGCGTTTTATGTGTTGCAGAATTACTATCGCGAGTTGATGAGGAGTAGTAAATGAAAGTAGCAGTATTTGGCGGAACTGGACTCGTAGGTCGTCACACTGTTGAGGCGTTGGAACGAAGAGAGCAGGAAGTCGTAGTCGCGTCGCGCTCGCACGGCGTCGACTTGATGACGAGCGCAGGGCTCGATGAAGCATTGCAAGGTGTGGATGTTGTGATTGATGTGACGAGTATCGAAGGTGCTGACCTGACGACTACTCGAAATCTCTTCGGAACGATGACCAGGAATCTATTGGCAGCCGAACAACGCGCAAACATCAAGCATCACGTGTTGCTGTCGATCCTCGGTCTCGATCTCATTGATGGTAATCCGCATTACGCCGGTAAGCGCGTGCAGGAAGATCTCGTTTCCCGCAGTACGGCGCCATTCACCATCGTGCGTGCGGCACAGTTCTATGAGTTTGCGGAGATGGTGGTCAACTGGGTGAAGACGGACGCCGGCGCAGTCATCCCGCCGATGTTACTGCAGCCAGTAGCTGTTTCCGACGTGGCAGATGTTTTAGCGGAGATTGCGATAGGTGGACCGGAAGGTCACATCGATCTGGCTGGTCCGGAGCCACAGGACTTTGTAGATATGACGCGGCGAGCATTGGCCGCAGCCGGACAGTCAGTAAAATTGATTCCGAGTTGGGAGGGACTCTTCGGTGTAGAAGCTGCCGGAGATATCATGTTGCCGGACGCTGATGCTCGAATAGCGCCGACCACCTTTGACGAATGGTTGAAGCAACGATCAGCGGGGTAATTTTGTGAGGATTGTTTATTACCGGTGGAAAGAAGAAGACAGGATTTACAGGATTAGAAGGTTGAAAGAGAGATGGCCTTGCACAATCCACAGACTACCCGAGACCCTGTTAACGCAACGCTGAAAGCGTTTCGTCTCAAAGCCCAGGGTTGAGCTTTGACAACCCCGGGTAAGAGGTGATCACCCTGGGCACTATACAAACCAACCGTCCCAACTCCGAAGGAGTTAAATCCCGTAATCCTGTCCTCCGATTCAGCCGTGGCCTCTCAACTCAACCCATTACTGATCGCTTCACGATACGCCAGTGCGGTGCCTGCTGGTTGTTCCATCGTTCCGCCGCAGCATCCCGAGAGATAACAACTAATCACCGAGTCGTACATCCAGATAAAACCTCCATCCGCAACACCTTTCCAGTCTGAATATTGCTTTTCCAGATCCGGAGGACAGCCACCCACTGGCAGGTTGTAGATATTGGTGCATGGACCACCCAAATAATAGGCATCACATTGCGGCGCGGATCCCCACCATGGTGTGCCCATGAAAAAGACAGCGTCGCCCGTTTGAAAACTTCTTCCGTTGGTTAAGACGATAGGATTTCGACAGTAGAAGAAGAAGCTCGCCGCCGTTTGTGCTGCCTGCAATGCGTTGTCAACTGAAGCAAAATTTTGCGTATACAGATAATTGTCCCAGTTTGCGCCTTCGAACATGGCGACATTTGGAACTGTCTTTACATTCGCTCCCGGTGCGTTCTGATACCACCATGGACCAGCCGCCGCCTGATCGGTTGCGAGACCGGGAATCATGAGCGCGTTGCCCCCGGCAGTTTTGAAACCACTAACCCAGTCTCCCACCTGGCCTTGGTTCCAACTCCCACCGGAGTAACACTGAAGATGAATAGCGTTAACAAAGTTAGTCCCCTTGGCGGCGACGAGTTTACTCATCGTGTCGTACCACACCGATTCGTTGTCGTAAGGACAGAACGTCACATGCGGATAGCCAATATTTGCGAGCGTGATACCAAAATTGGCCATCACGCTCGAATCGAAATTGTCTTCATTGTCGAAGTCGATTGCGTCAATCGTACCGCCCGCGCTCACCATCGCATTTCTTAACGCTTCAAAATTGTCATAAAGGGGATTGCCGGGTTGCGCCGGTTTACCATTTAACAAGTTTCCGATGTTTGTGTAGTCGTCTACTCCGCCGGAGCCAACCGAGAAAATGATTTCGACTCCAGCTTTAGATAGTTGTGCTAATCGAGAGGGCAAGTTTAATGGAGCGCCTTCTTTATAGACTCCGCCCGTTACAAGTTGATCGTTATTCAGATAGAGCGAACCGTTTGAGTGAACATGCACTGACCAGACGATCACCGTGTTGTATTGAGCTGCAAGTAAATCGTTAATTGCAGGTTGACCACCGTAGGCAATCGCACCTCCGGCATAGATACGCGTGGATGCATTCATTTGAAGAAACCTCCTTGGTAAGTGTGAGAACTCGACGAGGTGCTGCATGCTAACACACAACGTGAAACGGGAACGATCATAGGAGCGCAGGCGTCCTCGCCTGCCGGCGTGACCTGTACGCGAGCGGGGCAGGCGACGATGCCTGCGCTCCTGTCGCCTGCGCGCCTGCACCTGCTTAAATCTTGCGCGGACGGGAATCCACAACTATCGTATCAACGTGTTCATCAACCGTTTCAAAGAACATGCTCACGCGCAGCTTTGGTTCGCCATTGTCATTGGTTGGACGCTGATCGGCCTCACCTTCACGCTCAACTATTACCTCTTCGCCGATCACTACGTCGCGATCTTCAAACAACAACCCACGCTTGGAGAGATGTTGATCTGGGAACTGCCTTACTGGTTCTTGTGGGCCGCGTTATCGCCGTTTGTTTTCTGGCTGACCAAACGTTATCCGCTCGAACGAGGTCGTTTCATTTCAAATTTTCTTATCCATATCCTGGGTTGTTTGTCACTCACCGTTGTTCATCGCATTGCGTATTTAATAGTGGGTTGGCTTTTGCATGTAGCCGTTTATCGGCGCCTTGCTTCAATCTCATCAGTGCTTAGCGTCTTTGTCTTTTTTAATTTGCCGACCGGATTTATGAGTTACGGCACGGTTCTGTTAGCCGGATACGTAATTGACTACTACCATCGACATCAGGACGAAGAGTTGAAGATCTCCAGATTGAAGACCGAGTTGGCCCAGGCGCAACTACAGGTAACGCAAGCGCAACTACAGTCGTTGAAGATGCAACTGCAGCCACACTTTCTCTTCAACACGCTCAATTCAATTTCAACTCTACTCGATGAAGACGTCGAAGCTGCGGATCAGATGATTGCGCGTCTTGGTGATTTTCTGCGACTCACTCTCGCCAACTCGGGCGCGCAGGACGTTACACTGCAGGAGGAGTTGGAGTTCCTGCGCTGTTATCTCGCGATTGAACAAGTCCGTTTTCGTGATCGCTTAACGGTTGATATGAAGATCGATCCGGAAACACTTGAAGCCTTAGTGCCAAATTTAATTCTTCAGCCGATTGTCGAGAACGCAATTCGACATGGCGTCATCGCTTGCATCGGTGAAGGTCGGGTCGAGATTGAATCAAGTCGGACAAACGGCTCGCTATGTCTAATGGTGACAGACAACGGTCCGGGTCTGCAGGGCAACACAAGCAAACGAGGACTCGGTTTTACATTAACTAAGGAACGACTTGAACGACGTTACGACAGCAATCAACAACTGGATCTCCGCGATGTTCCCGAAGGTGGATTACAAGTCACGCTGAAAATTCCTTTCAGTAAATTTGACGCTACTCAAGCATGATCGCTACTGCAAAAATTCGCGCGTTGGTTGTTGACGACGAGCCGTTGGCCCGGCGTCGCATTCGCAAACTGTTGGCGCGCGATACCGAAGTTGAAGTAATCGGCGATTGTGCGAACGGTTATGAAGCGATTGATGCAATCAGCCGGGAGTCGCCAAATCTTGTTTTTCTGGATGTGCAGATGCCGGAAATTGACGGATTTGCCGTGCTCGAACAGATCGACCAGAGCGCGGTCCCGTTTGTGATCTTCGTAACGGCTTACGATCAGTACGCGCTGAAAGCCTTTGAGGTATCGGCGGTTGATTATCTTTTGAAACCATTCGATCGGAAGCGATTTGAACAGGCGCTGCAACGCGCCAAGACACGCTTGTCGACGGAACAGGGGAGCGAGTTCAATCAGCAAACGCTGGCTTTGCTTCAGGAACTAAAGGCCCGATCGCAACATCATGAGCGACTGCTAATTAAGTCGGGGGGCCGGGCCTTCTTTCTAAAAACTGACGAGATCGATTGGATTGCCGCGGAAGGAAAATACGTACGTCTTCACGTCGGAAACGAATCTCACTTGTTGCGCGAAGGCATCGCCGTAATCGAGAGTCAACTTGATGCGCGGAAATTTTTGCGTGTTCATCGATCGCACATCGTGAACATTGATCGCGTTAAGGAGTTGCAACCCTGGTTCAATCACGAATACCGCGTTGTTTTGCACGACGGCACGAAGTTAATTTTGAGTCGTAGCTGTCGCAAGAAGCTTACCGATTTGCTTGGTGAGCGACTGTGAGGGGCGATGAGGCGAGAGGGCGAGAGGGTGAGAGGGCGATGGGGTGAGAGGGTGAGAGGGTGATGGGGTGAGAGGGCGAGAGGGTGATGGGGAGAGAGGGTGATGGGGAGAGAGGGTGAGAGGGCGATGGGGCGATAGGGCGATGGGGCGATTAGAAACCATCGACTCACCCCCTCTCCGACTCACCCCCTCTCTCTTCTTTCCCGTGAGCCATTCATTCCTTCCAAACAGCACTTCGTTCTTCCTAGTTAAACTTCGTGTCAAAAATATTGGCTTGATCAGTTTGACGGCCTAGAGTCCCGAAAACTTCGGGAGGTGTTCGATGGCCGCAAAACTGTTCGCACGTAAGCCGCTGGAACTGCTTCTGAAAGAGATGGCGGGCGATAGTCGTTTACGCCGCGTCCTTGGACCAGTTCAGCTAACCAGTCTCGGTGTTGGATCAATAATTGGTACCGGGATCTTTGTGCTCGCCGGTGTTGCTACTCATGAGCGCGCGGGCCCGGCAATGATTCTGTCCTTTGTTGTGGCGGGCTTTGCTTGTGCGCTTGCTGCGCTTTGTTATGCAGAGTTTGCTTCGATGGCGCCGGTGGCCGGCTCGGCTTATACCTACGCCTACGCAACGTTAGGTGAGCTGCTCGCCTGGATTATCGGTTGGGATTTAGTGCTCGAGTATGCCGTCACGGCCGGAGCTGTGGCCCACGGCGCTTCCGATTACTTCCAGGATTTGATCGGGATTTTCCACTTGCGCTTGCCGGAAGTTTTTACGGACGCGCCGTTTGATTACAACGCGACGCTGGGCAAGTTTGTCTCAACCGGAAAGATACTCGACTTGCCGGCGATGTTGATCGTCGCTGCCGTGACAGTTGTTTTGGTGATTGGCATTCGCGAGAGTGCCCGCTTCAACACCGCCATGGTGATCCTGAAAGTAGCGATCGTGATCTTTGTGATCGTGGTTGGAGCTTTCTACATCAACACTGCGAACTGGCATCCATTCGCGCCGTTCGGTTACACGGGACTCAATTTCTTTGGGAAGCCGTTGTTGGGCCAGACGGACAATGGTGGACAGCCGGTCGGAATGTTGGCAGGCGCTGCGATCATCTTTTTCGCTTACATCGGGTTCGACTCAGTTTCCACGCATTCGGAAGAAGCGAAACGACCCGAACGCGATGTGCCCGTCGCCATCATTGTTTCGCTTTTGATCTGCACAGTTCTCTATATGGGTGTCGGAGCTGTTTTGACCGGCATGGTCCCTTACAGTTCACTCGATATCAAAGCGCCGGTGTCCGGAGCTTTCAAACAAGTTGGCTTGACCTGGGCACAACTCGTGATCTCGTTTGGCGCCCTGATTGGAATCACGTCAGTTGTGTTGGTGACGATGTTGAGCCAGGCGCGCATTCTGTTGGCGATGGCCCGCGATGGTCTATTACCGGCGCGGTTCTTTGGCGACGTGCATCCGCGTTTTCGCACGCCGTGGAAGTCGACAATCGTGACGGGCATATTCGCCGCCTTGCTGTCATCGCTATTGCCGTTACGATTACTTTCCGATCTCGTGAACATCGGCACGTTGTTGGCGTTCGCGATCGTTTGTGCGGCGGTGCTGATCATGCGGCGTACAAATCCTGACGCGCCGCGTCCGTTTCGCGCACCGCTCGTACCGTTTGTTCCGATTGTCGGCATCGCGACCTGTTTGTTGTTGATGTTTTCCCTGCCACCTGAAAACTGGTTGCGTCTGCTCGGTTGGTTGGTGCTCGGCTTCTGTATCTATTTTGGTTATGGAAGGAGACACAGTGTGATGTCGAAATATGTTAACGAAGAAGTTCGTGAACACGGCATGACACCCGGACCAGTTGTTGAATAACGGCGTCAGTACCACCTGCGATAGCGGGTGGGTCTTAGTTTAGATAGACCCATCCGCTATCGCAGGTGGTACTGACGCTTTGCCTTTAGTCGCTTGGTTCTTTTTCGATTCTCACCGACAATGAGGAATTGCGAAGCTCGAATCTCGAATTGCGAAACTGCTTTTAAATTTCGCAATTCGAAATTCCGCAATGCGCAATTCTCCAATGGGACATGGACACAATCACGGTTCGGCATTAACCGGCAAACGTCTTGGTTTGGCCATCTTTATCACGCTTTCGTTCGTGATTGGCGAGGCGGTGGCCGGGTTCTTTTCGCATTCGTTGGCCTTGTGGTCGGACTCCGGTCACAACTTTGCTGATGCCCTCGCCCTCGTCTTTTCGTGGTACGGAATCTGGATTTCTTCCAGACCTTCAACTTCAAAACGCACTTTTGGTTATCACCGCGTTGGCATACTCGCGGCCCTCGTCAACGCTGTTTCCCTGGTAGTGATTGCGCTACTTATTTTCTGGGAAGCGGTTAGTCGACTTCGCGATCCGCAGCCGGTCGAAAGTAAGGCAATGATCGTGGTGGCGCTGATTGCAGTCGTCATCAACACGACCATTAGTCTTTGGCTGCGACAGGCGGCCAAAGACGATCTGAACGTTAGAAGTGCTTACCTTCACATGCTAGGTGACGCTATTTCGGCAGGCGGAGTGGTGGTCGCAGGTGTGATTGTTGCGTTTAGTGGAGCGTCAATCGCTGATCCTATCGTCTCGATTTTAATTGGCCTGCTGATCGTTTGGAGTTCGTGGGGAATTCTAAAAGAGTCAGTCAACGTGCTTCTGGAATCGATACCGGAAGGCATGGACATGGACGCGGTCGGACGAACGATCTGCGGAGTTGAAGGCGTTATTGCTGTTCACGATTTGCATGTATGGACCATCGGTTCGGGAATCATTGCGTGCAGTTGTCACATAACAGTTGGCGAGCAGAGCATTCGTGAGGGCCAGAACGTTTTGCGAGCAGTGAACGAAGAATTAATGCACAAATTCAGGATCAGTCACGCAACGATTCAGGTTGAAGTTGAAGGCTGCGCTCCCGATGACATGTATTGCGCAATGAAGCTTTTCGCCGTGCATAGACACTAGGCAGGAGCAGAAGGCAGAAGGCAGAAAGGCACGTGCACCGGCTTACTGCGCCTGCCTTCTGCCCTCTGCCTTCTGCATTCTGGCAAAAGGGGGATCAATGAGGTTTCGTTTCCAAGCGGTGAGTTTGCTAATTTTGATTTTGGCGGGATCTGTTTTTGGTCAGCATCAAGGGCATGATATGAAGCCCAACGCCTCACCCACCCCAACTGCTTCACCCACGCCAACCACATCACCTCAACCGATGGACATGAACAAGCCGATGTCTTCCGCGAGTCAGCCAGAAATGAAGATGGGGCCGTTGCTCGTGATGTCTGACAACGACATGGGAATTCGCGTCGGTGCAAGCAAAACCAATGTCACTTCAATGAACGCGATGGGTTCGGGAACGTCGTGGCAGCCGTCATCCGGGCCGATGTATATGCACTACAAGATCGCCGGCGATTGGTTGCTGATGTTTCATTACAACTTGATCGTTGATGTGAATCGCCAAAGTGGACCACGCGGTGTAACGAAATTCGAGTCGGCAAATTGGTTCATGCCGATGGCTTATCACAAGCTGGGCAAAGGTACGGTTCAACTGCGCGGCATGATCAGCGCGGAGCCATTTACTTTTCCGCCTGACGGTTCGCCACTGCTTTTCCAAACCGGGGAAACTTACAAAGGCCAGCCCCTAATCGATCGCCAGCATCCGCACGACTTCTTTATGGAGTTGTCCGCGCAGTACACGCATCCACTTGGCGAACATGCGACGTGGTTTACCTATTTTGGCTATCCTGGCGAACCCGCGCTTGGCCCGGTTGCGTTTATGCATCGACAGTCTGCTTCAGAAAACTCCTCCGCAACGTTGTCACACCACTTACAAGATTCGACCCATATTGCGTTTGGTGTCCTGACTACCGGGTTCACGTACCGTTGGTTCAAGCTTGAAGGTTCGATCTTCAATGGTCGTGAACCAGACGAGGACCGCTACAACTTTGACTCACACAAGTGGAACTCACGGTCCGCGCGTATTTGGTTCATGCCTAATCAAAACTGGGCGCTGCAAGTTTCCCACGGATTTTTGCGCAGTCCGGAAGAGCTTGAACCGGCGGCCGACATTCGGCGGACCACGGCGTCAGTTCAATACAACCGTCCTTTTGATCGGGGTAGTTGGGCCTCGGCTTTTATCTGGGGACGCAACCACGTCAGCGATGGCGGTGAGATCCACAACTTAAATGGATACACGGCGGAATCGACCGTCAACTTTCTCGACAAGAACTACGTCTACACGCGGCTCGAACTAGTCGACAAAGACGATCTGTTGCGTGTCGCTGACCGGGCGCTACTCGGCATCACGCAAAATCATCCTTCATTTCGCATCGGTGCTTACACGTTTGGTGGTGTGCGTGATGTATGGACCAACGACAAGTTTAATATAGGAATTGGAACTGACGTGACGCTCTATTCGAAACCGTCGACTCTCGATCGGATCTATGGAGACAATCCGGTTGGCTGGAAATTATTTCTTCGCATCCGGCCGCCCAAGATGGATATGAGCATGGGTGGCATGCACGGCCATTAATTGTTCGAGTAGATTCGGATCAAGTGGTGACAGAGTAAGCACCACCTCGCAGTAGGCGGGTTGGCCCATATCCTGCCCTCTTCAAATAGCCCCTCAACTAAGTAGGTTTGACAACGAGTCAGAACACAAAGTCAGTACCACCTCGCGGTAGCGGGTGGGTTTGCCGGTGATAAGACGCCTCTTGGATCTATCAACCCACCCGCTACCGCGAGGTGGTACTGACTTTGCCGCAGGTGGATTATGATCAAGGTGGCGCGTTTGGGTTGCAGGCTGACAAACCACCGACTTCGTCGGTGGGATTCGATGTGGTAGATTTGCTCGGCCCGAATTTCGATTACGAGTCTTATTCCATCATGAAACTAAAACTAGCCTTTTCGTTACTATTTCTCTGCCTATTCTCGGCTTACGCTCTCAGCACAAACGCGCAAACCAAACGCCGGCGAACGCCACGAAAACCAGCTCCGACGGCAACTCCTGCTTTCCCTGGAATCACGACCCCCTCCGGCCTGACTTACCTCGTCACCAGGAAGGGCACAGGACGTCAACCCAAAGCGGGTGACACAGTCGTCCTTCATTACACCGGTATGTTGACCGATGGCGTTAAGTTCGACAGTTCACGTGATCGCAATCAACCATTCGCTTTCAAACTTGGCATGGGCCAGGTGATCAAAGGTTACGACGAAGGACTTTCGAAGCTACACATTGGTGAGCAAGCGATTCTGATCATTCCCGGCGACCTGGCTTATGGTCCAAACGGTATACCTGGCGCTATTCCAGCTAACGCGACGTTGATCTTTATCGTGGAAGTTCTTGACGTCAAATCAAAGGCGTTGTCTGACATGCTCTCGAAAGTGCTGGCCGAAAAGGGTGTCGAAGCAATGATTGCGGAGTTTCATCGCATCAAGACAGAAGGCGAACCCGATCTCTATCAGGCCGAGTCGGATCTGAATCTGATGGGCTACAACCTCTTGCGCAAGAACCAGGTCAACGAGGCGATTGAAGTGTTGAAACTTAACGCCGAAGCATATCCGCAATCAGCAAATGTGTACGACAGTTTAGCTGAAGCATATCTCGTGAGTGGCAATCGCGATAGCGCAATTGAGAATTACAAGAAGGCGTTAGCAATCGATCCCAATATGGACAGCGCCCGGCGAGCGCTCAGAAGGTTAGGCGTGCAGTAAGGAATGAAGTCAGTACCGTACGCGGTAGCGTCGGTTCAGATACGGCAATTCATCACCAATATATCTCTATGAAAAAAATAGCCATTCTCTTGTTCGTACTTCTCGCGGTGGGCTGTTCGCGTTTTCACAACGCGCCAACCAATGCGACTGAAGCTCGTTATGTCGTCATTTCGCCGATTTACAACGAAATCATTTGGGCCCTGGGCGCGCAAGGTCAGGTTGTCGGTATCGACTTGTCTACCACCTATCCACCCGAAGTTAAGAACGTGCAGACAGTCGGCTACCATCGCGCGCTGAGTGCGGAAGGAATTCTTTCCTTACATCCAACTGCAGTGATCCATGACAACAACATTGGACCACCGCAAGTAGTTCAACAACTCCAGCAACTCAACATTCCAATGAAGACGTTCACGTCGAAAAACGATTCTTTCGACGGTACCAAAGCGTTGATTCGGGAAATGGGCGCTTACTTTCACAAAGAAGCGCGTGCCGAAGAACTGTGCAAAACGCTCGACACGCAGCGCGAGGCTTCGTTGGAAAAAGTTAAGCAGTACCCGGATCATCCACGGGTTGCAGTGATCCACTTTGGTCGTGCTTCAAACGTTTATCTGGTGGTGGGAAAAGGCGGTGGCGGT
The DNA here is from genome assembly GCA_036518995.1 of Pyrinomonadaceae bacterium. Classification (GTDB taxonomy): domain Bacteria; phylum Acidobacteriota; class Blastocatellia; order Pyrinomonadales; family Pyrinomonadaceae; genus PSRF01. The sequence continues at coordinate 151,333 of DATDMC010000108.1, read as the reverse complement.
GATGGCGGCGGCGTAAGTCAAATGGTCGAACTCGCCGGTGGCACGATGGCGGTTGAGAACAAAGGCATGCAGCGAATGGAGTCGCCCGAGATCATTGCGCAGGCAAATCCGGACGTGATTCTGTTGACTGACTACGGCTACGATCGACTCGGTGGCAATGTCGACCAGATCAAAGCGTTGCCGGGCGTGGCAACTTCAAACGCGGCCAAAAATAATCGCATCTTTCGCATCGAAGAGAACGTGCTGAATTACTTTGGACCACGTTCGGGTGAAAACATCGAAAAAGTGGCCGCAATCATCCATCAAAAGTGACTACAAAAAACGGCAGCCGGCGAGCACTACTTTTAGTATTAGCTCTGCTCACGTTTTTGGTGCTCGTCGCGTCGTTACGCTACGGCGCAATCGATTTTTCCTTCGCCGACATCTTTCATGCATTTGGCTCGCTGCTTCCCGGCCATCCTGAGCCGACTCTCGACCAACGAATATTTCTCGAATTGCGTTTCTCACGCGCAGTCCTTTGTTTGTTAGTGGGCGCCAGTCTCGGTGTCGGTGGCACGTTGATGCAGGCCCTCTTTCGCAATCCGATTGTCGAACCCGGATTGGTTGGTACCTCGAGTGGCGCTGCGTTTGGCTCCGCTTTCTTTTTTGTACTTGGTGGCGCGTTTCAGATCGGCACGAGTATGTGGAGTTTGCCACTCGCTGCTTGTGTTGGTGGAATTATTTCCACTTACCTGGTTTTTCTCCTCGCGCGATCACGAGAAGACAGTCGCAGTTCGATCGTGATGTTGTTGTTGACCGGGCTTGCTGTGAATGCGTTGTTCATGAGTGCGATCGGATTTTTGTCTTACGTAGCACGTGATCCGCAAGCGCGTTCGATCACGTTTTGGAGTCTCGGAACGTTGTCGGGAGCGAGTTGGAAAGCAGTTCAGATTGTTGCGATTTCGACAATTGCCGGATCATTGATCGCCCTGCGTTATGCGAAACAACTCAACGCGTTAATGATCGGCGAAGAAGAGGCAACTTATCTGGGGGTGAATGTAAATCGACTGAAGTGGATCATACTTTCAGTCAATGTGTTCATCGTTGCCGTTGCCACCGCGTTTACGGGTGTGATCAGTTTTGTCGGATTGGTTGTGCCTCACATTCTGCGAATGATTGGCGGCGCGGACAACCGGTTTCTGATTGTTGGCAGCGCATTAATGGGTGCGACGTTGATAACAACGGCGGATCTGGTTGCGCGCCTTTGTGTACGACCAGCGGAACTTCCGATCGGGATCGTGACTTCGGCGGTTGGCGTTCCAGTCTTTATTTTTCTGTTGCGTCGACGTCGATACGTTTTCTAATTCACAAAATGCTGACTGCGCGTAACATCACGTTTCGAGTTGGTAGCAAGTCGCTCGTCTCGGACATTTCCGTTTCGTTCACACCCGGCAAACTTCACTTGATCATTGGACCAAACGGGGCAGGGAAGTCGACGTTAGTGAAAATTCTTGCGCGTTTACTGCGGCCGCAAACCGGAACGGTAGAATACGAAGGTGTTGAGGTTAGCAGGACCAGTGAGGCAGAACTTGCGAAACGTCGCGCAGTGTTATCGCAGGCGATTGAAGTTGCTTTTCCGTTGAGTGTACGTGAGGTTGTGATGATGGGTCGCTATCCACATTTCGGTGGTCGGCCTGGTCCAGTTGACGAAAAGATAGTTGACGAAGTGATGGAACATTTTGATGTAACCGAATTTAGTGAACGCGACTATCAGACACTGAGTGGTGGTGAGCGACAACGCGTTAACTTCGCGCGTGTGTTGTCGCAATTGTGGAGTTCCTCGGTTCGTCGTTATCTATTCCTTGATGAGCCACTCACCTTTCTCGATATCCGGCATCAAATCGATTTCTTGAAAAAGATACGAACGTTTACTGCTTCTCCTGATGTAGTCACGGTTGGGGTAGTGCATGATTTGAATCTCGCCGCGCGCTTTGCGGACCAAATTGTGTTGTTAGATCAGGGGCGCGTGGTTGCGAGTGGAACTGCGGCTGAAGTGTTGACGACTGAGCGGATTCAGGAAGTTTTTGCCGTCACACCAACGTTCGTTGAGAGTGAGACGGCCGGCGTGCAGATCGTTTTTGGTTAATTGTTAAGTACGTCCCGTGGGAATGAAGTCGGTACCGCGTCGGGTGAGTTTGATATTTGGGCTGCTGCTCCGAACCTGACCCGACGCTACCGCGTTACGGTACCGACTTCATCACCACTGGCGTCACTTGCCGTGATGAACCGGATAGCAGCCCGGCGAAAATCATCACTGCACCGGCGGCCGCGAGGCTGTAAGCGTTTGAGCCCCACGGTATGTGGTTATGCGGACTACCAATCACCAGTGAGATCAATGAGATCTCGAAGAGTAACAACATCAGTGCCAGTAGGTGCGCGGCAATTCGATCCAGAATGCCACTGAGTATCGACAGACCGGCCAGCAGAAAAGCAACTCCGGTTAACACAACCCAGAATGATCCACCCAACGGTGTCCACGCCGGCATCATTCGCGAGACGTCCTGAACGCCCGAGAGATGAGCAAAACCAAAGAGTAGTGCTCCGAGGCCGAAGATCCAACGAGCCAATGGCCGCACCTTCGGTGAATAGATCAGAAGCCCGCCAGCAACGACGATCAGTTGGGTAAACATTCCTGCCAATAAGCCAAAGAACAGCGTCAGGCTAAACCCGATAATCCTGGGCACAGTAATGAAGCGTGGTAACCAGAACAAAGCAAAGACGAGATAAATCGCGGCCGCTGCCAGTGCGCCCCAGCGAGTGGTTCGTCGCCAAAGAATCGCTACGCCGGCAGCGATCATCCAGACCGCGGTGATGTACGCAAAGATTGTCTGGCCCGGAATGTGATCACCCAGCGCGCCGATTGGTTGGTGGGCAGCTTCAAACTCGCCCCAAATCAGATCCAGAACTCCGGCTGCGATAGTAGCGAGCGCGTAAAGATAAACGCCAAATCTTGTTACCGGTTCCTTCATCACCCTGATGTTAGTTTATCTGCTGGTACAATGAACAGAGCCATTTTCAAGAATTTTTGTTGGGCCAATTCGATGAATTGAGTTTCTGAGAGGTGCTTAGGACAAAATGTATCGACTTGTGATTGTTGGAGCTGGTCCAGGCGGGATTGCGCTGGCTGCCGAGGCGCGGGCGATTGGCGTGGAGCCGGAAGAGATATTAATTCTCGAGAAAGCCCGCACGCACAACGGGGCGATCCGGCAACTTTATCCGGAACAAAAACTTACTACCGCGAACTACAAAGGCTTCGCCGCACAATGTGAAGGACTGCTTTGTCTGACTGACATGAGCAAAGTAGAAACGATCGAGTATTTCGACAAAGTGATCAGCGATTACAAACTCAACATTCAGTACGACGCGGAAGTCTATGGTTTGGATCGCATCGACGAGGCCGGTAATTCACACTTTGTCGTGAAGTCTTCTGCCGGAACTTTTGAAAGCAGGGTCCTGGGAGTTGCGATAGGTATTTTCGGACGACCCAACAAACCACGAGAGTATCAGTTTCCCCCGTCATTAAGAGAGCGACTGCTTTTCGATATAACGTCAGTCTCGATTCGTGATGAAAATGTGCTGGTGGTGGGTGGCGGCGATACGGCGTCGGAGTATGTGCAATATCTGCAAGCTGCCGGCAATCGCGTTACTCTTTCATATCGGCAGACCGAATTTCACCGGGTAAACGATCAGAACCGCAATTTGCTGTTGGCGATGGAGCAGCGCAGTGAGGTTGAAATACTGCGTGGCACAAACATCGAGCGAATTGACGATGAAGACGGCCGGCCGCTGATGAGTTTCAAAGAAGAGATTCCTTCGCGTTCATACGATCGGGTCGTTTTTGCTCTCGGCGGCACTACGCCCACCAATTTTCTACGCAACCTCGGCATCGCGTTTGACGATAATGGTCCAATTTTTGATGACGCCGGTGCGACGAATGTCCCCGGGATTTATCTACTTGGCGATTTAGTGGTTGGCAAGAAAGGCGGATCGATTATCACAGCGTTTAATTCTGCGGTAAGAGCGATGAAGCGAATTTCCGAGCGGGAGTTCGGCCGCTGATCATTGAAGGTCAATAAGAGTCAACTTTGTGTCGATATAAATTAAGTCGAGGAATGTTCCGGCTAGATGTTCGAAGTCGTGATCAGTAGTGAGCAAGACAGCTTTTAATACTGAAGCAGTCGCCGAAATCCACAGATCGTTCTTACCCATTCTTCTTCCAACCTGTTCTTGAGGTAGTCGTCTATTCGAATGTCTGTTTAAGCTATAAGCGTCAATGTCTGCGTATCGCTTAATTATTTGTTCGTCATTGATGTCGACAGTCGGCACTCTTCGCAACAAGTTTTCCAGCGTAGTCAACTTGGAAGATCCCCAATTGTTCTGAATTGCCAGCGAATAAATCTCGCCCTTGGTGACAACGGAGATAAGTGGGGTATTGAGCGGGTTTGATAGATCAAATTTCTTATCGACGTACTGGGCGTAGCCGGCTCCTCTAGCATAGCCAAGTACAATTCCAGTATCTAAAAGAAATCTTTTCATAAGAACGTGAGGTAGTTAGGGGGTAAGTGAGGCTAACAGATCATCAATGGACTCATCTCCCGGCCATTTGCCCCAGATATCATGTAGAGCGGAATTAGCATCGAGCCTTTGAATTTCGGAGTCGAATAGAGTTCGAGGCGTTGGCGAAGGTGTACGTTCAAACACTCTGTCACCTTCTTGAGCAAGACCAATTGATTGTGCTTCCAGAAGCCGAATTCTCCTTCCGGGATGGAAATGGACCATCCCACGAATTGTAACCTTCTTCCCCCAAAACTTGCGCATGTCTTCGACCGTGAGAGCCTCGCGATCGATTGTCCCGAGGATTATTTGCCCGTCATTTATCGCGATATGAAATTTAGAGTTGCTGTGCTGAATGAGATCAAAGTTTCCTGAGATGACGCTAACGAGCGGTTCGGGCATATTCGTTTTTATTTCGCGGATTTTCCGGATCTCGTTAGCACTCAAAGAAAAGGCTTCACTGGGACGTTCTGAAGAACGGATCGTCACTTTGCTTCCATAGTTTTTAAAGAAAGAATCGAATGAAAGGAGTCCATCGAGCACTCCTTTATCATAAGCATTACTCTCAAATTTATCCGAAACCACGGCCTTGACCGATTGACTAACCAGACTGATAGCTGTGTCTTCTGGTCTGGGTTTTGAATACCACAGGTCTTGTTGCTTAACTTGATCTGATGCGGTTTCTCCAAGCTTTGGTACATCTAAGACAATACAGGTCGAGCCATTGGTTAGATCGGTAAACGTAAAATCGACAGACCGAATTAGCCAATTTGGTGAAGGGCCGGGCTTAACGCTTTCACCCTGGAAGGCCAGCCTGAGACCACGTTCACAGGTCTCCACTAACGTATCAACCAGCAGCTTAAGAGCCCGGATTGAAATGGTGCCATCCGCTGTTTTGAGACCCTGGATTTTGAGTTTATATTTCATTGCCTCGATATGATTTAGAGTAGCCTTAGGCTGTCAGAGTTACAAGGCCCCACATCAAAAAGTGTGGTAGCTATTTCGATTCCTCGAAGCTGTAATAACTCTTTCGACTCACAATCACATGGTCCAGTACGCGGATGCCGAGAATTCGTGCGGCCTCAATCAACCGGATTTGCGTTTGGATATCTTCCTCGCTTGGTTGTACATCACCTGATGGATGATTGTGGGCGAAGATCACTGCTGCGGCGCGATCGGTTATGACGTCAGCATAGACATCCCGGGGATGCACCAACGTTCTGTTTAGCAAGCCCACCGTCACGACACGTTTTTGAATGACTTCATTCGCGCCGTTCAACGTAATACAGACGAAGTGTTCCTGAGACTTGTCGCGAATATCGGCAAGCAACGGCAGGACGTCTTCCGCGCGCGAAATCTTAATCGATTCAGCCAACAGGTAGCGGCGTGCGAGTTCAAACGCGGAAAGTATTTGTCCGCTCTTAGCGATTCCCATCCCCGGAACAGAAGTGAGATGGTCCATGGTAAGCGCTTCCCGATGTTCGCGAATCAACGAAACGACATTGCGAGAGATGCTCCGAACGTCGACGCCGGCGGCGCCCATGCCAATGATTGTTGTAATTAGTTCTTCGTCAGTTAACGCGGCAGGACCTTTCTCGCACAACTTCTCGCGAGGCCGGGTGTGCTGGGGAAGTTCTTTGATCTTTTTGGGCATCGTGAGGTATCCCTTCGAAACAGTTCGGACAAAAATTATCAGCCTTCTTCCTGGCAAGCAAGTGCGACTGATGGAGAGTCAGTTGTCAAAATCTACCCCAATGCTGGTCCATTATGATAATGACTTTCAAAACTGCCAATGAGAAATCTTACAAAGTTTAATCATTCAAAAATAAGCAGAAATTTCTATTGCAAGAACCCTTGCAACTGGCATAGACTTGCGGCCCTCAAGTCAGCTCACGTCGCTTCCCGCTAAAGCGCCTCCCAACAGAAAGACATTAAGGAGAAGCTCCGATGTCCATATTCAAGATAGTGATTAATCCGGGTACACCTGCGACTTATGATCCGCAGACGATAACCGTGTACGTTAACGACAGCGTGTTCTGGTTCAACAGCGACACCAAGAATGCCCATTGGCCGGCGCCAAGTGCGTCGAACCCAAAAGGCTTCATGCAATACCAGGTGCCGCCTGACACGTCGTCGAACCAGGTTTCATTCCCTGCACCACAAACGATTCCCTACATCTGCGTCAACCACCCGGGCGAAAGCGGGACGATCATCGTCAAGTCCGCCAAGAAAAAAGGTGCGTTCGGTCCGAAGACAAAGAAGGGCGCGTTTGGTCCGAAAACGAAGAAGGGTGCATTCGCTGGAGGCACAAAGAAAGGCGCCTTCGGCAAAACCACGAAGTAGTGCCGTTCGCAGTGAATATGTAATGCGAAACTCCCAGCCCCATAGGGAGAGGCGAGAAACCGTGCGTCATTAACCCCACTTGAGGAGGTCTGTATGTCAGAAGAGACGATCGTCACCGATCAGACGAGCGAACTAACTCCAGACGAGGCAACGGAAGCTAAGAATGGGTCAGCGCTAACGCGGCGCGATTTTCTTCAACACGCTATCGCGGTCGCCTCCGGTTTGGCGATCGGCTCGATGCTGCCGGGCGCCGCCAAAGAATTTTTGATCTCAGAGGCGCAAGCGCAGTCGTCGTTACCAACTTGTCTTGCCCCGGGCCAGACGCTCCAAAAGATTATGGAGATCACGAGTCACGGGTCCGGCCCAGGCAAAACTCTGAAGGCAGTTCTGAAACTGCTCGATGAAAACAAAGCCTTCCTGGCGCAGGGAACGAATGGACCAGCCTGCAACACCGGACAGATGCGTTATTTCTCGGGCTATGATGCGACTTCGACCGCCGGAAATAGACAAGTTTGGCCGACAGCTTCCGGTGTTCCGAGTCCGGCGCCTACCTTGCGCGCCGGTGTTGGCGACAGGGTAGAAATCACGTTGATCAATAACGTCAACGTCAAGAACTTCCCGAACACATTGGACGTTGCAGAACACGGTCAGGCTTGCGATCAGAACACCACATTCGGACAAGGCAACACTTATCCCGGCGATCCAATGTTTGAGAATCCGCCAAACTGCTATCACGGATCGAGCTCGTGCAACTTGCACTTTCACGGCGCTCACACCAGCCCGAGTGGTATCGCCGACAATGTGCTGCTGAATATTCGCCCTTCACCGCGAGATGCTAAAGGGCAACCAATTATTACCGAACAAAGCGTGGGCTCCATTTTCTCGAAGATCTTCATGGACTGCGAACATGGTCACCAGCCGATGGAGTGGAAAGAGTGGCCACCTGACTGGCAATCGTTACAACAGAAGCTATTGGTCCAGTACGACAACACCACTCCGTGGATGGGCCAAAGTCCAACTCCGGGACATCCGGCGCTGCCGCTGACCGAACAACTCTGGTATCAGAACGAAGAACAAATTAAGGCGCACGAGCTGCCGCAGTATTACATCGGTGCTTTCCCAAATTGCTTCAATATTCCCACGTGGAATGGCCAGCCAACCAGCATGGGCCAGGCGCCGGGCACGCACTGGTATCACGCCCACAAACACGGCTCGACAACCCTGAACCTTGCGAACGGCATGGCCGGCGCGTTGATCATTGAAGGTGATTACGACGCGACCCTGAAGTCCTATTATCAGGGTAAAGGCATGACGATCACCGAGCGGGTGTTGGTCTTGCAGCAGTTCTGCGCAGTGCTCGATCTGCTGCGGGCGACTGCGACTCGTGATCTTGTTTCCGTGAACGGTCAATTCACTCCGGTCGTTGAAATGAAGCCGAATGAAACGCAATTTTGGCGAATCGTCAATGCGTGTCACGAAGCGGAGATACCACTGAACACGACGGCTGGTCTGAAGTGGGTACAAACCGCGCAGGATGGAGTGCAGCTTGATCCACGCAACTACGATCCGGATCCGAGTGGGCCAACTAATACCTCCTTCCCCGTTCCGCCCCGGGCTGTGAAGGTGAATGGAGAGTGGTTATCGACGGGTAGTCTGGCCGCCGGCAATCGCATCGATCTATTGGTGCAAGCGCCGAGCACTGCGGGTGACTACAAAGTGACTTATACGGCAAACGGCGACACGAATAGCACGTTGTTGTTTACTGTAAGAGTAACCGGAACCGCAGTGGCTGCAGTGCCATTCCCGACCCGCGATGAATTTCCGAAGATGCCTGGCTTCCTCGGTGACATTCATCCGCCGATCGGCATGGTGAAGCGCGATATTCACTTCAACACGACGAAGACCCAATTTTCGAGTCCAACGCCAACCCCAACTCCACAAGAGACTACTGGTGGTCGCAATCCTGCAAATGCTCAACCGCCGTTGATTCCTAATGCGCCACCAACGCAAACGATCAACGGGAAACAGTTTAGCGCGGAGATCGATCAGTACATGAAGCTGGGCGCAACCGAGGAATGGACACTTTTTAACGACACTCCGGTTGGTGGAGCAGCGCATCCGTTCCACATTCACGTCAACCCGTTTCAGGTGATCTCGTTGTTTGACCCGACGTACATGGATGCGTCTTTGGCGACAACTGGTGTGCCTCTGCGCCGGCCCTGGGTTTGGTGGGACACGTTCGCGATCCCGCCGGGTGGTTGGGCCAAGATGTGGACGCGGTTTGTGGATTACACCGGCACGTATGTATTCCATTGCCACATCCTCGATCACGAAGATCGCGGCATGATGCAACTGGTCAACGTCAGTCCGGCAGGCACTGTAATGACGCACAAGTAAAGGCTGTTCGCAATAAAGAGGTAGGCTAGAAATGTCAGCCAATGAAAAGGCCTGGGTTGATTTAAGTGGGAAATCAACCTCCCTCAGCATCGATGATCGGTTGCACGATGGAATCGCGATTCTTTGGCGGGCTCATATTTGTGCCCATGACACAGGGGCAAACGTTTGGGACCTCTCCTTGCCGACAAGCAGACTGTTTGCGGCGGGAATGACCAACGCAGATCTCCGGTGGATGGTTGCGAAAGGGTTCGCCGAACATCGCGAAGAGACTACTAACTACGGCGATGTGCATCGATCGTTCAAGCGTGGTAACGATTATTTTCTAAATGATCGAAGTAGTCTGATTCTTACTTTGCGGGGGGCCTCGTTGGCAGCAACTCTTTTTGGAGAAGCTGGCGATTCGCCCCGCGCAACCTTGCCGGCGTTTACCTCAACGCGGGAGTCGGGCAGCTTCTTAAGTCCGCGGCCGCCGGTCGTGTTCAGGAAAGCTCCGGCGGTGAAACCTCGTTGGGACGCAACCAGGCGAGAACTAACGTTGGACGGTCTGCTCGTCAAGCGTTTCCGCGTACCGGCTCTCAATCAGGAAACTATTCTCAGCGTCTTCGAAGAGGAAGAGTGGGCTGAACATATTCATGATCCATTGCCGTTGACGATGAATATCGACGCCCCAACGAGACTTCACGACGCTATTAACCGACTTAACCGTTGTCAGATCAACTCCGTCATTCGGTTCCACGGGGACGGAAAGGGAACTGGTGTTTTCTGGGGAGTCAGTTAGTCTCGAGTTCCGAGTTCCGAGTTCCGAGTTCCGAGTCTCGAGTCTCGAGTCTCGAGTTTCGAGTTTGAAGTTTCAAGTTGTACTTCTCGCGCGAACTCGAAAGACGAAACTCGGAACTTGAGACTCGAAACCCAAAACTCAAAACTCGAAACTCGGAACTCGAAACTAATGATCGACACCAGATTGACACTTGTAAGTTTGTAGTCCATCGAACATAGTGCGGACTGCGCCTCGCAGTTCGTGTGTAAGAAACCTGAAACCACCACCTTTGAAGGAGAAAGCTATGACGAAAAATAAAGCTTCGCTTGCGCTAGATCGGGAATCAATGACACGACTTGCCTCATTGTTGGGCAATCATTCGTTAGCCACTGGAGTTCATTGTGGTGATGATGACGGCGATGTAGACGGTATCAGTTTTGCCGGATCAATCGCGTCGGGTGTTCACTGTGGAGACGACGACGTCGACGGTTGAAATCCGCAGCGTCTAGTTTCAATCATGACATGACAACGCGGGGTGCGTGAGAAGCGTAGTCCAAGGCCCGCGCTCACGTACTACTTTCTATCGGACCTCACGTTGTCCTTTATTAAGGTGTCCGGGACCCTCAGAGTTTTCTTGCAAAAGCGGCTTGCGACGCGCTCGATGAAAAATTCGAGCGCACGATTTCAATGGAAGCATGCGCCTTGTAACGCCTGAAACGACGTTGCTGCATGCCCGGCAGTTGGCGGCAACCGCGGGCATCAGCGAAGTGCGCAATATCACTGACTTGGATGTGTTGGGAGTCCCAGTCTTTGTCAGTATGCGACCGGACGCACGGGGGGAGACTTTTGCTTTTGGCAAAGGTTTGCGGGCAGTTGATGCCGAAGTCGGGGCCTACATGGAGGCTTTGGAGTTTTATTTCTCCGAACCGGGGGTAGGCCCAGTCGCAACTCATTGGGGCACTGCACGGGACGTTTCGGGATCCGGCGATGCCATTCTCAACTTCGCGCCCCTGTTACAGCGAGAAGTTGATCTGGATGGTCCATTGCTACTCGCCTCGGTTTCGAACATTGAAAATGGCGAGGAAGGTACGATTCCAGCCGAGCTGGTCCATTTTCCGGCTGGCGAGGTTGGACAGTCACTTTTTGGCTCATCTACTACCGGCCTGGCCTCAGGTAACTCAGTTTTAGAAGCGACTCTTCAAGCTCTCTTAGAACTGATTGAACGCGACATCTGGTCTTTTGAATTTGTTCGGTCTGCTTCGCGACTAGTTGACCCGGTGAGTCTGCCGGACAACGTCGGCGAGATTGTCGAACGCGCAGAACAAAACGGTCTGCGACTAAAAGTTCGCTGCATCCCCAACGACTACGGTCTACCGTTCTTTGCTGTTTTCTTATTCGACCCGAACAATCCCAGCCGCCGCACATTCAACGGAGGTTGGGCTTGCGATTTAGATCGTGACCGCGCGCTCGTGCGTGCCGTTACCGAAGCTGCGCAAGCTCGTGTCGGGTTGATTCACGGCGGACGAAAGATTTCGGCGTTACGCCGTGACGGCGCTGACGAAGCCCCGCTGGTCCAACAACACATGGCGGGCGTTAGTGATGAAAAGCAGCAGGTGGCATTTGGCGAAGTTCCCGATCTGGCGACTGATTGTTCGCTGCAGGAACGGCTTGATGAAGTGATCGCCAGATTGCGTTGGGTAGTGCAGGAACCGATTTATCGAGTTGCGTTCACCTCATCGGATTCGCCTTTGCAGGTAGTTCGTTTGGTTGTGCCGCTCATGGAAAGTTTGAAAGAAAACAAAGTCAGAATAGGACGGCGGTTAAAATCCGCTATTGAAGCGTTTGGTGCGAGAGCCGCGTGATAGCTGAGCTTAAAAATCAGACAGCAGCTAAACTGGATGTCATGGATAGCCGGCAAACTGTCGAGATCCGTGTGCGAGGAACAGTCCAGGGCGTAGGTTTCCGGCCAACCGTGTGGCGACTCGCGTGTGATGAAGGTCTGGTTGGCGAAGTTCTTAACGACGGCCTCGGAGTTTTGATCAGGACCACTGGAACTTCAGCCGCGATCTCACAATTCGTCAGACGTTTGCAGAGTGAAGCTCCGCCGTTATCGCAGATCGAGAGCGTGGAAACGCAGGCCCTGAACCTGCTGGACTTTGAAGACTTTCGCATCGCCGAGAGCGTTGGGGGCGAAAATCGCACTCGTGTTACTCCGGATGCCGCCATCTGTGAGGCTTGTACTGCAGAAGTGCTGGATCCGCTGGAACGTCGTTATCGTTATCCGTTTGCGAATTGCACGCATTGTGGACCGCGCTTTTCGATCGTCAAAGAAGTTCCTTACGATCGCGTCAATACGACGATGGCGGACTTTCCAATGTGCGCCGAGTGCAGAAAAGAATATCTGCAACCTGCCGACCGTCGCTTTCACGCGCAACCAATTGCCTGTCCGGCTTGTGGTCCAACTATCTGGCTTGAAAGCAACGATAAAAATAATCAAATCAGGGCAACCGCCGCGCTCGACGCTGCAATTAAATTGCTGAAGACCGGCGCCGTGTTGGCCATCCGCGGTCTCGGTGGATTTCATTTAGCGTGTGATGCTACCGATCCGGAAGCGGTGCAACGCCTACGTCAACGTAAGCACCGCTACGGAAAACCATTCGCGATAATGGCCCGCGACCTGGAGACGATTCGTCGTTACTCGAACTTCACCGCAGCCGAAGCGGCCTTGTTGCAAAGTCCCGAAGCGCCAATCGTGTTGCTGCGCGCCAATGGAGTGGAAAAGCTTCCCGCCGGCATCGCGCCTGGTCTGAACACAGTAGGCTTCATGTTGCCTTACACGCCGTTGCACCTGTTGTTGACGAGAGAGCTCGATCGTCCGCTGGTGATGACTAGCGGCAATATTTCTGACGAGCCGCAAGTGACAAGTCTGAACCGCGCCCGTACCGGTTTGACGGGCATCGCAGACGCGCTGTTGATGCACGATCGCAAGATTGCTAATCGCATTGACGATTCTGTGGCTCGTATCGCGGTTGGTAAACCGACGCTGATGCGACGCGCGCGCGGTTATGCGCCAACTCCGTTTCCGTTACCGGCTGGCTTCGCTGATGCTCCTGACTTGTTGGCCTACGGTGGCGAGTTGAAAGCAACTTTTTGCGTGGTGAAGAACGGCGCGGCAATACTTTCCCAACATCAGGGAGATCTCGAAGACGTTTCAACCTTCGAGGATTACCAGAAGAACCTGCGTCTCTATTCCCGTATTTACGATCATCGTCCGCGTCTTCTGGTGGCGGACATGCATCCCGAATATCTCTCCGCCAAACTCGCGAAACAAGAAGCAGCCGAAGAACAGTTACCGTTGTTGGAAGTTCAGCATCATCACGCGCACATCGCGAGTTGTATGGTCGAGAATGGCGTGGAGTTGAATGCGCCTCCGGTGTTGGGGATCGCGCTTGACGGTCTTGGCTTTGGTGAAGACGGATCCATTTGGGGTGGCGAATTTCTCCTGGCCGATTACCGAAGCTGCCGCCGGCTTGGTTCATTCAAGCCTGTTGCGATGGTGGGAGGAGTTCAGGCGATTCGCGAACCCTGGCGCAACACTTACGCCCATCTCGCTGCTGGTCCGGGTTGGTCCAACCTTGTCGAGAATTTTTCGGCATTGGAACTCTATCGCTATCTCAACAGTAAACCGTTGCCTACGATCGATCGGATGTTAGCAACCGGACTGAATGTGCCGCGCGCAAGTTCGTGTGGACGACTTTTCGATGCAGTGGCTGCCGCCGTTGGCTTGTGTGCTGACCGGGCACTGTTTGAAGGTCAGGGCGCAATGGAACTGGAAGCACTGGCCGAGTCATGTCGGCGAACTGAGGTGAAGCCATATCCATTTGCGATCGCTGAACAAGAGAGTGGCTTACTTCATCTCGAACCGTTACCGATGTGGGAAGCACTGCTCGAAGATCTGAATGAGCACACTTCAGTTCCGATGATTGCCGCGCGCTTTCATTACGGCCTCGCGCAGGCAATTCGCGATATGGTCCGGCGCATTCGTGACCAGCACGCGAACGGCAGCACAGTCGCCCTGAGCGGCGGTTGTTTTCAAAATAGACTTTTGTTGGAAGAGCTGGTGCGACTGTTGGAAGCTGATGGAATCGACTGTTTGGTCCATGCCAAAGTTCCGGCTAATGACGGGGGTTTGGCGCTCGGACAAGCTGCGATCGCAGCAGCAAGTTATCTCGAACGTTCGCACTAATCGCAAAGTCAAAAACATCAACTATCACTTAAGGAGTGAATCAATGTGTCTTGGAATTCCCGGTCAGATTGTAAAAATCACTGATGCTAAACGACAGCTAGCGCTCGTCGATGTTAGCGGCGTCCAACGTGAAATCAGTCTCGAGTGTGTGGTTGACGAATATCATCCGCTTGAAAAGTGTGTAGGACACTGGACGTTGGTCCATGTCGGCTTTGGCATGAGTTTGATCAACGAAGATGAAGCCGAAGCCACATTAAAAGTGTTAAGAGAACTGGGTGAAGTACAAGCGGAACTGCTGGCGATGAAGGAATCGGCGAGCAGCCCGCCAATTGAAGCTGTAGAACTAGTGGGTCAAGCTTAATGGGTGTTTCTGAGAACCCAAATCTGAAGGGGCTTTATCCGTTTCTGCATGGCCAGAAACAGGATCCGGCGTCGATGAACGTGGCTTTGCTGGAATCTGTTTCGCAGAAAGCGGCGAATCATCACGCGGTCATCGACACTTTCTTTGCGAAGAATGGACAGAAAGTCGTCGATGCGGCGGGCGCCATCGCAGATGTTTATCGACGGAATGGCCGTCTCTTCACGATGGGTAACGGCGGTTCCAGTTGCGACGCTGCTCACGTTGCCGTTGAGTTTCTTCATCCGGTGACCGCCGGTCGCGTTGCGCTCACTGCGATCGACTTGAGCGCGGATCGGACCATGATGTCAGCCGTCGCGAACGACGTCGGTTTTCAACACGTCTTTGTGCGGCAAGTGATCGCCCAGGCGCGTGCGGGAGACGGTTTGATCGGACTTTCTACCAGCGGCAATTCAGATAACCTCGTGAAGGCCTTTGTCAAAGCAAAAGAAATGGGCGTTACGACCGTCGGACTGGCGGGAATGAGTGGTGGTGAGATGTTAAAGCTCGGGCTGGACCACTGTCTGGTGGTTGAGACCGATAGTATCCACCGCGTACAAGAATGCCACGTAATCATCTATCACATTTTATGGGACCTAGTTCACACGTTACTCGCTGACAATCGTGGTTCGTTAGCGACGATGTGATGAACGCTTAACGACAGCACAAGGAAAAACAAAATGAAATACGTCGATGAATTCCGAGACCCCGAAAAAGCGCGGTTCTTGTTGGATGAGATTCGCGTACTAGTTCCACAAATTCAGGCAGCCCGCTCAAGCACCTCGCCGATCTACATCATGGAAGTTTGTGGTGGTCATACCCACGCGATCTTTCGTTACGGCGTGGAGACGATGCTGCCGGATGGAATCGAGTTGATTCACGGTCCTGGCTGTCCGGTTTGTGTGTTGCCGATGGGGCGGGTTGACGATTGCGTGGCGTTGGCCCACATGCCGGGAATGATCTTCACGACGTTTGGCGACGCGATGCGCGTACCGGGTTCGAAGGAAAGTCTTTTGCAGGCGAAGGCGAATGGCGCCGATGTGCGCATGGTCTATTCGCCACTTGATTCGCTGCGGATTGCTAAAGAAAACCCTGATAGAGAAGTCTGTTTCTTCGCGCTTGGTTTTGAAACAACGATGCCGAGCACGGCGCTCACTGTGCTGCGCGCGAAAAAGGAAGGAATCAAAAACTTCTCGTTGTTCTGTAATCACATCACGATCATTCCGACCGTCAAGGCGATTCTCGATTCACCCGATCTCCATTTAGACGGCTTCCTTGGGCCAGGACACGTGAGCATGGTGATTGGTAACACGTCCTACAACTTCATCGCCGATCATTACAAGAAGCCGTTAGTCATCGCTGGTTTCGAACCACTCGATATTCTTCATGCCATTTGGATGGTGTTGAAGCAGATCGCCGAAGGTCGCTGCGAGATTGAGAACCAGTACAAGCGCGTGGTGCCGGATGCCGGCAATACCGTGGCGCTCGATGCGATTGGCGAGGTTTTTGAACTGCGCGAATTCTTCGAGTGGCGTGGTCTTGGCTCGATCGATCATTCCGGAGTTAAAATTCGCGAAGGATACGCCGAGTATGATGCCGAACGCAGGTTCTCTGTTCCCGCCCTCAAGATCGCCGATCCCAAGTCGTGCCAGTGTGGAGAAGTTTTAAAAGGCGTGATTAAGCCGTGGGACTGCAAAGTGTTTGGTAGAGATTGCACTCCTGAAACTCCGCTCGGCGCACTGATGGTTTCTTCGGAAGGCGCATGCGCTGCTTATTATCAGTATGGCGATATCGAAAAGATCCACGACACTCGAACCCTGGTTGAGGAGATGGCATGAGTAGCGTTGTCGAAGTAGCACAAACAAACGGACGCGTCAGACATCGCGGCAAAGTTAAAGTCCCAAACATCACGCTTGCTCACGGTGGCGGCGGCAAGGCGATGCACGACTTGATCGACGACGTCTTTCTTGACGCTTTTGATAGCGACGGACAATCGCCATTGGAAGATCAGGCGCGTGTAACTCTTTCATCGATGGCCGCGCTTGGTGATCGACTTGCCTTTACGACTGACTCGTATGTCGTGAAGCCCCTGGATTTTCCGGGCGGAAACATTGGCAAGCTGGCGATCTGTGGAACGGTCAATGACCTCGCTGTCGGTGGCGCAATTCCACTTTACTTGTCGTGTTCGGTAATCATTGAGGAAGGTTTGCCGGTAGAAACTTTACGCATGGTGACGCGGACCATGGCGGAGGCTGCCCGCGAAGCCGGGGTCAAAGTCGTTACCGGCGATACCAAGGTTGTCGAACGTGGCGCCTGCGACAAACTGTTTATTAACACGACCGGAGTCGGAGTGATTCGTACCGGAGTCGAACTGGGTGTAGACAAAGCGCAACCAGGCGACGCGATCCTTGTTAATGGTCTGTTGGGCGATCACGGCGCGGCGATTTTGAATGCGCGTGGCGATATGGCGCTGACAACTCCGATCGAGAGTGATTGCGCGTCTTTGCATGGTCTAATTGATACGTTGTTGTCCGCGGTTCCAAACACTCGCTTCATACGCGACGCAACACGCGGTGGACTCGCGACCGTTTTGAACGAGATCGCTGATGCATCACAGGTCGGCATTGAGATTCACGAAAATCGCACGCCCATTCGCACCGAGGTAAAAGGCTTCTGCGAAATCCTCGGGCTGGATCCGCTTTATCTGGCGAACGAAGGAAAAATTGTTTGCGTTGTGCCGGCTGAAGATGCTGAGAAAGCTTTGGCTGCGCTCAAATCACATCCGCTCGGTGCAGGCTCCGCAAATATCGGCTCAGTGCATAGTCAACGTGCAGGACGCGTGGTGATGCAGACAGTCTTTGGTGGACGTCGCATCGTCGACATGCTTGTGGGTGAACAACTGCCACGTATTTGTTAACGAATAAATAATTGGAGAAAACTAATGTCCAGCAACCCAGTCAAAGCCGCGAGTGAACCAGTTAAAGCCGTTGAAGGCGTCAAAATTCGCATCAAGGAGCAGGGCGAAGTTTTGGAGTTGGATTATGACGGCGCCATTTGTCAGCATCCGGGATCGCTTTGGTGGGGAACCGCAGTTGGCTTTCGGGCGATGCAGGCCGCGGCGCAAGCCCTATCGGGCGACGAGTTGTGGGCGCGCGACAATCTCTACATAGTCAGCGGTCATCCTGGACCAGGCGTGAAAGACACGATCGAGTATGTCACTGGCGCGCCGGGTCGAGATCGTTACAAGGTGATCGTGGGTGAAGGTGGCGAAATGAAATGCAATAGTCAGATGAAGTATGAGTGGTGGGTCAGTGACGGCGAGAAGACCGCGAACATTAATCTGCGACCTGACTTTGTACCGCGATCGTTTTACGAACTCTCCGATCGTCTCGAGACAGATCAGACGACAAAGGAAGACATCAAAGCGTTCCGAATTTTTAAAGTGAACCTCTCGACGCGAATTTGGAATGCGCCGTTAGAAGAGAGTTTTACGGTTGAAGTCGTTGACCAGCCGCTACAGCCGGGTGAAGTTCCTGAAGCAGCTAAAGCGACAGATTATTTCGACCTGAAGGGAGTCAACTAATCTTCTTTGTGTCTTGAAGTCAGTACCGTAACGCGGTAGCGTCGGGTCGCTTTGAGATTCAGGTCCGCATATACCTAATGTGACCCTACGCTACCGCGTTACGGTACTGACCTCAGACACTGAGACGCAGAGGAGATCCTTCACGCTATCGAACTGAGTTAACCCAGTCCAACACGCCCGTCACAGTCTCTTCTACCGTTAACTTCGTCGTATCCAATAATGACATCGCCGGTTTTGTGTGCTGTGCATTTTGCTTTAACCACCGATTGAAGGTGATCTGCTCGTTGATTCGCTGTTCGGTTGAGGAACGGCGCCATGACGGACGATTCTTTAGGTTTTCCGCCAACACTTCATCATCACAGACCAACGCTAAATAGTAGATCTCAGAAAAGTAACGTCGCTCAATACACGACTCAAACTGATCCGGCAGGGCCGTTCCGCACAGGATCACCGGCTTGCCGGCCTGCGAGATGTTTTTACAAACCCGCAACCACATCTCTCGATACTCGCGATAGTTTGTCGCGGGCTGATCAAACTCCTCGCGCCAAAGAATATCGCTCTCCAGCGCCACGATCTCCTGTGTCCGCTTCGAGAGTCCAAGACACGCCGTTGTTTTCCCAACTCCACTCGCGCCTGTCAGTACAAAAAGCGGCAGCCGCAGAAACTGATGTCGATAGTCGCAATCAGTGCAAACTGCATGCGGGCCTTCCGGTACGATTATTTTATTCGCGTCGTACCAACCGCAATTTGGGCAAACGTTGAACATAATCAAAGAGCTAACACAAAAAGACACTCGCACGTAATGCTTATTTTTCGTGCCTTGGAGTCTTAGTGGTTAGTCACTCGAAGTAAGTTGGGACAGCTTAATTTGCAAACACAGTCGGTTGGACCAGTGGTTGTCCAAATGTAACCAGCGTCTCATATTCAATTTCGATTAATCCATTTACAGCAAACGATTCGAACGCTGTTCGATGAGCAGCTTCAAACTGAGCAAAGTCTTTATCATCAGGAGTGGGCGATTCCAACCTGCCGCACGCCATACCAAAGAACGTCGTCCAGTCGTCTCTGCGTGATTGGCGATATCTCAGTGTATGAAGAGTCGTGTCTCCGAACAAACTCTGCAGCGGCAAACAATGCCACGATTCTTCCATCTGATCTGTCACGCTTCTGAGCGCAGAAAAGTCAGCCAGGAGCGCGTCACTAAGAGCGCGATTCGTCAAGGTATAAATAAACAGAGCGATCCAACCGCCTGGTTTAAGAATTCGTCGCAGTTCATCGCATGCTTCAGACGTGAAGCGATGGAACGCATTTCCCACCACAATTAAATCGACGCTGTTGTCAGTCAAGGTTGTTTGTTCTGCTGAGCCTGCGCATACCTGAACTGAAGGTCGGTCCGCCAACGCGCTTACAGCTACCTGTCGCATGTTGTTGTCAGGCTCAATCGCGTAAAGACGATCGCCTCGATCAGCAAAAAGTTGTGCGAGTTGTCCAGTGCCCGCGCCAATGTCGGCAACCAGATGGACTGGACCAACATAACCAAGCAGATCGTTAACTGCCTGTGGCGCATACGGCAGCCGATGCCTGTCATATAGTCGCGCCTTTTCCACCGTTGTCGGCATCGTTAGGAAGTTGCGGTGGTAGATCTTAGTTCGCCGGCAAGTGGAGAACTATTAGACTGAAGCGCCTTACGACAATCCGGATCCGTAATCCCGAGTTTCAGGAAACTGACAAGGAAAGGATCGTGTGGCCGCGTTCCCGCGTAAGGGGTGAGGTTTAGATCGATAATGTAATTGTTATGTTGACCGTCGTGCACGATATCAAGTGAGCCAAACTCAACCGGGGCGGTGTCGATAAAGATTGCTACGTCTCGTTTCAAAGATTCATTTAACGGGAGTTGGTCAGTGCCATCTTTGAGATGTTCGAGGTCGGTGACAAAGTTTGTGTCGCGATCATCGCCCGATAGTTTCTTGATTACGCCCGGAGCAAACGCCTTGACGATCACTACCTGGCCACCGGAAAAATAGACGCGATAAAAAGAGTTTTCATTATTGGTTACATATCGTTCGATAACGAGCGCCGGGTCGTTCCAAAGTTCCTCTTTGATAAAGCGGCGCTGAATGGTTTTGTAACGATAAGCTCCGAAGTCGTTTGAAACCAGACGTTCAAGTTTGCCGGCGGCAACACTTTCGACTGGTAGCCAGCGCTCCACTTCACCGCCGTAGTTGAGATTGGTTTTGACGAACAACATTTCTTCGGCTGGACCATCCGGTGTAGCTCTTAGTGAAGGTAGTCCAACCGTTTCAAGATGCGCCTGGAGCGTAGACTTGCGAATGTCCTGGACGATTCCGTTGACGACGTAAAGACCGCGTTCTGTGAAACGATTAGTCAGCTCGCGGATCTGAAGAGGTAGTTGACCGCGGACGGAGAGATTGATTTGCCAGCAAACTGCTGAACACGTTTCAAAGATGTAGTCGAATTGCTCAGCGGGAAACTCGGAAAAAGGATCGGTCTCGATTCGGATCGCGCTGTCGCCAAGCACGTGAAGGAGCAGAAAGCCTTTCCATGCCTGCCATTCAAGAACTGCGACGTGGCTCAAAGAATCGTCTGCCATAAGGTCCAGGGATTTGATTGCCCCGAAGGGGCAGTGTCTCCGACATGGAGATTTTGCAACCGCGTTGCGATTGCGTCGCGGGATTATAGACGCAAGAACGGCGCAACCGCGTTGCAGTTAAACTCAGCCTTGTCTGATCCCCAGGGTTGAAGCAACCCTGGGCTTTGGGATGTAACCGCTTCGCGGTAAGAGTAATTTCGACTACGGGTCCGTGACTACACTGCGGGCTGCAATTCAACTAACTGGCTCGCTCCAAGTTCGTCACCTGCACACATGCGACAGATAAACACACCTGGTCCAGTCGGATTTCCCTGATCGTCCTTACCATCCCAGATGATTGTATGCCGTCCACGCGACTGTCGTTGTTCGTTCACGAGAGTTCGCACATGGAAAGCAAATTTGTTCCACAGACCTACAAAGACATTTTCTGTGTCTTCTGGCAACGTGTAACTAATTTCGACTGTGCCATTGTCGTTAGGCACCTGGACCAGGTCCCAACTTTGTTCTTGTTCGTCTCCAACCTTCGTGCGCTGCGTGACTGGCGGTGGTGTCGTCGAACCTTGCGTTGAGTTTGCCGGTTCCGCTCGTATGGCTACCGCAGCTAAGCCTAACGTGCGCGCACCGAAAGCGGTCTTCTTGCCGCCACTGATATTGAGTTTGAAGACCTGTTGACCCGAGCAATATCCACTCGTTACTTTGCCGGCAATGTCTTTAACGAACCGGTAGCGATTTATCCGGTAACGCGGATCGTTAGGAATCGGACTGTCCGGATCGGGCAGGTGGTTTTGTGCAATCCACGTTTCGCCGCCATCTTCAGTGTAACTATTTTCGAGGCCGCCAACCGGCGCGCTCAAATCCTGAAAACCCCAGCCGCCGACCCAACCCTGTCGTTCATTGATGAAACCGATTCCTTCAAGGTCGTTATTAATAGCCGGTGAACTTGGATCCTGATTCTTGGCGACATGCTTCCTTTTCCACGAATTGCCGCCATCAACAGTTACCAGGATCGATGCGTCGCGGAAGTTCTCGAGGGCGATGAAACCGTGGGTCTGATTAAGAAATTGGATTTTCCAACCCCACTCGCCACATTCAAAATCATTGATGTCGGCAACCGTATTCACCCACGACTTCCCACCGTCCGTGGTTTTAAGTATCACTGGTTTCACTTTACCGTAGCGACTCAATCTTGGCGGCGGATAAGCCTTCACATCGATCTTGCAGTTGTCATCGTTTAATCCGCCGACCACGAAGCCGTTGTCTTCGTCAAAGAAATAGATATCGATCAAGTTCGACGCATACGGACGCATGTCGATCAGTTCCCAACTCGCGCCGTTGTCGGTTGTCTTGATAATGCCTGGACCAGGCAAGCCGGGATCGTTCGTTCCCGAACCATAAGCCACCCGTTCATTCACCGCGTAAAAACCACAGATGCCGGCCGGCGATCCTTCCGGCAGGTTCTCGACTGCTTTCCACGTTTCACCACCGTCGGTTGTGTGATGCAGGAGCGTGCGAATGTATTGACTTGGCGAAGTGATCGAGTCGACGTCTCCGATGCCAGTGACCGCACCAAACCAGCCAATTTGTCGATTGGCCCACGACATACAACGCAGATATGGGAAGCTCGGCAGGTTAGGCGCCAGGAAAAACTTTGGTGTCCAGTTTGCGCCCGCATCTTCGGTCTTACAAACGTAGCCGCTGCTGTTGACCAGCCATCCAGTAAGTTCATCGAAGAACCAGATATCGTCAGTGCGTGAATTTGCAACCGGAGAATTTTGAAGCAACTCCCAATTGTATTTGGTAGTGGGCGCCAATGCTGCGGACATGCGTCGTACTCCCTTCGCTGGCTTGAATCGGTGATGTGTAGCGAGGATTAGGAACTTGCATTCTCTGCAATTCCCGTCTTACTCACAAGTGTCGATCTGGTGGCGCTCGATCTGAAGGGGACGAGTTGGTCTAACTAGCGCGGATGAGTGACCGCGTAGCGATTATTGGGATTAGGTGGCGCCATTCGCCAACCGCTGTTTACTTCATCGAAAGCGTAAATCGGAATTCCCAACTCGGTGG
The DNA here is from genome assembly GCA_036518995.1 of Pyrinomonadaceae bacterium. Lineage (GTDB taxonomy): Bacteria > Acidobacteriota > Blastocatellia > Pyrinomonadales > Pyrinomonadaceae > PSRF01. The sequence goes on along the minus strand of DATDMC010000108.1, from coordinate 128,342 downwards.
CAATCCAGGGCACAATCCAATCGAAGCTTGCGAGACCACAACGATTGACACGATCGGCCATGCGAAAGAAATAAGGTGATTCGTCGATAAATTTGTGTGGCGTTCGTAAACGATTGTCTCGCAGCATTCCGGAGTTCAGAATCTTTTCAGCGACGTCACGAGTGAAACCCATGCAGCCGCCTTGAATCGAAGGGCTTTCGCTTTCACATTGCAACGTTCCAAATATTCCGCTGCGAGTCGGCAGATACTTAAAGCGATGATGGATGACGGTGTCGGGATCAATCTTGAATAGGTAAGGTGTTGGTTGTTCAAGAAAGAGCACAAACATGCGTTCGATGATCGCTCCGCCATGCTCGATCGGAAACAACCTCGGTTCGAGTTTGAAAGTTAAATTGCTCTGGCGCAAATGCGTAAAGCGCGGATCCGGATCTCCGTCGGAACGAAGTATCACGTTGCTGTTGGGATAGTGTGTGCGCAGATCTCTGAGACACTCGACCGTGGCGTCGTAGTTTTTATAAACCAACGAGAAGAAAGTGAGATCCTCGTCGGAGTAGCTGATGAGCTGATCGGGCGTTTCGGACATTTAGAGATGCTTCCGCATATATTTTATAGCCTGCTTTGTATGGAGACACTACTCGGCGTAAAAGTTTTTCTCTGCGTCTCTGTGTTCTCAGCGTCTCGGCGTTAAATATCGCCCGACTTACTCGATCTCAATTTCAACACAGAGACGCTGAGAGCGCCGAGACGCAGAGAAGCCAATGGTGTCCAAATAATTTTTCTGCAGCAAATTCTCGCTAGACTTCGACGCGCCGAATAAGTAAATTTCACTGCAGCTATTCCGTAACCTTCGTATCAATTTTACTCTGCTCAGGTTTGATGATCGTTCGTTCTCTCCCGGGCCCGGTCATCGCTAACGAGGAACAACTGTGAAGTCTGTAATCATGATCGCCTGGGATTTTGATCCATTCTATGTGCGTGGTGGCACTGCGTACGCGATCAGACGACTCGCCGATCAGTTGACCGGACAGGGAATTGCCACGACGGTGCTTCTACCAGCCCGAGACGATACTGAAAGTCAGCCTTTGCCCACGTCTTTACTAAGAACAACTACAATAAAGATCGGTAATGAATTTCGTAACGCGCCCCGAATTGTTCAGTGTCGAGAATTTTGTAGAGTTGCTCTCGAAACGGTAGAACAGACGATGACGAATTCAGACGCCATCATCGCCCATGGTGACGAGGCCGCCATGTTTCTTGTTATGCGCAACAGCAAGAGATCGCCTGGCCCTTCTGTTTTTTGGCTTCACAGTTTGTACGATCCGCCAATCGGTGAACTATCGGAAGATCAACGGCGCTCATTGCCGTCTAACTCTTTACTCGCGTCGGCGGTGAAAGTGGCTGACATCGTCGTCACCAGCACAGGTGTTTTGCAAGACGCGCAAGAGTTCGAATGGCCGGCAGGACTAAAAGAACTGCAGAACGCACTCATGACCGCTTCAACCGATCAACGCATACTGACTGTCGAAGCGGTTGGCTGCCTTTCCGCAATGTCGAATGATGCTGAGGCCACACTCTCTGCCACGCCAAAACTTCGGAATTTAAAACAACCTTACGTGTTGTTTCCCTGCCGGCCAACAGTCGATAAAGGAATGGGAATCTTCGCCGTCATTGCGGAGCGACTGCGGAAGGACGGGACCGCGTGTGTAGCAGTTGGACCACCTAATCATGGACCAGCAGTAAACAGTCGAGCTCAAGATTCTGCCATTCAGTGGTTGCCGTGGCTTTCGCAGGATGAATTACAAATAGCCATGCGCAATGCCGTTTGTACTGTGTTGCCGAGTATCACTGAAGGCTTTGGCCTGGCGGCTGCCGAGTCGGCCAGTTTGGGAGTTGTGACGCTATATCAACAGGTTGGTGGTCATCATGGACTTCAGTCGTTTCCTAATGCAGTTCCGGTTGCGCTGACTACCAGCGAACGCGCCCGACTTTATCAGTTGTGGACAGAACTTGTTGCAGTAGATCCTGACTCGTGGTCTGTTTGGAGTAAATACGAACCTTCATTTAGACCGCTGATTGAGCGCTGGGTTGAAGCGATCAGATCCGTGATGAAGTCTCCCGCTTCGACTTTCTCCGCTGGCCCTCGGGGGATTGCGCAACAATGGGGTGACAGACTTCGTGATGGCATTGAAGCGGGTGTCAAAGTGTGAGTCATTATTAATGTCCGCGCATACTCAAGAACATTGGCCACGTAGCGCGCGGCCACGCTTGGTCCATGTCATGCCGTGGGACCTGACTGTTGGCGGCGCGCAACGAATGCTAGACATGTGGTGCTCGCATGAAGCGGAACGCTGGGACACACACATAGTAACTGTTGGCGCTCGCGGGCCTTTTGGATTCAAGGGCGCAACGGTCCATGCGGGAGTGAGTCGCGCAGAGGTTCTTAATCTGGTTGAAGTTCTACGACCAGATATTCTCGTTCATCACGAACCGTCCGGGGAAAACGGAATCAGGTCTGAGTGTCCGCAGGTGTGGGTCTTTCATTGCACAAACTCCTTGCTTCAGGCGCCGCCAACACATGCTAAACCGGAAGTAGTGTTTTCTAATTTTGACGCAGAAGAAATTCATCCGGCGTGGCGCGAGTTGCCGTTCACAGTTTTACGGCCTCAGGTTGACACTGAAAAATTTCAACCAGCCAGTGCAAATCACGACAGTCTTGTTTGTGGGATCGTCGGTCGTTTACACGAAGACAAGGCGCCGCCGTCTTTCATCAAAGCACTTCAGTCGTGGGATCCTGGTCCATGGCGAGTTCGGTTCATCGGTCATGGTCTCGATACCGGCTATCAGCAAGAAGTTCGAACGTCACTTGCACCGTTGCCCTGGATCGAGTTTTCAGGTGACGTCTTGCCAGACGAGATGCCCACAGCGTTACAGAAGTTGGACGCAGTATTAATTGCGACCGACGCTGCGCAAGGCGAAACCGGATCGTATGCAGCTCTCGAAGCAATGGCGACGGGCCTGCCCGTAATAGCTCGTGATCTTTCCGGGCTTAGATTTAACTGTGGAGACGTACCTCTTTATGCGACTTCCGATGCTGAACTTCTCGCGCGAATCCGCGAACTGGACGATGAAAAGCTGCGCATTGATTTAGGCGCCGAATCGCGAAGATTCGTCACGGCGCATACCACGCGAACGCATGCCGCAACGCACAGTGCCGGCTTCTCGCAAGCACTTCGCCGCGATGTTTCGATCCTGTTGCCGGTCTTTGATACTGCCGTTGAGTATTTGTCGGAATGTTGGGAATCGATCCGCGCCCAAACTTTTCGTGAGTGGGAGCTGGTTTTAGTTGACGATGGTTCGCGTTCACTCGAGACAGTCGCGGAGATCGATCGCATTGCCCGGGATCCACGGGTTGTTCTGATCCGACTGGAAAAAAATCAAGGCATTGCCCGCGCGCTTAATATCGGACTGGAACAATGTCGTGCGGACCTCGTCGCGCGCATGGATGCAGACGATAAGATGTTACCTACGCGTCTCGAGCGCCAATTTGCTTACCTTCGTGAGCATCCGGAAGTCACTGTGCTCGGAACGCAAATGCAAGCGATCGAGTGGCAAACGAATCTATTGTTCGAGCCTACCGAACATCCGGAAGAGGTCACCGATGAGTTCATCAAACACCAACGTCTTACGTCTGAAATCTGGTTTCTCAATCATCCGACCGTAATGTTAAGACGCCAGGCGGCAATCGAGTTGGGTGGTTATCCGCAGTATCGTGTGGCCCAGGATCTTGGTCTATGGTTGAAGGTTGTCAGGGCCGGCCTGCTGGTGCATAACTTACCAACAGTTGAGTTGTACTATCGTTTGCATCCGACACAGGTTTCGACTGCGAATGGTGTTCGTCGCGAGGAGTATGCACAGATCGTTGCTGAATGTTGGACTCCTATGATGTTAAAAGAGGAAGAGTTAGCGAAAGAGGCTTAGGTTATCGTGGCGATGAGGTCAGTTAGCGTCGGGTCGTACGATAAAAACTCGAGCAACAACACAAGCTGACCCGATCCTAGAGTGTTACGGTACTGACCTCACCACCACTAGAGTTGTGACTTTGCGAAGCGCTATTTTCGAGCGCTCACCAGAAACATGGTTATCTCGTGCCAGTAACCTTGTTCCGTTTCCAATGCGTCAACTTCCGCTTCGTAAGCCTTTCGTATTTCGCGCCGCTGTTCTGCCGACAGTTCTTTTAAAGGATTTCCGCGGGGATCGAGCCAGTTCGTATTTCCATTCCACTGCCACCAGTGATCGTCACGGGGAAGGTATTTACTGAATTGCTCGGTTTGAATCTCGATCTTTGTAAAATCCGCAGCTCTTAATAATGAGCGACATCTCTCGGGCGAGCCCAACGGTTCATTACAGTTTGGCAGTGAGATTCCAAAGCGGGCGCATGCTTTAACGACCAGAGGAATTTTGAACGAAGATTCTGTGTAACACGAGAAGGCGAGAAGACCATCAGGCTTTAACCAGGTCCTACAGCGTTTTAATACTGCCGGAATGTCAGACAACCACATCAACGCCGAGGAACATAAAACGACGTCAAGTCCTTCCATTGCAAAGTCGACACGTTCAATATCAGCCTCCAGCAATTCGACATTCTGTAATCCGCTGGAGCTGACTTTGTCGCGTGCCTGGTCCAACATGCCGGGCGAAATGTCTACGCCCGTAACCTTACCTTGAGGACCAACCAGGTTGGCTGCAGCGATCGCAACGATGCCTGTGCCAGTGGCAATATCAAGCACTGAATCGCCTGCCTTTAACTCGGCGAATTCCAAAAGCAGCATCGCGCGCTTCACGGTGTAGTCGTCGTCATAATCCACTCGTGAATCGAATGATGCCGCCAGACGTGATTTGTAAGATTTAATAGTCAAGGAGCCTCTATTCGAAGGGGCGACCGTGGACGGACGCGCTCCGACAGAAGAGCGCCCTCTGAAATTCCCAGATCCTATTTGCCGTCATCACAGATTGCGATTAACACGCGAAAGCTCTTCTGTCGGAGCGCGCCCGTCCCGGTCGCCCGGTCAACCTACAACACTCTTGCAAAAGCCTCTGAAACATATCGGACATTAGGCTGGACACAAAGAAAGCCACCTGTTCACGGCGTGGGCCATTCCGTCTTCTTCAATGTTACTCGTGACCCAGTCGGCGGAAGCTTTCACCTCATCGGACGCGTTCCCCATTGCAACGCTAAGTCCCGCGTATTCGAAAAGATCGCTGTCGGTGAAATCATCACCAATAGTCATCACTTCTTCAGGCCGTAAGTTCATGATTTCTTCCGCCAGGTATTTCACTGCCAAACGCTTGCTGACCAGCGGATGAAGACCTTCAAGAACGGAAAGAGATTTGTATTGACTCGTTCGAATACGAATCTGCATGTCCGCAAACCTGTTGGAAAGTTCAGCAAGTATCGCCGGATCGTCGCTCAGCATCGTTACTTTTGTGACGCCTTCCAGTCCTCTTAAATCGTCCGTCAGGCTTAATTCAACGTTGAAGCCTTCGTAAAACTTTTCAGTGAACCGATCGACGGTTGAGATGAAGACTTTATCCTGAATGTGAAAGTGGACCGATAGTCTGCCGGCACACGCACTAAGCTTAATAATCACCTCCGGGTCCAGTGACAAGTGTCGATGGACCAACCCCGTTAAAGGCTCTTTGATTAATGCGCCTTCGTAGCAGATCAGAGGTAGGGTGGAACCAATCAACCGGTAGGCGGGCAGCGCGGTTTGGAATAGACGTCCGGTAGCTATCGCAACTGCCACACCGCGGCGCTGGATCAACTGCGCAGCACGAACGACTGACTCTCGAATATGCTCAGGGTGATTGACGATCGTGCCGTCGAGATCGAGGACTAGTAAACGAATGTTTGGGGCTATCGTGTTTGTTGGGGGATTCAATTTTTAGTTACTCACGACGTCTCGGGACGAGCAATCCGGCGCCACTCTCGCAACGCTTCATCCATACTGCGCCAGCGCCAATTGCCGATCGGTTTATTGTGCTTGCGATAACGTTCCAGGTCCTTTTCGAATTTAGTTGTGGCGTTAGCTCCGTTGGTTGAAAAAATCAGGCACTGTAGTTCGCTCGCTCGCAGGTTATAGAGTTTCACAAAGTCGTCGAGTGGAAGATTAAGGTGACGGTGCAACGCATATCCAATCGCCCACCCAAGCGAGCCTTGCAAATACATACGAAGTAACAGGTGCAACAACGGGTAAGTTGCGCCGAGATGACGCTCATGAATTCCTTTGGGAAGAGATGTGAAATCCTTGTTTGCAAGCCGGCGCAGATCGCGATCAACTCCGAAACCACCCAGATCACGATGCCAAAACCTCTTCGTCGGCAAGCCGTCGCACAACTCCATCAAGATATTCTGCTCGTGCATCTCGCCCACTAATCCGGTTGTCATGCCCAGGAAATAAGCCTGATAGATCAGCGGCCGGAAAATGTATTTATCAACCCAGGCGGTTGGACCAAGCCGGCTCCTTTTAATCATTTCAACGATTCTTGGTGGTCTACCTTCTCGAGAAGCAACGAGGCTAAATATCGGAATGATTTCTTCTCCCCGGCCCAGCTTTGCTGACGCGTCTCGAGCTAAGAGTCCCGCATTAGTTCCTTTATGGACCAACCCGACCGAATCATCAAGCAAAAGAATGCCGTGGCGGTTCAATTCGGCAGTTGTCAGTTCGGCAAACAACGACGAAATACCGACGCTACGCTTTATTTCTTTTAACCGAACGTTTCGATTTAAACCACCAATCCAAACGTCGACGGAACTTTTGATCACGAAAGGAGGTTTTGTCGATCGTGGTCCCCAAACCAGCAGCGTGCGGTGTGAAGACATCGGTGTGGCAAGGAATCTCGGCTTCTTCCAGCTCACGGAATCGATCTTTCGACTGACGAAATACTTCACGGTGAGCGGGTGCACTAGTTGAGAATAAGACTTCCCGTCTGTTCCCCGGAAATACCACGGCAACGATCGGCTCGTACTTTGAAACACGCGAAAGTGATCATGTGGCGCCTCGAATTCCGGTAACCAAAACACCGGTTGTGCTTCCGGCCAAAACTTTAGCGGAACTGACTTCGGATGGATCGGATAGTCGCCTTCACGTACTGCCCGATCGTTGAGCTTTTGTTCCTGATAGACCCAGCGGACCGCATCTTCGTAATGACGACTAAGTCGATTGAGTGCCGCTTGCCCTGAAGAAGGTGATAGCAAGTAGTGGGTTGGATCTGAAGGAGGGGGAATGTGGCGGTCAGTTTTCAGATTGTTCTTCCAGTTTTTAGAGTCACTACTGCGAGGTGGTACTGACATTGGTCAGCGATGATTGGTAAGTTTTGAGTAATTCAAACTGCTTCACAAAATTCGGCATGTTTCCAAACTCATTCCGGGTTGCGATTTCAAGTAACCGATCTCTTTGTTCGTTTGGTAACTCACTCAGAATTTGCTCGAGTTCCGACTGGTCCAAACTCATCAGTCTTTGTACGCATTTAGCAGTGAAGTGTATTTCTTCCTGAGTAACAAGGTGCAGCAATTCAGCGAAGGGTACGAAGTTTATTCGCCATTCTATGGTTGGGTCTGCTTTACCAATCTCCGGGTCGACCACGATTAAATACAGCCAGCTTACATTCTTTGCCCCGAGGTCAGTGAAGTGCTGTCGCATCGACTGTTCCTGCGCGCCCGTTATGCGAATATCGTTAATAAACAAGATGGGGCGATCCTGAAAGACGGGGTTCTGGGTAAGTCGCTGACTAAGTTTCTCGTGCTCTGTAACTCGATCTGCAAATTCGAGTTTTGCGTAGTCTTGAGGTTTATTGGGGTCTTTCCAGTTGGTCCAATTTGAATCTTTCTCATGCTGCATATCGACTAAGGTAAGTTCCTTGAATGCAGCAGTACCTTGCTCTTCAGAGTAAAGATCGAACAACTCCCAACACAATAAATTGGCGGCAGCAGGCGTCTGAGCCGTCATTGCTGGTGAAGTCAGGATCCACCCTTCATGTTTTGAGCTTAGCGAGAGTATTTGTTTCAGTAACGGCAGCAGTTGTCGCGCGTAGTGACGAATGCAGCGCATGACACCGAGTTTGAAGCCGGGATACTGGTGAAAAATTTCTTCATCGGTAGCGAACGGAAGTTTATTGATTTGATGTAAGGAGAAGGTTTGGAAGTCAGTCATTGCGTGGGGGTCAATGGTTTGGTGGTCCGTGGGTTAGTAGTCAGTGGTTGTTACCGCAACGCGGTTGCGTCCCAAAGCCCAGGGTTGCTTCAACCCTGGGAACGAGCGTTGATTTAGATTTCAACCGCAACGCGGTTGCGTCCCCAAAGCCCAGGGTTGTTTCAACCCTGGGGACGGGCGTCGATTTAGATTTCAACCGCAACGCGGTTGCGGCCCAAAGCCCAGGGTTGTTTCAACCCTGGGGATAGGCATCGATTAGATTTCAACCGCAACGCGGTTGCGGCCATGTGCGCGAAACATCTTCGTGGTCCATGATCAACGGTCGCAACCGCGTTGCGGTTGGAAACATCGGTTTGTCTTGATCCCAGGGTTGAAACAACCCTGGGCTTTGGGTCGTCACCGCGTTGCGGTGAACAATCCGATTGCGGTAAACAATCCGATTGCGGTAATCGCGATCTCCCGCTGCCGTCCACTGACCCCTGACCCCTTACTTCGAGAAGTAACTCTTAAACCTATCAAGCATCAGCTTTGGACTAGGTTCGACTCCTTCGATTACAAACGGTTTGCTTCCTCTCAGGATAAAACTCGAATCGCCACCCGACACTGCTGCATTTCCGTGGCAACCCATACAGCCTCCCATATTATATGGACCACCGGTGACGTAGATGTTGTAAAAAGGATTGCCACTGGCCTTCGTAACCGTTTGTGGTTGTCCCCCAACATCGATGTTGTTGTTCGTATACGTGGTCGGTGTGTAGTAGAAGTCAGTGATACTCAAACCATCGGCCGTACTCGTTGCTGGCCCAAACTGTCCACTAAACGCCGACAGCACCATGTTGGTTTCTACTAAACTATTCGACAAATAAAATGACTCCACCGGAATAACCGGCTTGGCTCCACTCGATGTGTCTCCATACAGTTTGCCCGGCGTTTTTTGTTGGCTATTGCCTGACGGGATCCACTGCACATTGACGAGTTTGTAGTTGAGCCACACGTTGTTTTTCGCGTTGTAGCCATACTGCGCGATCAGGCTATGAACATCCTGATTGGCAGCGACGATGGGATTCGCCGGAATTGTATAGCGACGGCGGTTGACCGTTATATACGATGACGACTCGGGGGAATAGTTTGCTGACGGAAGCGTCGAAGTAACTCCATCGCGGGTGTTCAAATAAGAACTCTGACTTCCTGACTTCGTTATGCCCGCACCGCTCGGACTGGGAATAAATTGTTGAACCGAGACTGAACCGTTCGAAGCTTGCGATGGTGCTTCTACAACTCGCGGCGTCGTAGCGTCAACCAGGTATTGTCCTGCTGGCGCAGTACCCGCTGAAGGATAAACATAAGGTGATGGTACGGGCGCCGGGGCGGTAGTCGTGTAAGCATTTGGATAGAGATTGCCGTCGGCATCTTCGACCGGTTTGCCGTTCGATCCAATTACATCGTCCTTGTGTTCGAAAGTTGCGAAGATGAAGTATGGAGCTGTGGGTGTTTTGTGAATGATGTGCAGTGAAAGTAAGACGCCACAAGTATCGATGTACTGGTATTTGTTTTGTCCGGTCTGCACATAATAGCGAATCGGCGCGACGTGATATCCACCAGGAACCGGCTGACCATTCTCATACGCCGTTCGCTCCGCATCTGTAGCTACGCGAAATGCTGCTTTGAATTCAAGTGTGCCGTTGGGGAAACTCACATAATTGCCAGTGGATTTGGAACCGTCGATCATTCCAGGCGCCGGCAGTTGACCTTGCGCAAGAATGTAGCCTGATGTGTTGCCAAAACTCGCCACCGGATTTTGCGGTGTGCCCGGCGAAGGCGGGGTGATGAGGGGCGTCGTATTGTACCAACCGCGCGAGGCGATGTAGCCATACTCGTTGTAGCTACCCTTTGCCATGAACAACACCGAATTGCCGGGGCTGCTGTTTGAATATGGATTGCCCGTATACATCTTGCATAGGCCGATCTGGCTGCCCTCATCGAGATTCACGAAGGGAGTTAGACTCGCTTGAATCGTCTTACAGTTCGATGGCGTTGTTGATGGCGTGATCGTGTCAGCGTAAACGTAACCCGGTGTCGAGTTGTAGCCCCACGACTTGGCTGCACTGGACACGAATCCATGCGGCGGTGCGTTGGCGCCGGTGGTAAAAATTTCCGAACGATGACGCGTTGACTCCCAAACCAACGCTGGATAGGCAGCCGAACTACCTGCTGCGGGTTGTCCAAACTGCTTCGACGCATCAGCGAATTCACGCGCGCCAGGTCCCGCTGCGACCGCCTGGCCAGTGACCGGAACGTTTGCCCAACTGAGTGCGATGAATTCCTGCCAGGCAAAGTACGCGGCGTCTTTGTTTGTTGCCGTGCGCGCGCCGCCTGGAATGTCAGATAAGACTTTGATCGGTGCCTGGCGCTGCAGCATCGATACGATGTTGGCGCGAATTTGAGTTGAAGGTGGAGCCGGCGGCGCTGCGTCCGTGGCTATCGGTCCCGGAGCAACGCTCAGTAACAGGGAAATACACAATGTGATCGTTATTAGTGAGAGCAGTTTGGTTTTCATGCGACCATTTTCGTTAGCGAAGATGGCAATCACAAAGTGTCGATCTGGTGGCGATCTAGTGACGGTCTAATACGCGCTTCCTGATCACTCACTCATTGGGCGCGGCTATGTAGCCATACCACGCACATGTAGGAGGATTCGGCAGAAAAACGCGACTCGCTCTCACGTAGATTTGATTGCCCCAATCATAGTGCCACACGACTTTTGCCGTTTCGTTTAGTAGTCCTTCGCTCGTCATGGCCCAGTTCAAAAGCCGGCGGTTTTGTAATCTGATGTCGCCTTCATCGATGCGTCCGGCTACTAGTTCACATTCAAAGTAGTCGGCCGGGCTTGTTTTTGTGTCTTCTTCAAAGCGGGCCCCCATATCAAGGAGTTCGCCGTTGGTCAGATCGCGTAAGGTTAGATCGATGGCGCCACCACTCGAATGCGCCGGCCAGGTTCGCGAATCATTTTCATCGAACGAAGCCGGATCGATGATGAACTGCATCGCGCGTGCCCGGTGCTCTTGCTCGCTAGCGGCCGGATTTTCTTGTTTGGCTTTTTCGAAATAGAAGTTCCAAAGACCTTGCTGGCAGTCGACAGTGCGATATCCGTCGAGTACAAAGAGTTCAGCATCGTACGGTGCTAACAATTTGTTGACGCGAGCGAGTTTTTCGGCGACAGATTTCCGTAGCCAAACGTCTTTGTGACTACCTTCGATCGCCCGATAGAACGGCGGATTTTGACCGTCAGTTTTAGCGTAGTAACTTTCGTATGCGACTTTAACGGATTCAAGCGGGATTAATGGTTCGTTACTACGTTCGTCGTTCCGATCGACAGGAATTTCGCGGTAAGGACCTGAGAACATTTCGAGTGAAGTGATAGGAACCTTGTGATCTATACGAAATTTGCTGTGCGGCATGACGGGCTCCGGTGTTGCTACGAATAATGAGCTTAAGGAGGAAGGCCCTCATTGTAGAGTGAGTCGTATTCCATGCAAAGTAAGAAATTTGTGTCGGTGAATAACTGAGGTCTAATCAATAGGTATCCTCAGCGTCTCTGCGTTGAAAAGTCTGTATAGGTAATGAACGATAGTTTCAACGCAGAGACGCTGAGAGCCGTAACTTTCCAAACAACACAGCGCTTCGGTTGATGACTTTTAAGATAACAACAGCCAACCTCGAGTTCAGCGATCCTTTTCGTTGGATGGAAGACGACTCGCTTGAGCTACCAGCCTGGGTGCAGGAACACCATGAGTTCACTATCGCTCAACTCAGCTCCTTGCCTGTTCGAGAGCAAATCCATCAGCGTTTGGCAGAAGTGATGCAAACACCCACGGTGCGAACAGTAGCGCGCATTGGCCGGCGTCATTTCTACCGTGAACGGCGTTTGGACCAGGAGCTTTCAGCGCTCTACTGCAAAGATGACTCACACGGCACAATTCGATTGTTGCTTGATCCAAATGAGTTGAGCCCCGATCATTCGATCACGCTTTCGCATGTATACCCTTCACCGGATAGTTCGCTGATCGCCTGTCGTTTATCGACGGCCGGCAACTCCTGCATGTCGCTTCGAATAATAAAAGTCGATAGCGCGGAGATGGTTGACGAAATCCCAGGTGACGTAAACCCGGTGGCGCACGTCTGGCACACCCCGAATCGCGTCGCTTGGTTACCTGACAGCGGCGGCTTCTACTACACGCGCTGTCCAAACAACACACCTGCTAATGAACGACGCTTCAATCAGAAACTCTACCTTCATCAGGTTGGCGCTGACTGGCGAAACGACAAGTTAGTGTTCGGCGAATCTCTTCAACAAGAGCAGTCGCCCTATCCGTTAATTTCAGCAGACGGTCGCTACCTTGTTGTAGTTGTGCAGGATTTCTCGGGGGCTTCACCTCGTTCGGAAGTTTACATTCTTGATCGAGAGGAAGATCGTCTCGCTTCTGTTGTTCTTAATGCCGACGCATTTGTCCATGCTGCGCTTCATCGCGATCGACTTTATCTCCGCACGAATTACGAAGCACCGTTAGGCAAGATAATTGCGCTCAAACTGGCTGATCTTGCTGGTGAAGCGAGTGAAGTAATACCGGAGGGGCGATATCCACTTCGGGCCTGGACCATGATGTGTGATTACTTGTTTGTGGAAACAATCGAAGACGTTTCTTCACGACTGCGCGTGTTCGATCTCGACGGCAACTTCCTCAAGGAAATCGAATTACCTGACATTGGCAGTATTAACGGATTGAGCGCTTCTACCGGTACAGATGAGTTGTTGTTTTCATTCTCATCGTTTGTTCGACCCAGGGCGGAATACCGGTTAGATCTCAGGACCCTTTCATACAGGCTTGTGCAACAGGACGAAGTGAAATTTGATCCGGACAAGTTTGTGGTCGAACAAGTTTGGTTCAAGTCCCGCGATCAAACGTCGATACCAATGTTCCTGGTCCATCAGCACGGAATCGAGCTTGCTGGCGCCAATCCCACTGTGCTTTACGGTTATGGCGGTTTTGGTGTCAGCCTGTTGCCGGTCTTTACGGCGCACGTAATTCCATTCCTTGAGAATGGTGGAGTTTATGCGATCGTCAACGCGCGTGGTGGCGGAGAGTTTGGTGAAAGCTGGCATCGAGCAGGCGTACGGGAACTAAAGCGACATACTTTCGACGATGTGATCGCAGCCGCCGAATGGTTGATTGCACAAGGCTACACGCAATCGTCGCAGCTAGGTTGTTTTGGTTGGAGTAATGGTGGCTTGACGATGAATGCGGTGGCGGTGCAACGACCTGATCTGTGGCGGGCGGTCGTGGTCGGCGCCGCAGTAACTGATCTGGCGCGTTTTCATTTGGCCAATGGTGGTCGCAACTGGATTGCCGATTATGGTTCACCGGAAGATCCGGCTGAGTTGGAGTTCCTGTTGCGGCACAGCCCTTATCACTCGCTGCCGGAGAAAATCGCCGCTCCCGCAATACTCAGTATTGCACCCGGCAACGATGATCGCGTCGCGCCGTGGCATGGTTACAAGATGCATGCTGCGTGGCGTGCGGCGAATGTTTCAGACCGACCGGTTCTTCTACGTGGTGAAGACGACGCCGGACATCGAGGTGGTCCAACTACGAGTAAGAGTATTGATCTGTATGCAGATATTTGGGCGTTCTTCTTCTGGCAGTTGGGAATCGCTAGAAGCTCGAACGGTGAAACCGAGTAGCAAACAGTCAGTACCACCTTGCGGTAGCGAGTGGCTCATCGCATTGCTGATGTCGATTGCCGAATAACGATTGCGCCTGTAACGGTGGTACGCCCCGCGAGGTAGTACTGACTGTTTGCCAATTCGTACCGCTAAGCAATCGCGGAGATCAATTCCTGCCAACCAACACAAACCCGGCCCAGTAAAACGGATGTCGATAACGAGGATCTTTCATGAGGCGTAAGGATGCTTGTCGCAGTGCCTCGGATTTGGACCCACCGGCCGGCTGTTTCGTGAGTGTCAGGTAGAAATTTTTCATCAACCCGGAGGTGCTCGTGGAGTTTACGCGCCATTGACTAACAACGAGTGAACGAGCGCCGGCAACAAAGAAGGCCCACGACATTCCGATCACACCTTCGCCGGGACTAATTTCGCCATTTCCAGTTTCACAAGCCGAGAGCACAACCAGATCGGCGTTGAGATGCAGATTCATAATCTCACGCGCTTCGAGCGAGCCCTCGTTTTCCACCTCTCCTTCAGTCTTCGTAAGTAAGAGATGTGAATAAAGCGGATCTCTATTATCAAGCACGCCGTGAGTCGCTACATGAATGGTGGAGAATTGTGGTGCGAGAGCTTTGAACGTTTTCTCATCAGCCGCCCTGCCGGTTAATACTTTCATCCGTGGAGTTTTGACTGTAGTCCTGATTGATGCAACTTCAGTCTCAGCTTCCGGCAATGACTGCAGTTCCTGATTGCGCGGATTCCCAAAGGCGATGAATGAGTCGTTCCAGTTCTTTCCCTGATTAGTTAATTCCTGAAGCAGACTCAACGATGGTGCGTAATTCAAAGCGTACTGTTCGATCAGATACTTTCCATTTCGGCTTATCAGTGCTTGAAACGGCAAGCGCCAGAGAAAATTGTCAGGAACGATGCAGACAGTGTGAATGTTCTGGAGTTGGCTTTCGGCTGGTGCTATCAGCAGTTGGTAAAGCTCACTAGCTGGTTGGGCATAAGCTGGATGGCGTTGCGCCAACATTGATTGAAAACTGACTACTTTCTTTTGTAGTTCATCGACGGTAATCGACAGTTTTATGTAAATAATTTCGACTTCTGCCTCGTTACGCTTCACTACAAACAAACCAACCTCCTGATCCATAACCACGTATTCAAGATATGCGACGGTATTGCTGGTAATAAGTGTAGAGAGATTTGCTGCTGTTAGCGGTCTAGGCACACCACTTCTCAAATGCAACTCAGGATGTAGAACGTAGACCCTATTTTGAAACGAAGAGAGTTCTAAACGAGCTGCGTCTAATTCGTTGTAAACCGCTTTCGTAATTTCTGACTCATCATTTGGCAGAGTTTTTATTTTGCTGTTGATAGCAACCAGCTTCTTCGTTAAAAGTGCTTCTTCGGCTTGTTCATCCGGCGATAAAACTGCAGCTAATCCAGGTTTGCTGGTTCCTACTGTATCCAGAAGGACTCGGCTTTTTGCTAGTTCGGCATAGTGCAGGGCTTCGAAAGACTCGCCTTGTCCTGCTAATATTCTGACTAATGAGTGATACGGGCCAACCGCCTTCTTAAAGAAGAGTTGTCGTTCATCTTCTCGTCCCGCGACGTGTTCGCGTAGCAATTCTATTGCATTGATCGAGTCCTTTAGAGTTAACAGGGCGAGTCCGGGTTTTTGATCGGCGGCGTAGATTTGGCCAAGCGTGGCAGTGGTTAGATAAGTCAGTTTCGCCAGCCGCATTGCGCGGGCTAGTCTGACGGCTTCCAAGCTTAGTTCTTCCGCCTTTTGTAAGTTGTTCATCAACGAATAAGTTTGAGCCATCCGCCATAGAAGTTCTGTTCGACGACCCCTGTTGTGGGTCTCCGTGGCCAGAGCGAGGCCTGCGTTTAGGACTTTCAGTGCGTGGCTAAGATCATGTTTGCCAGTCAACGCTACACCGATGCCTTCGAGCGCCGCGATCTTAGTATCAACGTCGTTAGCAGCAGTTGCGGCATCCAAGCTCTGTCGGAATAGATCTAGTGCTTCGTCGTAGTGGCCTTGGCGTTGTTCTCCTACGGCAAGATCTAATAGGGCAGTTGCCTCCCCAGCCAGGTTCTTTGAGGCCCGATAGATCTTCAAAGCTTGTTGAGTCTGTGCCCGAGCCTGAGCGTAATCCTCCTGTTCTAAATACATACCGCCGAGGCTTGCGAATGCGGAGGGTACCTCCTCGCCCCTTGCAGTCTTAAGAGCAAGGTTAAGATGAGTGAGCACCCTGAAATGATCTCCTAATGACGCGTAGATGCGACCTAAACCCAAGTGGGTTTCAGTAATACAAAAATCATAGCGAGAATCTGGATTAAGTGTTGCGAGTAAAAATTGGGAAAGTAAGTATTTCTGTAGCGCTGTTTCCGAATCGCCGTTGGACAGAGCTAGATCACCCAGTGTCCTTAGGGCCTGTGTGATCCCCACCTCATCTGGGAATTCACCATGCGGTATTCCTGTATATTTAAAGCTTTCGGCCAGTTTGATAGTTGCTTCAGAGTATTGCTGAGCGTCCCCCAACCGATTTTGAAAAAGGCTGAGAAAACCCAAATCGCCGAGAACGAGGAGTAAATCCCTGTTGTGTTCTATATGATTAAAGGCTTCCAGAGTTTTCGTATACCACGCTCTTGCTTCGTCGAAGTGCTTGAGTGAGAAATGCGATCTGGCGATGTTGTAATAGGTCTTTCGTAATAACCGATCATCTTTTAATCGCTCCGCTACCTTTAGTGCTAAATCGAAGAAAAAAAAGGCCCGATCTGGTGATTTGGAGAGCTTTAGGATTGCGATATCAAAAAGTTTCTGCCACAGCAGCTGCGTAATGAGCTCCGGGTGGTTTTGGAGTAATCGATCTACTTCATCGGGACTATGTTCGGCTTTGGCGAGCCGGAAGGACAAGTCTGTTTCAGTTTTTATTGGGTAGTGTTCCTGCGCAAGCGATCCTTTATCCATACCGCAAACAGGTCCGACTACAATTATGGCAATCAGTAATCTAAGAGAGAGGGATTGGATACACATGAGACTTGAAAGTTTCTGCAGTTCCACCAAGCTGCATTCGTGCTACTGAGAACGTGCAGACTTATGCCACCTCCCTATTAAATTCAGCGACCTTCCCTTAGACGGGAGTTGTCCATAGATCTTCCCGAAGACCAAACTTTTCTTAACCTCGAAATAATTTCTTGTCCACAGGAATATTCCAGCTCATCTCCCGTCACTTAGATCAACAAGAACTTGCTATAGGACTTAAATCGAAACAAAACCGGTGATGAACTCGCGTATGTCTCGACCGAACTATGGGCTGATCGGTGAATCGGCGGCGATAAAGTTGTTGGGGCGCCAGATTAGGACGGCGGCTAAGTGCGATCTCACGGTGCTCGTCACAGGTGAGTCGGGGACGGGAAAGGAGCTTGTGGCCCGGGCCATTCACGCGCAGAGTTCTCGGGCAAACAGGCCCTTTGTCTCAATCAACTGTGGGACGTTAACCGAGACATTGCTTGAGTCTGAACTTTTTGGTTATGAGCGCGGAGCGTTTACGGGTGCGCTTCAGAAGAAGAAAGGTTTGTTCGAGGCGGCCCACACGGGAACGATCTTTTTGGATGAGCTTGGTGAGATGTCGATTGGCTCACAGGTAAAGCTGTTGCGGGTTTTGCAAGAGCGGGCTTTCAGGCCGGTCGGTGGAAATGCTGAGATTCCAGTCGATATTCGCGTTATTGCCGCCACCAATCGAGACTTGATGCAGGAGATGATGGCGAAGCGATTTCGCGAGGACCTTTACTATCGAGTCGCTGTCTTAACGATCAATACACCTGCATTACGTGAACATCCTTCGGACATTCCTACTCTTGTTCAGCACTATCTGGCGCTGGTTCAGAAAACGTTAGCGCGTTCGGAGCGACATGAAATTGAACCAGCAGCGCTCAAAGCGTTAGCGAATTACGCCTGGCCAGGTAATGTTCGACAACTAAGACACGTCGTCGAACGATTGCTGGCAACCGCAAGTGAAGGCGCAATGATTACGGAGGCTGACGTTATTAAGACTCTGCCTGTGATGATGGCTTCAGGGGACGCCTCGCAAGTACCGATCGTTTATCAGGAGAGCGATTCGCTCGATGAGTTTTTAGATCGCATTACGTTGAAACTTTACGAGCAGTTGCTGACGAAGACTGGCAGTCATACTCAGACTGCGCGGCTGTTACGAACTGACAGAGTTTCGCTTTATCAACGTATTGAGCGAGCGCGTAGACGTTTGCAGCTTGCGCAGTCGTGTTAGAGAGAGGCGTGGACTCTATCGCACCCACCCGCTACCGCGAGATGGTACTGACTCTCTCGCACCCACCGATGGTACTGACTCTCAGCCCGCTAAAAGGCGATCTCCTGACACACAAGCCAAAAGAGAACAATAACAATCTCTTGAAATACAGGACAAAACCAGAACAAACGAAAAGGGGAGCCAGGTGGCTCCCCTTAATATTCTCTCTTAAACGTTCTTAGAACCGGTTCAGATATTCACCGGAAACCAAAAACGCCTTGACCATTTCTGCCTGAACGTAGTTGCCATTGAACTGGTTCAACTTACCCAACCAGAAATTGAAGCCGTCGAAATTGGTGTCGTTACCTTCGTCAGGGTTGCGACGGAGGTAGCCGAAATACTGCGTCAACACGAAAGCCTTGTTGAAGTCGCGCGTGTCGAGAGTCGAGTTTTCAGCTACAGCCCGCACCACCTGTGCGCGTTTGCTATTGTCACTCGGCGATGCGCCGAGAATGCTAACGAGGTTCGCTTTGTCGGTTGAATTCAAAACGTTGCCAATATTGGCGTCGAGCTTGTCAACAAACTGAGTTGCCGTCATTGACGCAGGAAACGCGGCGACGAATGCCGGTCGCTGAACAAAAGCTAAGGCAAAAGCATTCTTGTTGTTGTTCAGCACGTCTTCCCAACCTTGCGCGCCGACAACCAATCCGCTACCGATCGTCTTCGTGTCAGGCACGAAATCTTCGCGACGCACCGGAACTGGTTTGCCGGGTAGATTGCCGAAGCCCGCTTCATACATCTTATAAACGAGGTAACCGGTTTCGTGATATTCGATCGACAGGAAGAACGCGGCCGAAACGTTAATGCGCTTGTTTTCAATGCAAGCCGCGTCGGCGCCACATGAAGTGATTTCGTTGTTCCAGAAATTGAAACCGCTCTGATCGGGGAAACGGCTCAGGAAATCGACGTATTGCTGAGTGACAAAGAAATCGGAGTCGTTGATGGTGATCGGCGTGTTTGTACCCGGACGAAGGCGCAGCGGCTTAACCTTGACGTTTCCGTAGAAGAGCTCGGAAGGGAGGTTTGGATCCTCCGTCACAATGCGGAGGGTCGGTGCCTGGCCAAAAGCGGCGACAGCAGCGATCGCGATAATAAGCGTAGCGATAAAAAGTCTCATTTGTAGCTCCTTGCTGACTACGGAAAGAATACCCGGTGAGGCGGCCTTCCTAATTTGATCGCGGCTGTCTTTAACATCCACGAGGGGCATTTCGGAGTTTAGCCCGCTCACCGTATTAGTGTCAACGACGTTTTGCAAGAATATTTAGCCAATATTCAGGCAACCGCGTCTAACCAATGCTCGTATTAGAAAGAACGTCCCATTCGGCCTATTTATGGTCAGGGTGCCGCACTAAAATGGCATTGACAGAACTCGCGTGTACCTGTAGTAACAGTGCAGTTTTTTACTCGCCGGTACGTCTCCCAGGCATTTCGTATTGTCGAGTCATGTCTAAATCTCAAGTTTACCCAGGAGACTTCGAATGTTCCCCCGAAATCCTCTTCAGACTGCCCTCGTGCGGGCGGCTGTCCTCGCTGCACTTTTAATACCATCTGCAATCTGGTTTTTGATTCAGCCGCCAAACTCACATGCCCAAAGTACTTCGGTCCTGAATTTTGAGAGTCCGCAAGTCCATCCGCTCGCGCTTACGCCCGACGGAACACGCTTGCTGGCAGTGAATTCGCCGAATGGTACGCTTTCAGTTTTCAACTTATCAAGCGGACAAGCTCCCAAATTGATCGCTGAAATTCCTGTTGGACTCGAGCCGGTTAGCGTTGCTTTGAGGAACAATAATGAGGCCTGGGTTGCCAACTGGCTCTCAGATTCCATCAGCATAGTCGACCTGGCCACTGCGAACGTCGTTAAGACGATCGAGGTTGGTGACGAACCAACTGACATCATCTTCGCCGGTTCAACTCGGGAGATGGCTTTTGTCTGCGTTTCGGGCGGGGCGTCGTTACTTTCCGGGGTTTCAGTCGACCAACTTGGTCACGGCCAGGTCAAAGTCTTCGATCCAAATAATTTAACTGCGAGTCCGGTTACGATTAATATCCAGGCAAAACAGCCGCGAGCACTTGCCCGCAACGCTGATGGCTCGCGCGTCTTCATCTCGGTTTTCGAGTCAGGCAATCAAACGACGGTAGTGAAGGAAGCAGATGTAACTGCAAATGGTGGTCTCCCGGCTCCAAATCCACCGCTGGCAGCCGGACTGCCGCCCGCGCCGCGAACGGGCTTAATCGTAAAACGAGTTGGCGCGCAGTGGGTCGATGAATTAGGTCGTTCGTGGAATGCCTCAATCCCTTACACACTCGCTGACAACGATGTGTTTGTGATCAACTCAAATACCTCGAGTTTGCCAAGCACAGTCGCGTCCACGGTCACTGGAGTTGGCACGCATATCGGCAACATGGCTTTTGATCCGGCCCAGAATCGTCTTCTGGTTGCAAATCTTGATGACATCAACCAGGTCCGGTTTGAACCGAATATCTCGGGTAAGTTTCAAAACAATCGGATCACCGTTCTAACAAATGCCGGAAACGGAACTCCAGTCGTCTCGGCCGCGCCCGATCTGAACCAGCACGTAAACTTCGGCAATGCAGCCGGCTCCGACAGCGAACGTGAGCAGAGTTTGGCAATGCCGGCTGATCTAGTGCGCAAGTCGGATGGAACTTATTTTGTCGCAGCGACCAGTTCGGCGCGTGTAGGTGTGCTGGCGAGTGATGGCACGGTCACTGATCGAATCGCAGTTGGACAAGGTCCAACCGGACTCGCGTTGGACGAATCACGGCAATCACTTTACGTGCTGAATCGTTTTGACCAGACGATCTCGGTTGTTGATACAACTTCGAAGTCGCAGGTTAATCAGGTACCGATCGGGTTGAATCCTGAATCGCAAGCGACTCGCCAGGGCCGCCGTTTTCTTTACGATGCAAGCCTCTCATCGCATGGAACTGTTTCCTGCGCGAGTTGCCATTTAAATGGACATCGTGATGGCATGGTCTGGGACCTGGGCAATCCGCAAGGTAGTCTCGATCCAGTTTCTGTTTTTTTTCCACCAAACATCACCGGCGTCGACAATCAACATCCGATGAAGGGACCAATGATGACGCAGTCGTTGCGCGGCATCATCGGGAACGAACCATTGCACTGGCGTGGTGATCGGGCGGGCATCGAAAATTTCAATCCGGCGTTTGTGTCGTTGCTGGGTGGACCAAGACAACTGACTGCTCCGGAGATGGCGGACTTCAAAGCTTTCATCCAGGGGATGAAATATCCACCGAACCCGAACGAACTTCAAAACCGGCCGCTTAATGAAGCAAGCCCCGGCTTTCTTTTCTTCAGCACCGAGTTGCTTGATGGCGGACATCCATCCGGCGTCAACTGCAGTGCATGTCACTTAGTTACAAATTTCCAAAATGGTAGTGACAACAAGATCACGCCATCGATCGCGTTACAGGAACCACAGTCGATTAAGGTCCCGCAGTTTCGCGGTCTCTATCAGAAACTTGGAATTCATCGAGATCAAACTTCACCGCAGATCACGGGCTTCGGTCTGATTCACGACGGGACGTTCGACACGCTTTTCAACTTCATGAAGGCGCCGCAATTCAAGTTCGATACCGATCCATTTACTGCCGATAGCTGGCGGCGCGATATGGAACAGATGATTATCCGGCTCGACACAGGTACGCCGCCGGTTGTGGGCTTGATGATCACGGTTGATGCCAGTAACAAAGCTAGTGGCGTAACCAACACCAGACTAAGTTTGTTGATGGGCCAGGCAAATCTGAACAACTGCGACCTCGTGGTCCATGGTCTGTATGGCGGGACGCCGCGCAGTTTCCTGTTCTCTGGAGGAACATTCCTGCCAGACAGTTTGACTGAAGCTCCTGCTTCACTCACGACGTTACTTGCCTCGGCTGGATCACGAGCGGAGTTGACGTTCATGGCTGTGCCGAAAGGCGAAGGCCGCCTGCGCAGTATCGACGTCAACAACAACGGCATTCTTAACGACGACGAACCACGCACTACCGTTCAGCTTCGTAGTCGGGTGCTCAACTCAACCGGAGTTGGCGTTGCAGGCGTGACTATTACAATGTCCGGCAGTCAATCGGCGAGCGCTACTACCGATGCGGGCGGCAATGTAGTTTTCAATCTGGTCTCAATGAATGGATCAGCCACATTGACTCCCAGCCAGGGAGCCACGACTTTTGGTCCAGGCAGCCAGACGTTCACCAGTCCGAGCAGCAATCAGATCGCAATTTTTACTACGCCTGCCGGCGCTAGTTTTACTACGCCGCTTGGTGTCAGTAACAACGTGATTGACTCTTCAGCCAGTTTCGTTTCGCAGCACTATCAAGATTTTCTCGCGCGTGATCCTGATTCATCCGGTCTGGCTTTCTGGCAGGACCAGATCAACTCCTGCGGAAATGATTCCGCCTGCGTTGAACTGAAAAGGATCAACGTGTCGGCAGCTTTTTATCTGTCGATTGAATTCCAACAGACGGGTTCGATCGTCTATCGCGCGACTAAGGCGTCGTTTGGCACGATCCCGCGCTTCAATCAGTTTTTTGTAGACAGTGCGCGAATTGGTCGCAACGTCGTGGTAAATCAAACTGGTTGGGAGACAATCCTCGAAAACAACAAACAAGCGTTTTATAAGGGATGGGTCCAACTACCCAACTTCCAAAGCGCTTTCCCGAGCGGCATGTCGGCGGCGGATTTTGTCGACAAATTGGATTTGAATGCCGGTCACGTGCTTTCTGTAAACGAACGCACTACACTAATCAACGTCCTCGGAGCAACTCCCGCTGATTCGACAAAGCGAGCCTCAGTATTGCGGTCCCTTGTTGAAGATGTCGATTTTGTTAACAAGGAATTCAATCGCACCTTCGTCTTAATGGAGTACTTCGGTTATCTGCGCCGAAATCCTGACGACGCACCCGACAATAACCTGGATGGTTTCAATTTCTGGCTCGGCAAACTCGACCAGTTCAATGGAAACTTCATCGAAGCAGAAATGGTGAAGGCTTTTATTGTTTCAGGAGAGTATCGCCAACGGTTCGGTCCTTAAGGAATAGCCCGGAGTTCACACTTAAAAGTTTTACCAATCCCCATCACTCTCACAGGAGATAATTGTGTCTTTTACACCTCGCAAAAACACTCTACGTGCATTCATCGTTCTTTCACTACTCGCAGTAGTAGCAGTCGGATCAGTTTTCGTTGCGACTCGCGTCGGTTCAGCGCAGGACACACAGTCGCAAGGTGATTTCATCCGGGTTGTTAATCTGTCCGGGGTGAACGACGTCATCTTCAGCCCGATTACCGGAAAGCTGTATGCCAGTGTTTCCAGTAATGGCGGTGCCGCCGGTAACAGTATCTCGACTATTGAACCGCTAACCGGAGCTGTTTCCAATTCAGTTTTCGTCGGTAGTGAACCAAACAAGCTTGCGCTGTCTGACGACGGCGTGACTCTCTACTCATCACTCGATGGTGCGTTTGCCATCAAGCAGTTCAACGTGCAAACGCAAACTCCGGGCAGTCAATTTTTCGTAGGCCAGGATTCGTTCTTTGGTCGTTACACCGTTAACGATATGGCGGTGGCGCCCGGTAATCCGAATACTGTGGCGATTGCCAGGTATTTTACAGGGACGAGTCCGCCGGAAGCCGGCGTGGCAATCTTCGAGAATGGACTGCAAAAACCAAATACTGGACCAGGACACATCGTGGGTAGTGACTTCCTCGCCTACTCAGCATTAGCTACAACGTTGTATGGATCGAGTATCTGGGATAGCAATCTGCGCGTTATGACCGTCAGTGGAACGGGTATCACTCAGATTCAAACTCTGCAGGCAAACATCGGTTCAAACAAAATACTCTTCGATAACAATCGTCTCTTTTCAGGATCGGGCCAGGTTTACAGCACTGACTCGCAAACTCTTTTAGGAAGATTCTTTAACGTCAATTCGAGTGCGTTTACAGTTGATTCAGCGTCGAATCGCGCATTTTACCTGGTCCAGGATTCCAACAACTTCGTAATAAAAGTTTTCGATATCGCCACTTTCCTGCAACTGGGCTCGATCACAATTCCCAACATTTCCACTAATGCCACTCGATTAGTTCGCTGGGGTACAAACGGCCTGGCTTTTAGGACCACCTCAGGTCAGTTAATTCTGGTCCAGACGTCGCTAATTCCTTCGGCAGATCCGATTCCGACGCCGACTCCAACACCGTCGCCTTCTCCCAGTCCGACGCCGATTCCGACGTTCACACAGATTCTACCAGTGGCCGCAAACGATCTCGTTTACAGTTCTGCGACGCAACAACTCTTCGCGAGTGTTCCCAGTCGTATAGGGACTGGCGGCAACAGTATCCTGGCGATCGATCCGGTTACGGCTGTCACGGGCTCGTCCGTCTTTGTGGGAAGCGAGCCAAACAGGCTGGCGCTTTCGACCGATTCGCAAACTCTCTACGTCGGTCTGGACGGAGCAGGAGCAGTTCGGCGAGTTAATCTCTCAACTTTGGAGCCCGGCGTTCAGTTTTCGCTCGGCGAAAATAGTAGCGGGCAACCTTTGTTTGCCAGAGATATTGCGATCATGCCCGCGGGCGTTGAAACCGTCGCAGTGGCCCGCACGAGTTTCCCGGGAAGTACAAGCTCCGACGGTGTTGCGATTTACGATAACGGTGTAAGACGCACAAAAGTAACGAACCAAATCAGTAGTGCGATTGAAGCGTCTGAATCGCCGACGAGGATCTACAGCGGTTCTTCTTCCACACTGGATCGCATCCTCGTAGATAGCACCGGCGCCACTCTACAAACTTCCACTTCGCAAATTTTTAATCTTAACGACTTTCGTTATGACAACGGTGTGATCTATGCCAGCAACGGAAATGTCTACGATGCGGAGACTGGCGCACAGTTGGGGACGTTCAATCTTCAACAATCAGCCGGTCTGGGAATGGCCATCGATCGCCAGGCGGGCAGAATTTATTTTCTGACGCAGGGCGGTGCTCCGGCAGTAATCAGAGCTTTCAACCTCAATAATTTTCTGCCGGTTGGAACGATTAACTTCAATGGGCAAATTGGCACTCCCGCAAGTCTGGTCCGCTGGGGCACAAATGGTCTCGCTTTTAGGACTCAAAGTGATCAGCTGGTTTTGATCCAGACAGCGTTGGTTGATACATCGCTGCCAATTCCCTCGCCAACTCCTACGCCTTCTCCGACTCCAACTCCCAGTCCGTCACCGTCGCCCGCAACTTTCTTCAATCAGATCTCGCTGGTGGCTAATGACCTCGCATTTCAAAAAGCAACCCAAACGTTGTATGCAAGTGTTCCGAGTTCAGCCGGAGCGCGGGGAAACAGCATTACGCCGATCAATCCGATGACGGGAGCGCTGGGCACATCGGTATTCATCGGTAGCGAGCCGGGTCGTTTGGCCCAATCTGATAACGGTCAGGTCCTTTACACCTATCTCGGCGGTGCACTGGCGATCCGTCGTTTCGATATCGCGACGCAGACTGCGGGCTTACAGTTTCCTCTTCAATTGCCTTCGCCTACAGATATGGAAGTGCTGCCAGGCAGTCCTCAGTCGCTGGCGATCACGCAGAACGGCACAGTCTCAATTTATGATGACAACGTAAAACGGTCCGCCACTAATGATTTCAATTCCAACGTCGGTGCAATCGAGTTTGGCGCAACGCCGGCGACGCTATTTGGCATAAATCCAAACAACGGAGCCGACTTGCGTAAGTTTAGTGTGGACACCGCTGGAGTGCACTTTGTTCAAAACAAGAGTTCGCTCCTGCCCGGTAATGACTTCGGTTTTGTGAATGGGCGACTTTACGGAAACGCGGGGCGCGTACTCGATGGTAATACGCAGCAAATCCTCGGCGCCTTTACCTTACCGAATAGCGCCAGTGGTCCCTTTGCCGTTGACGTCGCAAATAACCGGATCTTCTTTGCGACAAATTCATTCAGCAACGGCATTCGTATCAGCGCTTTCGCGATCGATACGTTCTTACCAACCGGCTCGGTCTTAATTCCTGTTTTGAACTCTGCCACTCCAACGCGTTTGTTCCGTTTTGGAGACAACGGACTGGCGATCAAGACCAATGATGGTCAGGTGATTCTGGTCAAATCCAAGCTGGTTTCGGATGCAGCGGTGCCGATAGGTTTTCGTTTGAGTCAGCCGTCAGTCACGGCTTTTGAAGGAAATAACAGCGTCACCATAACCGTAAACCGGATCGGCGATACTTCAACGTCCGGCACGATCGATTTCGCGACCGCCGATATAAGCGCCACCGCCGGAACGGACTATGTTGCCGCTAATGGAACGCTGACCTTCGAGGCCGGCGAAACAACCAAGAACATCACGGTTGAGATCCTTAATGACAACGTCTTTGAAAACGCCTCGGAGACCTTTGCGGTCAACTTATCCAACCCGTCTGCCGGCGCGTTCATCAGTGGTCCAACAGCGGCCACTGTTTTGATCTTCGATAATCAAAGTCGTCCTTTTGTTTCGATTGCGCCGACCTTGAGGATTACGGAAGGGAGTTCGGGTATCAAAAATCTCGTTGTGCCGGTGACGATATCCAATGCGTCTGTCCAGCCAATCACCATCGATTATGCGACGGCTAATGGTTCGGCTATAGCTCCTGGTGACTTCGAAGCCACTTCGGGGACGCTAAACTTCGCGCCATTGACGACCACTGCCAACATCACGGTTCCGATTAAGGGCGACACGACAATCGAACCCGATGAAGTCTTTACGATCAATCTGAGCAATCCGACAAACCTCAGCTTCATCAACAATGGCCAGGCGACGGTGACGATCATTTCTGACGATTCGGCGATTCAGTTTTTGAATGCGACTCAATCGGTCAATGAAAGTAACGGCTCAATCTCCGTCCAGGTAGTGCGAGTAGGAGCAATTACGGAGGCTACGACGGTCAGTTACGCAACGAGTGATACTGCCGGCAACAGCGGTTGCAATGTTTCCAATGGCGTAGCGTCGTCCCGTTGCGATTACTTAACGGCGCTCGGCACGCTATCTTTCGGCCCCGGCGAGACCGCAAAAACCATCTCCATTCCGATCGTTAATGACGTTTACGTCGAGGGACCGGAAGCGTTTTCGATCACGCTTAGTAATCCGATAGAGGCGACACTTGGCGCGCAAGCTACTTCAACGCTGACAATTACTGATAACGATGCGGGCCCGCAACCTAATCCGCTCGACAATGCATCTTTCTTTGTCAGGCAACACTATCTCGATTTTCTTAATCGCGAACCTGACCCGGTGGGACTTAATTTCTGGACTAACCAGATCACGTCTTGCGGCTCTGATGCTCAGTGTATCGAGCTTAAGCGAATCAATGTGTCGGCCGCTTTTTTCCTGTCGATTGAGTTCCAGGAGACCGGCTATCACGTTTACCGGATGTACAAGACGGCTTTCGGTAATTTGCCGGGAACACCGGTTCCAGTTCAGCTAACCGACTTTCTTAAAGACACTCAATTCATCGGTCAGGGTGTACAAGTCGGAGTCGGCAATTGGGAGAGTCAACTGGAATCGAACAAGCAGCAGTATGCGCTTAATTTTGTGCAACGGCCGGAATTTGTCGCGGCTTATCCGCTCTCATTAACTGCCGATCAGTTCGTGGTCCAACTCAACAACAACGCCGGCAACGTTTTGTCGCCGGCTGAAAAAGTTGCCGTGTTGGGAGTTATTGGTGGAATACCATCAGACCCGGTTCGTCGCGCACAGGCCATCCGCATGGTGGTTGAAGATGCCGATTTGAAGTCTGCGGAATTCAATAAAGCATTTGTGCTTATGCAGTATTTCGGCTACATGCGAAGAAATCCAAACGAAACGCCTGACACAAACTTCGATGGTTACAATTTCTGGCTCGGCAAACTAAATCTGTTTAATGGAAATTTTGTCGATGCAGAGATGGTGAAGGCGTTTCTGGTGTCGGGCGAGTATCGCCAACGCTTTGGACCATGAGTTCAGCGGAATTCTGATCCACCTGATTAAAGTGATTGGCTAAATAGATTTATTCAAATAAAGAGGTTTTTTCTGGTATGTCAAAAGGTGTTTTTCTCGCGGTCATCCTGGCCGTCTTCTCGGCGTCAGGATTAGTTATCGTTAAAGTTGAATCCGCGAGTAGTTCGCGTTCTCTGACGGTTCCTGCACAACCCCAGGTGCAAAGTAGTGTTCGTAAGCTCAACCTGGTTGCTAATGATCTGCTGGCCGTTCCAAATTCGTCAGTAATCTATGCCACTGTTCCTTCAATCGTTGGCGCGGGCGGCAACACCATTACGCCGATCGACACGTCGTCAGGTGCGCTCGGTCAACCCGTGCCGGTTGGCAGCGAACCCGGCAAAATGGCGATCTCAGATGATGGTAGTTTTGTCTATGTGATTCTGACCGGGGCAGGAGCAGTCCGGCGATTCAATGTGGGGACGCAAACTGCCGGGCCGCAATTTACTCTCGGCAATATTCCCGACAGCACGCCCTTCTTTGCTAACGACATCACGGTCGCGCCAGGTAATCCTCACACCTTCGCGGTACATCGTGGTCCAGGTTTTTCCAGCAACATTGCAGTGTTTGACGATGGTGTTATGCGGCCGACCACTGCTTTATTCACTGAAACTACGGGGGTGCAGTTTGGGACGTCGAGCACGAGACTTTATGCGTTTGCGCCATTTCCCACGCCCGGTCATGTGAGTAGATTGAATGTGAGTAGCGGTGGTGTGGTGGTGGAGAGCAGTACACAAGTCCCGACGAATATCACGACTGACTCGATTAAATTCGCTGCCGGAAAACTCTACACGGGAACAGGAAAAGTTATCGATCCGGAGGCTGGTACCATCGTTGGTTCTTTCAGCACCGGCGTGAATAGTCCAACTCCGTTTGCTGTCGACATAACCAACAATCGCGCATTCTATGTCTCCATTCAGAGTGGACAACTCACAGTCACTGCTTTCGACCTGAATACTTTTCAAGCTACTGGTTCGTTGACTCTTACAGGTTTCACCGGAACTCCGACCAGTCTCGTGCGCTGGGGTGGCAACGGGTTAGCGGTTTCGACCAGTGGCGGCGACGTGTTTCTCGTACAGACTGATCTCGTTCCTTCGGGTGATCCAGTGCCGCCGCCGCCAACACCCTCGCCGACTCCAACACCGACACCGGTTCCTACTCCAGGTGTTTTCATTCGAAAGTTAACCTTTACTAATAACGACATTATCTATAACGCGTCGAACGACACGCTTTATGCCGCGCAGCCTTCCTCGGTTGGCGCGACGGGCAATAGCATTACGGCAATTGATCCTCATCAGGGAACGATTGGACCATCCGTGTTTATCGGAAGCGAACCGGAGCGATTGGCCATCTCCGATAATGGTCAGGTCGTTTATGTAAAACTAAGAAATGAAACTAGAGTTGGCAGATTTGAAGTTGCCACTCAGTCCGCTGGTCCAAAATTCGATCTGGTTGGCAATCCTGGTCAGGGTGGAATTTTTCCTGCCGATATCGCTGTAGCTCCTGGCAGTCAGGACACGGTGGCGGTTTCGGCTGGCTACATCGCAGTTTTTGATAACGGAGTAAAACGACAAAACGCTCCTTTAGCGGAACTGGACACTCTTCAATGGGGCGACAATAGTGGCCGG
Organism: Pyrinomonadaceae bacterium; assembly: GCA_036518995.1. GTDB lineage: Bacteria > Acidobacteriota > Blastocatellia > Pyrinomonadales > Pyrinomonadaceae > PSRF01. Next base: position 98,416 of record DATDMC010000108.1, on the reverse strand, counting down.
CTTTATTCCGCGACCAGAAACAGTAACGGTGGAAACTTAAGGACCTTCGACGTTGGACCATCGGGTGTTTCCGTAGTTCATACCTTCAACAACCTGTTAGCTAATAGCGGTATCGTCTATTCCGGCGGCAAGATCTATAACAGTGTCACTGTAAACAACAAGGCCCGAATTTTCGATCCCGAAACAGGTGCGTTGCTCGGGACCTTAAATCTAAAAACTCCTCATCTTTTAGGAACGTGCTCTCTTAGTTGGACTGTGCCGGATCCGGCCTTGAATCGGGTTTTTACTCTTTGTGCGGACAACCCTCTTAGTAACGGTCCCGTAACGATCGCCGCCTTCGATCTTCAAACGATGAATCCGCTTGGAGACATCAATGTGCCTGGCGTGTCCGGGATAATCGGAAGAATGGTTCGTTGGGGAACTAACGGACTTGCCTTCCGCACCGATGCCAATCAGTTGTTCATCATCCAGACTGATCTGATTTCGACCTCGCAACCAGTTCCAACACCGACACCTACTCCTACGGCAACCCCGACTCCGACTCCTGCGCCAACGCCGGCGCCGGGTGAATTGCGAAAATTGACTTTGCAAACTCGACAGTTGGTCGCTGATTCGGCGGGACAAAATGTCTTCGCTAGCGTGCAGGCTGACGCTACGTCGAATGCAAACACGATCACGACTATCGATCCAGTTGCCGGGACAGTGACCAGCACGGCGCCGGTTGGCAACGATCCTCGTGTGATGGCGATTTCAGACGACAACCAATTTATCTATGTCGGCCTGGATGGCGATCGCGCTGTTCGGCGTTTTGATGTTGCGACCCGGACTGCTGGGCCACAGTTCAGCCTCGGCGTCGATCCGCAATTCGGTGGGTTGGCAGCTCAGGACATTGCCGTGATGCCTGGTCAGCCGAACACCATCGCGGTTGCGAGACGACGGGTGAACACCAGTCCTCAACATGGTGGAGTCGCAATTTTTGACAATGGTGTACAGCGTCAAATCACGACTCCGAGTGGCACTGGCAGCAACGCGATCGAGTTTTCGAGATCGCCTAATGTTTTGTATGGACAGAACACCGAGACCACTGAATCTGGTTTTCGTAAGATGGGAATAGCGAGTTGTGGCGTGTCTACTGCGACGGTTTCACACTTTCCGAACCTGGTAAGTGATTTTCACATCTCCAATGGACTTCTCTTCACAAACTCCGGTGCAGCGATAGATCCGGAAACAGGTATTCAATTGGGCGGATATGCGGGCAGCGGCTCGGGAGTGCTTCTTGCCGATCCTGCATCCGGAAAGGTTTACAAGATCTCAGCTAGCAGTACTTCTTCTGTAATCCTGGACGTGTTCGATATGCAGAAGTTTGTGCCGTTGTTGAGTATGCGCGTAATTCTACCTGGCGAGTTCAATTTTCCCAGCGCGCTTAGTTTGGTCCGTTGGGGACAACACGGACTTGCCTTCAATACTTTTCAGGGTGTTTATCTTTTAGAGAATGCCTTGATTGGAGGCACGGGCTCGGCGTTGCCGCTTGGACCAGTTCCGGCGGATCCAACCTATACCGTTACTGGTGAAGTGGTTTCCGCGGATGAGGCCGATGGGACCCGGCTCGATTTTACTGGCTCAGTGACTGGCTCGATCACGTTGAGCGCCAGCGGTATAAGTTTTCCGTTTGATCCAATACCGTTTACGTTTGGCGGCATCCCTGCGTGTGGAAGTGTCACGGTTACTCCCAGTAAGCCCGGCTACCTTTTCTCTCCCGCGAGTGTCACTTTCAACAATCCTTCAGAAATTCAATTCGTGAGATTTACGGCGATTCCTCAGGCTGTTCGCTTAACTACAAACGCGCGCAATGTTTCGGAGGCTTCGACAACCACTTCATTTACAGTAGAACGTATAGGTATCAACACTGATCCGGCATCGGTTGAGTCTGAAACTGTTCCTGGCAGCGCGTCGGATCGAAGTGACTTCACCGCAGTAAGTGGTCGCATCGATTTCGCGCCTGGTGAAACATCGAAGACGATTCCGATTTTGCTTTCAAACGATACGCTCGTGGAAGGATCCGAAACATTTACAGTTGTCATCAAGAACCCTATCGGTGTAGAGCTGCGGTTCCCGGACGTGATGACCGTGACGATCCTCGATAACGATTTCACGCAGCCCACCACCAATCCACTCGATACCGCATCGTTCTTTGTGCGTCAGCATTATCATGATTTTCTCAATCGCGAACCGGATAGCGATGGTCTCGCATTTTGGTCCAACGAGATCACTTCATGTGGAACGGATGCTGGTTGCATTGAGAGCAAACGTATCAATGTTTCTGCCGCATTCTTTTTATCGATCGAGTTTCAGGAAACTGGTTACCTGGTCTATCGCATGTATAAGACTGGCTTTGGCAATTTGAATGGCAAACCAGTTCCGGTGCGACTTACCGAGTTTCTGCGTGACACGCAATCGATCGGAAAAGGCGTGCAGGTCGGAGTTGGAAACTGGCAAGCGCAACTGGAGGCGAACAAACAAGCGTACGCACTTGCGTTTGTTCAGCGACCGGAATTCTTGTCTGCTTTCCCGGCTGCAATGACGGCTGACCAATTCGTCAATCAACTCGACACGAATGCTGGTGGCGTGTTGTCAGCCAACGAAAAAGCCGATCTGATTGCTGTACTTGGCGCCACGCCATCAGACGTAGTGAAACGTGCGTCGGTCGTTCGTTCAGTAGCGGAAGACGCTGACCTGCGTACTGCGGAATTCAACAAAGCATTTGTGTTGATGCAGTACTTTGGTTACTTGCGTCGCAATCCCGACGACGCGCCCGATGCAAACTTCGACGGCTACAATTTCTGGCTGAGCAAGTTGAACCAATTTGAAGGAAACTATGTATCGGCGGAAATGGTGAAGGCGTTCTTAGTTGCGGGTGAGTATCGCCAACGTTTTGGACCGTGAGAAATTAGTGAGTTGAATATGCGCCAGCGAGGACAAGTAGAGCGCGAACCACAAACGCGTCTAACCCGTCTATCGCGTTTATGGCGAGCTGAAATCAAACAAACGGCGAAACGGCAAAAATCGTTTGCAATTCTGACTTTATCGCTTTGTGTCGCAATAAATGCCGGCTGTACGTGGGGCAAAAATAATACGGCGCCTTCAAATACTGCGCTTACTCAAGAACCACCCACAGTATCTGAGCCGCAGTGGGAAAAGCCTTTCTTTAAATCGCTTGAGGGGCGGTTGAAAGTTTTAGGTTTGCCGAGTCTAAGAACACAGAATCTTCCTGCTCGCGATCTGGAGGTTCGATTCTGGTTTGAAGGTTCAGAGATCATCAATGGGATCATTCTCAGACGTACAAATGAAAAGTGGTCTGCATTCTATGTCCGTCAACAGTATGATTCTAAACCTTTGTCAATGAAGCGGGAGCCCATTGGTGATCCGAAGTCTGGGTGGCCCACTATGTGGTCCAAACTTGTTAATGCGGAAATCCTTACACTTCCAGATGGCTCGAAGCCGGTATGCCACGCGGGCGTTCTGGACGGGATAGGCTATATTGTGGAGACAAATGTGGGCCAAACCTACAGGACGTTCAGGTACGGTAATCCCCAATATGCTACATGTGAGGAGGCCAAACAAATCCTGGCGATAGAAGAAATCCTGGTTGACGAATTTGGTCCATATAAAAAAGAGATGAACGCAGAACATTACTAAACCAACCTATTCAACCTGAAATTCTTTCTGAATTGCGGGTGAGCCTTTGGCGCTAAATCTCGTCACTTCTTCCTGCAACATATCTAATTCCACGGGGTAGTTTCCGGGTTGTGAAGGTGCTGTGAAAAGCAACTTCACGATCGCGCTTTCTCCCGGACCAAGATCTTTGGGCAATGGGGCGCGGCCTTCCTCTCGCAACGAAACTTGACCACTCGTGGTTACCCAACGACTGGCAAGATAGATCTGATACTTCGCTGGTCCACGTTGACATCCGGGCCAGGTCGCTTCGCTGACATTCTTCACTGACACGCTCAATTCAATCCGTTCACCAACATGAACTATGGTTGGCGCTGTGACAATGGCGATCTCCGCACGAAAAGCATTTGCAGGGAGTGGCGTTAAGGGCTTGATTGGCGGCGCGGTGTAAAGCGTGTATGGATCAGTTTGTGAGATCACATTCTCCTGTGTGCAGCCTTCGAAAGTGGTGATTACTAACGAACCGACCGGTGGAACTTCGTCGGGTTTGAGTCGCACAAAATCTTTTAGTGAAAGACCGCGAAGTGTGCCGTACCAGTAAGCCTGGATGTATGGCGTGTCTAAGGCGTCAGCGAGATAGATCGGTTTACGTCCATCTTGCAACGCAACGTCGAAGATCTTTGTTTTGTAATCGGCGTCGAAAAGATGGCGGCGCCACGCATTGTTAACGCTGCGGTGATAAGTGACCTGAAAGGCAAGTCCCTGGATCACAATCGAAACTACAACTGCGATTATCGCAACTCTATTAACGAGCTCTTTACGACTGAAAAAGAATTCGAGCGCGGGAATAGTGAGGAGTAATAAAAATACTGGTAAGGCGATCAAGCGCAGCATGTGAAAGTAGTCGACGGTAAGCGAAGCCGGAATTACTGACACTGCACCTGCATAAAGAAGGAATATCCACCAACGATTCCGACGCTGCCTGAGCACCACCTGACAAATTCCAATTATTGAAAGCGCGAGTGTGACCGATAGCATGACCGGCTGACCGTAAATATGGGCCACCTGGTAGATGTTTGGATCGCCGTTGTAGAAAAAACGGATCGGATTAAGGTTGGCAAAGTAATGCTTGATGAACTCGAGCAAGTTGATCGAAACAGGATTTTCCGATTTCCAGTAGCTGATCATATCGAAGCGGGCGGTGAGTGCGCCGTTGTGATCGCGTTGAAAGAGAAAGATCGGAATTAATGTTAGTGCGTAAGCGATCCAGGAGCAGACAAAACCAATGATCCGTTTACGGGTCAGAAAAATTACCAGTCCCACTGCAAATAACGGAGCAAGGAGTCGCCCGATCGAATATGTATAAGTTAATAAAGCGAGCGTGCCTGCGAGTGTGAGTACGTCGGTCCAGTTCCAACGTTCACGACTTGCTGCACGTTGAACGGCAAGAAAAAAAAGAACGACAACTAATGGATAAAGCGCGACTTCGAAAACGACGCGACTCACTTCAAACAGCCACGGCGTAAGAAACGCCATGAGCATCACGAGCAGAACTACGCGCGAGTCTTTGGTGATTCTGCTGACAAGCCAACCCAGAAGAAGGACGGCGACGACCCCGGCGATCGCGCTCAGGAGTCGCGCAGTTAAAATACCTGGACCAGTCACCTTAAAGATTGAAGCTAAGAGATAGACGTAAACCGGGTTCTTATAGTCGCCAAAGGCGCGAAAATAGAGTGGCCATGAATTACCGAATTCATCCTGGCCGGTTTGTGAAATTGTGTGGGCGTTGTAAGCGATTGAAGATTCGTCAACAAAGAACCCGGCTGGATTAGTGTGGCAACGATAGATGAAGAGAAACGAGCCGAGCAGAATTACGATGGCGAGTAAAAAGTTATGGCGTCGCAGCACGAGAAAGTTTAACCACAAAGACTCGAAGGCACTAAATCATTTCACTTTAAAAACATACAGGGCGTCGCCGATCACAACTTCAGGCTGCATCGTTCGATAAGCGGCGAGATAGTTGACGCGTTGTTTATCTGAGACGAATTTCCCATTGGCGTCGGGCGGAATCGAATTTGTTGAGCCATTCATAAAGCTGGCCCCGATCACCACGTATTTCGTTTCCGGAAGCGTCACACCGGGTCGCGGAAAGAGCTCGTAATATTTGATTCCTAACAAATCCAGCGTTCCCCAGGCGCCCATCATCGCGCCACTCACTTCGGTTTCACCACGCGCGTGAAGGTAATTCGCCAACTCCTGTGCTTCGTCTCCCCATTCAACATTTGAATCAGACAAATACCACCACTTCGGATGACTCGAAGCCATCTCGTTCATGTACGGAATGTAATTTGGATATGCTTTAACGTCTTCGACTGTCATCCAGCCAAAACACACTACGACAACTCCTACACCAATCACTTTCAACTTCGTTCTCAACAACATATCCAACATCACGGCAGCAAGAATAAAAAAGAAACCAAACTCGGGAAAGAAATGCCTGATGCCGATATTGATGTGACTCGTCATCGACAACAACGCATAGATCGCCATTGGCACAAGCAACCAGAGAAAGCGCCAATCATGTTTGGAGATCAATTGGACTATGGCAAAGACCAATCCAATGATCGTTAAAAGCAGGAAAGGGAGCGTTGTCTTAAGCGCAAAGGCGACAGGGAAGTAGTACCACCACCCCGTGTTGGAATATTGGCCCAACAGAGAAGTGGCATGACCGTCGCGATTGTGAAGCATCACGTTGTACTGGCCGTAAAGATAGTAGGTGGGAACGATCCGTGATCCGACATTGAAAAACGTGAGCCAGGCGTTTGCGTTTTCAGGTGAACGAACCTGCACCCACTTCACGTCTCCCGGTGATAGCGGTGGACTCTGAAAACGATAAGCCGCGTTCACCAGAAACCAGCCGATTACTAAAACAATCAGGCAATGAACGAGGAGTTTTCGCTGATTCTCCTGAAAGCGGCGCGCGAAAATCAAACCCAGGATCGCAATCAAACCGAGCACGGGAACTAAGACGATCATTGAAAACTTGGTGATGAGTGCAATGCCACTTACGAGTCCAAGCGCCGCTGCTCGTTTAAATGTTCGCGCTTGAAAATAGCGACGCAAAGTGAAGAAAAAGAGCACGAAAACGAGTAAGGCTGGAAGATCAGTATGAACAATTCTACCGTGGGCGAGCACGGTTGGTTCCAATGTGAAAAGCGCGACTGCGATTACCGCTACTCGTCGCCCAAACAAGTCGCGCGCAAAGAGAAAAATCACAACTCCCAGCACGCACGTCAACACGATCATCATCGTGCGTGTCCAGAACGTGATCGACTGAAACTGACTGCGATTGTTGGCCCAAAAGTTTTGATGAAAGCCCCAGGTAACTTCCCGATAGTCGTTATCGGCATCACCCGACGACTTGAGCGACTCTTTTGGTTGAATAAAAAGCAGCGGCAATGCCGCCCACATCTTTATTAAAGGAGGGTGTTCGTTATTGAGTTGGAACTCCCCTGCAACCAGATGGTAGTATCCAGCCGGAATGTGAACTAATTCGTCGTTGGTGATGTTCTTGCGCGAGATGACTGCAAAGAGTTGGACACTCATGCCCAGAAGCAACGCAGCGCAGAACACTCCAGCCCAGCGTGTTACTGCCCAGCGCCACGCCTGCGCCAGCGTTTGTCGCGGCTCAAACTCGATGAAAGTCGCGGCTGACTCCTGATTCAATGACTCGTCCAAATGTTCCTCGCGTTAAAGTTAAGACCGATCACGTCGCAGCAGTTGCTGTCACGCTTGGACCAGTCCTCTACTTTCTTCCCGCTCTCCTGAATCACTTAATACTGGCGCCGGATGATGGTCGACTCTTCAACGCGCCGCTCAGAGTGGCGACTGCGCAAATTATTCGTTCCGGTCATTTGCCACTTTGGGACCCATACATCTTCGGCGGCATGCCTCTTTTTGCATCCGCTCAAGGTGGATTGTTGTTCCCACCCAACTGGTTCTATTTGATCTTTTCGCCCGCGCTCGCCACCAACCTGATGGTGGTCACGACCTACATGCTTGCTGCGCTTGGCGCGTACCTCTTTGCGCGCCGCACGGGCGCTTCGATCTCGGGCGCCATTGTTACCAGCATCACATGGCAAGCCGGCGGTTTCCTGTTGGCCCAGATCAGTCATATTAATATTGTTCACACAGCCGCAGTCTTACCCTGGGTTTTCTGGGCGCTTGAACGATACGTCGCTAACGGTAAACGAACGAGTGGCGCATTGCTCGCGGCTCTAATCGCGATCCAGGTTTTTGCCGGTCACCAGCAGACTTTTGCGTACGGTCTGATTCTAGTTGGCGCGTACACAATCGTTATGGTCGTTGGCAAAACTGAACATCGCCGTCGTTATCTAAAATCTCTGGCTTTCACTTTAACAGGTCTATTGCTCGCAGCGGTGCAAATCCTACCGACGGCTGAACTGCTGCGCAACAGTGTGCGCGCAAGCGCGACTTACGATTTCTTTACATCGTTTTCAATGCCGCGCGCTTTCGTCATGACCTTGTTCGCGCCCTATATTTTGGGCGGTGGTGATAAGCGACTTTTTCAGGCTCCATACATCGGGCAGCTTTATTATGCCGAATACGTTGCTTACGCCGGGCTGCTGGGGGTCATGTTGGTCCTGCTTGCGCTCTTGTTGAAGCCCGATCGACGCACGAAGTTTTGGGCGGTCGCACTAGTGATCGGGTTTGTTCTGGCGCTGGGTAATAATGCTCCGCTGCAGTTCAATAGATTGATCTATCTCGTGCCCGTGTTGAACTTGTTTCGAGTACCAGCGCGGCATCTCCTTGAAGTTAACTTTGCGATCGCTGTACTTGCAGGGCGCGGTCTGACAGCACTCGAACGTTTGCGTGGAACGAAGCGGGCTTCGAAGAGCGTTCTAATCGTCGCAAGCAGCGTTGTCGTGGTAACCATCTTGATTATTACCGCGCTTCGTCCGAGTAATTTCCAACTTGCTCGTGAAGTGCCGGTAACAGTGCTTCGCGCCCCGGAACTTTTCCTGCCGATTGTTTTTGCATTTCTAAGTGCATTTGCATTGTGGTTGTTTGTATTTGGACGGCGGCATGGATCGACGTGGATCCTCGTCGTGCTGATCGCGGATTTGTTGCTGTGGGGACAGTTCAGCGGTTGGTACATAGCGAGTCGCAACATTCCGAAAGAGTTTTGGAGTGTGCCGGAAAGTGTCCAACTGTTGCGTGAACAAGCGCCGCACGATAGTTATCGGATTCTCACCACGCACCACACTTTTGATCCGGCTGCTGCAGTTCCAAATACGCCGGCGAATGGTTGGACTTTATGGACCGAGCCGGATGTTTACATGATGCACGGAATTCAAAATGCTGCCGGCTATGATGGTTTTGGACTCGATCGCTACAGCCAACTCGCCGGTGGAATGAAGTTGTGGGGTGAACTAACTGAGCCCGATGTAACGTTGCGAGGAAATAGTCGAGAGTTAGATCTGTTGAATGTTCGTTACCTGGTTTCGCGCCGCAAAGATGTGAATGACCTGGAGCCTTCAGCGGAAGCAGTCATTCCGTCGGAGTTCGCGAGCGCCACCCAAAAGTACGGCGACCTTTTGTTTGCGCCAACAGATCTAACGTTGCCGAATATTAATGCAGACAAACGATTGACACTCAAAACACCAGGTCTTGAAGTCGATCGAGTTGCTTTGCTAACCAATCTTTCGTTTGCTGAAAATGTCGCTGACAACACGATTGTCGCGCGGCTGCATTTAAGAACAAAAGATGGTCACGCGTTTGAGTTTCCTCTGCGCGCCGGTGTTGATACTGCTGACTGGGCCTTCGATCGTCCTGATATTCATGCGCGCATCCGTCACAAGCGCGCGACGATTGCAACTAACTACGACGTGAACGATGCGCAGAACAAATATCAGGGTCACACTTATGTGACGTCGTTTACCCTGCCGGAAAAAGCCACGATCGAAAGTGGATACACTGAGTTGGAACCGGAGGCGAAGCCGGCTGGTTACTTGTTAAGAGTGTTTAGAGTTTCGTTTTTTAGTAACGACAGGACTTACGCGGTTAGCCAGAATATGGTTAATGTTGAGGCGCAGTCGGCAACAGTCGCGAGTGAAACAAAAGATGAACGTTGGAAGTTGCTGGTCGAAGGGGAGAAAGTTCGCATTTATGAAAATGCGCGGACCTTGCCGCGAGCCTGGTTGGCGACAGACACGCGTGTGCTTAGTGACGCAATGATGTTGGGTGTGATTCGCTCGGGGTTATTACCGGACGGAACGAAATGGGACCCGGTTAAGGTCGCGTTGTTATCTGCACCTTTAACAAAGAGTCTAATACCCGGCAATGGAACGGTTGCAATAAGTGATTACGAACCGAATCGAATCGATCTGAAGACGGACTCGAGCGCCGAATCGCTTTTAGTATTGAGTGAAAACTACTATCCCGGTTGGCGAGCTTATGTCGATGGGCAAGCGGTGGAAATGATTCAGGTGAATTATGCTCAACGCGGAGTGGTCGTACCTGCCGGACAGCATCAGATCAGTTTTAGCTACCGACCGTGGTCTGTGATGTTGGGTTTAGTAATTTCGCTGCTGACGGCTGTCGGTTTGGGTGTTTACATTGCTCGTGGGAGACAGTCAGTACCTCGTGGTAGCGAGTAGGTCGCTTAGACTAATAGGCGCTTTATCAAAGTTAGACCCACCAGCTACCGCGAGGTGGTACTGACAAGAGGTTATAGAGGTGGTACTGAGAGGTTACATTGGATCAGCACGAACAGATTGAATTTGTAACGCCACGCTTTGTCGACAACCTCGACGATTGCTTCTTCTATCACACGATGACGTTGCCGGGGTTTGGCGAGGTCCGTGGACATTGGGACTTGCGTGGTCGTTTTAATGAATACATAGGCAACGTCGATCTGCGTGGTAAGTCAGTTATTGATATTGGGACTGCGACTGGCTTTTTGAGTTTTGAAGCGGAGAAGAATGACGCGAGTAGAGTCGTCTCGTTTGATATTGGCGACGCGAGTCAACAAGCCTTTCTGCCCTTCAAAGACAAACTCTATTACCGCGATCCGCAAAGTTGGTTTAAGCAGTACAACGCCGAGATCCAACAATGGAAAAACGCATACTGGCTTTCGCACCGCCTACTGAATTCAAACGCGGCAGTTTATTACGGCAACGTTTACGAACTGCCGGAAGCGCTTGGCGAGTTTGAGGTGGCGATTGTTGGTTCTGTTCTCGAGCATTTGAGCGATCAAATAACTGCGCTTGCTTCGATCGCGCGACGTACGAAGGAGACGATTGTGGTTGTCTCACCGCTGCTGGAAACAGACGATCGGGTCGCACAGTTTGGGGCGTTAGCAGATCATCCCGAAAATGACTTCACGTGGTGGATCTATTCGAAGAGTGTTTATCGGGAAGTCTTTGGGATGCTGGGTTTTGCGGTGAAGAGTATTACATCAGCCGAGTATTACTATCACTACGGTGAACGCTGGGAAACGCGGCACACGATCGTTGCAGAGCGAAAGTGAATTGATCTCTGCGTCTCTGCGTCTCTCTGTGTCTCTGTGTTGAAAACTGACGTTCGTTTAGGTCCCGCCAGTTTTTAACACAGAGGCGCAGAGAGACGCAGAGACGCAGAGAGTAGAATTAAGTTTTATCGGCGACTTCGAAGGATATAACGAGCGGTTTGGAGCCGGCGGATTCGAACCAGCAGACGTGTTGGTCCACCAGATCGATCTTCATTGTGTAACGCCCAACGCGATGCGGTACGGCATGATCGATCTTCAAACGCACTTTCTCGCCAGGCGCCACAGCCCGCGGCAATGGTGGTTGACCATGAAATTCGCGCATCAACGCTTCATGCTCATCGAAAATTCTCACGCCCGGCATCACGATTCCTAACCGCGTTTCGCGACCAACCAGCCAAAGCGTGTCGCCCAGGTTCTCAATTTCCAGTTCCAACTCAAGCTGCTGTCCAGGCTCTAAAACTAATGGCCCAGGCTCAACGACGCTAAAACTCGCCTGCAACAATCCCGGTTGACGACTGTCCGGAACTGTTGAGGCCGCTGCATTCAGCGCCACTTTCTTGCACGCCAAATAATGATAATTGAGGGCTATGTTTTTTAACGGCAGGCGATCATCAACGATCGATTCGCGCTCAAACAGCCCATTGATGCTGGCGTAGTCGCCAATCACTGCGAAACCATTTTCGTCGAGGATGTGTCGCAGGTGACCGTAATCAAACGGCGACTCGAGCGTGCCGTACTTCGTCATCACGCCTAACAATTCCTCTTCCGTTGCTGAACCGAGAGGCGGCCGTTCGCCTTCAAGAATGAAAAGTGTTCCACCTACCGGAAGCATCGCGGAGATATTTTTCATCACAGCATGCTCATCTTCGAAGTGATGAAGAGAGTCGTAACAAATCACCGCGTCGAAAGTTTCCGGCAATGGACCAGACTCGATGTCGTGAACAGCAAAGGAACAACTCAAAGTCGTTTCGTGATCGACATCATAGGCCACGCGATCGATTCGTTCGCGCGACATCGCAATCAAATCGGGACTGATGTCGATTCCTTTAACTTCGTAACCCAGACGCGCAAAGTATTCACTCAACCACCCGGAGCCACAACCAACGTCGAGAATCCGACTACCCGCCGGAAGGCCAAGCGTCACCGCGATGTTGGCGAAGTCGCAGAAGTGACGATGGGTTTCTTCATCCATGCCGTCGCCTTGATGTTTGTCAGGCTTATTGGCGAGATTGTAGAAAGGTTTGGTCCGTAGATAATGACTTCGTTCCGCATCCAGCAGGCTGGGATAGTCCACTGCCGCTTGTTTGTAGTCGATGCCTTTGGGCTTGGCCATACGCCCACCGACAATCGTTTTCCGGTGGCCGTTGGCAGGCGTTTTATCGAGTGAACCCTTTGGCAGTTGATCGGAAAACAGCGTAGCTACGTCCTCCGAGAAGCTATGAAGAAACCGCTCATCCGCTGGTCCAATACCAAGTGCAGTCAACTCTCCCGATACGCCCGCAACCAGACTGCGTTTGAGTCTATGACTGACAACGCTATCGATAAACGAAAGGTAGTCTTCAGCTCGATGTGCCGCACTAAATTCATCCAACGCATAGCGTCGCGCGTTCAGGGCAATCTGCCGGCGCAGTGGCTTGTCTTCAATCAGCCGCTCGAGATAAGCAATCAGTAACTTATCGCCTAACGGATTTAGGGGGATTTTCACCACTACATCGTTGGGCAGTTCCGCATACCACGCTGCTTCAGCGACCACACTACAAACGCCCGCTGCTAATAGTCGGACCAGACTAGCGCTCGTTTCGCCGACTGTTCGTTCGCGAATATTCAGCGCGATGTCAGTCTCATCCATACGCCGTTTGAATTCTTCGATGGAAACGTGGCCCGTGATTTCCACAAAGTCTTCCATTCCATAACGCCGGATAAGATCGCGCACGTCGAAGAAGGAATTGGTTTCGCCCACCAGCGTGTAATGAAAACGGTGATCTTGTTTGAGTTGGGCCAGAGCGCGCAGGGCCTGCTCGATTCCTTTGCCGGGTGTAATCAAGCCGAAAGTTGCTATCTGGACCACGCCATTGGCTTGTGGCGGACGACCTTCCGGCAATTTAACCGGCATTGCGATGCGCGTTATCGGAATATTCGGAGCGATTGTTTCAAATCGTTCCCGACTCCAATCCGAGTGGACGATTATTCCTTCAGCCGCTCGAGCAATGCGCTGGTTCAACGGAAATTCGATCGGCCGATTGAGTATTGCCGGCAACGAACCACGATCCAAACTTGAAGCAGCTTCATCACGGGCCAGCTTGCCGTGACACTGTTCAACTTCGTCAAGATAGAGTTTGAGATCGTTTCGTTCGCGCGCCAGACCTAAAAAGAATTCCTGAAGCGCAAAGTCATGAAAAACAACGATCCCGCTTCGCTGTTTCATCGCTTCATAAATGCCGGTGTGATAGCGATGGTCATTACCTATGTGATAGACCACCGCGTCAAACTGATCGAGTTGGCGCAGCAGTGAACGCTGGCGACGATAATCGAGAATGGGAAACTGCGAGACTAGTTCGCGATTATTTGGTTGGAAGCCATCGACGAACAGCGTGATATCAGCCGCCTCGGCGAGATGAGGCAGCAGTTCTTCGCTGTAATCGCTGATCCCGGAACGCTGCGGACCGAGCGGGCTGAAGTAAGCGAGATGCATAACTGACAAGAGGACAAGGGCAAGGATTAGGGGCCAGGAATCAGAGGTCGGTTACTACCGTTCCCTGGCCTCTGTCCCCTGAGTCCTGTTATTTGACCACCGTCACCTTAAGCTTCGTCGTCGGTGATCCTTTTTCACTGAACCATGCGACGCCTTCCTGGACCATGTCGAGTTCCATTGTCCAATCGCCCGGTGTTTTCGGCGCAGTTACCTGAAGCTGCATGTCAATTGATTCGCCGGGACGTATTACTTTGGTTATGCCGGCGTGACCTTCTGTCTCGGACGTGCGCTTACCATCTTTGTCCAACCAGCGATTACCAGCAGCGATATAGAACGTGTTGTCTGGTCTATCGGTAGTTTCGCCGCCAGCCGGCCACCAAATTGCGGTGCTGGTGTTTTTGACTTTGATGTTGATGACGTCAACCTGACCGGCGCGCAGCTTTGCCGGCGGTTCGGCTGCGGTCACTTCCGCTTTGAATCCTTCGTTAGGCAACGGGCCAGCTTTAAGGGCTGCCGGCTTATCGTTTGTATTGGTACCAGTGCTGGTGGGTTGAGTGCAGCCTCCCAAAACGAGAACGCTGCTTACGATTGTGATAAGGAATACGATCCTTAGATTCATCGACTAAAGTTCCTCCGAATTTACGCTAACTGAGTCATTACTCACCTCGCCGTAGCGGGTGGGTAGATCATGCTAAGCCTGACAGTCCCGTTATGGCACAACGGTGACGGGAATGGTTAAAGGCCGCGCCCCGCGTTCCTTGAACCACGTAACTCCCTCGTGCACCATGTCCATCTCGAGTGAATAAGAGCCAGGAGTTACAGGTACATTAACAGTAAAAACAATTTCGGTTTCTGCACCCGGCGCGAGATCGCCTTTCATGACCGCGCGATTGTCTTCGCTCCTGGCGCCATCTTTGATCCAATGGTTCCCCATATTGATCTGGTATTTGAAATCTTTACTCCCGACGGCGGGCCAGGTTTCAGATCCTAAATTCTTGACCTTGAATTTTATCTCGACCTTTGAACCCGCCTTCATCGAAGCGGGCGGATCAACTGCAACTATCTCTTCGCGATAGTCTGCGGGGGCAAAGGCCCCTTTTGACCAGGCGGTCTCGAATTCTTCACGCGCTTTGGGGTCCTGGGGAACGCGGATTTCTATAAGCATCATACCGATCCGCGTGCTCCGCGAAAAGAACGGAAAATCAAATGCGGTCACCGGCCCCACTTCCAGACCACGCTGCACGATTGCCTGTTTAGCCGCCGCGAGATCTTCTGGCAGGCATAGTGAATACATTCCTTGTCCGTTTAGTACGTCAACTTTCTGAATGAATTCTCGCCAGCCGATGCGAGTGACGAAAAACTCGTCCTGCCGAACTGCAATGATTGGAGCAGCCGGGTTGAGCCAAACTTCAAATGAACTCGACTTGGGAGCAGTTTCAAGCCAAACCCTGACGTTTGCAAAACGTTCGCGATCTTCCGTTGAAAGAAAGTTAGTTACCGAATGGTCGCGAAAAACATATCGCAACTCGCGGGCGTATTCACGCGGCTGGGCGAGCATTGTTGGTCTGCCGCCCCACTCCTTTTGCAGAGTGTAAGAAATTGCGAGTATCGACTGCGCCGCGATCAGAATGAACAAAAGTCCTGCGACGACATTTTGCCACGCAAATTTTTGGACCCTGAGCAATCTGAACGCTACCGCCACGAGCACGATTCCCGCCAGCACT
Organism: Pyrinomonadaceae bacterium; assembly: GCA_036518995.1. Taxonomy (GTDB): domain Bacteria; phylum Acidobacteriota; class Blastocatellia; order Pyrinomonadales; family Pyrinomonadaceae; genus PSRF01. Next base: position 82,776 of record DATDMC010000108.1, on the reverse strand, counting down.
TCCTGAAAAAGGCCATACCTGATGTAACCAACCGCTCCGGCGCTCCAAAGTAGTGCACTGGAAATCAGGACCAGAGAAAGAGCTCGTAATCTTATGTTTCGCCAACCGACGATGAGTGCCACAATCGCCACGATAAACGCGAGTGACAGGCGTCCGGAGTAAAGTCCTAACTCCGAGAGTCGTTCAGGTTTGAAGAAGATCAAAATAGGCCAGAGTAAAGTCTGCGCCATTCCCACTGGTCCCCAACGACCGTCCCAGCCGCCGTGAGTGGGCCAATAGGGCGACTTGAAGATGGTATTCAAAAGCGGAAAAAGCGGATTGCCGGTTATTCGATAAATGTAGATCGTAAACGGTAGTAAAGGACCAAGAAACGCGATCGCCATCAAGCCAATCGTGACAGGAAACTCCTTCAGCGATAGCCGCTCTTTTTTAACAAAAAACATTTGGTATGCGCAGATACCCAGCAAAGGCAATGCGACAAACAAGGTCGTGAGTTTTAGCGTTGCGCAAACGCCGAGTAACAAAGCGATATGTACATAGCGACTTATTTTGCGATCTGAATCATCATGATCGATGGTCAAAAGCGTCGCGTAAAGTAATAGCGGCACCGTTAACAAATCAACCATGTAAGTACTGACTTCAAATAACAAGTTTTCGCTCAGTACGATCAGCAGAACACCGGCGGCTCGAAACCATGATTGCTGAACAAAAGGTCTAAGCAGTCTGTCGACTAACTGTGCACTCCAGATCAGGACGAGCAGATTAATGGCAGTTCCGAGGCGGATTCCCAAAAACAATCTGCTAATACCCATGATGACGTCAGGCGCAGAATTGAAAGGGACGGAGTGCAGGTAATCGTTGGACCAGAGCAGGCTGCCGCCTAAAGATCGTTGGCCGTGGATGATGTGATAACCCAACACGTCAAACGATCGATCCGGAAAGGCTAAACGAAGAAGAAATATTAGAAGTAACGGAACGGCGACGACGAGCCAAAACGTTTTTCCAAATCTTGTTGCCGGCAAAGGTCTAGTTTTCAAAAACAAGATCCAAATGCCCAGTGCAAAGATCACGGTTAGCAACCACGCGATCGTGTTGTTCCCGATTTGCCAGAAGCATTGCCGCGTAAACGTCAGGAGGTAGAGAAAGAAAAGCACATCGCCTAAATCGACATTGAGGGCACGGTTGTCTGAGCTTGATTTGAGGCGGGCGATGTTCATCAATTCTTCAGTTGATTACGAGGTAGCGGAAAATATCTCACTTGTTAAGACGGCACTCTTGACATGCAGTCTTTCCGCCAACACAATCCTCCACTTGAACGAAGAACTGGTGAGTAAAGCTCCGTTTGACCAGTTAGTCGGGGCCAATTGAATGTTTGCGGTCCGCTTCAACAAAGGAGACCAACGCTAACATTGCGCGACCTTGTATGACAACTTCGGTCAACGAAACTCAATCACAAAGCGACAATTCTCTTACTTCGCAAGCAAAAATTATACTTCAGCATCTTACCCGCTACCGCTTCTTACGCGAGCTGTTAATAGTCCTGGTTTTTTGTTTACTCACGGCGATCGTTACGTGGCCGTACGTGAAAAGCCTACGAGACGCAGTTCCCGGTCCTGGTGATCCATACCTGATCAGTTGGACGATGTGGTGGGACTATCATCAAACGTTTACTGATCCACTCAATCTCTTTCACGCGAACGCTTTTTATCCCTATCGTTACACACTCGCCTTTAGCGAAACTTCTTATGGCGTGGCGCTGCTGTTCTTTCCGCTTTTTGCGCTTGGCTTTCAGCCACTGACTGTTCATGCGGTCGGCATGTTTTTCGGGTTTGCGCTTTCCGGTTATGGCGCATTTCGCCTGACTCGAACACTCACCGGATCAACTGGCGCTTCATGGGTCCCAGGCATCATTTTCGGATTTATTCCTTACCGGTTCGGGTTGGTAGCGCAGTTGATGTATCTCTTTTCGGTTTGGCTACCACTGTTAATTGAAGCCCTCGTGTTGTTTGTCAGACAGCGAACGTGGAAACGCGCCGCGTGGCTCGGCGTCGCCTTTTTCATGACTGGCTTAACGACGATTACGTGGTTGCTACTCTCGCTAATTCCGTTTGCAGTGATTGGCGCAGTCCTGCTTACGCGTTATGAAGCGTGGCGCGATCGAGACCTTTGGCGACGCAGTGTCGTGAGTTTGGGATTGGCAGCCATTGCTTTGTTGCCGTTCACCGTGCCGTTTTACATCGTGTCGTATTTGTATGGATTTAAACGCCACATCGACGACGTCAAGGCGCATTCAGCGATGCCCTATCACTGGCTGGTCGGTGAAGCCGGCAGTAAGTTATGGCGCCGCATGGGCAGGGCCTTTCCCGACAGCGGCAAGTTCCAAATGTTTCCCGGACTACTGCCGCTCCTGTTTCCGTTGCCGGAACTTTTGCGTCGTTCACCAGTGACCGCACTATTCATTCCTCAGATCAGTAGTCAACGCCGCGCGTGGATCAGGTTGCTCAACGTAGTCATCTTAGTGTCGTCGGTCGGCGCACTCCTCGCGATGAACTTCACTCGTTATGACGAAGTAGGATTGAATTACTTCTACGCAGATTTTTCGTTAGGGATTTGTTTACTTGCGATCATTGCCCGACTCTGTTTGGCGTATCCCAATTTTCTCCGCTTGAACGGCGCCACCAACTTCGCCGAAACAATTCGTTCCGAGCAACGCAGCGACACATTTTGGGTAGGCACTTTATTGGTTGTGCTGGGCTTCACCTATTCGCTTGGTTGGAACACCTTCTTTTATCGCCTGCTCTATTACCTGATGCCGGGCTTCAAGAGTATTCGCGCGCCAATGCGTGGCGCAATGTTCGCCTATCTTGGCCTGGCGGTGCTTTCCGGCGCTGGAATCAGACGATTAGCGCAAGCTGCCGGTAAACATCGGCCGCAGTTGACCACAGTGATCTTTTCGATCGCGTGTGTTTTGTTACTGCTCGAATTAAATAATGCGCCGATGTATTTCATGCATGGCGACGTTTATCCCGATGAGGTGACGCTGCGTTTGAAACAGACGCCGATGCGCGGCGGCATCATGTATTTCCCGGCGGGTCCTGATTTCAATCAACGCTACATGCTGCGCGCCGCGGACCACATGAAACCGATCATTCTGGGTACCTCCGGTTTTAATCCTCCTTACGTAAATCAGCTCGAAGAAATGACGGCGTCGGGAATTGTCCCGATCCAGGTAATGGACCTGATGGAACAGATTCCGGCGTCTTACCTGGTGGTTGAAAATGGCCTGATACCGGAGAAACGCAAAGGTGATTTTCAGAAGTTTCTCGCGCGTTCAGTGATTGCAGGACGACTGCGTTTTATCAATCGCTTTGATGATGAGAATGATCTTTACGCAGTAGTAAAAACCGAACCTGACACAAAGAGCGAGGCTGAGCTGCCGATTGACCTGACCGTGCGTGAGTGGTCCGAAACAATAGCCGGCGATCCAGTTAGCTTGTTAGGACCACCATTGTCGTGGGGCCAGAAGTTATATCGCATTCATCTGGCAACTATCGGGGCGATGCCGCGCTACAAAGATTTTATGACTGACATGGAGCATTTGAGCCGGGGAATCATTGTCGGATCTGACAATCAGAATGATCGGTTCGCGATCAGTCTTGAAGCGTTCGCCGGAGAGTGGTGTAAACGGGAGGTCTTTAGTCGAGCATTTGCCAATCTTACCGATGCGCAGTTTGTCGAAAGTCTGATTGCTAATTCCGGAGTTCAATTTGACGCGGCCGAGAGGGCTTTGTTTGTAGATAGTCTAAACACACGTCGATTGAGTCGTTGTGAAGTGTTGTTGAGAGTTGTCGACGATCAGCGTTTTGTCGATAAAGAAAATTACAAGTCACTCGTGCTGTTGCATTACTTTGGCTACTTGCGTCGTAATCCCGCTGATCCGCCTGATGGTGATCTGCGAGGATTTAATTTCTGGCTTGGCGATCTGGAACGCAATCACGATCCGAATAAGCTGGCGACTGCGTTTAAGTCGACGGGTGAGTTTCATCAATTCGAGAAGAAGATGGTCGATGGTCCGCGCTAAGAAATGATTAACCACGAAGAGGATTAACCACAAAGGCTCAAAGGCACAAAGTTTAAAAAACAAAATCTTCCCCCTGGATTTCGGCTACGCCATACTCTTAGTTATTCTTCTAAGCTTTTTGGTGCCTTAGTGACTTAGTGGTTAAGTGTTTTTGATTATTTAGGCGTTTCCTGGATATCCAGCACGATCGCCTGCAGGATCAATTGAAAGCCGAGGATCAGTGGCAACACGGCGAGCATTACAGTTCCCGTTGAAGCTACGTGGCCGCTGGTGACACTCAGGACCCAGTGATACGCGCCGTAGAAAAATCCCCAGGCAAACAGAACCAGACCGGTAAACAGAAAAAGTGCAATCGGTGAGAAATCGCGGAGCACATACTTCTGATAAATGCGGCGCCAGAACCGGGGAATAAAGAGCAGCGGAAACGTCACACCGGCGCTAAACGGATTTAGTTCCGATTGTTCGTCGCCGTAATGGGCGGGAATCGCAATGTCGCGAACTCGCGCGTTCTGAAAGTTCAATGCAATCAACATGTCGTTCTCAAAAAAGTAACGACGATGGATCGGTTTGGCATCAATGCGTCGTAGCACTTCACACCTGATCGCGGTGTAACCATTCTGCGGATCAAAGACATTCCAATATCCGGAAGCGAGTTTATTCAAAAACGTTAATACGACGTTCCCAAATAACCGAATGCGCGGCATCTGATGCAGCGAGTCGCCTGCCAGAAAGCGATTGCCTTTTGTGTAGTCGTAACCTTGTTCAATGATCGCATCGAGCAGTAACGGCAGATGGTCCGGTGACATCTGCCCGTCGCCATCCATCTTCACCGCGATGTCCGCATCGAGTTCAAGCGCCTTTGCGTAACCCATCAAAGTTGCGCCGCCGACTCCCTGGTTCTTCGGCGTACACAGCCCGATCACTCCATCCTTCACGTTAGCTTGAATTACTGCCGCAGTCGTGTCGGCACTGCAATCATCAACGACGATCAAATAGTCGACATACTCCGGAATACTCGCCATGACCTGCGCGATGTGGGCGGCTTCGTTATGGGCCGGAATCACCACGGCAATGCGATGATCTTTATACATTCGTACGAGCTTTTAGGGCGATCTTCGCCGGGCCTGAAGATGCGCGATAAAGCATTTAGCAGTGACTTCTTAGTTTTTACCAATGGCCTGGGAGACCGTGGCAATACGTGATGACTATTGCAACACGGTCAGTTTCCGGAGTTGGTTTACTGTCGCACGTTGTTGCGCCGCTACCTTCGCGTGTGGAATGTCTTCCTCGCCCAGGTCTGTATATAGATCTGGAAGAATGAGTGAACGATCGAAATCTGCCGGAACCGAAGCGATATCGAAATCAGAGGCGGCCAGTCCTTCGTATTTCAGCATCGCGTTGGTCCAATTGAATAACCAGAACTGAAACACGCCTAACAAGCGCGGATGTTTGCGGCTGCGCGACAGGGTCAACATGAAAGCACGCAACGCATACCACGCAACTGTCGGTCGCGAAAGAATTTGCCACAGGCGTTGGGCCAACATCTTAATTGCCTGAGGACTCTTAAAGACCATGGTCACATATTTACCCATGCTTCCATAACCGGACGACTCGAGCGGTATGTAGTTGCCGCGATCCAGATTGTCTAAGAACGCCTTCAAGCGGGCGTATTGATAATCGCCTTCACAGAAGCGGTTCACGAACTGCTGGTACGCGCTAATGATCTCTTCAGCCGGCATGAGATAACGAATGTTAGTGCAGTACTTGTACCCGCCGAGACTGTTCTTGTTATTACGAAGACGGCCGGAGAGTTTCATGCGCCGGAAGAGCGGCGTACCCGGCAGTGCAGTTAGCAATGATGGATCGCCGGAAATTAGTCCCGAGTTGACCATCCCATTGAGTGTACTGGTGAACGACTCTGACGTGTCTGAATCAAAGCCGAAGATCAGGCCGGCCACGACTGCGAGTCCGTACGACTGAATCTCCTGAATGGAGTTGATCATGTCCCCAGTGGTGTTTTGTACCTTGGCAGTTTCCAGTAACGAGTTATTGCTGAAACTTTCGATACCGATGAACAGCATGTCCATGTTTGCCAGCCGCATTTTTTTGAGCAGTCGCGGATGCTTGGCGAGATTGATGGTTACCCACGTGTAGAGCGCGAGTTGCGCACCCGTCCGTTGTTTCCAGGCAATGATTTCATCGAGCGTGTCTTCGGCCCAGCGCAAGTCGCCGATAAAATTGTCTGCCGCACAAAGAACTTGTTTTACGCCCAGCTTGGCGAGGTGGTCCAACTCCGAAACGATATGCTTCGCGGGGAAATTGTGCGGGCGATTGTTGTCGGGAAGCACGCGGATATCGCAAAACTCACAAAGGAACGGACAGCCACGCGAAACTTCGAGCACCGCGCCGTAGTAACGACCATAAGTGGCGTCAAGAAACGGACGATAAAAACCTTTGGCTTTAGTAACGTCGAAACGCTGTTTGGTCTGGAGAATCTTCGGCAGGTCCCTCTCCTCCGCAAACATTTTCAGGAAACGCGGAAAAGCTTCTTCGCCGTCGCCGATAAAGACATGGTCAAACATGTCCAGTTTCCACGCTTCGCCGGCTTCATTTAGTGACCAGGCAATCGGACCGCCGAGGACAAAAGTCGAATTAGGATGGCGTTCTCGTACGCGCTTGTGTGTCTCGACGATCGTTTCATAGTCCTGATTTATTCCGCTGAAGACAAAGAGATCGGCCTCCGGAATGTCCGCGACCGAATCAAACCTCAGATCGTAAAGGCTGAGATCATATTTTTCAGGCTCTTCGACGTAGGCAGCCAGCGTGTAAGCCCAAACGGGCATAAACATGGCGCCATACTGCTGCGTCTCAGCCATAAAGGAATCGGGAGAATGGATAAACGAAAGTCTCGTGAGCGAGTTTGTTGTCATGGCTTTATAGCGTTAGTACGGAACTACGTCAGGGTTATGGATTCTAACACAGCTGACTGCTAGCGCACGGGTGTCAGTACGTGGTGTCAGCATGTGGGTGTCGCTACCGTAACGCGGTAGCGTCGGGCCAGCTTGATTTTTATACGCGACCCAACGAGACCGCGTTACGGTACTGACCTCATTACCACCAGGTCGAGCGCTTACCATACCGACTTGAATTTCCAAAATAATGTCTTTGCCACTGGCGTTCCCTGCGAGTCGTGAATATTATCCGCAGCGAGTCCTACCAAATAGCTGAGACGCAGGGAACCACCGAAGCAGAATGGAATTTGACCGTCCCGATTGGCAGCCGAGTGTTTGTCCTTGTCTGTCCGTCATCATCCCGGTTTTTAACGAGGCTGACACCCTGAGCGAAGTTGTCAACGCCCTGCGCTCTGTTTCTCATCTGAAAGAGATCATTATCGTTGACGACTGTTCAACTGATGGAACCAGCGAAGTCATACGAAGTTTAGTCGAGCAGTTTCCGGAAATACAGACTCAGCGTCTCCCAAAAAATTCAGGGAAGACGGCGGCATTGAGAGCTGGATTTGCGTTGAGCACTGGCGATGTGGTGATCGTGCAGGACGCTGACCGCGAGTATGATCCGGTTGATATTCCGGGGGTGATTTTGCCGATTCTGGAGGGACGTGCAGACGTGGTTTATGGATCACGGTTCCTCGTGCGCCGCGCGACGCGGGTGCTCTATTTCTATCACTACCTGGCGAATAAGTTTCTGACGTTCTTTTCAAATCTCTTCACCAACCTCAACATGACTGACATCGAAACTGGTTACAAGGCTTTTCGCGGCGAGATCATTCGCAAGATGATCATCGTCTCGAGCCGGTTTGGTTTTGAAGTTGAAGTGACCGCGAAGATTGCGAAGTTGAAACTGGCGATCTATGAAGTGCCGATTAGTTATTACGGTCGGACTTATGCGGAAGGAAAGAAGATAACGATGAAAGACGGACTGATGGCGGTCTGGTTAATCGTGAGGTTCAATTTATTTTGCAGTTTAAAGGCGTCCTTTCGCGAATAAAGATTCCTCTCTGCGTCTCTGCGCTCCTCTGCGTCTCTGTGTTAAAAACTGAGATCCGACTATATGCTCCTCGATTTCAACACAGAGGCGCAGAGGAGCGCAGAGACGCAGAGAAGACTACCTGGCTGCACTTACTAACTGCTCCACCACGTTTTGCCAGGACAAGTTCATCGCTTTTAGTTTATCTCGTCCTCGTTGGCCCATCTGTTTGGCGCGGACGCGATCCGAGTAAAGCGAATCGATCGCGGCGGCGAGCGCTTTGGGCTCCGGCTCGCTAATGAATCCTTCACTACCGTTTTCAATAAACTCAGTTGCTCCACCGCCATCCACCGGCACAATCACCGGTTTTGCGGAAAGCATTCCTTCAAGCGTTACATAACCGTAGTCTTCATCGAACGGCAAATAACAAACGCCAAGCGCATTCGCATACAAGTCGACGATCTCCGTTTCGGAAACAAAACCACGAAGTGAAACGCGATTGGCAACGCCAAACTTCTTCACCAGCGATTCATAGTGGTTCTTGTCTCGCGAGTTTCCAGCCAGAACTATTTTCACCGGAGTCTTCAAAAACTTCGCCGCTTCAATCAGCAACTCCTGCCGTTTCTGTGGTTCAAGACGGCTGGGATAAAAAATGTAATCACCTTGATCGCCTGCGCGCAGGGAATCGATGCGCGGAGGTGGATGATAGAGCGGCGTGCTTTGAATGTTATTAAACTTCAAGAGCCGGTCAGCGACTGTCTGTGAATTAGCAAAAACTTTGAGTGAGTCTGGAATAAAACGGTCGTCGCATTGTTTGATCCAGTCGCGAATTCGCGGACCTTCCGGGTAAGGGGAAAGATCGTCGAAGGCGGTGCCCCAGAGATTGTAAGCGGAGCGATATTGATGCATGACCCAGATGACTTTCTTTTCATGGGCCACCAGATAAGCGGGAAACTTCATCCCGATGACCAGGTCGATCGGTTTCCCGTTCGCTTCACTAACATCGAGCAAACGCCAGGCGAGTGCGCCGCGCATAATTTCGGTTGGTGGATTCCACTTGAAAGGAAGGGCGGCAATCTCTGCATTGTAGCCGGCTTCGATGAAGGCGCGTTTGAGTCCTTCGACGTGTGCCTCGCCACCGCCGGTCGTGAAGGGAACCTGAGTTGTGCAGATTAGAATGTTGCGAAGCATGCGGAGTTGGTCTCAGTGGCAAGATAGTCGGTACCACCTGCAATAGCGGGTGGGTCAACTATGCTCGATCGCCCATTGTTACAAAGACCACCCGCTATCGCAGGTGGTACTGACTTTCTTTATTCCCAAACCTGGATATTACAGACCGCGATCGATATTTCCCGGTCGTCGCGAGTTTCGCGGTTCGGATCATTGATCCGTGGTTGCCAGGTGCGATCGACACGTAGTTCGAGTTGATACTGACCATCATGCGCGATCGACGCTGGAACATTTGCCTGAATCGCCAACCAGCCCGGCCGTAATATCGAACACGCAGTGATCTTTTCGCCGTTTAGATAAACCTCGAGTCCGAGAGGTTTTTGTTTTAAGTCGTGTAAATGAGACGTCAGATCAAAAGTAATGGAGCTTAAGTTTGTCGCCCTAAAACTTACGCCGCCACGCTCGCTCATCCAGCGCGCGATGGGTGGGACCATCTCCGGCTCGAACCAACCTTCATCGAAGTTTACATCATGACGACGGTCAAGACAGTTAGATACGGTATCGGTCGGGGTGGCAAACAAATATTGGCGCTCACGATGCTCGTTGTAGAACGGTCCAAGTTCGGCATCGGAGGCTTTCAACAAAACATACAAACCGGCCTTCGGCAGTTTAACGTGCAGGTCGGAGATCTTGTTGAAGACATAACCCATCGCCAGATCAAACGCCCGTCGTTCTTTAAAAGACAATCCGCGCAGGTAATCGACGAAATCATCTTCAAATGGCAGCCCGTATTTGTCAGCCTGTTTGATGAACTCTTCACTACTCAAACACAACGCGTAACGAGGTTCAATCGCGACGTTCTTGAAAAATCGTTGGAACCTTGCGGCATGCTCCTGCTCTTCTTCAAGTCCGACGTGACCATCGATCTCGACAAATTGCTTCAAGTCTTCGGGAGACATTTCATCGTAGCTTGGCCGGCCACTCTTGTCGGTGCACTCGATGCCATGCATCGTAACGCCGCCCGGTCGCAGGACGCGTCGGATCTCGGCGAGTACTGTGTCTTTCTCTTCAAATGGAACGTGGCCCAATACGTCGAGACTCACGACGTAGTCAAAGCTTTGGTCGGGAAAGGGAAGTTGCGTGAGGGTCGAAGTGAAGGCGTCGTCGTAGCCGTTTCGTTTGGCTGCGATTGCGCATTCAGTAGAAAGATCGACGCCCACAATGGTGAGCTTCTTACGCTTTAGTAAAGCAAGCATGCCGGCGCCACAACCGAGATCGAGCACGGTCGAGCCGGGACGCACGTTGTCGAAGACCCACATCGTGCGGGCGAAGCGCATATCAAAGCGATCGATTGGATTGAAGTAGCGCTCGTCGAGTATTTCATCAGACACGAACTTGGTGCGATAAAACTCGCCCAGATCGTTAATGCCGGCGCGTCGATAAAGATTGTCAGACATTCGGATTTCAGATTTCAGATTTCAGATTTTAGATTTCAGATTTCAGATTTCAGATTGAAGAAAATCTGCAATCTGAAATCTGAAATAACTTTTATTCCAGCATTTGTATTCGCGACTCCAGTTCACGACGTGCGCGATCTTGCAACACCTGCGATTCGGTCAACTCCAAAGACAGTTGTTTGAAAGTCACGCGCAACTCATCGAGCAGTCGCTCGTCTCTTTCACGAAACTCGTCCACTAACTGTTTGAAACGAGTTTCTGCGACCACGCGTTGCTCTTCATCAAATTCCTTAAAGTGCGACTCCTCCTGCTTGATCTGCGAATCCATTTGCTGGACCTGAAGATCAAACCGCTGAACTCGCGAATCGAACTGCTGAATTTCAGTATCAACTTGCCGGACCTTTGAATCGAGCTTTGCAAACCGGGGATCTAATTCCTGGAATCTCGTCTCTATCTGGGTGAGCGCCTGAGTGAACGCCTGGGTGAACGCCGCATCGCTCTTCTCAAAACGCCCGTCCAATTCGGTTAACAACTTCTGCAATGCACTGACCCGCTCATTTACTTCCGCCTGTTTCTCGCCCAGCAATGATCGCTGTTTCGTGATTTGTTCCTGTTGGTCTTTAAGTAAAGCTTGTTGTTGGACCAACATTCCCTGCTGCTGCACGAGAGTCGCTTGTTGACTATCGAGTTGTTCGCGGCGGCTCCTTACTTCTGCTGCCAACTCGATTTTTTGATCGTCTAACTTTTCCGCTTGCTGTTCGAGTAAATGTTTTTGTTGGTCCAGCAACTCGCGCGCAGCCAGTGATTCGACCGTTAACTGGCTTCTTAGTATCGACAAGTTTTGCTCGTAGATACTCAGCGTCTCAACTATCTCCAGAAATGTGTGGTGCGTCGCAGCATTGAAATTTACTTGTTCCCACGTGATCCACTTCAGTAACCGTTTGAGCTTTGCTTTTAACCAGAGTTCGAAGCGTGCCGTTGCGCCGGTGCGATTGCTGACCATCGGCGGCAGCCGGTCCCAGGTACGCGCCAGGACAGTCAAACTCGGATACTCATGGCGAACCGGAAGCAGCTCACTCGCGGGAGCGATCGAAGCATGACTTGAACCGTTAGTCGCCGGCGGAGTAGCTTCGACCGCCATCGCTCCGATTACCTGATTGCGAATATCTGCCAGTATTTTTTCTACGTCCTGCTCAACCATAACTGGCGCTCCGTGTTTCTTTCATTTCTACCTTTCGATCACCGGTGACGACATCTACTTTCGCGTTTAAGTTGGCGATTCCTTCGGTGATGTACATGCTCGTGACTTTGAAGAATAACGCACCGTCAACCCAATCGTATGCCTGGCCGCCGAGACTGTGGACCGCAAACGATATCGAATAATCGTCGACACCGAGCCAACAGTTGAAGGTGAAACTGACGGTAACAACTGTTCCCGCTGTCACATCGCCAAGTTGAATCCGCTGTTCCCGGGTGTTTGTTCCGTAGGCATGAATGCCATGACGATTGCGAATCAGAAAACCGATAACAGGTTCTTCCAGGTCGCGCAGAAATCGAATCGTCACGCGGGCGACCAGGGCCTCTCCCGTCTCGACGATTTCGACGCGCCGTCTGTGCTGATCAGTAAGTTCGGTACCGATGATTTCCGCGCTGCCATCGCCGTGTCGATAACTGTATTGGACCGGTTGGCGTGGTTCCGTATTCGTTGTCGAAGCCTCGTTCGAATCGATGGAAGTATCGGCCTCGTAAGCCTCTTCGCGTTCCATCACGATTCGCTGGTAGTCGTTCAATACGTCGGCGGGATTTCCATCAGCAATCTTGCGACCTGTGTTTAAGAGAATGGCCCGATCGCAAAGGGCGCGAACTGCTGCCGTGTCGTGCGAAACAAACAAGACGGTGCAGCCGCGATCGTGAAGCTCCTGAATACGGCGCAGACAACGATGCTGAAAAACCGCGTCGCCCACCGCCAACGCTTCATCGATCACCAGAATGTCTGGTTCAACGCTCGCTGCAATTGCAAAGGCGAGCCGGACATACATGCCACTTGAATAGGTCTTAACTGGTTGATGAATGAATTGACCGATTTCGGCGAAGCGTTCGATGCTCGGAAAGATCGCGGCAGTCTCGCGTCTGGAAAAACCCATCAGCGTCGCGTTCATGTAAGCATTTTCGACTCCGGTAAATTCGGGATCGAAACCGGCGCCTAATTCGAGGAGCGCGGCGATTCGTCCTTCATGCCAAACCTGGCCGTGAGTTGGAGTTAGCGTTCCGGAAATGATTTGAAGGAGCGTTGATTTGCCGCAGCCGTTCTGACCGACAATTCCTACGGTGGTCCCTTTTTCGATTTCGAAATCGATATCGCGTAGCGCCCAGAACTCGCGATGCCGACGAAGCCGTCCGCGTGATAACGACTCGGTGAGGCGATGACCGGGCCGATCGTAAATTCGATATTGTTTGCTGACGTTGTCGACGCGCAGCGATGTAGACATAGGCGAAAATGTAGCAGAAATGAGTCTCCCCGTCTCTGTGCCGGACGATGAGGTCAGTACCGTAACGCGGTAGCGTCGGGTCTGTGACGATGAAGTCAGTACCGTACGCGGTAGCGTCGGGTCTGTGACGACGAGGTCAGTACCGTAACGCGGTAGCGTCGGGTATGTGACGATGAGGTCAGTACCGTAATGCGGTAGCGTCGGGTAAGTGACGATGAGGTCAGTACCGTAACGCGGTAGCGTCGGGTAAGTCCTAAAAGTCACCCGACGCTACCGCGTTACGGTACTGACCTCATCGCCACAAAAAATCACCTGGCCACCGAGATTATCGATGGCCAGGTAAAAGTTGAACTGCTGATTTTTTAATTAGCGCCGAAGCGTTGACGATATTCAGAAGCCGAAATGAAGGCCTTGACCATTTCAGCCTGAACAAAGTCGCCGTTGAATGCTGTCAATTTGTTGAGCCAGAAATTGTATCCAGCCGTATCCGGATCACGACGCAGATAGCCAAAGTATTCCATCGCTACGAACGCTTTCAAAAATTCACGAGTTCGCATTTCCGGAGCTTCGGAAATCTTGCGCAAGACAGTTGCGCGCGACTCAGTCGCATTGTTCAACCCGTCAACCAACGCATCACGAAACGCGTTTTCTGCCGGGAAGTTGCCACGGATTTCGCCGCCGGTAAATTGGTTTGTATGGAAGTTAATGTACGCATGACCGGCCCTCAAATTTGCGAGTTGCGCGGCCAACGTAGTGCCATTGCCCTCGGGCGCGTCCCATTTACCAGAGAACGTTCCGCCGACACCGGTTGAGAACGGACTCACAACCTGGTCGTTAGGATTGTTATCGTTGAATGGGTTGCCGAAGAATCCCCAAACTACTGGTCCATTCACGCCCGGAACTACACTTGCGCCGGCATGAATATGGGCAGCGATCAAGTTATCGTTGGTATCTCCCGGAGTTTGGTTACCGGTCGTATCGATGTTGTTGATCGTGGCCGTGAAGGTCATTGCGGTCTGCGCCGAGTTTAGTTGGAACGACGCAGTGCCAAATGAAGCAGGACGTGGTCCACCACCCGATGCGGTTGGATTAGTGGGCGGCACTTCCTGATCGTTAGTTAAGTTCACCGTAAACATGCGCACTTCAGTTGGCGTCAGGTTCGCACTGGCCAACAGGTTGTCGACATATTGTGCGTTTGTAAGCGTCGATGGATATTTGGAAACGAACTCGGGTCGCGTCACAAATTCATCGAAGAAGGCGACTTTGTTGGCCTCGAGTTGAGCTGCATCTCCAGGCGTTCCAAACACGTAATTGCGTTGCAGTGCTTGCGTGTCGCGCTGGAAGTTTCCATAAAGAACCGGCGCCGGTGAACCCGACGCGTTAGCTCCGAATGCGGTGCGATGCGTCAGGTAAGCAAGGTAGCCAGTATTTTGAAATTCCATCGAGAGGAAGAACGCGGCACTGACAAACACTCGCTTGTTACTAATACAAGTTGTGTCGCCACCGCATGAAGTGATCTGGTTGGTCCAGAAGGCGAGACCTTCTGAATCTGGTTCACGATTCAGGAAGTCAAGGTAGTGTTGACGAACAAAAAACTGTGCGTTGTCGATCGGGTTTGTTCCCGGAGCGGAGAAGTCGTCATCGAATATTGTCAGAGTGGCGTGATTTGGCGTGCCTACTCCTGTGTTGGCCCCGGTCGGATTGTTGAGGAAGAGATCCACAACTTCATCTCCTTCAACAAACTTGTCGTCGGTAATCAGAATGCGAATGGTCTTCGCAGTTTCGCCTGGCAGGAACGTGAGCTTTCCGCTCGTAGTGCCATAGTCTGACTTCTGATTTGCGTGTCCTGTTTGAGACGCATCAAAAGTTGCGTAGTTAATCGTTGCAGTGCTGGCAGTGCTGCCAACCCGGATCACGGTGAAATCAGCATGTCCGCCTGCTTCTGAAACGCCAAAGTTTTCCGTGGCGAATTGGATAAGCGAGTTAGCGCTCGAGGTAGTTGGATTTAGTTTTCCAAACAGGCCGTGTTCTTCCTCGCCGATACCGGCAGTGAAGTAAAGAGTGTTGGCGTCTCCACCATTGCCGCCGTTACCAAACTGCAACGCCCAGAGTTCGTCAATCTCGATGCCGTTTCCGGATTCGTCCTGGAGCGTGCCGAGGAAAGCTCCCGTAGTTGGGTTATAGGCGTGAATGCTCGGATTGCCTTCGCCGAAGTTGCCAACTAAAAGCGCGCCGCCGAAGATTCCGAATGACGCTGGTGCGATCGTCAGACCCCACGGTGCGTTAAGCGCGCCATTGTTGACGGCAAACGTTAGATCGCGAACACCGTCGGTGTTGAACTTGCGAACGTAGCCATTACCGACACCATCTTCAGCACGTCCATCCACGCCAACTTTGGCGTAAGCGATAAACAGAGACCCGCCGATGTTCTGGATGTTGTACGGCGCATAGCCTGCGGGAATAGTCGCATCGACAAAGTTGCCGCTAACCGTCGTACTCGTAAACGTTCCAGTGAAGACATCGATATGGTTGTTGGCAAAGTCCGCCGCGTAGAGACGGTTGCCACCGCCGTTGGCCCCGATTGCCAGTCCGGTAAACACGTGGCCGGGCATGCTTTTTTGGATCTGGGCCGTCGTTCCTGAAGCCCCGTTCCAGGCGACGATGTTGCCGGTGATCGAAGCGAAGATAAAGTTGGCCGGTGCCGGACTGCCAGGTCCGGGCGGAGTTATTTGAAAGTCAGCAGTTAGGTTGCCGACTGTTCCGGTTGGCAATCCGCCGGGGATGGTAACGGTTTGCGGATTCGGATTGAGCGTCACCGGGACCCCGCCCGTGTCGCCGCGAATTAGTTGGGTTGTGCTGGTACCGTTATTAGAAACCCAGAAGGGGCTCGTTCCTCTGACGGTCAGACCCCAGGGATTAACCAGAAGTGGATCCAATACTGGAGCGATTCCGGCAACGTCCGATATCAGATTGGTTTGGCGATAAGCCGAACCGGGAGCGATGGTCGGAACGTCTCGGTGGATATCATCAACTTGTCTAGGTGTTAGAGCAGCGCGTGATGTCGACCGGATTGTCGGCAACATGCAGAGGTACATGAAAGACGTCAACGAGAGCGCAATTAGCTGTCTCGTGAGGCGTCTTGTGGGCTTTGGAAAACGCATTCGGATCCTCCTGGAGTTGTCTTGATTGTTCAGTCGTTACTGCAAACATTCCGTAGCTGGGACGGAAGAAATTTATGATTGCTGCACTGCCTTGGGGGGAAGCGATATTGTCTGACGGACCTGTTGGTAGAGCGATTCAGGGTCAGACTTATTCAGGGATAACAGTCTTCCTGCTCGAGAAATCCTTAAAGAGGTTTAGGGAAACGGCAAAACTCTATGCCGCTTAGGGATTGAGTGTCAAGAATTTTTGGGGGAATTGGGGTTGAATGGAAATAGGACCGCAGGCGTCCTCGCCTGCAATTGGGTGGAGTAGCGCTGGTCCAATCGAGCAGGCGGGGACGCCTGCGGTCCTAATTTAGACGTAGTGGTCTAGGCCTGGGCGACCCGTTCGCCTGGGCGTCCGGTTGACTGGCTGTAGAGCTTTAGATCTTCCTGGACCATCTCGCGAATGAGGTCCTTAAAGCTGTAAGTCGGAGTCCAACCCAGTTCCTTCATCGCCTTCGAAGCGTCGCCGACGAGTAGATCCACTTCGGCAGGCCGGTAATACTTCTCGTCGATCTTTACGTAGTCGTTATAGTCAAGATCCACTTCTGCGAAGGCAAGTTCGCAAAGTTCGCGAACGCTATGAGTTTCTCCGGTGGCGATTACGTAGTCGTCAGGCTTCGCTTGTTGCAGCATCAAGTGCATTGCTTTGACGTAGTCGAGCGCATGGCCCCAATCGCGCTTGGCTTCGAGATTACCGATTCTGAGTTCCGATGCCAGACCCAGCTTAATCCGGGCAACTGTGCTGGTTACTTTTCGGCTGACAAACTCAAAACCGCGTCGCGGACTCTCGTGATTGAAGAGAATGCCGCTGAGTCCGAATATTCCATAAGCTTCGCGGTAGTTTCTGGTCAGGTGGAAGCCGGCGACTTTACTGATGCCGTACGGACTACGAGGTTGAAGTAACGTAGTCTCTTTTTGTGGGACTTCGTTGACATTCCCAAACATCTCGCTCGAACCCGCAAAATAAAATTTGCAGCCAGGTCTCAACTCGCGTAAGGCGGCGAGAACGTAGTGTGTGCCATTGATATTGGTGTTCATCGTGGAGAAACCGTCGGCAAAACTCTCCGCCACAAAACTCTGGGCCGCCAGGTGATAACACTCATCAAACTCATTCTGACTGATTACATGGAACACACTCGGATAACTTTCCAGGCTGGCAGCATGAAGCATGACTCGATCCACTATATGAGCGATGCGTCCAACTCTTGTTTCGGGCGCTTCGAGCGCAACTCTGCGGACGAGTCCATGAACTTCATAGCCGAGGTCCAATAAATGTTCAGCGAGATAACTCCCGTCTTGTCCCGTAATCCCTGTAATAAGTGCCTTCTTTTTCACACAAATCTCCACCGCTGGAATTTCTACTGCGTAATGGCGGGTCATTAAAACCGATTACGTGGGAAAAGCGAAGTGAGGAAATGCGGAATTGCAAAAAGGCGTAATTGGAAATGGCGCAATTCCGCAATCCCGCATTTCTTCCGCAAAAGCAACTAACTACTCGCGTGCTTCATCTTGAATTCGATAAAACTTTGTGCTCATTGGAATTCTGAGCTTGGAACTCATAAGCGACGCTTGCTTGCGGGTTTCAGGGGTTCTGCTTAAAATGGCCGTTCTTTAAATCGCTGGTGTTCAATATCTTTCACCCGCGTACGGCGCTGCTCAGCTCCCCGAGAGCATCTAATCCGCTCGTATCTGTCATTAATTTTCGGAGGAATTTGTGAAGCAAGCTTTCTGGTTTTGGTGCGCTCTAATATTGTCTGTGTTTGTTGGCGGCGCACTCCATTCAGTGCAGGCTCAGGCCACCAGCCCAACACCTGATCCTTTTGCCGTTCAGCTTACTTCAGCGCCGACAAGCTCGTTCCTGACAAACGCGAACGACATGACAGCGAACGGACGGTTTGTGGTTTTCACTTCAGACGCAGATATCGCGACTGAGAAAACCGCCACCCGCAACAATTCTGACGGTAACCGCGAGATTTTTATCGCTGATTACGCTCAACGTCGCATCTTCCAGATTACGGATACCAAGAACGTTCTCAATCCGACTCCGAGCCCCAGTCCGACACCGACACCGAGTCCTACGCCAACGCCTTCGCCGACACCAACTCCATCTCCGACTCCGACCCCAGCGCCAACACCGGAAGATCTCAGTCTGGTGAAGATCCATATTGTTAATAATGGACCGATGATTTCGCTGGCTCCACAATTAGTCGGCGGCATGCGCGTTTATACGATTGTATTCAGCTCAAATGCGCCGACTCCCGGAAGTTTTGATGGCACCGAGGGGACGTTGGCAGGTGACGCGAACACCGAGCTTTGGGTCTATCGTTTACCGGCAGTCGCAGATGTAGATCTAACTACCGGCGCAGATCTGCCATTGCAGGATCTTTCCGCAGGAAGCTTTGCCCAGATAACAAATACAGCGGCCAGTCGCTTGCCAACCGCCGGATCTACCAGTGTTGCGCCCTTTTTTGCCGACGACAATCGTGAAGCTTTCATCAATGACAGTGGCGGGCTGATCGCATTTATATCTACGCGAAATCTTGTGCCCGCCGTGGGAAATGCTGACGGCAACCCCGAACTGTTTTTCTACAACACCGTCACAAGCACTTTTGCGCAGGGAACTAATACCGTTGATGCCATACCGGGAGTTGGTCTGATCTTTCAGTCTAATCCGGCTTTATCGGCGGATGGATCCGTAGTGTCTTTTTATTCGAGTTCAAACATAGCCGGAAACAATAACGACAGTAATGGATCGGGTAATGCGGAAGTATTTGTCGCTAACTTTAGTGGTTCGGCGCTGACCAACGTAAGACAAGTGACGCGTACGAAGCCTGATCCGGCCGTACCCGGAAATGTGAACCTGCTGAGTCCGGGCAGGCGGTTGAGTCGTGACGGCGCCTACATCGCATTCGAGTCACGCGCTAACGATCCGAAGGCGAACTCAACCAGCAACAGTTTGTTTGCCGGGTTGTTTGTCTACACCATCGCCACCGACACCATTACGCAAGTCGGAACTCGGTCCACCACTTTTGTCGATCAAACTCGCTTTCCGACATTTACTGATTACAATCCCGCCACCCTGGCGCCAAGTAGTCTTGTGTTCGCTTCGTTTTTAAACTTCAAGACTGATGGTACTTTTCCGACCACGGCCTCAGATGGTCTTAATCCACAGTTTGCTCCGCAGCTCTTTCTAACTCAGTTGCCCGCGTCTTCTTCGAATACTTTTACGCGGCTGACTAATACGCCGGCTTCGATTTCCTTCACTACTACTCGACCAATTCCGAGTGAGTCGCACGTGCGCATGAGTTTCTCTATCGGCGGGGTGGAACTGGGCGGCGGAAACACCGATGGTTCACTCGAAGTTTTTTACCTGTTGAGTCCAATCGTAACGAATCAATCCGCTACAGCTTTGTCGTTCAGTACTGGCGCCAGCAACATGCCGGTTCCAACTGCAACACCGGTTCCGAGTCCGACGCCAAGCCCGACTCCAACGCCAAGTCCGTCACCGGGAACTGCACTTGGATTGGCGCCCGGTGAACTGAGTATCGTGCGGTCCACTGTTAGTCTTGCGCCAAGTACGGTCACCGTCACTACCGGTATTTCTGAAACTAAACGTAGTCCGGCGCTGCCAGTTGAGTTGAACGGAGTTTCGGTTGGGGTAAATGGCGCCGCTGCGGGGCTCTATTTTGTGGGCGATACCGAAAAACAGATCAACTACGTGATGCCGATCGGGTTGGGAGCTGGATTAGGAAACGTTGTGATCAATATCAATAACGTGGCCGCTAATACCGATACTGCGTTGCGCGGCTTGATCCAGATTGTTCCAGCGCAACCCGACGTCTTTACAACCACGAATGATGCTGGTGGTCAGGCAATCGCATTTAACATAACCAATCCGAATTTGAGACTGCCGCCTCCGTTTAATGTCACGTCCACCGACGCTAGTGGAAACACGGTTGCGACAGTCGTTGAACTGAATTTGACTGGTATTCGAGTGGCCTCTCAGACGGAACTTACTGTGACTATCGGTACTACGGTTATTAGCGGTAGTTCTATTGTCCTTTCCAAATCAAATCCCGAAATGCCTGGGTTCGATATTATTGATTTTGTATTACCCGCATCATTAGCAGGCGCTGGAGATGTCCCGATCTTTGTGACGTTCAATCGCAGCGGTTTAATCACGACTAGTAGAAACGATTCAACCGCGCCCACGATCCACATCAACTAAGGTTTGCTGAGTCTCTGTCGCGTAGCGACGACTGAATTTGGCCAGCCGTTTTTAACGGCTGGTAGCTTTCGACGCAAATATTTATGGCTTCGCAAATATTTGTCGCTTCATAGCCGGCCAATGAAATGGCTGGCTAAACTCAAACATCGCTACGCGATAACATTAAAATCCATATCGTAATCGTCTCCCTCGTGATACCATGTCGCGACCGGCTGGAACCCGGTTCTGTCTCTCCCGAAATCTGACTAAGCGTCCTCTCCGGGCACAATGCATTACCCCTTTTCTCTAATCCTAACGTTCGCATTGGTTACGAGTCTCGGCTCGCCCGCGCGCTTTGAGATGAGAGACACCTACGAGCTTGAACCCGCCGCACAAACAGTCAGGCAAATCAAATGGCCCAGACGGACCATCGAAGTCGCATTTTCTAATTCACTACTAACGCCCGGTTCGAATATTAAACCGGGAAGCGACGTTGTGGGCGCCGCGCGTCGTGCTCTCTCGCGCTGGGCCTCGATGAGTAATATAAATTTCATCGTCAACTGGTCGGCGACAACCTCGGTCAGCCCCTCCTCGGGAGGCGACGGAGTCAGTTTAATTACCATCGCAGACACCGCCGAGAACGAAGCTTTTAATGCCGACTCAACTACCGGAAGAACCCGGGTCTTCTTTGATCCGGAATCGGGCGCGATAGCTGAAGCCGACGTTTGTATCAATCCCAAACCAAAATCAGAAGAAGGCGCCGACCTGCAGTTTTCCACTGACGGCACTCCGGGCACTTACGATCTCGAGGCCACGTTCACGCACGAGATCGGACACCTGCTTGGCTTGGACCACTCTGCCGTTATCGCTTCCACGATGCAGAGTAAACAGGCTTTCAACGGCACATTCGGACTGCCGGCTCTAACCGAACGCACTTTGAGCGAAGACGATCGCCAGCGGGTGCGAAACTTGTATGGTTCAAAGCTTCGGTTAGGAAGAATTGAAGGCCGCCTGGTGGACGATCGTCTACCAAACATTATTGCTCCTTTAAATAATGTGAATGTTTGGGCCGAGAATGTTGCTACCGGTCGCGTGATCGCGAGCGCCGTTACCAACGACGACGGCTCTTACAAACTTGAGGGCCTGACGCCGGGCCAATACCGAGTTGTGGTAACTCCGCGCGAAGATTCGCAACAACGATTTCGTAGTTTCGAAGTTTCTAATCAGGTGGCGGTTAAAGCCGATCTCGGTACCACAGTTGATTACAACCTCGTTCCACCACAAGGATTAATTCCGAGTCTGAATCCGCGCATGATCGGACTCAATGCGGAATTGTCGACCGTCGCTCTGCCGGTCGAAGCGGGTAAAAAGGTGAAACTGTTTTTAGCAGGTGAGGGAATCGATCAAGTCCCGGGCGCGAACATCTCCGTCAATTCACCTTACTTCACTGTCGATCCAGCCAGCCTTGCACGTGAACAACTGGGTACTGCTTTTCCGGTCGTCAGTATTGAAGTCACTGCGGCCGCAAATGCTCCGTTTGGCGACTATTCGATCAAACTCCAATCAACTTCTGGTGAAACTGCGTTTTTCCCTGGCGCACTGACCGTGGATCCTGGCGTCGGTTACACGGTGACAAATCCCCTGGACGATCACCGGTTCTTTGTTGCTCAACATTACTCAGACCTGATGGGCCAGGAACCAGACCAGGCGACGATTGAAAAACTAAGTGTGCAACTCTCGCTATGTGGATCGAGAAGCGAGTGTCTGAAATCACGGCGCTTAGATCTGTCGACCTCGCTGTTGGTCCAAAATGAGCTACCGACTTCCGGACTGTTTTTGCACGGACTTTACAGTGTCGGACTTGGGCGACGGCCGCACTTCAGCGAGTACGAACGCGATCGGAATACGATGGTTAATCACAATGGAGACGTGGCTGATGGACGGATCGCTTTAGCGCTCGCCTTTGTGCAACGAGCGGAATTTGAACGTAAGTATCTGTTGTCGATGAAGGCGCCGGAATACGTTGATCAAGTGTTGGCGGGAATTGCACAAAGCACAGCGCTCGATTTGAAGTCGGAGCGCGATGCGTTGCTGATGTTGTTTGATGGTACCAATGCCGGGCGAGCGGCGATTCTCGAGCATGCGATTTCGCAGCAACGTGTCGCTGATGCGCAATACAATCAGGCGTTTGTGATGGTGCAGTACTTTAGTTATCTAAGGCGTGATCCTGACGATAGCGGACTGAACTTCTGGGTTAACGTTTTAAAGAACAAACCTCTCCGTGATCCTGACTCGGCCCGTTCAATGGTCTGTGCCTTCCTCACGTCTGCGGAATATCAAAATCGCTTCGGCATGGTCACCACGCACAGCAGCGCCGAATGTGGTAACTAATTCAATTACATAACTTCGACAAGGCTTCGCCTCCTGTTGTGAGGAATGGCTCAAAGTCACAATCGAGTTTATTGATACCTCAATAAGGCTTCGCCTTCTGTTGTGAGGAATGGCTCCGCCTTTCCATAACTTTGCTTAAAAATTCTAGGCTACGCCTCTTTCAGCAGAAGAGAAGGCGCAGCCTTAATTTTCTAAGAGACCTTATGGAAAGGCGGAGCCATTTCCTCACAACAGGAGGCGAAGCCTTATCAATAAACTCGATTGTGACTTTGAGCCATTCCTCACAAAAGGAGGCAAAGCCTTATCGAGTCTATCAATAAATCAGGTAGCAAAGTCTATCGAGGTTATCAATGAACTCGCGACTTATTAAGCCTTCCGCAAGTCCACCAATTACCGCTCTTCCTGTTATATTGACGTCCGGTCAGATTTAACTTATCCAACGTCGAATAACTTTGAAGCCAAACCTTTTAACGTATCTCGTTTGTCCTTCCTGTCAGGCCGGACTTACCCTCGCTACAACTAAAAGCGAAGCAGACGAAATCATCGAAGGTGAGTTGCGGTGTTCAACCTGTCATCAAACTTTTCCCATCATCCGTGGTGTTCCCCGATTTTCAGATCTTAGTTCGGTTGAAAAAGACAAACAGGAAACCGCGGAAAACTTTGGTTGGCAATGGACCCACTTCACTCAGGAAGACAACCTCTATTCCGAACAATTTCTGGGTTGGCTGAAACCAGTCACACCCGCGTTCTTCAAAGGCAAAGTTGTTATTGAGGGTGGCTGTGGCAAAGGTCGACACACGCAGTTAGCTGCACAATGGGGTGCACGCGACGTTATCGGCATCGATCTTAGTGCCGCAGTAGATTCAGCTTTTGCTGCCACGCGTCACTTACCAAACGCGCATATCGTACAAACCGATATTTATAAACTTCCGTTTCCCAAAACATTTGACTACGCATTTTCTGTCGGTGTCCTACATCATTTGCCTGATCCAAAGGGCGGGTTTGAGTCGCTGGCCGGTAAAGTGAAACCAGGCGGTCACATCTCAGCCTGGGTCTATGGCGCCGAGAATAATGAATGGATAACTCGCCTCGTTAATCCGGTCCGTGAGAAGCTCACTTCGAAGATGAATCAGCGGGCACTCTTGCAACTGTCCAAGTTGCCGGCAACTTCAGTCTATCTGGCGACGAAGTTGATCTATGGTCCATTAAATAAAAGTCGTGGCGGTCAATCGATCGCGAAGCACCTGTTCTACAACGATTATCTTAAGGCGATTGCTCCCTTTGGCTGGCGCGAACAACACACAATCGTTTTCGATCATCTCGTTGCGCCGACAGCTTTTTATTTGTCACGTGCTGAATTTGAAACCTGGTGGCGAGATATTAGGGCTGAAGACGTGGTCATCACCTGGCACAACAAGAACAGTTGGTGTGGTTTTGGTCGCTTACCAGAGAACTAACAAATGATTTCAGCGCATGCGGCAAAAAATATCTGGCGACCATTGATCGAACTACCACGCCGGTCCGAACTCATCGTCTCGCTTGCGAAGCGCGATTTGCTGATGCGCTACAAAGGATCGGCGCTCGGTGTTGTCTGGGCCATCATCACTCCTGTCGTTACCATCGGGATATTCACTTTTATCTTCGCGGGAATTTTTGGCGCACGATTTAGCGCAAGTACGTCGCCCTGGGATTATGCGCTGTATCTTTTTTGCGGAATGGTCCCCTGGATCATGTTTCAGGAAACGCTCCAGCAATCGGCAACCACGATCGTTAACCACGCAAACCTGGTCAAGCGAGTTGTTTTCCCCCTCGAGACATTACCGGTTGCGCAAGCGTTCTCCGCTCTCGGCAACCAACTCTTCGCGACGATCGCTTTACTGTTTGCGATTGCCGTGCTGCAACATCAACTG
This sequence comes from Pyrinomonadaceae bacterium, assembly GCA_036518995.1. Lineage (GTDB taxonomy): Bacteria > Acidobacteriota > Blastocatellia > Pyrinomonadales > Pyrinomonadaceae > PSRF01. The sequence continues at coordinate 57,881 of DATDMC010000108.1, read as the reverse complement.
CATCTGACTGCTTTATGGTTTCCAGTGCTCCTGGTTCCGCAATTGCTTTTGGCGATTGGGGCTGCGTGGCTGCTCGCATCGCTTGGTGTTTTCCTGCGCGACATAGTCCAGGGCGTTTCATTGGTTTTGATGGCCTGGATGTACATGACGCCGATCATTTATCCGGAGACGATCGTGCCCGAGCGCTTTCGTTTTCTGATCAACTTAAATCCATTTACTCCCCTGGTTCGCTGCTATCGCCGGATCTTCCTCGATGCGCAAGCTCCCGACTGGACGGGTCTCGGCTACTTTTCCCTGATCGCGTTGATTGTTTTTGTGTTTGGTTATTGGTGGTTCGCGCGCACTCGCAAGAGTTTCGCTGATGTGATCTGATAGCTTTCTCTGCGTCTCTGTGTTGAAAGCTTGGATCCATCTACACGAACGTCAATTTCAACACAGAGACGCAGAGTCCGCTGAAACGCAGAGAAAACACTCAAACGAAGAGCAGAATCGTTGAGACGCGGAGGTTCTGTTTCCGCTACAATCAATAACCCCCACTTTTTTCACCTTGAATCAATTGCCTCAGCCATTACTAAACCAACTGCTCGACGCCAGCGTCGATGGCTTGTTTGCGTTCGATCGTGAATTTCGGGTCACCGCGTGGAACCGCAAAATGGAGCAGATCTCAGGACTTGAGACCTTAGCTGCGGTAGGAACGATCTTGTGGGAGTTGTTCCCGGGTTTCCAGCAAACTGATCAAGCCACTCATCTGCACAACGCCTTAAACGGAAAATCAGCAACCATCGATTCGAGCCCGTTCATCAACGCGGCCAACGCGCAAACGCACTTTGCGCCGTTGTTTGATCAAGATCAGATAGTTGGCGGAACTGGCGTGGTTCACCTCGCCGGTACGAATACGCACTCACAAGCGGTCTTCGACGATCCCTATCAACGGCTAACTTCACATCTCGAAAACTCACCGTTGGCCGTTATCGAATGGGACAGCGACTTTCGTGTGTCTCACTGGTCCGATTCGGCAGAATCTCTGTTTGGCTGGAAAGCCGAAGAGGTCCTGGGCCGCCATGTTGACGAATGGCGATTTGTTTTTGCTGACGACCTGACCGCCGTTGAAAAAGTCACGCTGCATCAGCGCGAAGGTACAGAAATTCGCGGCGTGCTTCATAACCGAAACTACACGAAGTCAGGCTCGATAGTTCATTGCGATTGGTACAACTCCGTCTTGCATGACGAAGAGGGCAAACTGATCTCGGTGTTATCACTCGTGCTGGATGTGACTGCGCGCAAATTGGCTGAAGAAGAACGCGCCGCGTTGCTGGTAAGAGAGCGTGATGCGCGACGTCATGCCGAAGAAGCAGATCGTCTGAAAGATGAATTTCTAGCAACGCTGTCGCATGAGTTACGGACGCCGTTAACTTCCATCCTGGGTTGGGCTTCGATGATCAGCAACGAGGAACTTGATGGACCAAGCGTAGCGCGAGCAATTGAAACGATAGAAAGAAACGCTCGTTCACAAGCCCGACTCATCGACGACTTACTTGACGTTTCGCGAATAATCACCGGCAATCTGCGTCTCGAACTACAACCATTAAATCTGGCGACGATTGTTGAAGCGGCCGTCGACGCGTTGCGTCCGACTGCGGATGCGAAAGGAATAAATCTGGAAGCGCGCATCGAGCCGCTTACATTTTTAGTCCGCGGCGATGCGAATCGTTTGCGCCAGGTGATCTGGAATTTATTGTCGAACGCCATCAAGTTCACGCAGCGTGGCGGCAATGTGCGCATTGAGTTGAGCGTGACCGACTTGTCGATACGAATCGCGGTTATGGATAGCGGCGAGGGAATTTCAGCGGAGTTTCTGCCCTACGTGTTTGATCGTTTCCGACAAGCCGAAGGATCTATCTCGCGCAAGCAAGGTGGACTTGGATTGGGGCTGGCAGTTGTGCGTCATCTGGTCGAGTTACATGGCGGCACTGTCAGTGCGGAGAGCCGTGGCTTTGGGACAGGTTCGACGTTCACAGTCGGTCTGCCACTGGCCGCTGAACGCCGCGATCCTGCGCGAGCGGAAGAACGAAAAAGAGAAGTCGAACGGCGGCGAGCTCTTGGCGGTCACAAGGTCAGGCTGGATGGAATCCACGTCTTACTGGTTGAGGATGATGACGACTCGAGAAAATTGCTCGGCACGATGTTGAAGCAACATGGCGCCGACGTAACTGCGGCGGCGTCGGTCCCGGATGCGCTTCAACTGTTCGCCGATAAAGTCCCTGATATTTTGATAAGCGACATCGGCATGCCTGAACAGGACGGTTATGAACTCATGCGCAAGATTAGGAGACTGCCGCATGAAAAAGGCGGTTCAGTTCCGGCCATTGCTTTGACTGGTTACGCCACGCGCAAAGATCGCGACCAGGCCCTGTCCGCTGGTTTTCACACGCACATTCCCAAACCCATCGAGCAACATCAATTGGTGACAGCTATCGCCGCGCTGGTTAAGTAGAAATTTCTGCTAACGGAAAGAAAACAGTTGGGGATTAGTCTTCCTGACTATTGTTAACTGCTCCCCGAACATTCATGAAGGCAAGAAAGATCTGTAAAACAACGAGCGCGTAAGCCTTAACCGAAATACCCCAGATCACCCACAAGATATTGCTCAGGAGAAAAAGCCAGAAGCCCCAGTTCCGCTTGAACTTTCTTTGGGACGCCACCATCCAGGCGGCAATGATAGTCACCACCATTGCGGGCCACTGTAGTACCTCGATTAAGGTTGAGAGAGTCATGTCACGCCCTTGTCGTCAGTCGGCCTACCAAAAATAGTACGAACACCGGATCTTCACCTCCACTTCAGGACCGATCTAAGCACACTTTCGAGTGATCCGAGCGTGTTCCCACGGCAGATGTCTGTACGTTGGTGCACGTAAATCCTCAACGTATTCAGTCGTTGATCCGAGCTGCGGGCGACTCGAAAATCAATGTGTGTACCTTTTCAAAAATCACCTGAATCGTTGTAGGACAACCTGGCTTCATCCTCAACAAGAACATGGTGCTCGCAACGGGATCGCTGGTCCGCTTGCAACTAGTCTCACGCGTTCGTCGGTCTGTAGTAAACAGAAGTTCGCTCACTGTTGATGTCGTAATAGAAGTCAGACCTATTAATACAAGCACTTCTCTCCTTATCGGTCTAAGTACCTGTAGTGTGGTGATCGGACGCTAGCGTACATAGTGGCCTTCTAACTTCTAATGGCATCAGGATTGCTCCCTTCGTGATCGTCAAAGGAAGGTTGGTGTAGAGAAGAATTTTAGTGAAGACGCTTGAAGAGGACCTTCCGCTCACGACTCTACTGTTAGCTCCCAATGCCACTTTTAGAAATGAACTACGGAACGTATGAAGCGCTGGTTGGAGACACCTCTGCGTCAACCACTGGTACCACTCCAACAGTAAAATTTTCTGCGCTAATAGGTGCGGTATCGCACAATATCAATGACTGCCAATTGACCTACTGCGCGCGCGAAAACATTGATTACGACAAAGCCTGCGCACAACTCGAAGAGTATCGACAACTGCTGAGGACATTGGACGTCGAGTTAATCCAATTGGACGCAGTGGATAGCCATCCTGATTGCTGTTTTGTTCAGGACACTGCCGTGATGCTTGACGAGATCTGTGTGATCGCCAGCATGGGAGCTCCGGCGCGCGCGCAGGAGACGTTGGCCGTGGAAAGATTGCTCGCGAGGCATCGGCCCACTCGACGCATTCTTCCGCCAGCAACTCTTGACGGTGGCGACGTGGTTCAAATTGGGCGACGACTTTTTGTTGGCGCCTCGACACGCACTAACGCCCGAGGCATTGCTCGACTCGAGGAACTCGTACAACCGTTTGGATATGTCGTTGTTCCCGTGAAAATTAGCGGAGCGCTTCACCTGACTACGGGCTGCGGAATTGTCGATGATGAAACCGTAATCGTTAACCCTCGCTGGTTAGACGCGAGCGCGTTCAAAGGGGTCCGACAACTGCACGTTAGTGAGGACGAACCGTGGGCGGCCAATACTGTTCGCGTGGGATCGACAGTCTGCGTGGAGCGGCAGGCGTCACGGACCATCGAGCTACTTCAAAGATACGTACGGAATGTCGCGACTCTCGACATCTCAGAATTTCACAAGGCTGAAGGAAGTTTGTCATGCTTGAGTCTGCTCTTTAAGCGTGACCAGTAATTGCTGGAAACAAGGGGGAAAAATGTTAGGCACACACGTCCAGATGTTTGGAGGGGAACTTCTGAACACTCAACTCTCTCTCATGGAAGAGAAATTTATTTCCATGATTCGAATGGACAAGTTGGACCAGTTAATAGATAGCAAAGTAGTCTCTACGGCTGAGTTTGATGATCTACTCGAAAGTGCACTCGATGCAGCCTTTGTAAAGAATGATTCACAACCCGGGTACCACCTCTTCTTACAGAGAGTGCTATACCGGGTCAATCGCTTGAAGTTCTTCTGGTACGACGATCTTGAACATTACAACAATGAGCGCTCGTGGTACCTGCGCTCCGTGCGCGAGCGAATAGAAGACAAATGGCAGACGTGGGAATTGGCGCAGTTGGAATTCACCTCGACCGAAGTAGATGTCGAAGGTGAGTTGATTTTATGCGCGCAAGAGGACCTTTCGCCTGAGCCATCCGCAGCCGGAAAGTATTTTCGCGATGAAGTCGGGATCGACGGGTATCGCAGACTTTTGGAGATCGCTTCGTTGGATGGTTTGGTTGAGGCGAGTCAGATGTCGCGAACGCTCGGTGGCGTAGGCAACGACATTCACTCGATGATGACGCGATTGCTGGTTGAGGAATACGGCGGTGGCCGGCTGGCGCGCAAGCATTCGTCTTACTTCACCGTGATGCTCGAAGCGTGGGGAATGAACGTGACGCCCGAGGCTTATCTGCAAGTTGTGCCGTGGGAAGTTCTCGCCACGATCAATCATAGTTTTCTCTTGTCAGAAAGAAAGCGTTACTACCTGCGATACATCGGGGGCCTGCTTTATACCGAGACATCTGTTCCCGCAGCGTTTGAGAACTATCGCGCCGCAGCGCAACGACTGGGCATGTCTGAAGGAGCGCGGGCTTACTGGGAGCTGCATATTCGCGAGGATGAGCGTCATGGACGGTGGATGCTCAACGACGTCGCATTACCTTTGGCAAAACTCTATCCGAATCACGCGTCAGAAATTCTGCTCGGTTATAAGCAGCAGAAATTTATGAGCGACCGTGCAGGTCAGGCTACTTTTGCCGAAGCGAAAGCGGCCGACACTTCCGCCTCCGGCGCTTCAGCGTATGAGGTGGCGGCATGACTACGGCGCCAGACAACTTTGCCTGCACAGTCCTCGTTCCCATCCGGCGAGTTCGCTTTCAGCCTGAAGAAGCGCGGACGTTAGGCAACTATTTTAAATCGCTGTTGGGAACTGGTTGTGAAGTTCTCGTCGTCGATGGATCGCCGGCTGAGGTCTTTGCCGAACACGATCGCGTGTGGGGCGATTTCACCCGTCATGTAAAACCCGATCCGAAGTTTACTTTCCTGAACGGAAAAGTGAATGGAGTGCATACCGGCGTCGAGTTGGCGAGTAGCGAATACATCATCGTGGCAGATGACGATATCAGATACACCGCTTCCAACGTGAAACGGATGTGTAGCTTGTTAAGTGAATACGAGGTCGTTCGTCCGCAAAACTTTATTTCGCCAACACCGTTCTGGGCCCGGCTTGAAAACGCGCGCATTCTTGTCAACCGGGGAGTGCTGCGTACGGGAGACTATCCGGGGACTTGCGGCTTTCGTCGTTCGACGATGTTGCGAGTTGGACCATACGATGGTGACGTACTTTTCGACAACGAAGAGATGATCCGCCACTTTGCCGTGCAGGGAGCGACAATCAAATACGCGCTCGATTTTTTTATTCTGAAGCGTCCGCCAACTTTTAAAAAATGGGTGGAGCAGCGACCTCGTCAGGCTTACGAAGATTTTGTAATGCGGCTGAAGACAATGGCCTTCATGTCAGTGTTGCCACTCGCGAGCGCGCTTTTAGTATTTCGAGGTCTTTGGTCGGCGGTAGCTTTTGCAGCAATCGTTTCGGTTCTTGCGCTGGTGCTTTGTTCGATGGGACTGGTACGAACTTCAGCTTTTCGAGTTTTTAGTACCAGCACGCCGTTATTTGCGCCACTCTGGATCCTGGAAAGATCGGTGAGTGTCTATTGGGCAATCTACTGGCGAGTCCGCTATGGCGGTTACCCGTTTGGCGATAAGTTGCTTTCAAAGGGCACAGGCTCCGCGTGGATCAGAGGGGCAACTCTGCAGCGCCGAAACCTGAGATACATATGGACCAACCCCGGCGTGAGAAATGACTAGCGTATTGACTCATACCTCGTTGCCGGCTTTGGGTGATCTGGATCCAGTTCAATTTCAGCAATTGATCCACCAGCTAGCTGACTGGGTCGTAAACTACCGCGCCTCGATCGAAGATCGCCAAATCTCACCTCATGTAAAACCGGGCGCAGTCAGTTCGCATCTGCCGGCGGAGATACCGGCCACCGGCGTCAGCATCGAATCACTCCTTTCAGGATTTGAACGACTGATCGTGCCCAACGTTGTTCATTGGGGCCATCCGGCTTTTCTGGGTTACTTCGGTTGTACTACCACTGCGCCCGGGATCTTGGGCGAATTGATGGCGGCAACCTTAAACGTAAGTGCGATGACGTGGGCCACGTCACCCGCGGCCACTGAATTGGAAACTGTCGTGCTCAAGTGGCTAAGACAGATGCTGCATTTGCCCGATCAGTTTTTCGGAGTCGTGTATGACACTGCTTCGGTCGCGACCATGCACGCCCTCGCTGCAGCGCGCGAACAATTGCCACTTAACATTCGAGCGCTCGGCCTCGCCGGACGAGACGATGTTCCTCGCTTGCGAATTTATGTTTCAGAACACACACACAGCTCCGTCGTAAAAGCCGCGATAACTTTGGGCATTGGCGAAGCCAACGTGCGGCGGATCGGTTGTGACGGCAACTTTCGAATCAAGGTCAACGATTTGCGACAAGCGATTGAACATGATCGAGCGGCTGGGTATATGCCGATGGCTGTAGTGGCAACAGTTGGCACGACTTCGTGCGCGGCCGTCGATCCGATCTTAGAAGTTGCCGCATTGTGTCGCGACGAACATATCTGGCTCCACGTCGATGCGGCGTATGGAGGAGCGATGGCCCTGCTGCCTGAAGGTCGTCACCTGCTCGACGGCGTCGAGCTAGCTGATTCCGTTGTGGTCAATCCACACAAGTGGTTACTTGTTCCTTTAGACTTCAGCGCCTTGTACACGCGCCATCCGGAGCAATTACGCGCAACGTTCTCTCTTGTCCCGGAATACCTGCGGGGCGACGCTGAACAAGGCGAGATTAATTACATGGATTACGGTATCCAGTTGGGAAGACGATTTCGCGCGCTCAAAGCCTGGATGGTTTTCAGCGCTTTCGGCGAGGAGGGTCTGGTTCAACGTATTAGAGAAAATATTCGCCTGGCCCGGTTGTTTGCCTCGTGGATCGAATCGGACGACGAGTTTGAACTTCTAGCCCCGGTCGAGATGGCGGTCGTTTGTTTTCGTGCTCGCTGGTCCAATAGTGTCGCAGCGCCGGTATCTGCTGAACAGTTGAATATTCGCAATAAGGAACTGGTGCGTTACGTGAATACTTCCGGAAAAGCTTATCTCACCCACACCATTCTCGGTGACAAGGTAGCGTTGAGAATCGCGGTGGGGAATGTTCTTACTGCAGAAGAGCACTTGAGAGGGGTCTTTTCTATCCTGAAGAATGCGATTCAGGATGTTGCTCCACAAACGGCTAGCGATGACATCATCCACTCGTAGACCGGCAGCTCCCGATGCGCTCTTTCCTGATTTCTTTATTGGCGGCTTCGAGTGTGCGTCGCAACGTTTAAGATCTGGAATTCGCCGCGATCTAACCGCTTCAACCCGACACGATCGCTTTGCTTACGAAGATTACGCGCGTTTGCACGAGTATGGCATGTCGGTGGCCCGCGATGGAGTGCGTTGGCACTTAATAGAGACCGGTCCGGACGAGTACGACTTTTCCAGTCTCGCGACTATGGTCCAGGCAGCGCGGTCGACGCATACACAGATAATCTGGGATCTTTGTCATTACGGATGGCCGGACGATCTCAATATTCTTAGCCCTGAATTTGTCCGGCGTTTCGCAGCTTTCGTAAAAGCAGTGGTTCGATTTCTCTGTTCGGAATGTGACTCAACAATTTTTCTTGCGCCGGTAAATGAAATCTCATTTTTTGCGTGGGCGGGTGGTGAATCTGCCTACTTGAATCCCTTCGAAACCGAACGTGCATCCGAGTTAAAGGACCAGCTTGTGCGTGCCGCCATTGAAGCAATCGAGGCTGCCTGGTCCATCAATCCCGACATCCGAATCGTTCATACTGATCCACTCATCAACGTCGTACACAATCTTGATCGGCCAGAAGAGTTTCAGACTGCCGAATCCTATCGTCAGGGAATGTTTGAGGCGTGGGACATGTTGGCTGGCAGGCGGCGACCAGATCTCGGTGGAAATGAAAAATATCTCGACATCATCGGCGTGAACTACTATTCGAACAACCAGTGGTTATGCGGTGAAACGAGTTTCCATCCCGAGCGTTGGTTGGAGATAACTGATAAGCAATACCGCCCGCTGCGTAGTTTGTTATCGGAAGTTTACGCTCGTTACCAGCGGCCGATGTTCATTGCGGAAACCGGAACTGAAGGAGCCGACCGGCCAGGTTGGTTTCGCTATGTGTGTAATGAAGTACGCGCGGCGATGAGCGAGGGCGTTCCTATCGAAGGAATTTGTTGGTATCCCATCATCGATTTTCCTGGCTGGGACGACGACAGGCATTGCGAGACCGGATTGTGGGGCTTTGCGGATGACAACGGACGCCGTGAACTCTACGCCCCGCTCGCCGAGGAGCTAAGCCGACAACAAGAAGAATTCCGGAAACTTTGCCACAGCTCGTGATTATGGAAGTACAACGATTGGCCATCGCTTGTTGTTGACAACGAACCCCAGGTGACTCAATGCAGAGCTTTCTCAAGCGGGTAAAGTCCGGGAAACAAATACCCCGCGGCGTGAGCCGGGAAACCCAGACGTACAGGGCCGCGCGATGACTCGGATAACAATAGTCCTTCCTCCAGAAGGCTATTTAGCAGATCTCTTCCGAGTCTTTCGCTAACTCCCATCAGCCTCGAAATCTCGCCTCGAGAAATTTCTCCGCTGATTGCGACGCGATGAAGTACGGCCACAATCTCTGGACGCAATCGCAAAATGTTTTTGCGTGGTGGATTGGGAACGAGGCCTTGCACCCGAAGGTTTACATATGTTGCCAAACGATCCAGCAAACCAGTTAAGGCAAGAAGGTCGTTCATGTATTGAGCTTGATCCAAAGAGACCTCTAAAAAGAACTCGCAAAATTCAGTGAGTCTTCGTTCAGATAAATTGCTGCGACCATCCAAATCTCCTTCTCGCGGCAGATCCGCAGACGCGAGGTTCGCGCGATAGCTCTCACGGCGGCGGGCTAGACCACGACTCACATTCCAGAGTCCATATCCGGAAATCTTAGAGCGAATAAAATATGCATCGGTAAATAACCGTGCGACCCGTCCATTGCCATCCAAAAATGGATGGATCCACATCAACCGATGATGTGCCGCCGCGAGCGCGACAAGCGGACGAACACCATGCTGTTTAGCAGGATCATAGAAGGCGGCAAAGCGTTCGAGAAATCGATCAAGCGCTTGAGCGGTCGGCGGGACGTGTCTACCAATTTGTACATATCTCGCCCGAAGGATACCTCCTTGGACTTTCTCGCTGTCCTGATTTTCTCCTGTTACCCAGCATAGATGCTCAGGCATACGCGAGTAGAACCTTTCGTGAATCCACTTTAATACAGAAGGTGAAGCCACATTCAAATCTGGTTTCTCCTGGAGACGGGTTGCGATCTCGTCCTGGACTTCTATATGGATCTCGCTTTCGGTTTGCAGATCCCGCTTATGCTCGTTGGTGGAATAGTCGTGCCGCATCGCCCGTTCAATATCGACTGGGTGAGTATTGTGGCCTTCAATTAGATTACTGTAATAGCTATTGACGATGCGCAGCAGCTTTCTCACGCCCGCTAAAGTCGCTGGCGCTAGACGACCCTCCGCCTCTGCCGAAGCTGTAACCACTTGCCTGGCTAAATCCTCCAGCCTTTCAGTCCGGGCTGGGTAGAGGGGTTCCATTTGAGAAATGTGATCGTACATCTGCTGCTGTTCTGCCGGTCGGATTGCCGGTCCTGTTGCCGGTATGTTATGGGCCTAACTTATTGAAAACATGGATTATATGCGGGTCAATGTGTGTTAGGCAAGCGTTGATTCTGTCGGTGGTTTTGCCGGTAGCTTTGTTACCTTGGCGGGCGGTATTTACGGTTCACCTGAAGCTCTTGTTGGAGCGCGTCCGTCTATACAGCCGTCCCCGGCCGCCCCGATCGAGCAGCTCGGACCGCTAGCTGTGAGAGAACGTTCAGAACTTACGGGCGAGTTGTTCGAATGGGGTGGCCGGGCAAGATGCGCTCCGAGAGAGAGCTTTCGCTAAGACCTACCGTAAAGCTTATACGCTTGTTTGACCTCAATACGCCGGGCGCGGATTAGCCCGTTACTCAACTTCTCGCCGCCTAGCGGATCAATATAATCTCTACCGTTAACAGCCTGGGCCGGGTTCAGATGAAAAACTCCGATGTTGAACATGAACACTGGACCACTCAACGCCTTAAACCAGTGCACATTGTTTTGCTCGTCTGACATCGTCGAGACGGCGCCTACGTCAAGCAATTTGTCGGTGGTTGGTTTGATCGTTAAATAATTCGACTCATCCGAAACGCGTTCAAATTGCCTGCACTGTGTCTGACCTTTCAGCATCATGTGCATGGATGTCATGTTGGTATGAGCGTGCGGCACGATAGCCGTGCCTTTCTTCATTGCATAAAAGTAAGGTGAAAAACTCAGTTCATCCGGCAGGCCTCGGCTATGGGAGAAATCAACATCGTCCGCCGATTCATGATCTTTCGGGAAGATAGCTCGCTTCGCCAACTTGTCGAAATCGATCGCCGTCAGCAACTCTTTCATATCGACGCGCGACATTAAAGTCTCGATTTGATTTTGCCACTCAACTTTCTGCACCTCTCCTTTTCTGAGTTGTTGCGTCACCGATTCCATTTCGATCAACCACTTTCTGACGACTGGTTTTACAGGGTTACCAAGCACTTCTAAGTGGGAGAGGTTTTTGACGAGTGTCAATGTCATAAACGAACCCAACATCTGACGAGAAAAAGTTCGACGGGATAATTTCATTGCTGCACCTTTTTGAGCATAAGTTTCTTTATTCCACTGCTAACCGGCTTTTAATGTCTTCGTAGGCTGTCTGGATCAGTTTCTCCAAAGCATCAGTATCGATATCAATCTCAGGTTTCAGTTTCACATGTCGCATGCGCTTGCCGTCACCTTCCAACAGCCCATTTGGATCGGCGAGTTCCGAGCCGCGAAAGAACCCGACATTTACATGCGCTTTGAACGCGTTGACATATCCAAATGCGGCATCACAGACACACGCAGTCGGATGACCGTCATGTATCAATTCACGAACATCGCTTCCGCACGCGCGCATCACCTCAAACCAGTGCAGTGCGATTGCACCTAACACGCCTGGATGCGCGTTCATCCAGTTCTCGACTGCGGGATCGCGCTTTACTGCGCTTGGAAAAATGAAAAGTTGATCCATGGATCTATCGATGTTGGTGACTGCATTCATAACTTTCACAGGTTTGCTCTCTCTTAAAATGCCGCAGCCTCAACCCGCGTCACAGCACCCGCCTCATCAACGATGTAACGACTCTCTTTCGTAGTGGACCACGGATGCTGTTCGACTTCCGCTGATGTCAGTAGGTCTATTTTCGATTCGAGCACTATGTACTGTGATCCATCTCCGTTGCCCATGCGCCACGTTTTACCATAGAGATACCTGAAAAGTGTCTCGCGCCTTTCGTCGTTAACCTCTCCATCGGAGATCCAATCATCCGGTACGCGGTACCAACTCGAGAAGGTTTTGCTGTTGCTCGGATTGAAGGTATAGGTGGACAGATAGTCGTCCCAAAAGCCAAGCGTGTCAGTAATGGTCATTCGGAAATATTTCATAGTGCGATTAAGCGGATCTAAAGAAGAAATTCAACAATTCAGTCATGAATGTCATGCTTTAGCAATCAAAATCTGGTTTAGTCAACTTATAAATTCCTAATTTTCAACTCGACCCGGTCAGAATTAATTCGCTGTAATTGTACGTGAGGAAGTTTGAAAAGAGGCGACGTACTTAAAGCTTGGGGCAGAATACTTAAGGGTGGTTATCCTTCTCTTTCAATTGAGATCACTCGTGAATGCCCGCTGCGCTGTCCCGGCTGCTATGCCTACGAAGAGGACCACCTTAACGGCCCAAGTAATCTTCGCGACCTGACTGATTTTAAGAGCGATGAATTAGTTGAACAGGTATTGAAACTTGTTGCGAAGTATAAACCTGTACATCTTTCAATAGTCGGTGGAGAACCTCTCGTAAGATTTCGCGAGTTGAATATTTTGTTGCCGCAGTTGAGCGAAAAGGGAATTGCTGTTCAGCTAGTGACGAGTGCAGTTCGTGAAATTCCCAAAAATTGGAAGCGCATTAAGGGACTCTACATTGTTGTGTCCATCGACGGACTTCAACCGGAGCATGATGCGAGACGTAAGCCCGCAACGTATGAGCGGATTCTAAAGAACATTCAGGACCAGTCAGTAGTTGTGCATTGCACGGTGACTGCACAAACTGCGGTAAGAGAAAATTACTACGAAGAGTTTTTGAAGTTCTGGTCAGCAAAGGACCAGGTGCGGCAGATATGGATGAGTTTGTTTACGCCGCAAATTGGCGCCCATGATCCGGAGATACTCACCCCGGCTCAGCGAGAGAAAATCATCAGTGAGTTGAGTGCGTTCAGCAAAAAATTTCCGAAGCTGTTGTTCCCAGATCGCCTGGCCAACGGTTATCGCACGCCACCTAACTCACCGGGTGAATGCATCTTTGCCCGCACCACACTAAATCTCACGGCTGACTTATCGAGTCGCATTACGCCTTGTCAATTTGGCGGAACTCCCGATTGCACCCAATGCGGTTGTATGGCTTCGGCGGCACTCGCAGCCCTTGGCAATTACAAATTGTTTAATATAGTGCCGCTCGGCAGTATCTACACCGTGTCAGACAAAGTCGGCCACGCATTCCGCCGGAAAGAAACTCGTCAAGCCGACTCCATTTCACGTTTGTAGCGACTGCTTGTTGGCCTTGGCGCTTTTGGCTCGTGAGTGTTCGCGCGACCTACCAAAGCGATCGCCGCAATAACGAGCAGGCCTCCAACTAAAAATCGAGTTGTCAAAACTTCTCCGCCGATGGCCCAGCCAAGCAGCACAGCTACGAGCGGGTTAACGTAAGTATGAGTTGCAATGAGCGTCGGTGGATAGCGGTCCAACAACCAGAAGTAGGCGGAGTAAGCAACGAGTGAACCTGCCACAGCCAGATAAGCCAGGGCCAGTAACGATTTCGACGAAATGATGCCTGGATGAAATCTCGCTCCTTCGCCGGTGATCAAACCGCCAAGCAGCAGCATAAGAGAACCCATCAACAACGACATGGCTGCTGACATGCGCGGATCGGGATGTAATTTCTTGCTCCGTGAATAGATTATTCCGATGGACCATGACGCTGCGCCGATCAACACTGCCACTGATTTCAGCAGTTCGGAGCCACCACTCCGCAGCTCGACGCCAATAATCGAGCCGACCCCAATTAGACCAAGCAACAGACCACATAACGACGCCAGCGTGATTCGGGAGCGACGGGTGACGGCCAGAATGATCGCAACGAAGATTGGTTCAGTGGCTAGTAAGAGTGCAGCTACGCCTGATGGAAGCGTTTGCTCGGCCCAATGTAAGGTGCCATGACCAACAAGGAAAAATAGCGCCGCCAATACAATGCTCGCGAGCCATTGTTGTCTAGTGGGACGTAGCCCTTGCCACCAACACCAGCCGAATAAAAGTACGCCGGCAGTCAGATGCCTGAATCCGGCGACGAAGAGTGGCGGAATAGTTTCTACCGCATAGCGAATCGCCAGATAAGTTGAACCCCAAATGATATAGATACAGGCGAAGGCAAAGAGCGTTAACAGTAAGTTGTCCCTTGCCGTGCCCGATACTGAATTTGACCGCTTCATTTAACACCCACTTCCAATCCACTCTTGGTAACTGTCTAATTCATAAAATGACGGTTACATATTAGGCGTGTTGTGGTAACCTGTCAACGGGTGTTTACTGGTTACAAGAGTGGAGGCGAATTATGAAGGTGGTTCAATCATCTGCTGCAAAGATGAAGTTGGTTGGAGGGCAACTCTGTCTCGACTTTGTTAACACGGTTGACGGTCGTAAGAGTTACTCGACGCGGGCCAATTCTGTCTCAGCAAATAATGTATTGGGCGATAAGCTCGAGAACTATTTCGATCTGGTCGAGTGGAGCCGGCATGCGGGTATCATCACGACGCCGGAGAGTCGACGTCTGATCGAAGAAGGCAGGCGACAAGCAAGCGAAGCAGGGAAGGTGTTTGCACGGGCTATCGCGTTGCGAGAAGCGCTCTATCGCGTTTTCAAATTAGTCATGGCGCATCGACCCCCTCAAAACGTTGATCTTGATACAGTCAATGACGAACTACAACGCGCACGCAGTCATGAAAGATTGATCCGGGCGGACGATGGATTTACGTGGGAATGGACCGGCGCGGCCACTGCGCTCGATCGAATGTTATGGTCCATCGCACATTCTGGAGCCGAGTATCTAACCTCCGGCGATTTTTCCCGGCTGCGTGAATGCGGTAGCGAAGAATGTGGTTGGCTGTTTGAAGATACGAGCAAGAACCGGAGTCGCCAGTGGTGCCACATGCAGGATTGCGGCAATCTGGAAAAAGTCCGTCGCTTCCGCGCTCGCAAACAGCTTGGGAGTAAGACAATTCCGACTCGCGCGTATACAAAATAATGCGAGTTTGCTGGCGGTTTGTATTGTCGATTAATTTTCGAAGGGTTCAGCGCAACAACACGTTGCGATAAATTAAAATTAGACCAAACTCAATACGCTGCGACTTGGCCGGCTGTTATGAGGAATGGCTCTGCCTTTCCGTTTCATGGGCCTTTGGTTTTTAGCTGTGTCCTCTTTAGCGCGTCATTAATAAAAAAAATATACGGCGCGAAGGGCGTAGCCCAAGTTGTAGTGCGCGCTTTAACGGAAAGGCAGAGCCATTCCTCACAACAGATGGCGCAGCCGCAGCGAAGGATCTTTAGCTGGAAGTCTTCAATCTGCGTCGTTGCTCACTCGCCTCATAGACTTCATTCATGTCCGCCGCTGGCCGAATCTCGAAAATATTGCCATACGTCAACGCCGGATGCTGGCCGAGTAGTTGTACGGCGTGATTCATGTCCCGCGCTTCAAGGACAAGAATGCCGCCGAGGTGTTCCTTAGTTTCCACGTATGGACCATCGGTAGTTGCCACTTTGCCGTTTTTCCAGGACAGAGTCATGGCAGTCTCCGGTCCCTGAAGCGCTTCGCCACCGGCCC
Source organism: Pyrinomonadaceae bacterium (assembly GCA_036518995.1). Taxonomy (GTDB): domain Bacteria; phylum Acidobacteriota; class Blastocatellia; order Pyrinomonadales; family Pyrinomonadaceae; genus PSRF01. Next base: position 42,153 of record DATDMC010000108.1, on the reverse strand, counting down.
AGTGGCCGCTATCGCGCAGATGGTTGTCATATTCAAAGCATGTGTCGAACATGGCGTTTCGCTCGTTCGCGGTCATGCCATCGAATTTGGTTTTGTCGTAATAGCCAAAACAAAGATATTTCACTGTTCTTCTCCTCCTCCTCGCGGACGCAACGAACCGGTAGCAGAACGTTGCGCCGCCTTTTGTCCTATAGTCGTTGGGAAAACGGAAAATCGACAGCTACTGAAAAATTTATTTCAATAGCCGAATCCGTCCCTGAAGGAATTGGCGCTCGGGTTCTTGTTGGGTCAGCGACAATGCTTTTTCATAAGAGGCCCGGGCCTGAGCCGTCCTGCCCAGCCTGCGATACAACTCTGCCCGGGCTGAATGCGCCAGGTAATAATTTGCCAATTCACCATGTTCCAACAAAGCATCGATATGCGTCAGGCCGGCCGCTGGACCATCGCGCTCGGCAATTGCCACGGCACGGTTGAGATGGACAACCGGCGAAGGTTGAAGTCGCACCAACTCGTTGTAAAGGGAAACAATCTGCCGCCAGTCGGTCGTAGCGGTAGATTCCGCCTCGGCATGAATAGCTGCAATCGCAGCCTGTAACGTGTAAGGGCCGAACCGACGAGAACTCAGGGCTTTCTCCACCAGTGACACTCCTTCAGCGATCTGTTCGCGGTTCCAGAGCGAGCGGTCTTGATTTTCCAGCAAAATCAATTCTCCACTTGGAGCGGTTCGCGCGGCGCGCCGGGATTCTTGCAGCAACATCAAGGCAAGCAGCCCAATGACTTCCGGCTCGGGCTGGAGTTCAATCAACAACCGGCCCAACCGAATCGCCTCGCCGGTTAACTCGGCCCGCGTTACTTCCGCTCCCGCCGCCGCTGAATAACCCTCGTTAAAAACGAGATAGACGACCTGAAGCACCGCGTCCAACCGCTTCGGCAAATCCTGCGCGGTCGGCACTTCGTAGGGGATTGGTGTCTCCCGAATACGTGCCTTAGCGCGCACGATGCGCTGGGCGAGTGTTGCCGGTGTAACGAGAAATGCCCGGGCAATTTCTTCCGTGGTCAAGCCGCAGAGTTCGCGTAGGGTGAGCGCAACTTGTCCTTCCGGAGGAAGTGCAGGATGGCAACAGGTGAAGATCAGACGGAGGCGATCGTCCTCGATCTCCTCGTCCCCGAGGGGAGCTTCGTTTAGGCGCGCTTCCATATAGAGCGCAAGATCCGGTTGTGTTGCGTCGAGGCGTGCGCGGCGGCGCATCCCATCGATGGCCTTGAAGCGTGCCGTTGAGATTAGCCAGGGACGCGGCTTGTCCGGAATACCAGTCTGAGGCCAGGACTCCAGAGCAACGGCGAATGCCTCATGCATGGCCTCTTCGGCGAGATCCAGATCTCCGAGTAAACGCACGAGCGTCGCGAGAACCCGACCAGATTCCGATCGGTAAAGAGTTTCTATGGTCCTGCTGAGCTGATCGGGAACAGGTGACGGCATACACGCCAAACTAGCAAACGGATCGGCCGACAACAACTGCGGCTCGAGGTTCAGCTTAACCGGACCGTCGCAATAAGCAGTGCGTAAACCTTTATATATGGAATGTACATACAGTGATGTGAGAGGACGGCGGAGGTGACTCCACCCCCTAATCGATCAATAAAGAGTTCCCACCAGCCTGTATGTTTGTTATTCTGCCGATGTTGTTCATTTAATACGATCGGTTGGACCTCCCTCAAACTCCCGGGCCCAGTCACACACCAACCGAGAAAACAATCAGTGCGAAGTAAAAGATTATCTGACGGAGTTGTCTGTTCGTAGCGATCATCTCCGTTCGTTGTTCATTACTACTTTGTAGTGAAGTTTACGCAGCCTCGATTTGCTGATCAGTAAAACTCTGCTTAGCAAGTTAGGACCTCATGGATAACTTGTTAGTTCCATATCTCGATTCCTCCGATGAGCGGGAGCGCCAGCGTCAGCTCGACGAGCTTCTCACGCAACGCGTAGCTCCGCTCGTCAGAAGAATGCTGCGCCGGCGGCTCGGCTTATATGTCAGCACTAAGGGCATCAACGAAAACAATAAAGACGCTGAAGATATCTATCAGGAAGCGTTGACTCGAGTGGTGCAAACACTCAACCAGCGTCCCGCTTCGTCAAGCATCACCAACATCAGAAACTTCGATCATTATGTTTCGCGGATGGTCTCCAATATCTGCATTGACTATCTGCGGGCCAAATCTCCGGCACGAACACGATTGAAAGACAATCTTCGTGACCTGCTGCGACGACATAAAGACTTCGCTTTGTGGGATCGCGATGGCGAGCGGCTGTGTGGCTTTGAGAGTTGGCGGAACCACGACAAGAGCTCTTTTTCAAGTCAGGAGCCACACGTCATTGAACATAAATTAGAAAGTTTTCAAGCTTCGCGTTTTACCGATGAAGACATCAGGCAGGCGCCGGTTTTACAAGTGGTCGCCGAACTTTTCGATTGGATTGGCGGGCCGGTCGAAGTTGATGTTCTGGTGCGAATGCTCGCCGTCCTGCTAGACATTAAGGACCAGCCGCCGCAGTCGCTGGACAACCAAACTGGACCAGATTTTGAGAATCATCGTCTTCTCTCAAATGAATCTCTGCTGGAAGCTGACGAATTACTCCAACAATTATGGATTGCGGTTACCGAACTTCCCGCAGAACAACGCGCCGCCTTTGCGTTTGGTTTCGAGGACCACGCCGGCCAGGACTTCTTTACTGCTCTGTTGACTGCTGGTGTGGTGAATTTGTCTGAACTTGCCAGGGGAATGGAACGCTCAGTTCAGGAAGTTACGCGATTGCGGCTGCTGATGCCGATGGATGGCGCGACGGCGGCTCTGGAACTTAAGACCTCGCGCGAAAAAATTTATAAATGGCGCTTCCTGGCGCTCCAGACGTTAAAAAATAAACTTTAAGCCGGCGGAAGTTTCGCCACTGACTCCCGTCTTAGGTTGTGAGGGAGTCTAAACTGACTAACTGACCCTTGGCTTTTTTCTCTGCGTCTCAGCGACCTCGGCGTCTCTGTGTGAATAGGGTTCAAACTAAATAAGCACCGGTTCAACACAGAGACGCCGAGAACGCTGAGACGCAGAGAAGAAGAGCTGACGCGTATCGGACATTCATTTACGACTGCGTTTCGATAAGAACGAAGAAAGTGACTATCCACCACTTATCGACATCCGAACTGGAACAGTTCTGCGTAGGCTCGCTGCCAGACAATGAACATGCGGATATTGCTGTCCACACGGCGAGTTGTCGCGTGTGTCATCAACGTTTTGTTGACGAACTTAGCACGTCACCCGCCACTGGTTTCAGTTTGGAGCCGGAATTTTGGTTTCGAAACGACCACCTGGATTTTGAAAGTATCGTCGCCTTAATAGGAAATACACTCGATCCGGTTCTGGAAGAAATCCATAACATCCACTTAAAGACTTGTGAAAGTTGTCGTGAAGATATTCGTTACTTCGAGGCCTTCCGGCAGACTACCGCGCGTGAGCTGAATGGCTCGTATGATCGCGGTCTTGCTAACGATTTCACGCCCGCAGGATTTGGATTTTTTGGAACGTATAGGAGACCTGCATATGCTATTGCGGCTATCGTGATCCTGGCATTATCGATAGTAGCTATTGTGAGCTACAAGAGGAGGGAACTGCCGCGGCCTCAACAATACGTTTACAACGCTCCCGAACCGCCGCCGGCTCCGATCGTCGCAAACGATCAACCAGTCTTAATAAATGATGCGCGCGGCGAGATAGCTATATATAAGGACGGGCGTGTGACCGGGCTTGATGAGTTGTCAGAAGACACCAGACAGCAGATTGCGCAAGTAGTATTAACGGAGCAAGTCGAGCCTGCCGCAGTCCTGAAAGATCTCGCCGCGCAGCGCAATGGTTTACGTGGTGGTCCAGGTTTAGATAAACAGGTAAAGCTGGTATATCCGACTCGCCGAGTCGTTATTGAAGATCAACCGATTTTCAGTTGGACGAAGTTACCTGAAGCGGATTCTTATCAGGTTTACGTTATTGATGCCCACGGTAACGAAGTTGCCAGAAGTGATGCTTTACCTGCAGCACAAACAAGATGGCGCGTTAGTAAACATCTTCGACGTGGTCAGACTTTCTCGTGGGTCGTGGCAGCTATTGTTGATGGTAAAGAAATGATTTCACCGTCGGCTTCAGAGCCGGAGATGAAGTTTGCGATTCTATCGTCCGCTTATCTACAGGAGTTGAGTCGCCTGAAGAAACAAGAGTCACACCTCGCTCTCGGACTTTTCTACGCAAAGACCGGGTTAATAGGTAATGCAGAGCGAGAGTTTCAAATACTCGTCGCCACTAATCCTCAATCTGAATTAGCTAAGCGACTGCTGCAGAGCGTTCGCAGAACAAGCTAGTTGGAATTCCTTCCTTTCACCGGATATTCACCCATTCACACACACCAGTTGTAAAAGCCAACGCGTAATCGTATGCGTTTCGCGACAATCACCGACTTGCGTGGGGACGCTTCGTGTAAAACAAATTAGTTCGGATCAATGTTTCAAGGGCTGAGAGTCTTGTTCACGCGAGTGTTTTTGAAACGGCATGCCGATTGACATGGACCACGGTAACTGAAGCTCACCGTCTCATCACAAGGTGAACTGAGGAAATCATCCTAAGGTTGGTGGAAGGAGAAAACAGAATGAACAATTCTAAAAGAATGCTGGTCGTGTCTAGTCGCGTGAATGATGTCGCCTATGGACGTGGCAACATTGGAATGATCGTTAATGGTGGTCCGTAGTGACAAACAGATCTCCCGCCTCGTGGTAGCGGGTGGGTTAGGCTGTCGTCACTGAGGCCGTGACGCAGTCAGAGCGCGCGATCGATTGGTTCGTTTTGAGGACGCGACCCAGTTGTGCTTTGCCGTGCGCGCCCACCCCCTTCCACGAGTTTGAGATCGCTTACCGCCAAGCTTTCAAGGTTTTATATTTTTTGGCTCGTTGCCATTACGCTCGAATCGGCTTTGCCGCCTGTTGTGGGGCATGGCTCTGCCCTGCCGCAAGCTTCCCCCTCAAAATTCAGGGCTGCCCTGCCGACCGAAGGATCAAAATTTAAAGAAATAGAGAATGAGGGAGCAGCCCTGAATCTTTGAAGTCTGATTACGGCAAGGCTAAGCCATGCTCACAACGGAGCGGCGAAGCGATTCTGAGATCAGCTACTTAACAGAACGGGATCTTATACCGATGGTGAGTCAAGTATGCAGTTGTTATTTCAAGGGTTTTCTGCGCTGGAACCTTGAGCCGCTGTTTCAAAATTCTTTAGTCCGACTGTAGAATCCTAATCGCTCCCAATTCTTCTCAGCGGTAAACAAAAAATATGAGACACAAAATTCTTCTTATTCCCGTACTACTTCTGCTTCTTGTTCCGGTTTTTGCTCAAACCGATCCAACCCTACTAAATCTGGATTCACTCGGTTCTTATCGGATTCGCTCTTTGGGTCCAGTGCAGTGGGAGGAAAACGGTGGCGGTTACCTGTCGCTTGAGCCATCCAAAACACAAAAAGATGCGATGGACATCGTTCGTTACGACGCGATGAGTGGCGAACGCAGTGTGAAAGTACCGGCCGAAAAACTCACGCCCAGCGGTTCCGCTGAAGCGCTCTCAATCGAGGAGTTTACTTTCACTCCTGACGAACAGAAGGTCATGATTTTTACCAACACCGCTCGTGTATGGCGCAGTAATACGCGTGGTGATTATTGGGTCCTCGATTTGAAATCGGGCGCACTTCGTAAACTTGGCGGCGCCGAGGCGAAACCTTCGAGTTTGATGTTTGCGAAGTTTTCACCTGATGGCCAACGCGCCGGTTACGTACGCGAAAATAATATTTACGTTGAGAACCTGGGCAGCGATACAAAGATTACCCAGCTCACCAAAGACGGTACTCGCTACATAGTCAATGGAACATTTGATTGGGTATACGAAGAAGAGCTTTTTTGTCGCGACGGTTTTCGTTGGAGTCCGGACAGCAAACAGATTGCCTACTGGCAACTGAATTCCGAAGGCGTCAAGGAGATGACGCTGATCAACAACACCGCAGCCCTCTATCCGCAAATAACCACTTTCCCTTATCCGAAAGCGGGTGAAACAAATTCGGCAGCGAAAGTCGGAGTTGTTTCTGCTGACGGCGGAGCAACGCGCTGGTTTGATATCGCAGGTGATCCGCGTAACAACTATCTGCCTCGCATGGAGTGGGCAGCGAGTTCAAATGAAGTCGTCATTCAACAACTCAATCGTTTGCAGAACACGAACCTCGTAATGCTTGGCGACGTTCATACCGGCAAGGTCCGTCCCGTGCTGACTGAAAAAGATGACACTTGGGTCGATATTGCCTGGGGTGATATCGATTGGGACAAAACTGGACTCGCACGTGGCGATGCCGAATGGATAGATGGTGGCAAACGTTTCTTGTGGGCGAGCGAACGCGATGGTTGGCGCCACATCTATTCCGTATCACGCGATGGACGCGAGATGAAACCAATCACTGCCGGAAACTATGACGTCGTCAGCGTGGAACGTGTCGATCAAAAGAACGGTTGGATGTATTTCATCGCCTCTCCTAATAATGCGACACAACGATACTTATATCGGGTTCGTCTTGATGGCGCCGGCAAAGAGGAACGAATTACGCCCGCGGGTGTAGCAGGAACGCATGGCTACAATATCTCACCGCGAGCCGATGTGGCGATTCATACGTTCTCGACTTTTAATAATGTGCCAACCACCGATGTAGTGCGCCTGCCTGATCATTCGCTCGTGCGTTCATTGATCGACAATCGTGTGACGCAGGACCGACTCGCGAAATTGAAGCCATCGGCGACCGAGTTCTTTAAAGTTGACATCGGAGACGGAGTTCAGCTCGATGGCTGGATGATCAAGCCACCTGATTTCGATCCGCAGAAACATTACCCGGTGTTGTTCTATGTCTACGGTGAACCCTGGGGCCAAACTGTTCTCGATCGTTGGGCAGGACGCGATCGACTCTGGCATCAGATGTTGTCTCAACAAGGCTACATCGTGATGAGTGTCGACAATCGTGGGACACCAGCGCCGCGTGGGCGGGCCTGGCGAAAAATCATCTATCGCAAAATGGGCCTCGTGAATTCAGGCGATCAAGCCGCGGCCGCAAAGGCGATTATGAAATGGCCGTTTGTTGATCCAACTCGGATCGGAATCTGGGGTTGGAGCGGCGGCGGTTCGTCAACGCTGAATGCAATGTTTCGTTATCCGGACGTTTACGCAACAGGGATGTCAGTGGCGCCGGTTCCGGATATTCATTACTACGATTCGATCTATCAGGAGCGTTATTGCGGACTGCCGCAGGATCATCCTGATGAGTGGAAACAAAGTTCGCCCGTCACTTTCGCCGGTCAGCTCAAAGGAAATCTGCTCGTCGTTCACGGCACTGGCGATGACAACGTTCACTACCAGGGGACTGAAGCTTTAATCAACGCCCTCGTGGCATCGAACCGGCAGTTTTCAATGATGTCGTATCCAAACCGTTCGCACGGGATTTATGAAGGCGCAGGCACGACGCGGCACTTGTACGGTTTGCTTACGAAGTATTTGCTGGAACATCTGCCGGCAGGCGCCGCTTTGCAATCAAGCAGCGCATCGGCGCGTTGATCTTTTTAGTTTAATAGTACGTGAAGTCAGAACGCTGAAAGCGTTTCGTTTCAAAGCCCAGGGTTGCCGTTTCGGCTACCCTGGTGAAAACGTTTTCGCGCCGTGGCAACCGCAAACGCGGTTGCGTCACGTCAGAGCCGCAACCGCGTTGCGGTTAGTAGGGTAGGCAATCTTACCCAGGGTAGCCGAAGCGGCAACCCTTGGCTTCGTTGCGTAGCCCCTTCGGGGCAACTTTGATAAATCAAGTATGTGATGCCCGTTTTAATGTTTCTTTAAAATTTCATTGAAAAGTCTCCCGCATCTCTGTTAGCCTAGCAACGGGTCGACGGCAACCCGCCCCTTCTCACGTTCCGAACGCATTACCTCCCGTTCTTATCAACCTGAAGTTCATTAGGATGAAATCTATTTCTCCGCACTATCAAGCGGTTTCCACCGAAGTCTCCGCGGCTAAGCTCGACGACGGGCTTCGCAGTATCGTGAATTCAAACTTGATGAGCATTGCTTTTGTTGATGCCGCAGGTTTGATTACCCATGCTGACGATTCGTTTCTACGGACCCTCGGTTATGAGCGTGAAGCTCTACCGGCCAGGTTAAGTGACATCACTCCGCGCGAACACCATCGACTCGACGAAGACGCGTTTGAAAAGCTGGCCGCCTTTGGTTCGTGTGCACCATTCGAAAAAGAATTTATTCGTGGTGACGGCACACGCGTGCCGGTCCTCTTTGGCGCCGCATTGAATGGCGAAGAGATTAGTTGTTTCGTCATCGACCTTTCTCAAAATAAAAGAACGCACGACCAACTCAACCATCTTGCATATCACGATGCTCTGACGGATCTGCCAAACCAGTCGCTCTTCAAAGATCGGCTAAAACAGGCCATTGCTCTTTCGCAGCGCAGTAACCAGATGCAGGTGGTGATGTTGTTGAATCTCGATCGGTTTAAAACAGTCAACGACTCGCTTGGTTATCTGGCGGGTGACGTGGTACTTCAGTCGGTCGCCCAGCGTTTGACCAGTTGCGTTCGCGAATGTGATACGGTTGCGCGTTTTGGTGGTGACGAGTTTGCGATCTTGTTGACGCAGATCTCTCGCCCTCAGGATGCGGCAACGACTGCGCAAGCATTGAAAGAAGCTTTGAACCAACCGTTCCTCTTTGAAGATCAGGAGATCTTTCTCGCCAACAGCATCGGGATTAGTTTGTATCCTCACGATGGACTCGACACTGCCACGCTCTTAAAAAGTGCCGGCGCTGCTCTGGATCGGGCCAAGAACCAGGGCGGCAATGCTTACCAGTTCTATACTGCTGGCGGAACCACGCGCGCGTTGAAGCAACTGGTATTGGAGAGTAATTTCCGACCTGCACTCGAGCGCAAAGAATTTTTTGTTCAGTATCAACCACAGGTCCGCGTTGCTGATTTTCATCTGGTTGGCATGGAAGCGTTGGTCCGTTGGCAACATCCCGGCTTGGGTCTGCTTTATCCAAATGAGTTCATCGAGTTAGCAGAAGAAAGCGGGCTAATTATTCCGTTGGGTGAGTATGTGTTTCGTGATGCTTGTTACCAGAACAAGTTGTGGCAGGACGCTGGTCTGCCACCGATGCGATTGGCCGTAAACTTCTCTGCGCGCCAATTTCAACAGGCAACTTTTATTTCGAGCGTTGAAGAAATTCTCAAAGAGACTCACCTTGATCCGAACTGGATAGAACTGGAAATAACGGAGAGTTCCATCATGAAAGATCCGGAGAAGGCGATTGAGAAATTGCTCGAACTGAAGATGATGGGGATCAAAGTTGCCATCGATGACTTTGGCACCGGCTACTCTTCATTGAACTATCTAAAGCGATTTCCGATCGATACCTTGAAGATCGACCGGTCCTTTGTGCGCGACCTATGTAAAGATCCGCACGACACCGCGATCGTGCGAGCGATCATCACGCTCGGACACGCGCTAGATCTCTCAGTGATTGCAGAAGGGGTCGAGAACCGCGATCAGTTGGAGTCGCTGATGGAACTTGATTGCGACATCGTGCAAGGTTTCTTGTTTAGTAAAGCGTTATCGACTGAGGATTTTGAGCAACTATTGGTTGAGCAGCGGCAGATCGGAGAAGTAAGTCCAGACATAGGACCGCAGGCGTCCTCGCCTGCCTGTGTTTACTGACGAGCTTCAACGCGCTACACGGCACTTTGTTACTTTCCCTGAATCGGCGAAGCGCGCTTTTGTTTAACCGGCAGGCGGGGACGCCTGCGGTCCTGAGATTGCGGCTTTGTCGACTAGCCAGCGGAGTTCGCCGTGCGTGGGTTTGATTAACTGCGCCGGAAACTTTGCTTCGCCCTCACTCAATACTTCATTCAAAATAGTCGCTTTGTCTTTACCGCTGACCAGGAACATTACTACTGCTGCGTTGTTAAGCACCGGCAACGTCATCGTCAAACGATAGCTGTTGAATTTCTCGACCCAGGGCGCGGTGACCCAACGTTCTGTTTCCGTCAGCGCGGTCGTGCCAGGAAAAAGCGACGCGGTATGTCCGTCTGGTCCAAGTCCTAACAAAATCAAATCAAAAGCAGGCAAAGAATTCTGAAAACTGTTTCGCAGTTGAGTTTCATACTCGGATGCGACTTCCTGAGCATCCGGAAGTTCAGCCAGAAATCGATGAACATTTCCTCCGGGAACAGGCACATGCGACAACATCGCTTCATCAGTCATTCGGAAGTTACTCTCTGAATTGTCCGGTGGCACATGACGTTCGTCGGTCCAAAAGAACAGCGTCTGGGACCACGGAAATTGATCGCGATATTCACGACCTGGATTGGCGAGCAGTTCGTAAAGACGTTTTGGAGTTGAACCACCAGAGAGCGCAATAGTGAAAGCGCCTCTCGCAGATACCGCGTTCCTGGCAAGCGACACGATGGCCTGCGCCGCTGCCTCCGCCAGTTCGTCTGCGTCACTTAAAATTTGCACGTTTGGTTTATCCATCATTTAGTCGCAGCCTGCAAACGTGTCCTTCAGACGTCGCCAGTGATGACCATTTCGCGCCAGCAGCTCATCGGCTGAGTCCGGACCATCACTACCCGCTGGATAAGTTGCCAACGTTGAAGCTTTGCCGGCCGCGGCCCACGCTTCTTCGATCGGAGTGATCAGTCGCCACTGCGCCTCCACTTCGTCATTTCTGGTGAACAACGTTGCTTCACCTTGCATTACGTCGAGCAGCAGAGTCTCGTAGGCATCAGGCGAGCGCACTCCAAAGCCGCTCTGATAACAGAAGTCCATGTGAACAGTGTTGGTCTGCATTTCAAAGCCCGGTCGTTTTGCCCCGAACGACACCGTGATGCCTTCATTCGGTTGAATACGCAACACGATGATATTCGGATCCATCTCTTCATCAGGCGTGCGCGCGAACAAAGCCTGCGGCGTACGCCTCAGATGGACCGCAATTTCCGTAACACTGCGACCGAGTCGTTTGCCAGTGCGCACGTAAAACGGCACGCCATTCCAACGCCAGTTTGAAATCTGAAACTCGATCGCGACAAACGTTTCGGTACTCGAGCTATCGTCAACGTTTTCTTCGTCTTTATAGCCCGGCGCTTGTTGTCCGTCGATTTGTCCACTGACGTACTGCGCGCGCACGGTCCTTACCGGTACTTCTTCCGGTTTCAAGCGACGAATAGAACGTAACACCTGTACTTTTTCTTCGCGTACTGAATCAGCGTCAAACCCGACAGGTGGTTCCATCGCGGTCAAGGTCAATAATTGCAGCAGATGGTTGGCGACCATGTCGCGCAGTGCGCCGGCTTCTTCATAGTAACCCGCGCGCGATCCAACGCCGAGAGTTTCCGCTGCGGTTATCTCCACATAATCGACGTAGTTTCGATTCCAGATCGGCTCAAACATCGAATTACCAAAACGAAAGACCAGAATATTTTGGACCGTGTCTTTGCCGAGATAATGATCGATGCGATAGACCTGGTCCTCCTGGAACACCGTTGCGATTTCAGCGTTGAGTTTTTGGGCCGACTCGAGGTCGCGCCCGAATGGCTTTTCGATAACGATTCGACTCCAACCTTCATCGCGCTTATTCAGACCTGCTTTGCCGAGACCGTCCACAATGGTTGTAGCTAGCGAAGGTGGCGTGGCGAAGTAAAACATCCAGTTTTTACCACTTCCACTCGCGGCCATCTCTTCGAGTTTTGTGCCTATTTCCTTATACGTGGTGTCCGCATCGAGTTCACCGGTTAAATAGAAAATGCGGTCAGTAAAAGAGCTCCAGTCGTCATCGCTGCACTTCTCGATTTTGCTTGACGCGTCCAAACCGTCACGAATCGTTTTGCGAAACTCTTCGTCAGTGACTGGACTCCGTCCCACACAAAGTATCTTGACGTTTTCAAGACAGCCTTCGCACATCAGGCGAAAGAGCGCCGGCATGAGTTTGCGACGAGTGAGATCACCGGTGGCGCCAAAAATTACTACTATGCACGGATCGGCTTTGGGCAGCGAAAACTTTTCGTAATTCTGTTGATTTGCAATTGTCGACACGATTTTGTCCCTGTCTGGTTTTAGTTGTGGGCCACTACTTTCGTTCTGTGTGTCCACCAAACTGTAGTCTCATGGCCGATAAGATCTTGTTGGCAAAGTCGGCCTCACCGCGCGAACTGAACCGTTGGAACAATGCCGCGCTTAACACCGGAACGGGCACGCCTTCGTCGATCGCCGCGTTGATGGTCCAACGTCCTTCGCCAGAGTCTGAAACCCGACCGGAGAAATCTGCGAGTTCTGGTTGTTCTGCAAATGCGATCGCGGTGAGATCGAGTAACCACGAAGCGACCACACTGCCGCGTCGCCAAAGCTCGGTTATGTCAGCGATATTGAAGTCGTATTGATAGTGTTCGGGATAGCGTAATGGGGTTGTCTCCGCATCCTTTTCGTGGTCCTTACGTCCCACATTCGCATGGTGTAAGACGTTAAGACCCTCGGCGTAGGCCGCCATCAAACCATACTCGATTCCGTTATGGACCATTTTTACAAAATGACCTGCGCCTGCCGGTCCACAATGGAGATAACCTTCCTGTGCGGTCCCTTCATCGCTGCGACCTTTGGTTGGTTCAACTGTCGATCGACCAGGCGCGAGAGTTTTGAAAATCGGATCGAGATGACTGACTATGTCTTTTTCACCGCCGATCATTTGGCAGTAGCCGCGTTCAAATCCCCACACACCGCCGCTGGTTCCCACGTCGACATAGTGAATGTTTTTGGCTTTGAGTTCCTGCGCGCGCCGGATGTCGTCGATGTAATAAGAATTGCCGCCGTCAATGATGATGTCGTCAGGATTTACCAGAGCGCCGAGATCGTTCAGAGTTGCGTCAACCAGAGCTGCGGGAATCATCAACCAGATAGCTCGCGGCGCATGAAGTTTTTCAATCAGCTCTGCGAGTGATGAAGCGCCGGTTGCGCCTTCGTTTACCAGCGCCTGCACCGCCTCTGCGTTTCGATCATAGACAACGCAACGATGTTCGCCTTTTAGCAGGCGGCGCACCATGTTGGCGCCCATGCGCCCCAGGCCAATCATTCCGATTTCCATTAGTGGCTCCTTAGATGAATGTATGCTGCGTATTGTAGACCTATTCACCACGTCCTTGAAAACTTGCTTGTAGCAATTGCGCCGAGAACGTAATCTACATTCGCTTTATTCTTCATCACTGCATCAGTTTGGACCAACATGACAGCAGAGTCTGCTCAAGTCACACGCGAATATCTTGTAATTTTGTTTTATTGGGTGCTGTTAATTGTCGACGGCGTTGCGGAGGCGTTTTGGCTCAGTAAGAAAAAGGGGCTGGGAATCGTAAAAACTCTGGCGTTTTCCCTGATAACCAACCTGATCGGCTACTTAATCGGGTTCTCGGTCTTGTTCGTTTCGGTTGGCGTTACGCTGGCTTTGGCGTGGGACGGGACGATGGGAAAGTTGCCTTTTAAAGGGAACGAAGCCGCTGTGTTGCTGGTGTTAGTAGTGCTATTTCTGCCGACGTTGTTGCTCTTGATAAAACGCGTAGGACTTCTTTTCTTTAAAACAGCAAATCGCTCCGCGTGGTTGTTTTCGTTAGCGAGTTCGTTGATTTTTTGGATCGTACCACTGGCGATCACGATTGGAGTCGTCTGGGTGCTGTCGCGGATCTGAACGCTGAAAGCGTCTCGTCTCAAAGCCGTTGAGTTGTGGCAGCCGTGGGAAACCGGCCCACAATACAGCTAACTCCGAAGGAGTCGCGTCCGCGCGCCAAAGCCAACCGTAGATCGAATGATCATTGAAGATACAGAAACAAGAATGCTCGATGGTTTGTAATTAACAAGATTGGTAACAAACAACAACGGACGCAACTCCTTCGGAGTCTAGGTGTGGTGTTCGCTGGTTCCCAGGGTGCCAAAGCCCAACCCTGGGCTTTGAGACAAAACGCTTTCAGCGTTCAATCTGAGATCTGACTTTACTTTTCCGCGAGTCGTGCAACAACCGCTGCCAACTCCGCGCGGTCAACGGGCTTGGACAGGTGTGATTGATAACCGGCGGAGAGAACGCGGACGCGATCTTCCGTTCGCGCATAAGCAGTAAGCGCAAGTGCGGGGATGTTTCCTCCTGCTTCTCGCGGTAACGCGCGGAGACGTTCGATCAATCCATACCCGTCCTCTATTGGCATTCCAATATCCGCTATCAACACGTCCGGCTTCCAGTTCGAAATTATTTCCACTGCTTCGGCAGACGAACCTGCGGTTTTCACTTCGGCTCCGCATCGGGCCAACATCACGGTCACGAGTTCACGTGCATCGAGTTCATCATCAACGATCAAGACGCGCGTTCCGCTCAATGATGTCGCTGGTTGTCCGGTTGATCTAACTCCCGATTTTATTACGCCATGATCACGTACGACGCGATGCCCGACGGCCGCCATCAATGGTAAGCGCACGACAAACGTTGCTCCGTGACCTGGACCATCGCTATCTGCGGAGACGACGCCTCCGTGCAATTCAACCAGATGTCTGACGATTGCCAGCCCCAGACCGAGGCCACCGTGCGCTCGAGTTGTAGATCCGTCTGCCTGCCGGAACCGATCAAAAACATGCGGCAGAAAATCAGGATTTATTCCCGCGCCTGAATCGACAACGGAAATTTCAATTTCGGAGTCGATACGCTTCAGCTTCACCTTCACTTGTCCGCCGTGTGGCGTAAACTTCACCGCGTTTGAAAGAAGATTCCAAACTATCTGTTGAAGTCGGCCGGTATCACCAAAGACCGCTCCAACTTCTGGTCCAAGAGTAAGCTCTAACTTAACACCTTTGGCTTCGGCGGTTGGTTTAATGCTCTCTGCTGCAGCCTCGATAACCGGCTGTAATTCACATGCGGCAAAATCGAGGCGCAATTTCCCGGTGATGATGCGGGAAACTTCAAGCAGATCGTCTATGAGTTGACATTGTGAGTTGGCATTGCGTGCAATCGTTTCAATCGCCTGGCGATGTCTGGCCGGATCTACTTCACCGTGCAATAAGAGATCGGACCATCCCATGATCGCTGTGAGCGGTGTGCGAAGTTCGTGAGACAAAGTAGAAAGAAACTCATCCTTGACGCGGTTGGCGGCTTCGGCTTCCAGTCGGGCTTCTTTCTCACGGCCCAATGCTTGTCGTCGTTCAGTTGCATCGTGGGCCATGCCTCGGACAATCGGCGACTCGACACCTTCGGTTCGTAGCGTGTTGTAGTATTCCCAGAGCCGGATCTCGCCCGAGGCAGTGCGAATCTTCATGACACCCTTCGCCGAGCCTTCACTTTTTACTTTCTCGATATATTCATCAAATTGATTCCGGTACTCGGGCAGTAGTCCGTCGCGAATGTTCATCCCAATGAGCTTTTCTTTTGGATAACCCAGCACACGCGACGCCCACGGATTGACGGAGAGTACCCGGCCTTCCAGGTCATGAGTACAAATCAATTCGTGACTGTTATCAACGAGATCGCGATAACGATCTTCACTTTCGCGCAACGCCTGTTCGGCCCGTTTGCGCTCAGTGATGTCATTGGCCAACACAAACACTGCGCGCTGTCCTGCAAAGTCGATTCGATTTGACGTGATTTCTACATTTATGATCGCGCCGTCTTTCTTTTGATGGCGCCATTCCCCGGCTCGATTGAATTCCGGATTCGAGTTGGCGAGATATTCGCTAAGAGTTTCTGAGTCTTTGTGAGGCCGGATGTCGTAAATAGTCATCGAGAGAAATTCGTTTCTCGAATATCCATAGTGTTCAACGGCGGCATTATTTACGGCCAGGAACCTGCGCGTTTCCAAATTGTAGACCCACATGGCGTGAGGGTTAGACTCAAACAGCAAACGATATTGAGCTTCGGATTTTCGCAGTGCATCTTCGATGCGCGTCGCGAGTGTTACATCAAGGACCAGCGAAAGAACGGAGATCAATTTGCCGTCGGGATCGTAAAGAGCGGAGTTGTACCATTCGCAATTAACCACCGCCCCGAGTTTCGTATAGTTTCGATTGCGCGAAATGCCGTGATGTTCGGCGCCCTGATTTTGTCGCTCGCCAACTTCATTAACAGCGGCCACATCGTCTGCAACCACAAAGTTCCAGTCACTAAATCTTTTGCCTAAAACTTCAACGGCGGTCCAACCAAACAATCTTTGGGCTGCCGGAGACCAACGCAAAACACGGAATTCCTGGTCCCACTCGATAACTGCTAATGGTGTATTTTCGACGTGAAAAGCGAGCCGGTAAGCTTCTACAGCGGTTGCTTCCGCCTGTTTGCGATCGGTTACATCACGAATGATTGCGACGCCGCCAACTACTTCGCCATTCTCATCGTGCCTGGGTGAGTAGTATCCATCGAAGAACCCTGAGCGACCAGTTTCAGGAATGTTGTAAGGCCTGGCTTCGGCGACGATAGTCTGTCCGGTAAGTGCGCTGAGATAGAACTTGTCTTCACCGGATGCTTTGAGTGAAGGGAAGAGATCGAAGGCATATTTCCCCAGGACCTTCTCACGCTTTACACCCGAGAAGCGTTCCATTGCGCGGTTCCAAAGCGTGTAGCGACATTCGCGGTCGAAAGCGATGATGCCATCGACGTTCGCCTCAAGCAGACACTTGAGAAAAAAATCCTGCTCTTGCTCTTCGTTCCTCATCGAGGTCAAAGTCTCTAGGCCAGCGTGAGAAAAAGTCAAGAGAATTGCGGAAATGCGAATTGTGAAAAGCCGAATGCGAGATGGGGAAATGCGGGATTTGAATTTCGCAATCCCGCATTTTCGCAATTCGAAATTTCCTACTTGCTTTGTCTGATGCTGTGGGCGGCGTAGGCGAGACGTTTACGATTGAGTTTGGCTTTGAGCTGATCGGTAAGCGACGACTTTACCTCTTCCAGTGACGCACATTCCTGCATGACTGAATGAGAAGCTGCCATCGGTGCACAGGCAACGCGCGTAGCTTGAAGTGAAGATCCAATCAAGGCGTCTGCTTCAGTGTACTTGCCGAGATCAAGCAATCGCATTGCTTCGTTTCGAGCGCGCGCGTTCATCAGAAATTGCACTGCTTTTACCACTTCGTAGTTGGTCGCCAGTGACTCGACTTCTTCCTTTCGCGCGAATTCCAACGTATGCGATTCGCGAATCACTTCGGCGGCGCTTGCGTCCTGCGGCGTAAACCCGAGTCGCAGATCGAGCAGCCGCAGTGAAGTGCCGATTGCGTGTGGTCCAACTTTCAACTGCACTACGATTTCGAGTGGTGAGCCGGCCTGCAAGTTTGGTAAACGGTAACGTCCCGTTTCAGTGAGTTCAAAGTCGTTAAGTAGATCTGCAATGCGAACGCCATCTGCCGGAACCAACGATAACGACACGGTGTGCGCAAACTGCGAGATCAGTCCCTCCAACTCTACTTGAAAGATTCGCTGCATGTCGTTTGGCTCGACGACGTGCCAGGCGTTACCGCCAGCCGATTGGGCCATCGGCATCAGCAAGTCTTCGTTGAAATCTTCGCCAATACCTATCGTCGAAGTGCTAACGCCGCGTTGGTGAAGGCCTAACGCCTGCGAAACAATTTCATCGGTGCTCGTTACGCCAACATTTGCCAGACCATCGGTTATTAGAACGACGCGATTGATTCCTTTGTCGACGAGCTGTTCGCTCACAGTTAGACCACCGCGGACCCACGCTTCATGAAGCGCAGTAGAACCGCGCGCCTCGATCCGCGAAATAAGATCTTTCATCGAAGACTTATTCGTGACCGGCTCACTGGGGAAGAGCACTTCGATCCGATCGTCAAATGCGACCACGCTCAGCCGATCGGTGGGAAGCATTTGATCGACGCAAAACATTGCCGCCTCACGCGCGCGAACCATCTTTTCGCCTTGCATCGAACCTGACCGATCCAATACGAGACTCAAATTCATGACCGGCCGCGTTGTTGTGGCCCGATCCAACTCAGGAGGCGTAATGCGAATTAATACGTCGACAGTTTGTTCGCGATCACTTTCGAGCTTCGCACGTGTGGTCAAGAATTCAACCTTGGGAAATTGCTGCGTCATCTTTCAATAACTCCTTTAAGTTCGTGAAACCAATTGGTTGTAACGAACCTTGTCATTTTTCTTTCCAATACCGACTGATCACTCCGCGAATTCTGTCCGCGAGACTCCTTGTTCGCGCACTCGTCGTCGGTGGTGCGTAGTCGGAACGTATATGCAGTTCCAACCCGGGTTCGATTTCCAGTCGTTGCCAACTGGCAGTTTGTTCAGGGGCCGGCGCTGATCCTGGAGCTGGGGGAGGTGCTAAATTTCGTCTCGCTTTTGATGTGGTCGCTGTCACATTCGAAAACGTGGGCGTCAGTAAAGATTCAAGGTAACGCTTGGCTTCGCTATCGGCGGCGTTGCTTCTGTTTGTGACGCCAACTCCCAGCAGTGTCTCCAACTCCTGTTCAGTTTTACCCGCTACTAGTTCGCGAATTTTTCGAATGGAGAGATGCTCGGCTTGAAGTTTTTTGACGGCAACGAGTTGTAGCAAGTGGCGGTATTCGAAAACCGATGCAGTGCCCTGACGTTCGTCAGCCGGCTGAACGAGACCCTCGGCAAGGTAGTAACGAATGGTCCGCTCGTCGGGAACGCTGGTAACAGTGCCCCGGACCTGCTCAAGATTCAATTCATTCATCACCCGATCACAGACTGCCGTGAACTCGGGTAAGCCGACAAACTTCTTTCCGCGTTCTCGCTCAACCGGATGCTTCATGGTGCGGTAGAATACTCTCGACAGTATTTACTGTCAACAGTAAATATAGGCGGAGTGGTTATAGAGCTTTTCTCATTCTCCCCGCGCTTAGCTTGGGGGTTAGGAGTTCCTATCCTCCCGCAACGTTGAAACGGCAATCACATGCTTGACGAATCAAAGTTGCCGCTACACGGCTACTCTCAGAGGTGCCCCAAAGGGGCTACGCAACGAAGCCCAGGGGAGCCGAAGCGGCAACCCTGGGTAAGATTGTCTAATCTCTACCAACCGCACCGCGGTTGCGCTGGCTGACCCTCAATGACGCAACCGCGTTGCGGTTGCCACGGCGCAACGTCTTCACCCAGGGTAGCCGAAGCGGCAACCCTGGGTAAGATTGCCTAATCTCTGCCAACCGCAACGCGGTTGCGCTGGCTGAACCTAAATGACGCAACCGCGTTGCGGTTGCCACGGCGCAACGTCTTCACCCAGGGTTGCCGAAGCGGCAACCCTGGGCTTTGGGTCATTGCCCCTTCGGGGCAAAGTCACGCCGAATTGATCTTGATTCGTCAAGTATGTGATTACCGTTTTACGGTTTACCTGAAGGAGTTCAAAAGGGTCTGTGAGAGAGCACAACCTAGAAGGGCCTTGACCTGACAAACTTACCCGTATTTTTGTCAGTGTCATGAATAGATTTAACTCCGATGGCTTTATCCTGTGTTTCGCAATCCGGCGGCGATGCCGTTGATGGTTGCGGCGAGCGCGTAGTTTAAGTTGTCGCTCTCTTCACCATTGCGCTTCCGGCGCAACAACTCCACTTGAATCAAACTCAACGGATCAACGTAGGGGTTTCGTAGTCGAATGGACCTTGCCAGAACCGGGTTCTTTTCCAACAACGTCTGTTGTCCCGTTAACTCCAGGACCACGCGTTTAGTCCGTGCAAATTCTTCTTCGATTAAACTCAACACTCGCTCGCGAAGTGTCGTTGACGAAACAAGTCCCGCATACAAGCGTGCAATCGAAAGATCGGCTTTCGCCATTCCGAGTTCGACGTTGTCGATCAACTCATGAAAGAGTGGAAAACGATCGATCAGGTTATGAAGCAACTGAGTGTTCGAGGTGGAGGAGCTAGTAAACTTCTCGAGCGCGTATCCAACACCGAACCAGGCAGGTAAAACATGACGACTCTGCATCCAACCAAACACCCAGGGAATCGCGCGTAGATCATCCAACCCACGACTTTCACTACGCCGCGTCGGTCGCGAGCCGATCCGCGCGTGCTCAAGTTCCTGTACCGGTGTCGCTTCCTCGAAATAATCCAACACCTCAGAATTCTCGGCGATCCGCTCGCGATAAAACGCAAACGCATCCTGAGACATCGTCTCCAGAGCGGCTTCACTCTCCTCGTCGAGATCGTAGGCGCCACCCGGTCGCGAGAGGGCTTCCAGCGAAGCGGCAATAACGAGTTCGAGATTTCGTTGGGCCAGGACTGAATCGGAATACTTCCAATTCATCACTTCACCCTGTTCAGTGATTTTTATATGGCCGGTGAACGCATTGACCGGTTGGGAAATGATCGCATGATGAGTTGGACCACCACCGCGTCCGACAGTGCCGCCGCGGCCATGAAAAAGTGTCAACTCAACCTTGCAATCTCGAGCCACTTCGTGAAGTTTTCGATGGGCCTTAAAAATCTCCCAGGTGCTGGTCAACATTCCGCCGTCTTTATTCGAATCGGAATAACCCAACATGATTTCCTGCCGGCGATTCCACGAATCGAGCAAACGAGAGTAATCAGGATGGGTCCACAACGAACGACAGATCTCCGCGCAGTTTCGCAAGTCTTCAATCGATTCGAACAACGGCACCGGCATCAGACCCAGGTCGCTTTCGCTCGCGGCGACTTTGACGCCACATAATTCTGCAAGCCAAACGATCGTTGCAACATCATTTGCTGATTTCGCCCCACTGATAACGTAGCTCCTTATCGCTTCGGCAGGCGCCGTTTGCTTTAAGTCGCGAATCGACGTAAGTGAATCGAGTAGTTCAGTAGTTTCTGCCGATGGCGGTTTGGAGAGAAGCAGGTCGCTCTTTGCTGAGGTTTCAGCCAACTCGTAACGCGCCTGGCTATGAATTTTTGCGTGTTGGCGTATGTCGAGCGTGTGCAGATGAAAGCCAAACGTCTCGACTTGTCTTAGCAGTGGATCGAGAAGTGAAGTCGCGATTCGTTCGCCACAGTTCTCATTCAAACTTTGGCGTATCAATTTCAGATCTAACTCAAACTCTTTGTCTGTTTGGTAAGCGACTTTCTCGTTTGGAGCATCGCGAGTGTTAATGAGCCGCGCCAACACAAAGTCGAGAAAACGTCGATAAATCTCATTTGGTCCATGTCTGTCAGGATTAAGATCCGGTGAGACGATCTCGGTGGAATATTTGGTTAAGGCGTTTTCGAGTTCCGCTGAAACTGAAACTTGAAGAGTCGAAGGTGTTAGTCGCCAGATCAAATCTTCGACGCTATCGATGTAGTAATCGAGAATTAACTGTCGCGCGATCTGCAGTGCGTCGCGAGTGCATTCTGGTGTTACTGAAGGGTTTCCATCGCGATCGCCGCCAATCCATGAACCGAAGCGGATGAGACGCGGGAGATCGCGGGCCGGCAATTCGCGTCCGTATGCGTCGCGAAAATCGTAAGCGAGTTCTTCGTAAACAAACGGCAAAGTGTCGAACAAGACCGACGGGTAATAGTCGAGACCCATTCTGATCTCATCTTTGACAGTGGGACGACGACGTCGCACTTCGTCAGTCTGCCAGAGAGATGTGATCTCAGTGATGATCGCCTGCTCATACTTTTCAGCTTCACGTTCGGTTAACGGAAGACGATCGAGTTGTTCGAGCGCGGCCGCAATCGCTTGGCGTTTGAAAAGGACCGTTCTGCGGGCGACTTCGGTGGGGTGCGCAGTGAACACGAGCACGATCTCAATTTTACGTAACCACGATAGCGCTTCGTCTTCATTTATTCCGGCTGCGCGCATTCGTCGTAAAGTTCCGAGAAAAGATCCGGGTTGCGCGATGAGTTCAGTTGAACTTTGCGCGGCGCGCCGCCGTCGTTTGCGGTGGTTCGTCTCAGCCAGATTTGTTAGTTCGAAATAGATCGCGAAGGCCTTAGTCATCTGGTGGGCCTGTTCGACACTCAAATGACTGACGATATCTTCGGCGCGTTTGATGAGTTCAACAGGTTGTGGATTCGATTCGCGATGTTCGATAAGAATCGTGCGTAGTTCTTCGACAGCCGAAAAGAGTTCGGCGCCGGCTTGTTCTTTCAGCACTTCACCGAGTAGTCGACCAAGCGAGCGGACGTCGCGCCGAAGTGGCGATTCTTTCAGCTCGGCATCGTGGCTGGTTAGCTCATTGAGGCGATCTGCTTGATCGTCAACACTCCATAATGAAGGCATAGGTCAATTACTGTTGCATAAGGTGTTTGTGGTTGTCGAACTGTAATGTGGCGGGTCGAATAATTAAAAAGTGCAAATAGTTTGGTTCTTGGGAAGTGGCCGATCTAAGCATCGCTTTGCCGCTTGTTGTGATGCATGGCTCCGTCTTGCCGTAGTCAGACTTAAGAATCTTAGGCTGTGACCTCATTTTCTTTCTTCTTTAGGTTTTGCTCTTCGGAACAGCAAGAGGCGCAGCCCTGAATTTTTTAGAAGGAAGCTTACGGCAAGGCAGAGCTATACCCTCACAACAGGCGGCGAAGCCGATGCTCAGATCAGTCACTTCATAACGGGTCTTACGGGCTCTTGACGAATCAAGTTCCCCCGAAGGGGCGACGACCCAAAGCCCAGGGTTGCCGCTTCGGCTACCCTGGGTAAGATTGCCTAGTCCTACCAACCGCAATGCGGTTGCGCTGCTGAACCTCAATGACGCAACCGCGTTGCGGTTGCCACTGCGCTAAAACGTTTTCACCCAGGGGTTGCCGAAGCGGCAACCCTGGGCTTTGGGTCGTCGCCCCTTCGGGGCAAAGTCACTGCTGAATTGATCTTGAGCACATGCAGTAGTTTTTGTGTAAGCTAGTCACCCGAAATGATTCCCCCGCGCTCAAAATTGGAAACCTGGCTGACTGTTGTCCTGTCGATCACAACTCTGAATACGCTCTATCTCAGTTGGCGATTCGTTGCGCTTTTTGCTGGTTGGGTCACTCCCGGAACAGGACTTTGCTCCTGGACCAACGGCATCGATTGCGACAAAGTTCTCCAAACGCCACAAGCAAGATTTTTTGTCGTTCCAAATGCAATCCTCGCTGTCGGTTTCTATACCGGCGCACTGATCTGGTGGTTAGCCGGACGTCGTCTCGGCGAAACGTATCGTCATCACCTGATTCGCACGCTTGCCGTTTGGCTCGGGGTTGCTTCGCTACTCACCTTTGTCTTTTGGAGATTGTTGTTAGGTCTGCCATTCCTTTGTCCCTTTTGTCCGTGGAACCATCTGTTGACTTATGTAGCTTTCATCCTCGCTGTCGGAATCTGGCGTGCTACACCTAAACCGACAGCTCATCACTCACTCAAACCGATCCTGGTTCTCGTCGCTGTCTGCGTCGCGTGGTTTTGGCTATGGCAGGGAGCCTGGTTTCTGGCGGAGTGGACAGTGCTAGCCAAAACGGCGTCTCACTAATTGTTGAAGACACTTCGTGATAGACTTCCTCAGTACGTTGCCCCCCGGGTTCGGTCGATAGCCAACAAACATTTGTTTGCGTTTAGATAAGTCGCGGCCCTCGACTTTGTATGAACGAGATTGCTCGTCCCAAAAGCAGTTTGATTCGTCTGCTTTTACCTGAATTTAAGAGTCTGCGTTACTGGTTGCAGATTCTGATCATAGCTGCACTCTACGTAATCGCGGCTAAGATCGGTTTTTCGTTTGCCACTATCAATCGCAGCGTCTCTCCAGTCTGGCCGCCTTCCGGAATCGCGATCGCGGCTGTTCTAATTTTTGGTGTGCGTGTCTGGCCCGGCGTTTTGCTGGGCGCACTCATTGCCAACTTCTTCACTCCCATTCCCGGACTCAGCGCTGAAGCAATCGCGTTTGGCAACACTGCTGAGGCTCTCATTACGGCATCGTTACTTCGCTATGTTGGCTTCAACAACTCGCTTGAGCGCGCCCGTGATGTCTTCAAGTTTGTAATAGTCGTTTTTCTGTGCACGGTCATAAGTGCCACGATCGGCAATTTGAGTTTGTGTCTTACCGGTGCAGAACAGTGGAACCAGTTTCTTCTGTTGTGGTCGACGTGGTGGCTTGGTGATGTTGCCGGTGCAGTGATCGTCGCGCCTTTATTCCTGGTTTGGGTTTCACGATCGTTTCCCTATTCGAAATTAAGAACTGTCGAAGGCGCGTTTCTGATTACGTTGATCGCGCTGGGCTCGATGTTCAATTTCGGAAACAACACACCTGTTCCGATTCGTTATCAACCGTTTACGCGCCTGCTCATTCCGTTTCTGCTCTGGGCCGCTTTTCGGTTAGGCACACGCGGACTTACGCTCGCGATTTTTGCGCAATCAGCATTCGCGGTGTGGGGAACTATCAACGGTTTTGGACCATTCAGCTCACCGAATCGAAGTCAATCATTGCTCACCCTGCAGCTTTATCTGACAACCAACGCGATCACTTTTCTCTCTCTGGTTTCTGTGATTGAAGAACGTCGCGTTGCTCAAGCTGTTCGTAATGAAAATCAGCGGCGTTTAGCTGGAAATCTGGCCGTCACGCAAATCCTCGCTGAGTCTCCAAAACTGCGCGAAGCCACGCGACGCATTCTGAGCACGGTAGGTGAAACGCTCAACTGGGAAGCCGGTTCACTTTGGATTCTTGATAAAGAAACGGGCACTTTAAAGTTGAGAGACATCTGGCATGCTCCAAACTTAAACATCGCCACTTTCGAAGCCGCTTCTCGTGAGCAAAAGTTTGAACCTGGGATTGGCCTCCCCGGTCGAGTGTGGCAACTGCACCAACCGGTTTGGGTGGCGAATGTTGCCAAGGATGACAATTTCCCGCGGGCGCCATTCGCGCTGGCAGATGGTCTGCGATCGGCCTTTGGTTTTCCTATTGTCGCTGATGATGAGTTGCTTGGAGTTGGTGAGTTCTTCAGCAAGGACATAAGAGAACCCGACGAAGCGTTGTTGGCGATGTTCAGGAGTATCGGCACTCAGATCGGTCAGTTTATTAAACGTCAACGCGCCGAAGAGTTACTGCGAGCAAAAGAAGCCGAGTTGGCCCAGATTGCTGACACGACGCCGATCATGTTGATTCGTTGTAGTAGTGATTTGAGATATGTGTTTGTAAATCGGGCCTATGCGGAGTTTCTGCAAACGCAGCCTGAAGAGATAGTCGGCAAACCGATCGCTGAAGTAATCGGACAACAGGGTCTGGATGCGCTCATGCCGTATATCCAGCTGGTGTTGCAGGGTGAGGTTGTCGAATATGAAGATCGGGTTGACTTCAAAGATATTGGACCACGCTTTCTGCGCACGACTTATCGCCCTGAACATAATAAAAATGGAGTTGTCGTTGGCTGGCTCGCTTCAATCGCTGATATTACTGATCGAAAAAACGCAGAACAGAAATTAAGCGACAGTGAACGTGAACTCGCAGAATTTTTCAATAATGCTACTGAAGCGATTCACTGGATGAGTTGGGACGGGGAAATTTTGCGGGCCAATGAAGCCGAGTTGCGGATGCTGGGTTATACGGCAAATGAATATCTGGGACGCAACGTTGCTGATTTTCATGTCGATCGCGAAAACATCGAGTTGTTGCTCGACAGGTTAAGAACCGGTGAAACTGTTCAAAACTTTCGTTCGCGGTTACGCCATAAATCCGGCGCTCTACTCGAAGTCACGATCAGTTCAAGCGCTTATTTTGTCGATGGCAAGTTCGTCCACTCGCGTTGCTTTACTCGCGACATCACTCAGCAGTTGCGGGCTGACCGGGCCATTCGACAATTAGCGGCGATCGTGGAATCCACGGACGACGCAATTATCGGCCTAGATCTGCAGGGCATTATCAAGAGTTGGAACGTTGGCGCTGAACGACTGTATCAGTACACCGCTGACGAAATGATTGGCCAACACGTTTCCCGACTGATGGCTGATGATCTGTCAGACAACGAAGAACAGTTACTTTCTGGCCTTAACGATGGTCGCCGGGTTGAGCACTACGAAACTGTTCGGGTCGCGAAAGACGGAAGCCGAATCGATGTTTCGCTGACCATCTCGCCAATAAAAGACGCGGCGGGAATGGTGATTGGCGCCTCAAAAATTGCCCGCGACATTAGCGATCGAAAACGATTGGACCAGGAGCGAGAAGGCTTACTAAAACGCGAGCATGAAGCACGGGCAGAAGCAGAAATCGCCAATCGCGGTAAGGACGAATTCCTGGCTACGCTTTCACACGAATTGCGATCGCCACTAAATGCGATTGTGGGTTGGGCCACAATGCTTCGTAAGAGTGCGTTAAGGCCGAACGAAGTTCAACGCGCTGTAGAAATCATCGATCGGAACGCGCGACTTCAAACTCGTCTCATCGACAGCGTGTTGGATGTTTCGCGCATCGTTTCCGGAAAGTTTCAAATAGATTCTCATCCCCTCAACCTCAACGAAGTTCTGGAATCCGCAGTCGACTCTATGAAACCGACAGCGGACCAAAAAGAAATCCAGCTTGTGCGCAACTTCGATCCTTCGGGACCACCCGTGTCTGGTGATTCGATTCGCTTACAGCAAGTGTTCTGGAACCTGTTGTCGAACGCGGTTAAGTTCAGTCCTAAAGGAAGTCTGATCACGGTTGAACTTCACTATGGAGAGACTGCGGAAATCATCGTGCGCGATCAGGGACGGGGAATTGATCCAGACTTCCTGCCCCACGTGTTCGATCGTTTTCGTCAGGCTGATTCGAGCACTACTCGCAGATACGGCGGATTAGGATTGGGACTCGCGATTGTTCGTCACCTTGTCGAATTGCATGGTGGCCGGGTGTCTGCTGACAGCGGCGGAACGGATCAGGGCGCTGTGTTCACGGTTCACTTACCACTGATGTCAGACGTGTCGATCATCGATCATGATGTGGATGGGTTTATTGGTAAGTTGATGGAGCTTCCTTCGGAACAACGAATCCTGCAAGACGTGCGAGTGTTAGCTGTGGACGACGAGAGCGACGCGCGGGAATTGCTGGAACAAGTGTTGGCGGGTTACGGGGCCGATGTGAAAGTCGCTGGTTCGGCTCAGGAAGCGTTGGCAATTTTGCGCGATTGGCACCCGGAAGTGTTGTTGTCAGACATTTCGATGCCGGAAGTTGATGGCTATTCCTTCATCAGGCAGGTAAGGCAAACCTACAACGGAGCTTTGCCGGCGATTGCTTTAACAGCGAATGCTCGACTCGAAGATCGCGATCGAGCCCTGGCCGCAGGCTATCAAAGTCACTTAACAAAACCGGTGAACGAATCGCTACTGATCATGACGGTGGCTCAACTGGTGGGACGGAAGGAGAAAGGGTGAGGGGGAGGTGGGGAGAGTGGGAGATGGGGTGAGAAGACGTGCATTCACGCGTCGCTACGCGACGCCATGCTTTGTCGGCTATCCCCCCGCCGTTAAAACGGCTGGCTAATTCACGCGTCGCTACGCGACGCTATGCTTTGTCGGCCACACCCCAGCCGTTGAAACGGCTGGCTAAATTCACGCGTCGCTACGCGACGCAGCACAGGTGGCGTCGGGTAGCGACGAATGGATCGGGTCACCTTTCTCCCCATCTCCCCTTCACCCTTTCTCCCACTCGCCCAGTCTCCCCGTCACCCCCTCTCCCTCTCATCATTTTCCGGATCCTAGCCACCTCCGGGTGACAACGCCTTCTCACAAACGCTAACATGGCCTTTTACACTCATGTCACTCAAGGGCAAGTTTGCGAACGAATTCAATCCAAAAATACGCGATCGCGGTGTCGCCTATTTCCGTTCCAACGCCGTAACAATTTTTAATCATACAGATTCGAAGGTTGAAGCTCGCGTCAAAGGAAAGAGTGAATACCTTGTCAGTCTCTCTCTTCAGGGCACCACTTTCGCGGTTGCCTGCACGTGTCCTTATTTCGACGGTGGTGAAGAGTGTAAGCACATCTGGGCGACGATGTTGGCAGCGGACGCTGTTAACTATTTAGCCGCGGTCGATCGCCAATGGCCCCTCAGGCTGGTTTATGACGATGCTACAGCCGACCAGCTTCATCAACTTTTTCTTATCAAGGCAACCGAAACAAACACGCCAAAACAACCGCTTTGGCAGCAGCAACTGACAACGCTGACCAATGTCGTAAAGAGTGAACGCTCTGCAGTGCGGACCGCCTGGCCCGAGGGTCGTGAGCTTTATTACATCGTCGATCCGGATCGCTCTTCCCGGCAACTTACCATCGACATTGGTTTTCGCGAACTGAAACGCGATGGCCAGTGGGGAAAAATTAAATCTCTCCGGATGGAAATGAGCCAATTAGCGAAGTTGCCCGAGCCCGAAGATCGCAGGTTGTTATCAATTCTTTCCGGAAGCCGCGAAGGAATGTGGTCCAGCTTTTCTTACGAGCTTCCCTCACGCTTTATTGTTTCCACCGCGCTTCAACCCTTTTTGCTTTCGTCGATGTGCGCTACCGGTCGTTGTGTCCTGCGCCCAACTGAAAGAAAAAGTGAGTTTAGAAAAATCGAATGGGACGACGACACGGTTTGGAATTTTTATCTCGTTGTTGCTCGTGACGATGAAGGCTTTGAACTGAAGCCTGTTCTGCGGAATGGTGAAACTGAAATCAGCTATGCCAGCGCACTCGTGAAAACTGAGGCGATTGTAGTTGGCCCTGATTGCCGCGCCGCGCGTTTCGACTCTCGTAGTTCGTATACCTGGAATGACGCGTTGGAGCGAGCCGGCTCTTTTAAAGTTCCCACCGCACATTCGCGTGAGTTGATTGCGCAACTGGTAAACCTGCCCTCGATGCCGAACCTTGAACTCCCCGAAGAGTTGCGCTTTGAACGAGTGACGGTAAAACCCACGCCGCATCTGGTTGTGCGCAAGCCTGAGCATTCGTACATGAGTCAACCTAAACTCGAGGCATCTTTGCGTTTCGATTATGAAGGAACGGAGATCGACTACTTCGATCAACGCGGTGGTCTGTACGATCAGGTTCAGGATCGTTATCTCGAACGCGATACGGAGTTTGAACAACAAGCCGTCGCGACGCTCGAAACGTTAAGCATAAAATTGCATGACGGTTACCTGGGCAAAGACGAATTTCGACTCGCTCCGCGCAGTCTGCCGCGTGCGGTTTCCACTCTCTTAGGAAAAGGATGGCGAGTTGAAGCAGAAGGAAAACTTTATCGCAAGCCTGGCGCTTCGAGTTTATTTGTTAGTTCAGGAATCGACTGGTTTGAGCTGCACGGCTCAGTGAATTTCGGTGACGATCTTGAAGTCAAATTGCCTGCGCTGCTTGCGGCCCTGCGTCGCGGTGAATCGGTGATTGCGCTGGGTGATGGAAGTTTTGGTTTACTACCGCAGGAGTGGTTACAACAGTACGGATTGCTTGCCTCATTCGGTACTACCGAAGAGGACCATCTACGTTTTCAACACGCTCAAACCGGTGTGCTCGATGCCTTGCTTGCCGCGCGTCCGGAAATAACCAGCGACGAAACATTCGAACGAATTCGGCAGGATTGGCAGAACTTCAACGGCGTGACTCCGATAGCCGAACCGGCGGGGTTTGTGGGAACGCTGCGCGACTATCAGCGCGAAGGTTTGGGTTGGTTCGAGTTCTTACAACGATTTAAATTTGGTGGTTGTCTTGCTGACGACATGGGATTGGGCAAGACAGTGCAGGTCCTCGCCTTGCTCGAGTCGCGACCCACAGAAAATTCGCAACCGTCGTTAGTGGTAGTTCCTCGTTCCCTGATATTCAACTGGCAACAGGAAGCGGCGCGATTTACTCCGAACCTGCGAGTCCTGAGCCACACGGGATCTGAACGAAGCAAGCATAGTAAACACTTCAAGCACTACGATCTTGTAATCACAACCTATGGAACATTGCGTAGAGACGCTGTGCATTTCCAGGATGTGAATTTTGACTTTGTAATTCTCGATGAGGCACAGGCGATTAAGAATGCGAAGACAGAATCTGCCAAGGCCGTGCGCCTGTTGCAGAGTAATTATCGTTTGGCTTTGAGTGGGACTCCGATCGAGAACCATCTGGGCGAGCTTTGGAGTCTCTTTGAGTTTTTAAATCCCGGCATGTTAGGAGCGGCGTCAGTCTTTCAAACAAACACCGGAGCTATTCGTTCGTCTGATATTGAGAGTCGTGAGTTGTTATCGCGCGCGTTGCGTCCGTTCATCCTGCGTCGTACGAAACAGCAGGTGGCGAAGGAGTTGCCGGAGAAACTGGAGCAGACTATCTACTGTGAGATGGATGACCTGCAACGAAAGCAGTATGAAGAGCTGCGCGAATTTTATCGCAAGTCACTAATGGAAAAAGTGACCGCCCAGGGACTCAACAAATCGAAGATTCAGATTCTCGAGGCGTTGCTGCGCCTGCGCCAAACGGCGTGTCATCCATCACTGGTGAAAGGCGATCAGGATGACAACACTCCAAATGCGAAACTCGACATTCTGTTGCCTCGTTTAAGTGAAGTCCTGGAAGAAGGGCACAAAGCGATTGTGTTTTCTCAGTTCACCAGTTTCCTCGCAATAGTTAAACGTCGTCTGGACAACGAAGGTATTCCGTACGAATACCTGGATGGCAAGACGAATAACCGGCAGGAAGTGGTCGAAAGATTTCAAAATGATCCGGATCGCAAGCTGTTTTTGATTAGTTTGAAAGCTGGCGGTCAGGGCTTGAATCTGACTGCTGCGGAATATGTGTTCTTACTCGATCCGTGGTGGAACCCCGCAGTTGAAGCACAGGCAATTGATCGTGCTCATCGTATCGGACAGACGCGTCGTGTTTTTGCTTACCGGTTGATCACGCGTGATACGGTTGAAGAAAAAGTCCTCGAACTGCAAGCCACCAAACGTGATCTGGCAGACGCGATCATCAACGCGGATAACAGTGTTCTGAAGAACATTACCGGCGAAGATCTAATGATGCTGTTGTCGTAAAGCGTCTTTAACCGCGAAGCGATTACATCCCATAGCCCAGGGTTGTTCAACCGTGCGAAGACAGGTCATCGCGATTGACGCAACCCGTTCCGGGTTGGTTAATGTGTGCGATCCACCTGGGGTTGAAGCAACCCCAGGCTTTGGGGTGTCACCGCGTTGCGGTGAAGATCAACACCCGATGGCCAACACCCGATAGCCAACACCCATACTCAACATCCGATAGCCAACACCTAACTGACTGACCACTGACAACTGGCCATCGTTGTTGGTAACACTTTCCGAACAATTACGGACAACAAAACAGAAACCGCGGCTGCAAGCTAACGGCTAATGCCACCCGGCGGGTCAAAATCGAGCGGCCCAGCTTTCATGCTGCGTGCGCTAGAGCATAAGAATTACCGTCTCTTCTTCAGCGGACAAAGTATCTCTTTGATCGGTACGTGGATGACACGTATCGCCACGAGCTGGCTGGTCTATCGCCTAACTGGTTCCGCTCTCCTGCTCGGCGTGGTTGGCTTTGCCGGTCAAATACCTTCATTTCTCCTCGCTCCCCTGGCAGGTGTTCTGGTCGACCGCTGGAATCGCCATCGCTTGTTAGTGATTACGCAAGTGCTCGCGCTGGTTCAGTCGCTCGCGATGGCGGTCCTGACGATGACGGGCGTGATCAAGATGTGGCATGTGATCGCGCTAAGCGTCTTCCAGGGATTTATCAACGCCTTTGATATGCCGGCGCGCCAGGCGTTCGTAGTCGAGATGGTCGACAAGCGTGAAGATCTGGCCAACGCGATTGCGCTCAATTCCTCGATGGTCAATGCCGCCCGCTTACTTGGACCATCGATTGGCGGCGTGATTATCGCGGCGGTTGGTGAAGGCTGGTGCTTCATGATCGACGCGATTAGTTATATAGCGGTTATCGCTTCACTATTGGCGATGACGATCACGCCGCGACTCATTCAAAGGACTAACGACGCGAACATCCTTCAGCAACTGCGCGAAGGTTGGACCTACGCCTCACGCTTCGCTCCGATTAGAAATGTCTTGATATTACTGGGGTTAGTTAGTTTGGTCGGTATGCCTTACACCGTCTTGATGCCCGTGTTTGCTGACAACGTTTTGCACGGTGGTCCAAATACACTTGGTCTCCTGATGGCTGCTTCCGGTGTTGGCGCGCTCATTGGCGCAATGTTCCTGGCCGCGCGAAAGACAGTATTAGGACTCGGAAAATTTATTCCGATTATGGCGGCAGCATTTGGGGCGGGACTGATCGCGTTTTCTTTTACGCGAGTCTTATGGCTGGCGTTGGCCCTAATGGTGGTGACTGGTTTGGGTTTCATGGTCCAAATGGCGGTGAGCAATACCGTGTTGCAAACCATAGTTGATGAAGACAAGCGTGGACGGGTGATGAGTTTTTACACGATGGCGTTTATGGGGACAGCGCCGTTTGGGAGTTTACTGGCCGGCACTGTAGCCGAGCGGATCGGCACACCACACACACTGATGTTTGGGGGCTTGGGTTGTATTGTGGGAGCGATCTGGTTTGCAACTACGCTTTCAGATCTGCGGCGAGATGTACGACCAATTTATGTGAAGATCGGAATTTTGCCGGAGGTCGCTGCCGGCATTCAACAGTCATCTGAACTTAGCATCCCACCGGAATCGTAGTCCAACGGCTTGATCGCGTAGCGATGCTTGAGTTGATCGCGTAGTGACGCTGGAGTTAATCGCGTAGCGATGGTTGAGTTTAGCCAGCCATTTCAATGGCTGGAAAGGAAGCGCCAAATGTTCGCGTCGCGTAGCGACGCATGAGTGCGACGGAGGTCAGGCGTCGCTACGCGACGCGGATCATTTCGTTGCACCTTCCAGCCGTTAAAACGGCTGGCTAAATTCAACTATCGCTACGCGATATTCAAGCGTCGCTACGCGACGCGGATTATTTTCATTGCAACTTCCAGCCGTTAAAACGGCTGGCTAAATTCAACTATCGCTACGCGATATTCAATCATCGCTACGCGATATTCAATCATCGCTACGCGATATTCAACCGTCGCTACGCGATATTTAACCGTCGCTACGCGGCACCTGCGGTGAACTCAATAGAGTGTCAACTTGTGGTGATCTAAGAGCTCGGCGTCTCTGTGTTAAAAATGGGTTCAAGTAAGCTAACATTCATTTCAACACAGAGACGCAGAGAACACAGAGACGCAGAGAGTAGAATCAATATCCGCGATAGCCGTCTTCGTAACCGTTTTCAAACCCTTCGCGGTAGTACCTGCGATACAACTCTTTGTCACCAAGTTTTGAACTGTAGTCGCCGGTTGCATCGCGATAAGGACTGAAGTCGTTGTAGTTGCGATGCCGGCCTTTCTTCCCATCGTTGCGGCCTTCTTTAATGCCGGCGTTGTAACCAGCATTCAGCGCCGTCTGTCGTAATTCAAACGAGCCACCGTAGGAACCATAACGACCCCAATCGCGTCCCCGATGATCACCCCCATTATTGTCGCGATTACGATCACGATTGTTGTCGCGATCACGGTCACGATCCCGATCGCGATCTCGTGAGTTCGACGATGGGTTTTCGGTGTCATAACCACTCTCGAAAGCGAGGCGGTAGTAACGTTGATACAAACTTCTATCGCCTAGTTTCGAACTGTAGTCTTGATCAGCGTTCTTGTAAGACTTGAAATCGTCGTATTGATGGTAAGTTCTCTTGTCTCGATCCTTACGACCCTCTTTTGAGCCTTCGTTGTAACCGGCATTGAGCGCCGTCTGCCTGAGATCGAATGAACCGCCCAAGTTCGGATAAGTGTCCCAACTACGCCCGCGTCGTTGGGCCGATGCACTTGTCGAGAAAACAAGCAAACTAACTGCTAACATCACCAGTGAGATCACACTTAATGATTTGCTCTTGTTGATGACTTCCATTATCTCCTCCTACTTCTGAATCCCGGACCGGCTTCAAATTACCTCGAAGTTGTGTTGAAATCGTAGCGCGAAATGCATCAGTCGACCACCTGAGACAGCCAGTTTGGTGGCGCCTGCATCTCATGCCCAGAGTTTTCTTCAATCCTTCAAGGCAATTCAATCAGGTGGGTCCCAGCATGAAACGATTTCTTGCCAGCGCCGCGTTAATACTCATGATTTTGGTTCAGTTGTCGGCCCAGGATTCTGTCAACCCGGCGCCATCCGCCGGAGTAAACGTGAAGCTTCTGCTTGCTGACAAGAAAACTTCGTTTCGTATAGGCGATCCGATCCGGTTCGTGATGGAGTTCACTTCGGACCAGTCCGGTTACAACGTCGATACGATTTCTGCTCGCGATGATTCTTCGGAAACGATCTCTATAGCGCCAGAAACCGGATTAAGTTACTGGCGAGATGAGATGGCGGGCGGCCGGATTTATGGGCGCGACTATATTGCGCTCGCAAAACTTTCCAGCACGCCGGTTTCTGTACCGATAACCCTCAACGACACGGTCCGCTTTGATAAACCCGGACATTACACAATCAAACTCGCAACTCGACGCGTCAGTAACAAGAACGGAAACATTAGCTTAGTAACCAATGCAGTTGAATTTGATGTGCAGCCGATGACGGCTGAAGAAGAACGTGCCGAAGTGAAGCGGGTCATTTCGCTCGCCGAAGCCGGCAATGATCTGAGAAGCAATCAGATTTTGGCGGACCAGCTTTCATATTTGACTGGCGAAGCTTCCACGCGTGAAAAGGTCCAAATCTTTCTTCATCCGAACGAACACGGCGGCAAACTAAATTACTCAGGGCCCACTGGTCTATATATCGCGCGAGATCGCGACCTGGTGCAGCAACTGCTCGAACACGCCGCGCAAGATCCTGCCCAACCAGTAACGCAGTCATTAATTGGAACGCTGACTTCCTTGCGGCTGATGAAAGAGAGAAGTGGCCAGCCTATCGAACGCAAAGTTGTTGGTCCAATAACTTTCGCTCCGGATCAGCGCACCCTCGACATCCAACACGGTTACTTGTCTGACCTGGCGCTTGGCCTGAACAAAAGAACCGGAGAAAGTTTAAGAACAACAGCTCAGACAATTTTGATGATGGTTCCCGCAAATGATCCGCAACGGTCCAGTTTGATCGCCGAATCGCGCCGCGTACTCGGATCGCAATTCGATCAACTGAGTCCAATCGATCAGGAGTATTTACTCGAAAGATATTGGGACGATCTGAACAGCTATGTCGGACTCGGTGTCTTGAAACAGATGCTGGCATACGACCGGGTGGCGAGTTTGAACGTTCACAACACAGCGCTGCAAAGAATGATTGAGTTGTCGTCTGACGAGGCGCGTCCGTTTGTGGTTAAGGAAATTTGCGATCCACGTTCGTTTGTCGCTGCCAAAATTATTGGTCAGCTTGAGGACAAAGAATTGCCGGAAGTGGATCGCTGTTTGGCAGGGCAACGCAAACAGTATGTGAAGCAAAGTGAAAATTCAGATCGCTTTCGATTTGAATACAAAGCGGAACTCGCGGTCCGGTTTGCTACTGACAATGTCTATCGCGAGATGGCTGAAATCTATCGGGACAATCGATCGTCTTTGTCTCTCGCAGCTCGTGCTTCACTGTTGGCTTACCTGGTGAAGCATAACGAGACTGAAGCTGTGCCACTCATCGAGCAGGAACTCGCGGAGATGACTGCGGGCCAGGATTTCAATTTTCTACCTAAGTTGACGGAGCAGCATTACTCGTCAGCCATTGGTGACGTGATTAAGAAAAGACTTGAAAGTAATACTCCCGAGTATGCGAGTAATGCGGCTTACTTGTTAGGTCGACATGGTTCAGCCGCTGACGAAAAGGTGCTTCTTGCGCGTCTTGACCGTTGGCGAAACGAATGGAAAGAACGACTGGCTGAGACTGAGGCAAACCAGCAGGGAATGATCGAGCGCGAGTTAGTATGGGCGTTGGTCCATGGTGAGTCGTGGAAGTTAAATCCCGAACGGGCTAAAGAATTACAGCTTAGTTGTTTGACTCAGATGTGCAAGCAAAGCAATCAAGCGCCAACCCAATAGGGCCGTTGTGAAGTCGGTACCACCTCGCGGTGGCGGGTGTCAGTACCACCTCGCGGTAGCGGGTGGGTCGCTCACTCTTTGACCACTTAAGCCAACAGCCTCACCAACGAATTCAAATCTCCGCTCGCACACGTGCGTGCAAATTCATTCGCCAGTTTCTGCAGTCGTTCTTGAGAAACCGAGAAACGCGACTGACCTTCGGTGATATGTTGTCTCGCTCGCCTTAAAACCTGTCTGCAATTTTCCACGCTCTTCTTTATTAGCGGAGCGATCTCTTCGTAGTCGTAATCAAACACATCGCGCAAAAGCAGGACGATCTGTTCCTTTGGAGACAAACGTTCTAGGAGAACGGCGAGTGCCGGCGTCACTAATTCGGTCAGCGATTGTGGAGTTGGCGATGATTGTTCCGGAAGATCGGTTCCTGCCAACTCTTCGTGGCGGACCTGTGCAGATTGCAGATGATTCAGGCAAAGCCGCTTCAAAACGATCGTGAGAAATGCTTTTGGTGATCGGATTTGGGCGAGCGATGTTTGCTGCCAGCGGAGGAAAGTTTCCTGAAGCAGATCTTCAGCGTCCATCGCATTGCCGAGAAGCCTTTGCGCAAGCGATAAAAGATAAGCCCGATACTCTGCAAAAACCGCCAGATGATTCATCGTCAACTGCTATCGGGGAGAATTAATGTGCAACACTGTGTTGCGGGTTCTTCAGGCTCATCAGTGCTCCAAGCAAGACTGAGCCTGCGATTATGCTGGTCAGTATACTCAACTTTGCGCCCTGACTTAAGCGTCCATTACGAATTCGCGATACGTCATCAAAACTGATGTCGCGATTGTGCCAGGTCTTGTCCTCGCGAAGTGTAAACATGGTTTCGCTGCGTTGAGTGATGCGGCCCTTCAGTTCAGAACCGTTGCGCAGGCGAACCGTCACATTAGTCACGCCGTTCTTCAGGCGTTTAGCGATTTCGGCTTTGATTTTGGCAAACGCGGATGTTGTCTCGCTTAAGTTTTGAGCCCGTGCCAAACGAGAAAGCGGAGTGACGATCAGGATGAACGTGAGCAACGCGGATTGTAATAGTCTTTTCATCGGACTGCCTCCGATAGAAAGACAGGATAGGCCGGCAGTTTGTGACACGTACCGGAAGAAATTCCTGAGCGGTGGGTTGATTTCGGCTACGCCATACTCTTAGTTATTTCTTCTACAGTATGTTTAGCGCGGATTACCAGAGTCAGTACTACCTCCTTTGGCTTTGCCGCCTGTTGTGAGGAATGGCTCTGCCTTTCCGTCAAATCGTTACATCTATGGTTTGGGCTGCGCCCTCCGGTCTTAGCGATAAGCAATCGAGCTATTAGATCAGAAGGCATAGCCTGGAGTAGAAATTAACTAGCCACGGAAAGGCGTAGCCATTCCTCACAACAGGTGGCAAAGCCACAGCAGCCTACGGAAAGGCGGAGCGAAGCTAAACAACGGCGAGCCAAGCCGCCTACGGAAAGGCGTAGCCATTCCTCACAACAGGTGGCAAAGCCAGGCAGCCTGCGGAAAGGCGTAGCCATTCCTCACAACAGGTGGCGAAGCCAGGCAGCCTACGGAAAGGCGTAGCCATTCCTCACAACAGGTGGCAAAGCCAGGGAGCCTACGGAAAGGCGGAGCGAAGCCAAACAACGGGGGCGAAGCCGAGCTTATTAATTGAACGTGTAGGTAATCGTCCCGACCACTTCGCCGCGGCCCGGGAGTTTTGCTGGCGCGAAGGTGGATCGCTTCGCGGCCTGGATCACCGATTGTCGCAGCCGATCATCGCCACTTAACGGTCGCCACGACATAACTTTTCCTGCTCGGTTTACTCGGACCACAATCGTGAAGTCTTCACTCTTGCCTTCGTGTTTCACTGCAACTGGATACTCGGGTTTGATCATCTGCAGTTCAGAGCCAGAGAGTGGACCACCCGCCACTACTGAAACTCCGGGTGGTAACGATTTATTAGCGAGTGAGCCCGGAACAAATGTGTACGTGATCGTTCCTTCAATCGTGTCACCTTTGCCTGCAAGTTTTTCTGGTAAGAAGGCCGAACCTTTAGCGGCCGTTTCAGCAGGCGCACGAAATATCTCATCTCCATCGATCGCCCTGGCCGCAAATACAATCCCTTTCCTGCTGGCCTGTACCTGAACTTTAACAGCGCCACTCTGATCTTTTGCTTGCGAAGGATATTCAGCATCCGGAAGATGAAGCTCAGCCCCGGCAAGTTCCCCACTCACAATGGGTGGACTTTTCACAATTTGATTGGGTTGGACCAGCGGCGTGGTTGGCTGAGCTTCAGTAGTCGATTGCTTCGATTGGGCTGTCAGTAAAGTTCTGCCATAGCGATAACTCAGGAATAGGACGGCAGCAGCGGCTAACAAGAGGAACAACCAAACTAAAGTGTAGCTCCGTTTCCGCGGTGAGGCAGGCACCGTGACTTCTACCTTACTCACCGGTCGAGGCGCTTCGCTAATTGGCCTTACATCAAAAATTCGCCCTCGTGAAATCGGAGCCACCGTGTCTTCGGTCAGTTCCTTCCTGGGCCGATCGAGTGTCTCATCATCGAAAGTGACGGGTTTCTCTTCAATCTTTTCGCGAACGATATCCATCGGTTCGGCCGGCGCAGGGATAGATCTAACATGCTCTTCCAACCGTGGTTTGTGATCGCGAAGGATAGCGCCTGCCAGACCTTTTAGGGTTGGTTCTTCTGTCGACCTCGGCATACTTGCCGGCTGGGTGATCGTGACTGGTTTGACGAGAATTTCAGGCGAACGTTCTTCATCAAGTGTCGGATCGTTGTTTACGATCTGGCTCGGGCTTTTGAGTTGACCAATAATTTCCTCGTCGTCGTTGGCCCAATCGATTGCACTCAAGCCCAGCTCGTCTTGTAACTCGACACGAGCTCCCGCCTTGATCAAAAGATCAATAACTTCGCGACGCCCGAAACCCACCGCCAGCATCAGTGCTGTTTGTCCCGAACGATTTGAGCTATTGACGTCTGTACCTTGTGCAAGGAGGCTGCGAACTAGATTGACATCGCCGTCGGAGGCTGCGCGCAGAAATGCTCTGATAACGGGCGTCATGAATGGCGAGAATTTAGCAGAACGGAAGGGAAGGCGGAAGCAGAAGGCGGAAGGCAGTAGGCAGTATGCCGAAAGCAGAAGGCACGTCGACCGCATCTGCCTTCCGCCTTCTGCTTACTGCCTTCTGCCCGCTGCCTAGTGCCACTGCCTGGTGCTTACTGTCCCTGGCCCCTCGTCAGATTCGCCGCGCGCGATTTGTTCCTCACCGTCCTTCATTTGCTGATCGACCCGACGCGAGAGCTCCTGCAGGTCTTTCTGGTCGTCGAGGTATTCCTGCTCAGTCAGGAAGGTGGAAAACGCAAAATGATTCTCCATGTTGCAGCAGTCGAGATGCCAGAAACAGACTTCTCGTCCCGCTTCACACTCGTCTCCCATCATTTTGCAGAGTGGGCAGTCTTCATCGATGACCATACTTCTGCCGCCCATCGCTTCCGGCAGTCGTTTTCGCTCGTTGTCGATGATGACGGCGGGAATGCGATTGTCAAAGTCATTGCTCGAACTGTTAAGCCACTGGTTCTTCAGTTTGTCGAGTTGTTCCACGAGTGCTTCAAAATCGAAATCAGCGTTGCAAGCTTTCGGATTGGCATTCTCGAGTAAGTGACGGACCAGGTAGTAATAAATGACCCACTCGTGAATTCCAAAACCGGCATAGCGATAGGCGTGCGAGTCTTTTGGTAAACACGGAGGTCCTTCGAGTTGCATGCTCCATTGAAAGGCGCGGAACTGTAAATCCTGATCAATAAACTCGAGTTTTGCGAGCATCACTTCGCGCGGTGAAAGTCCGTGCAAATCAGCTCGTGGCGTTAAAAGCCACTGCGCATGTATCGCGCCTGCGTGACTTACCGCCTCGGAGTCGTCTCCGCAACAGGCTGTGCCGTAACGAAGATTGGTTGCCAGAAATTCCAGCAAAGGACGGCCATACAAGATCGCCCGCGCATCGAGCGGCGGTGAACGCCTGGCCAGTTGTTCGGCCCGCGCCCACGCGTAACATTCGACTTCACTCAGGAAGAGCCAGTCGTCAGGCAGCCTATAGAAAACTGGAATCTCGGTCTCTTGTTGCCGGTCATGAATTTCAACACTGCCTTGTGGACCGGGTGATGAATAAGTTGAGTTACAGACGACTACGCGAGCCGCCAGATCGATGATGAGAATTCCTGCATCATAAGGTTGATCGTCGATGGCGGGATAATCAGAAAAACTGTACGGCGATTTAAAGTTCGGCGGTTCAGGCGCAAAACGCATCAAAGCCATTTCGAGTTCAGCGATTGTTTCAGGTTCTGCTGCCAGAGCCGCCACACAAAGATCGCCAATTGAACCGTGAACTGTGCCGACGAGAATGGATTGAGAGTCTACGAGGTTGAATTTTACTTCAGACATCGTGAGGTATTTCCTTTCATGAGGTTGTGAGTTACTGCGCGTGCATTGTGCTTCAGAAAACGCCAAAATGCCAAGCGTAAATTGACCCGCTGAGGCGAAAATTATTGACTATGGTCAGTTTACTGAACTAATCTCGAAGCATCGGGTTCATTAACTACCGCCCCAGGAACCACACGCTCTTCGATATCAATACCAACGCCGCTCATAATCAGTTCGCTCATGCGTTCGGAGTTTACGTCAAACTAATTCACGGAGTTACCCGATGACTCGTAGCCCGACTATGACGTTGAAAGCTACTCTATACCTCTGCAGCCTTACTGCGCTTTTCTGCGGCGTATTGATCTCTGCTAATCGTATTGCCCTGGCTCAAAAGCCGGCAGTGAAGCCCGCGCCGCTACTTATGGACCTGGCTACCGAGCGACTAACAACTAAAGGTTCCGATCGAACAGAAACGGTTCAGTTAATTCAAAGAGACGAACCGACTCAGAAGCTGGTAACGGCCACCAGTTACGTCTTCAGTAACGCCTCGGGTATTCCGCTGGACGACTTGTCAACCGGCACTACGACCATCGTCCCGGAAAACTCGGACGACGGCGCGTCAACTCTTCAAAGCATCGGATTTGATTTCTGGTTCGACGGCGTGCGCATGACGCAGTTCTCGTGCAACGCAAATGGCATTTGTCGTTTGGGTCCAACCGCGGTGACGACCGAGTTTGATAATGGCAGTCCAACGTTTGGTTTTGCTTCTACTACAAACGCGCCGAAGATCTGTCCTTACTTCGATGATCTGTGGCTCGGTACAAATGGCAAGATCCACTACAAAGTTACTGGCAGTGCGCCAAATCGAAAACTGGTTGTCGAGTGGCTAAACGAACAGATCCCGCGTGGCAGTAGCAGCGCTGCCGGTGCCGGAACTTTCCAAATGTGGCTCTTTGAAACGACCGGCGTGATTGAATTCGTTTACGGATCGGGCATCAACGATAACGCCGCCAATGACGGCTACTCAATCGGACTTCAATCAGGTCCCGCTACAAATTTTGTGAGTGTGACCAGTGCTACTAATACAGTCTCATATACAGTTGCAAATAATACTCAAACTAACGCTATTACTGCCGGAACTGCATACCTCTTTACTCCACAAACTGCGACCGCTCCTTCAGATCTGAACTTCTCCAATACTACAGCTCTCGCAACTCAGTTGAATTGGACCGACAACTCGTCCAACGAAGTTGGTTTTGTGATCTATCGTTCAGCTAATGGTGGTCTCAGTTACAACTTCCTGGCTCAAACAGCAGCTAACGCAACTTCATTTGTCGACGGCACACTCTTGCCAAACACAAACTATTTCTACCGCGTAATGGCTGTTACGGAAGGCGCTCTAAGTTCTCCTGCACAAAACAACGTTACCACTCTTGCGGCTGGAAATATTTCATCAACTGCTACCGGTGGACCCTGGAGTTCGCCCGCAACCTGGGTTGGCGGTGTGATCCCAACGAATTCCGACAATGTAATCATCGTCAATGGCGCGACCGTTACCATTGATACCGCTGCCACCGCTTTCTCGTTAACGATTGGAACAGGCGGTGCGCCGGCGATTTTGCAATGGGAAGACACAA
>DATDMC010000107.1:0-21382 GCA_036518995.1 Pyrinomonadaceae bacterium | reverse complement strand
CCAAAGCGGCAACCCTGGGCTCTGAGACGTAGCCCCTTCGGGGCAGAGCTACTTCAGCTAATGCGATCACAAATACCTGACGATTCCAATAACAAATGTCGTGGTCGCTGTG
Source organism: Pyrinomonadaceae bacterium (assembly GCA_036518995.1). GTDB lineage: Bacteria > Acidobacteriota > Blastocatellia > Pyrinomonadales > Pyrinomonadaceae > PSRF01. Next base: position 21,270 of record DATDMC010000107.1, on the reverse strand, counting down.
CCCGGGTCGCAACCGCGTTGCGGTTGTATTTATGGTTCCTCGTCCCCAGGGTAGCCCAAAGCGGCAACCCTGGGCTCTGAGACGTAGCCCCTTCGGGGCAGAGCTACTTCAGCTAGTGCGATCACAAATACCTGACCATTCCGATAACAAATGTCGTGGTCGCGTGCCCGGGTCGCAACCGCGTTGCGGTTGTATTTATGGTTCCTCGTTCCCAGGGTAGCCCAAAGCGGCAACCCTGGGCTCTGAGCCGTAGCCCCTTCGGGGCAAAGACGTAGCCCCTTCGGGGCAGAGCTACTTCAACGTCTCGGCGAGCAAAAAAGGAAGAGAGATGAGAAGTGGAGGATCGGTCAGGGCCATCGGCCTCAAGGAAATCGTAAACATACCGTTGGCTCTGCCTTGTCGCACGATCACGGGCCGGCTCCCCGTTCCCACTGAAAGACTCGCGCTGTCAGGTAACAAGTAGCCCAGGGTATCGGCGAAGCGTGGGAGGGCGGCAGCAAGTAGGTGATAGGTTCCGTCCGGGACGGGCCCGATACGGAAAGCGCCGGGACACGTAAGAAGAGCACCTCCGACCGGACGACTCTGCGGTATCTGAGCAGAAAAAAGACCGACGAAGATTGGCCCACCGTCTGGTTGGATCGAGTTGACGAAACCCTCCATTGAAGGACTGAGCGACGCGCGCTCTGTGAACTCTGCGTAGTGGGCGCAAAGTGACTCGACGGAGGCGGGAGTAATCCGTCCGGCAAGATAGCGAAACTCACGCGGCCCTAACCCGACGCGTTGAGTGAAACGTCTCGTGAAAGTGCTGAGACTGTTGTAGCCGACCTCGAAGCTGATATCTGTAATACTCCGGTTAGTATTCAGGAGCAATCTTTTCGCCTCTTCCAGTCGCATCGCCGCGATGAACTTGGCAGGCGGAAGACCGGTGATCTGATGAAACACGCGATTGAAATGGAACGTGCTGAGATAGGCGACCCGCGACATATCACGCAACGAGATGGGATCACACAGTCGCTCACGCGCAGTCGTGATCACTCGTTCCACCGCCCGTCGGTGGGCCAGAACGGTGTCTTCCCGGCACGCCGAATTCGAACTTTCCTCGAGTGTTTCGTTTATTAATGCTTTAGCTGGTTGCATATTCTTTCAACGCTTCTCGTAATTGAGTGGGAACGGGGACAGGAACCACTTGCTCGCCCTCACGCTGCATGCAGGCGACCTGTTGCTCGCCGCGTGCAACTATCTCCTCGCCGGCCGACGTATGCCGCCAATACTCGAAATTCATAGTGATGCGGTTCTGGGCCAATTCACCGAGGCGCATGCGCACGATGATCTCGTCGAAGGCGAAGAGCTCCATCAGAAACTCACACGACACGCGCGTGGTCACCAGCACGAGTCCGTGCTTGAGTGCTTCAATGACACTGGGCGCTCGGTCACGCAGGAACATCTCGCGACAACGTCCCTGCCAGCGTAACGTGGTTAGCGTAGTAGACATTCCCGACAAGGTTAGTTTCCTCAAACCCAACGATGTGTCGATATTCATACGCGCGCATCGTCGCTCCTCGTTAAGACTGCTATTGCCAGCGACTCTTTCTCACCTTTTCTCTTGATTACGCACGACGCTATTTTCAAATCACCGGAGGCGAGCAATATCCACTCGTTAAGCGCTGCAACGGCGAAGACCAGAGGTGCATTCATACCCGCGCCCGCTTTCTTCAAGCATTCAATTGAAGTCCAGACACGCGTCGCTGCTATGTCCAGCGTCTCCGGTGTTTCCCGGCTAATGATCTCGGCAAGTTTGAATCGCTCTGTACCGAGTATGTCGCGCCAGATTTCAGACGGTCGCTGCGTGACGAGTTCGAGATCGCAACTGATCGGAGAGCGCCCGGCAACCGACATCGTGAGGTCGCGGCAATGAGAGGCAGAAACGTCACGTCCGTCGCAAGCCTGTGGCTTTCCATCTGCGCGCCTGATGACTCCGCAAGCGCCAAGCGCTCTCTCAATTGCGCGTGTGCTGCGCGTGCGGCGATCAGCGGTCTGGTCGCGTTCGAATGCGACCGAAATGGCTGCGCCAGGAATTAACTCCAGCAGACAGCGTTCGATGTAGGGCGTCAGCAATCCATCGGGCCATGGACCTTTAAAGTCTGTGCCGCTGATCGCACGCAGGTGTAGACGCTCCCATCGTTCGCGCACGCGTCCTTCCGCATCGGTCAACTCCACGTCGTACACAAAGCCGTTTGCGAAGTGCTCTCTCTCCTCCGCATGCACGAATAGCTCGCCAACCTGCCCGCTCACGCTTCCGGTTATTCGCTCGACACCAATCGGCAGAAGCGTGATCTGCGGAACGCACGCCTGGACGGCGTGGATTGCCGCGTCGCGAGCGCCTGGGTCTCCGAGCACAAGGCCACCCGGCAAATATTGACCGAACCAATTGGTCGTCCCGTCGGGCATGATCTCGGCCGAGCACTCTGTCGACCTGAGTGAACGGTATTCGCGGAGACGCCTGAAGCGCCCATCGTGGAACAGCACTTCGCCGTAGAGGTCGTGCGCGGGATCGATAAGGACGGGTGGGCCGCTAACTGTCCGGTCCACCGGTTCCAATGGAGCGGCGCCAGTGCGACACACTGCACGAAAATGATCGGCCTGAAAACCGGTTTCCGAACTGCGTAAGACGACCTCAACGCAACCTGGACCACGTGTCAACGCGGCGATGCGGATCGTATTGCCGGCGCCCTCGCCAACAACAACGGGTCGCTCAAACTTGACTTGCTCGAAAGCGGGAGCCTCGTTTGTTTCAGTGAGCGCCATAGCAACCTGGGCCATCGCCTCCATGCCCATCACCGCGGGCAGCAGTCGCTCACCGCGAAAGACATGGTCATCCAGATAAGGATCGGTCGCCCTGGATAACTCTGCATCGACGATCAACTCGATCCCGGGATAGTAGGCGCGCGGTTTCTCCAGGAAGCGCAGGAACGGAAGCTCAGGTCTTTCGACTTCAAGTGTCGGCAGGTCGCGTAAACGGCCCATGACGACCGCAGCAACGTTGGTGGAGTTTTGGCAGAGCAGTCTGCGTAATGAATGTAGGCCCTTTTCCACGGGGATGGGAGTAATACCGCTACGCGCTAACTCGTCCACCATGCCGAGGCGCGCGCCCATGCCGACGCCCGACCAGACGGACCACTCAACTGCGAGACAACGGCAGTGCGAGTATTTGGTTTGCCAATTTTCAGTTAAACGAGTGAGCCATTCGTTAGCGAGACCGTAGTGCGCTTCACCCGGTAGCCCGGTCCGCGCGATGATGGAAGAGAAAGTGATAAAGAGACGCAGGTGTTCGGGATCGATCGCCGCGAGTAAGTTTTGCGCGCCCCGAATCTTGGGCGCTAACGTCTCGGCGAACATCTCCACGTTGAGATTTTCAATCAGGCAGGGAACGTTTCGTGCTGCGCCGTGAAGGATGCACGTGACCGGGCCCAGCTCTCTCTCCACCTCGCGAATCGCTTCGCTGGTGGCGGCCGCGTCCGTGATGTCGACACTGTAGTAACGGAAGTCAATGCCCGCCGCTTTTAATCTTTCGAGGTTCGAGACGATCTCGTCATCTGCCGCTAATTGGGAGCGACCAAAGATGGCCAGAAGTGCACCGGATTCGCTTGTAAGTCGAAGAGCGCACTCTGCCGTGATCCCGCGTGCGCCTCCCGTGACAACTAACACGTCGCCGGTGTTGAGGGGCGGCTCGCACTCATCTGCTTCAGGCGGTCCAAGCACGAGCGGTCGCAGTACCGGTTCAAAGCGATGCCCGTCCAAACTGTAACGCGCTTCCGCATGGCCGCGTACCGCAAGCGCCTCTGCCAGCACCCACTCGGACGCCTCTGGGTGTTCCACAGGCACTTCAACGACACACGTATTGAGATGCTTCGCTTCAAGATGCAGCGTGCGCGCAAAGCTGGCCGCGCCGCCTCCGACTAGTACAAAACGGAAATCATCACCACCTTTCAGTGCAGCTCGCGCACCGTCCAACAACAGTTCGAGGTGACTCTCGTCTGGCTCGGACGATAGGAGGACCACAACGCCGTGGCCCATGCCTGAGCGCGCGAAAGTTTTTTGCACCGCAGCCGTCAGTGGATGATTTGGCGAAGCGAGTATGTGCCAGCCTCCCGTTTCCGAAGAACTCTCACGCCGCGGCAAAGCGCGTTCGACGAATTCGATGGAAAACTCTCGGACCCATTCATCAACGCCGGAAGGCTGTAGTTCTTTACTCGCATCGCCCGACGCGCCACTGGTGTGCGTAGCAGCTTCAAGGGCGTTGGCGATTTCAGCGAGGGTGGCGTTTGCGTAGTTAGTCGGGGCTGCGGGAGCTGGAAGATCCAGGTGACGTGCGGCTTCGGCCACAAGTTGAGCGACGCTGATCGAGTTCAAGTGCAGGTCGTCAAGCATTCTGCTCTTGTCTGTAACAGTAGCGATGGGTAGTTCAAGCCGCTCTGCCACCAGTCGTCTAACAACTTCCAGCGGAGTTTGAGTTTGCGGCATCGAGTCAGTACTAGCGACCGGGTCGGCGGAGTAACTGAATTCCTGAGGAGCCTGGTCGCTAGCGCTTTCGGTACTGACCTGATCCTCGTCGTCGTCGTCGGTCGGAGCTAGTTCGCACGGGTTAACAAAGAAGCGCGGGCGCCACTCGAGGTCAAACGGTCGCGCGAAGCGGTCGGCGAACAACTCGTCATGAGCGACACGTACGCCCAGACAGAAGCAAGCGCCAACAGCATGCAAAAGTCCTCGCAGCGAAGATCCGCCTGCATCCAACGCGACAGCCGGCTCGTTACGAAACTCTCCGATCAATCCGGAGAGAGTCTGGCCTGGTCCAACCTCGAGCCAGAGGTCGACACTGCCGGCAACCGCTGCTTCGACAGCCTCAATAAAGCGAACGGGTGAAGTTACTTGATCACGCAGCAGCGTACGCAAGTCGTCATCATCGCGGAGGTGGCGGCCAGTTATCGTTGAAAAGACTGGACGTTGGAATTGCGCAAACTCTTCGCGGTCCAGGTGGGCCGATAAACGAATGCCAGCCGACGCGACGAGCGGGGAGTGGAAAGCATGAGAGGTGCGTAACAACGTGGTCCGCAGTCCATGTGTTGCGGCGCGGCGCGCTACGGTGTTGATGTCGCTTGCAGGACCCGAAAGAACTGTTTGTGTGGGTGAATTGAGACCGGCAATGACAACCCTCTCGCCGTTCAAAATTTCTTCGACCGCTTGTCTGCCTGCGGCAACACTCAACATCGCTCCGGCGGGGCCTTCGACTTCCGCCATCGCGCGACCGCGCGCCCGGACGATGCGCAGCAGTGAAGATTCATCCAGAGATCCGGCCCAGCAAAGTGCCGTGAACTCGCCGAGGCTATGGCCCACAGCAACATTTGCCGTAATCCCTAATCTGGAAAGGACGCGCAGGCCCGCGATTGAAGATGCGACGATCGCAGGCTGCGCTACCTCAGTTGAGACACCGTCGCCCCGCCACTGTTGTTGCGTGTAGGCATACAGGTCTTCGAGGAAGTTGAAGCGGCGCTGCCAGGCCCCACCGTCCCTATATGATGGCGACCCTTGACCCGGAAAGAGAAATCCGACCCGCGCTGACGACGGAGCGCAACAAAGAAATTTACCGCCACTCGTGTCGATTAGTCGTGTTGCGCCACTACGTATGCGCGATCTCAACGCTTCAAGTCGTCCCGACAGTTCGGTCGGGTTTGACGCCACCACTGCCGCGCGGACGGGAAGGGGACGGAGCGTTTCGGACAAGCGTCGGGCAAGATCTATTAACTCGCTATGCGATAGGCGCGCGGCATACGAGAGTATGCGCTCGATTTGATTCTCGAGTTGTGCGACGTCCCGAGCGCTGAAGAGAAATAGTTCGGCATCCTGGGCAGAGGTGAGCAGTGTACGCTCCTTCGAGGTGAGAGACTGGCGGCGATCATCGGCAGTTGCTTCGAGAGTTACATGCGAGTTGATGCCTCCAAAACCCATCGCACTAACTCCGGCGCGCAGTCTCCCGCTGTTGGAGAAGAGTTCACCCTGTTTGAGAGTGCGGAGCGCAGACCCTTCTCCTTTTAGTTCTTCGTGCGGGTCGTCACACCCAACTGCCGGGGGCAGGATCTGCGCGTCGAGCGCCATGGTCGCTTTGATCAAACCGGCGACGCCCGCAGCAGCTTTTGTGTGACCGATGATCGCTTTGACTGAACTGACGACCGCTGACGAAGCCCTCGTCTCATTTGCGACAACATCCAATGTCGTCTCGCGTCGCACTCGCGCTAATGCCTGAAGTTCAGTTGTGTCACCGACTGCTGTTCCTGTTCCGTGTCCCTCGAAGTACGCGACCGTGTCTGCACCGTAGCCCGCGCGAGCGTAAGCACGACGCAAAGCGATAGCCTGACCCTCGACCTCGGGACGAGTGATGCCTCCACTGCCGTCCGAAGAGACACCCCAGCCGCGTATTACAGCGTAGACTCGCCGCTGCATCGCGAGAGCGTCTTCGTGGCGCATGAGAACTACGACGCCACATCCTTCGCCGGGCCAAAAGCCGGCGGCACGCGCGTCATACACGCGCATCGCATCGACGGCGAGCGCGCCGGTTTTCGCAAATCCCACCAGTTCAAATGGATCGGTGCTCAAGTCAACTCCGCCAGCGACGGCCACCTCGAGATCACCCATCGCGAGTGACGAGCAAGCGTTTATGACGGCGAGGAGCGAGGAAGCACACGCTCCGTCAACTGTATATCCGCCTCCTTTAAGATCGAAGTGATTACAGATGCGCCCGGCGATGGTGTTGGAGAGACCGCCGGCGAGGGTCTCCGCGCCGACCGGTGGAAAAGGCTTTTTGTAAAGGGTCTCCATTTGGGCGAGGAGTTCACGCTGACGTTCCTCGGGGCATGCATCCTCTTCGAGTACTTTCCTCACTACTCGCCGGACATACGGCCAGCGGAGACGCATAGTGTTTGCGCGCGAGAACTCGCCCGTAAGCGTGTTGCCAATGAAGACGCCGGTTGCTTCGCGCGGTAACCCCTCACCTTCCGGGAAGCCCGCATCGTCGAACGCGGCAGCAGCGACATCCAGGGTCAACCAATGGACTGGATCGGCCGCGCGAAAGGTCCCGCCCGGCACGCGAAAACGTGCCCGGTCAAACTCGTAACCCTCGATAAAAGCTCCTTCGGAGGAGTAGGTTCGATCCGGGCTTTGGCGGTCAGACGACAGGTAGTCGTGAAGATTGAGTCGCTCAGCGGGAATACGTCTGAAAGCTCGTCGTCCGGCGAGTGCATTTTCCCAGAGTTCGTCAGGCGAACGCGCATCCGGATAACGACACGCCATGCCGACAATGGCTATTGCTGGTCGCATCTCACGCCTCCCTAACCGCGGCGGGAGCCGGTGACGTCGTACTCAGCGGCGTGGCGACGCCATTCAGCTCGCGACTCCTGGCCCATCGCATCGCGTAGATCCCGAGACCTCGCACGACGCAGACAATTGTCAGCGCGAAGAAGAGTCCGAAGACCACGTGGCTCGTGATCAACAACCCGTAGACAGCGGCGACACTGAAGCCGAAGGCAATTTGCTGTCGCGGGCCGCTTGGCGTCGTAGCCGGATCCGTCACCATGTAAAACGTGTAAAGGATAAAAGCGACACCGGTCATTGGTACTAACGCAGCGCCGAAGGCAGCGTCGAGAAATAAACTTCTGAGTGCGGCTTGCGCGACGAAGCCTCCCAGCCAGGCGGCGATGAGCGGCAACCGGTGAGTGAATTTCGCGTTCAAAAGTGTCCCTGTGCAAACGATGAGGGCGGGCAATATCCAGTCGCCGATGCCCGTCATGTTCTCCGTGAACTGATACGGCGGCGCGACGCTCACCCACGAGAAGACTAGTAGCGTCACTGTAATTCCGAAGTTCGAAGGGTTGAGGAAGTGACGCGTGCCGTTTCCCGCGGGAACCCGCAAGAGGCACTTCGAACAGATCGCCACGACTGAAGCGAAGATCACTGGTCCAAGTCTCTCGTTTGCGCAAAGGAGCATGGCGCAGGCCAGCCCGGTGATGTGCGCCGAAAGAAAAAAGTCGACGAACTTGCGCCGACCGCCACCTAAGAATCTAAGCGGGCGATGGTTGAAGCGAGCGTCGATCAACTCGAGCAGCAACTCGACGCTGTAAGCGGAGGCCAGCGCTATGAGGGGATGTGCGTACGACTGTTCGAAGCCAAAGAAAGTGTGTCCCAGGATATTGAGGACAGTGATCGCGACAGCGAAGCGCCGCAGTCCTCCAAGACGGTCTGATCGATTATTAACCTCATTCGCATTCATTGATGACTCCCTTCTCACGGCCCAGCAGGATGGTGTACCAACTGCCCGGCGACACTTGAATCGTTTCGTGTTGAAGTGTTCCCTGCGTGTCACGCCAGCGCAGCTCGACCGTTACGAGCCCGTCTCCTGCGAGTTGGCCCAGCCCGAACTGCAAATCGGTGCTGCGTTTACCCGAATGTCCGTTACCTCCGTCAACTTGTTGCACGAGTAGTGCGCGTCCAACTGGAAGCACTCGAGCCTCGGCGCCGATCGCAGCGCGCGACGGAAGCACGTTTGCACCTTTTCGTTCACGACAAACGCGTGTCTGCGATACGTTCTCCTGCACTGGTAGACGAAGCCTGAGCCCGATGAAGGCGCCCGGTTTGTCGCTCTCGTTGTGGTAGAAGTATGAAGTTCCCCACTGATTCGCGACTGCGTAGTCAAGACGTCCGTCGCCGTCAACGTCTGCTGTCGCGATCCCTCGGGTGAGCATCGGTTGGTCGCTTGAAAGCTGTGCGGCAATGTCATGAAAAGTCCCATCGGGGGCGCGCGCGAAGAAGAAATTGTGACCGTTGCCGCTTATGTCATCGCCGGCTTGAAGGCTGGGCCAACTATTTGGGTGGTGGAGCAGTTGATCGTTGCCCATGACAACCTCGTGTAGTTCGGGCCAACGGTTGACATTGCCCTTCATGAAGCCGGTTGCCTGCAATGCTTCGAGCGTTCCGTCGTTATTGAAATCGCCGAGTTTTGTTTCCCAGCCCCAACCGGTGCGTGAGAGACCAAGCGACTCGCCGCGATCGACGTAGGGAGCCACACCCTGTTTCATCAGCTCCACGTGTCCCGTGCTGAGGAAGACGAAGTTACTTTCTTCAAGCCCGTACTCCTGAGTGATGTTGCTGACGTAGATGTCGGGCCACCCATCTCCGTTCAAATCGCCGAAGTCAACACCCATGCCTTTGTAAGAGTCGTTGCCCAGCACCTTCGACTTCGTTGTCGTCAGTGATCTTCGTCCTTTCAACAACTCGAAACGCGGGTGACCGGGCGTCGAGCGGTTGTGCAATAAGCGGTCGGGGCCGAAGTCGTTGGCAAAGTAGATTTCGGGAAGCAAGTCGCCATCGAGATCGGCGGCGCCTATTGCCAGCGCCCAGCCCTGAGCGCTCTGCTGGTCCAGTGCGTCATGAACTTCTTCGAATTGGGGAGCGCCGGCTACCGGGGCTTTCCATAGCAGGAGATGCTTGGCGCCACCGTTTTGTGCTAACGACATCGAGTCCTGCATTCCGTCAGCGACGTTGGCATGTGCATCAAGGATGCGGGCTCCGTCGGGGAAGAAGTTGCCGATGATCAAGTCCGGATGGCCATCGCCGTCGATGTCGGCAAGCGTCGCCGCGTTTGTGAACCAACGGGCGTCGCCGGGAACTACTTCGACCCGCGTATAACTGTCAGCGCGCGGTGAGTTCCGATCGCGTTTGATAAAAGCGATTGGAGTCCTGCCCCAGTAATAGACGAGCACATCCTCGAGACCGTCTTCGTTAAAGTCTCCGGGAAGACAACCCATCGGCGCCATCATTGCCGGGTCGTAAGAGAGAGTGATCGGATCGAGAGAGAATGGTTGATAGCGCGCGGGAGTGCCCGGGACCGGCGCAACGATGACCTTGTTAATTCTGGTGTCGACGTAGCAGGCGTCGTTTGGTAGCCCGTCACCGTCGAGATCGTTTAGCGCCACGCCCGCCCCAACGCTCGAGATCCAAGCGGCAACACGACGCAACGATGGATTGACGTCGCGAATTGTCCTCGGTGTTTCTCCGCTCATCGTTGGTAGCGGAGCAGCGCTGAAACGGAAACTTTCAGCCAGCTTCGCTAACTCGGACTCCGAGGTCCTGGGTATACGCGCGAAAGCGTAGACCACGAGAATAAGAAGGATCGCCGTCAACTTTGCGGCCTGGCGACTGAGTGCGCCGTCTGTGATCGTCATGTTCTTGTGACTCCCAGTGCGAGTTTGTCCTGAATGCGGCGGCGCCAAACTTCATAAACCGGCAGCCCGCCTTCTTCACGTAAGTCTTCCAGCGCTGCGTCAGTTATTGCGGCGGTCTCTTCTGCAGAATTCCCGAAGATCAAACGACAGACGAATTCCGTGTGCGGGTTGAGATTTGCAGCGCGCTGGCGCGTCTTGGCGGCAAAGGCCACACCTTGCGCAAGCGCCGGCAAGTGGTCACCGGCAGCAACTCGCAGCGACTCTATTGCGGCGTGATCGCAACCACCGGCGTAGGTGCAGGCCAGGCCCACTCCGCTCCAGAGATCGTCGCGACGCGCGGCAGGAAAAGCGTTGATAGCACTCGCGACGGCAACGACGTCCGCGCCTTTCACAAACCATAAGCTGCGGCCCAGACCCTGATCGAAAGCACGTAATTCGTATGCGTGCAGGCGAGCGGAAATCGCTTGCTCCTCAATGTATCGAGGCCAATTGAAATAACCTTCATGAAAGCCGTAACCGTCGACGACAAGCCAACGCAGCAGCGGGTCAAGTCGCGCTAAATGCGAAGTGACGGAGCGCCGCAAACGCGCGAGTGCCCAGCCTAGTCCGACATGCATCATGTAGATGTGAGGCGCAGCGAACTGCTCGGTGAAAGTGTGCCAGCGATCGTTCCGCCATGGTGAGAAGCAATCAATTAGCGCCAATCCCATGGCGGCACCCTCGAAAGCGAATCCGCGTAAGTCTGTCTCGACAGTCGCCAGCCGTTTCGCGAGCGGGACGAACCCCGTCTCCTCGAGCGCCGCGTGATAGCCAGTCAGAAAAGTCAGACCGATTTGCTCGAGGCGGTAGCGGGCCTTTTCCTCGCCTACGAGGAAACCGCGGCTTGCGAAGCTCGCCTCAGTCGGCGAAATACCCAGAAGGTGTTTGCGTCCTTTTCCGAGTAACGAAACTCCAGCCGATGCTTTTACCCGCATCTTCATCTGCATAGTTATCGATCCGTATGTGAACTCGAGGCATTTACCGGAACACCGCTCATCCGGCTAATGATTGTGAGTCAGGAAAACACTCCAAACAGAGAGTGCCTTCAGACTGTCGGGGTCTGGACGGGAGTGTGAGGTTAAAAGCACACCAGTAGAAAATCGTCCACGCGTCGGATTAGTGGTCCACGTGTTCGAATGCTGGTCCTATTTAAATCCAGCGGCTGAGGTCGGGCGTTGCCGCGTCCGATTCATCTTTCTGAGTGCAACGATAGTATGAGCTTCAGTGGAGGAAACCGGCGTGGCAATTTCGGAGCGCTCGGGAAGCGCGTCGGCGATGGTGTTTCGAGGAGAGTCTTCGTGGCTATGAGGTCAGTACCGTAACGCTATAGCGTCGGGTCGCGCGAGAGACTTAGGTCCTCAAAATCAAGCTGACCCGACGCTACCGCGTTACGGTACTGACCTCATCGTGAACAGGCTTGCGCATGCTTCAACAAAAACCTGTACTCATCCGCACTGATCTAAGTTCAGCAAGAACGGACAAGTTTCTCAGCAAGAACGAACAAGTAAAAGAGTTGGAAGCGTGCTGAAATCCGCAGCGCCGAAAGACACGGAGTAAACCTCACGACGGATCTTGATTCGAAGCCAGGCTACTCCGTGGAATTCAGACAAAGTATTTTCGAGAGGAGAAAGATCGATGAAAGAGATCACACGGAGGCTTTACACAAAGCCGGTCATGCTCGGCATGGCGTTCCTAATCGGAGCGGCACTGGTAGTGGGCTTGTTTGCCACGACCAGAAACAGCAGTGCGGCGCCGGCCGGTTTTCCAGTCCTGGCAGGAAACGACGAATTCGAAACGCCTGCCAACGGCGAAACTTTCCACGACTTCGGCGGCTCGCCACTACCGGCGAACTTCTTCGGACCGGGTTCCCAGGCATTCAGCCAGTTAGTCGCGCTCGAAGGTGTACCGCTGTCGTCAGGGAGCGACATTGACACCATTATCCAGCGATATCAAACAGTGTCAGCACCAGGAGGCAGCACGGATCTCCAAATGACCGGGCTTTCTCTGAAGAGCTCTAACCCGCTCACAGTTACCTATTCCAGCGGAGCTTCGGAAGCCTGGAACATGACGGTAGGCCTGTCTCAATACAAGGCTTCAACTGGAGCGATGACAATTAACGCCACCACGATGGACTCAACTCTAAAGGTGTGGCCGAGATTCACTTTCACCCGTGTATCAGACGGCGCAACAAAAGTTTACGATACCGGTAATCCAACTGGTTTGGCTGCTGCCCCGCTAACGCGAAACGCCGTAGCTAAAGGCGGCGATTCCGGAACAGTCGTTGTTTCTCCGGTTGAACCAGCACCAGCACCAGCGCCTGCACCCTGTAAAGTCACGGCGATCGATTCAGACTCGCGGATCGACACCGCTGCAGCGGCCAGCAGTTCCTGCGCACCGGTCTCGCTGAGTTGCGTTAACGCACCGTGGTCGCCCTGCGGCAATGGTGGCTTCTGCCTCCCGCCGCTCACCGAGGCTGAGCGATGGGCACGCCATAATCCCTGGCCGAAGGGAACTAAACGCGCAGGCGGCGTCGGCGCCGCTGAGTAGTAGCCTCAGGTTAGTCGGCATCGTGCAGTTCGCTCGCGATGCTGGCAAACAAAACGAGACTTCGGTTAGTGCAGTTGGGAAGGGTGGTTTACCCCTGCTCGCTGCGCTAACTGGAGTTTCACAATCATCTGATCTGATTCCTCCCAGACGCCTTCGGGCAGTTGGCATCACCCGCGATTCCGCTATGGAGTCGCGGGTTATGATTTACACCCCTCACCTGCAGTAATAGAATTTCGAACCCTATGATGGCATCAATCCAGTTTTGTAGATCGCTCGGTTCGAGTTGGGCCTTACCATGCGTCGCAATCGCCTGGCTCCTCGTGCCGAGTGCGACAGTGAATGCCGCAAACCCAAATGCGAAAAGTGAAGTGCCGCGTCAGGACCAGTCAAGCACTTACACCCTCGTAGTTGGACCACCGCTCGTGCGCGAAATGAAAGGCGGTGAACAACACACCTATCAGGTCTCATTAAGTGCCGGCCAGTACATGCGCTTTGTAGTGGACCAGAAAGGCATTGATGTAGTCGTGGCGTTGTTAGGAGCGGATGGAAAACCTCTCCTCGAAGTGGATAACAACCTGAGCGGCACACGAGGCATGGAAGCAGTTTCACTCGTTGCGGAAGTCAGCGGTACTTATGTTTTCAATGTGCGCTCACTGGAGAAAGGTGCAGCGGCTGGACGATACGAGGTGCGAATCGAGGATCTGAGAACTGCGACCGAGATCGACCGCACCCGCATCGCGGCGGAGCGTTCGTACTTCGCGGCCGCCCAGCTACAAGGCGAAAGAACAGCGGAGTCGCGTCGTAAGGCGATCGAACAATATGCCGAAGCGTTGCGTTTGATGCGGGCAGCAGGTGATCAACGTGGGGAAGGCATGACTCTCACCAACATCGGCACTGTCTACAACCTGCTTGCCGAGCAACAAAAGGCGCTCGAATACCTGGACCAGGCACTCACTATCTGGCGCGCGATCGGAGATCGTCATCTGGAGGCCATCACGCTATTAATCAATGCCAGGGTTAACTATGCGCTGGGTGAGCCGCAGAAGTCGCTCGAATCCTCCCTCCTTGCGCTTCCGGTCATGCGCCTGGTTGAGGATCAAAGCGGCGAAGCAGGCACGTTCACAATGATCGGCACGGTGTATAGATTAATGGGTGAGCCGCAACAGGCCCTCGATCATTTCGCGCAAGCGCTTCCTTTGTGGCGGGCCGTGGGTGACCGCCGTAATGAAGCGACGGTCCTCAACAACATGGGCACGGTTTACAACCTTTTGGGTGAACCGGAGAAAGCGTTCCATTACTTTGAGCAGGTGCTCCCGGTGGCCCGTGCGATAGGTGATCGCCGGGTCGAGGCCATAACGCTCGGCAACATGGGAAACGTTTACAACCTGCTGGATGAACCGGAGAAGGCGCTCGAACAATTGGACCAGGCGCTGGCGCTGGCGCGTGAGATTGGGGACCGCAGGATAGAAGCGGGAATACTCACCCATATCGGAACCGCCTACATTTCGCGAGACCATCGTAAGGCCGTTGAACACCTGGAGCGTGCACTCGAGTTGAGAGTTGTCGTGAGCGATCGCCAGGGAGAAGCGCTAACGCTCAACCAGCTTGGACGCGCTTTCAACTTGTCGAACGAACCGCAGAAAGCGCTTGAGTACTATGGCAAGGCTCTACCCATCTGGCGTGCCGTGGGTGATCGCAATGGGGAAGTCGCAGCCCTTTATGGAATGGCCCGCGCAGAATCCAAACTGGATAATCTTCTGCGGGCGAGTCAATTAACCGAAGCCGCGCTCAACATCATCAACGCACTGCGCACCAAGGTCGTAAGCAGAGATTTGCGCGCCTCCTATTTTGCCTCGGTACAAGACTTATACAAGCTGCACATCGATCTGCTGATGCGACTGCATCGACGTCAACCAACAGCCGGCTTCGATGTCGCCGCGTTGAGCGCTTACGAGCAAGCGCGGGCCCGAAGTCTAATCGACATGTTGACTGAAGCCAGCGCTGACATACGTCAGGGTGTTGATCCCGGTCTGCTGGCGCGCGAGCGCTCTTTGCAGCAGATGCTCAATGCAGAAGCAGAACGACAGATACGTTTATTAGCTGGTTCGCATACGACGGAATCGGCGACTGCAGTGCAACGCAAGATCGAGGACCTGTTAACGCAGCTTCTCGCGATTGAAGCGGAATTAAAAACACGCAGCCCGCGCTATGCTGCTTTGACACAGCCCGCATCTCTTGGTCTAAGGGAAATCCAAACTGCAATCACGGATGATGCGACAATACTGTTGGAATACTCGCTGGGTGAAGAGCGAAGTTATCTCTGGGTGGTAACAGCCACTTCCTTTTCAAGCTACGAACTACCGCCGCGTGCCATGATCGAGGCGGCCGCACGGCGCTGCTATGAACTGTTAACCGCCCGCAACCGGTACGTGAAGTTTGAAATCGCAGCGGAGAAGCGCGAGCGTGTCCGGCAGGCTGACCTCGAGTACCCGAAGGCGGCGACGGCTTTGAGCAACATGTTGCTTGGACCAGTGGCTGCTCAGTTAGGACAAAAGCGTCTGCTTGTAGTTCCGGATGGCGCATTAGAGTATTTGCCGTTCGCTGCGCTGGCAGTTCCTGGACAGACGTCGACTCCACAAAACGCGCGCGGCGATGCGCCGTTCGTGCCACTGATGGTCCATCACGAAGTGACGAGTATTCCGTCGGCATCAACACTTGCAGTGCTTAGGCGAGAGCTCCAGGGGCGTGCACCGGCGGAAAAAATCGTAGCTGTCTTTGCCGATCCTGTATTCGATAAGACTGATGAAAGGTTTACTGGAGTCTTGAGCCGTAACGCGGGCGGTGGTCACCATGGACCACTGGCAGCGGGTGGCGGAGAAAAAATCGCCGCGTCGGAACTGCAGGAGCCGGCATCCTCGCAGCCGCTACCGGCCTTACCGCGACTTCCAAATACGCGACAAGAGGCAGAGGCAATTCTGGCTCTCGCGCCTGCCGCAGGTCGCAAGGCTGCCATCGGCTTTGAAGCTAATCGCACGGCAGTGATGAGCGAGGACTTGAGCAAATATCGAATCATCCATTTCGCTACCCATAGCTTTCTTGACAGTCTGCACCCGGAACTTTCCGGGATCGTACTTTCGATGTTAGACCGGCAAGGCAACCCTCAAGAGGGATACTTGCGTTCGTATGAAGTCTTCAATTTGAAGTTGGGGGCGGAGTTGGTTGTGCTGAGCGGCTGTCGTACAGGTCTTGGCAAAGAAGTGAAAGGTGAGGGGCTTTACGGGATCACACGCGGCTTCATGTACGCCGGTTCGAAGCGCGTGCTGGTGAGCCTTTGGGACGTTCAGGATCAGGCCACCGCGCGGTTAATGACGGCTTTTTATCAGGGGCTGCTGGGACCAAAACAATCCAATACGGCGGCAGCGCTTAGGGAAGCGCAAATCGCAATCTGGCGTGAAGAGCGCTGGCACGCGCCGTACTACTGGGCAGGATTTGTGCTGCAAGGCGAACCGAAGTAGTGCTCGATGATTCAATGTCCGGTGCGTGCCAACCTGATCTCGGACAGCAAATCACTGGCTATTTTTAACAGGACTTTAGTGGGCTCGCCGGAATACGGACGTGCGTTTTGACCCGCTTTGGGCCAAAGCACTGTTCCGCGTGCGTTGACTAATAATGCCCGTTCAATTTGTGGCCCGCCGGCGCTGTTTTCCGAAAATGCGATCTTAAGGGCCGCATCCGCTTCATCCGCATCGGTTGTTATAGCAACCACACCACTCGAATCCAGATCCTCAACAAGTTTGCTGCGTAGTTGATCAAACACCGCATCACCGCGCATTTCTATGTAGATCTTTTTGACTTCCTGAAGTCGCAGGTCGGCGACCACGCTACCGCTACGCGTCAGGTCTTCATCGGAGGTGTTTGTTACAACGTCTGGACCAGGTGAAGACGGCGTCTTAGCTACAGTTGCTCGATCACTTTTAGGTCTTCGTGTTGCTGCCGGCCCGGTGATTTTCGCGGCGGTCTTGTCCGGTTCGTCACTGTCCTTTTTTACTCGAGTTGAAGATTCCGAGTTTAGTGTCTCGATAGCTTTACTATCGGAACTTCCGGATATTGGTCCACTTTGATTAGGAGGAGTAGTCTGTACGCTGGCTACTTGCCCCTGTCCATTTGTCTGGCGCGAGGTTAGTTCCATATATCCAAGATAGCTCGCCAGGCAAATGATTGAGACGCAGCCGGCAACGATGAGACTCGCTGATATTCTGGCGCCAACCCACACACCGCCTGGCCCCGGATTGGGACGAAGCTTGAGCCGTTGCCACCACAAATGCGCGACTCTCAGCGGATTTGTTTCCCGGTATCTGAACGTGATGAGGAGTTCGCTTCCACCATTCACATCGAACGCTGTTCTCGTAATACTTAGCGACAACTTCTGACCACCTTCTAACTGGATCGAAGAGATAGTTGGCGCGTCATGGTCCATCCCCAGGGACGTGAGCAAGTGCGTTGCAAGTAAGAGACCGCCGCGTGAGTCTGTCGTCTTCACTTCGATGATCTCTGCGTCATCTTTGACGCTGAAGTTGATATTCGACTGTTCAGCAGGATTCAACGTGCCCCGTTCTATCCCGTCGACCACGATGCGGATGACGCCGGTTGGTAACGAACGGCGGCGACGTCCCGCTTGCTCGTCAAGTATGTGATTAATCTCAGCCAGCTCTTCGCTACTCAACTCAGCAGGCGCGCCACGCCGACCGGGCCGAGACTGATCATTCGTTTGATTTGAGAAGAACCGCGGCAACTCCATTCGCTCCTGCGGCGAGCGGTAGCCGAAAGCTGCGATTAATCTCTCAAAGCAATTCGGGTGCAGGATGGCATGGATGCGATTGACTTCGAGTTCATTTTCGTCGGCGATACTTTTCGATGTCAGCGAGGCAATTACCGTCTTAAGCGGATTGAAGTCACGCGGCACCGAGCATTCCGTGTCCCAGGGGGTAAACAGGCGAAGGCACTCTCTTACGAGCGACTGTTGTTCTTCAGAACCCGGCTGAGTTTCAAATCTCTCTTCACCCCGTTGTTGGCGACAGGCCCGGATCAACTCGCCAAAGCGCGCCAGCATTTCGTGCATCAGGACGGCCTTACGCGAGCGGTAGTAATAGTCGTCCTTGACTCGCTCCGGCTCGCCAATAACTGCGTTATAAATTTCCATAGTTTCAAAAGTGCTGTAGTTGTGGAGAAGGCGGCTGATGCCGAGTGTGACGTAGAACGCGTTCCGCTTGGTGGTGATTCTCACCAGGTGCTTGACGAAGTAAACAAGGAGATCTTCCTCACTTGCCGGCGCACAGTCAGCGCAAACGCCTGGCTGTCCAGCCATCACCACCCGCTCCTTCTGATGTTCATAAGGTTCCGATTCGCCATAAATGAGGCGCTGGAGCAAGTGCAGATCGCTGAATAGAGTTTTGTTACGAATGGCGTCAGTGCGGCGTGAATCTCCGCGTGAAAATCTCCCGACCGGGACGTAATAGAGCCGCTTGCTCTGAACTGCCATCGCAACATTCAGCTTGAGCGTGGCGTCAGCAACGATCCGGATCGCAGTACCTTTGTCCTGATGAAGAAAGTAGGCGAGGCGATACGCTTTGTTAAGTACTTCTTCTGTGGATAGTCTGTTCACCGTTGCTTTCCTGCCCCGAAGCGAGCATCGGTCTCGCGCGCCGTGGCGACGATGGCCTGCCCACCCGATTCATATCGTCGCAGGATCGTTGGTCGCAGGCCGTCCGCCCATTTTCAGCACACCATCTGCTCGATCACCGTGGCATTTTCGGAATAGTTGTTAGCGCAGAAGCGTGCATGCGAAGTAAATCTCTTTTGGGATTCTGTGTTAAGATGCGCACACTAACCATTGCCCAGCCTCACTGATCCGTTCTGCACTTTGGAGAAAATTCACATGAAGAAGACGCTAGCTCTACTGCTCGCTGTTGCTTTTTTATACGTGGTGCCCCTCGCTCCTCTGTCAGTCAAAAGCCAGGCTCTGGTTGCGACCACTAAATTTTATACTGTCACTAATCCTATACCCGGCCGTTACGTCGTCGTGCTGGCGACCACTGACTTGAGTCCTGTGAGCACTGCGACTCCGGCGCCGGCGCCAAAAACAGGAATTGCAGATAGTGCTCAGACTTCAACCACTTCGGCGTTCTCTTCCGGTTCGAATTCGACCTCCGTTATAGCAACGCAAGTTCCTGATGATCCACTGGTGATTGCCACCGCGACGAGCCTGACGTCCACTTACGGTGGCACTTTCTCTATAACGTGGAGTGCGGCGCTCAAAGGCTTTCGCCTGAACGCGACGGAGTCGCAGGCAATAGCCATGAGCAACGACTCGCGGGTTGCGTTCGTTGTGCAGGATGGCGCCATCGCAGTGGGGACGCCAGATGCAGAGCCGATCCTCATGACCATCGATCAGGGTGCTTTTCAGAACCCGCAGCCTCGCGCGTCGTGGGGACTCGACCGTATTAATCAGCGCTATCTTCCGCTTGATAAGCTCTATGCTTATAACAACGACGGTGAGGGCGTGAACGCCTATGTTATTGATACCGGTATTCTAACCACGCACTGGGAATTTCAGGGGCGCGCCACTGTTATTTACGACTTTGACCGCGAAGGTAATGGCCTCGACTGCAACGGGCACGGCACGCACGTAGCTGGAACCATCGGTGGGCAAACTTTCGGCGTGGCCAAGAGGGTACATCTGCTTGGCGTGCGGGTGCTCAACTGTGAAGGCGCCGGCGCCTGGTCGGACGTCATCGATGGAGTCAACTACGTGACGTGGCATCACGCGCGGCCGGCCCAACAAGGCATTCCGGCGCTGGCTAATATGAGTCTCGGTGGAAGTAAGAACAAAGCTGTCGAAGCGGCAGTGAGGAATTCAATCAGATCAGGTGTGACTTATGTAGTAGCCGCCGGAAATGGGAACGAGGATGCGGCAAATTATTCTCCCGCGGGTCTCGCCGAAGCGATAACGGTCGGCGCGACGGACCAGAACGATTCTCGCGCAGAGTTTTCCAACTATGGATCGACGCTGGATCTGTTTGCTCCCGGCGTCAGCATCCCCTCTGCCTGGATTGGCGGCGATCTCATGTTCGCGACTGCGACAGGAACGTCGATGGCAACACCGCACGTGTCGGGCGTCGTCGCACTTTATCTGCAGAGCAATCGCTTAGCGTCGCCGGCCACGGTCCGCTCCGCACTTGTAGAGACTTCGACGGGTGGTGTAGTCCGTAACTCAGGGCAAGAGTCTCCCAACCGCCTGTTGTTTACAAACTACTGAACCCGTCTTACGTTCAGTTCAAAGACGGACTACGATGTAATTGGCTGTAACGATTCTCGATGCGCGAAGAGTGCAGAAAGATTACGGCAGTAAGTCGCCAACAGTAATGAGGCTCTGTTCTTCTTTTAGTTCGGTGCTTTTGTAATCCATGGTGCTCATTAATAGATTGGTTCGTTATCCAACTCAGTTTGATGCACTGGCACGTCAACTAACTCATATTTTCGGAGGACCGATTCCACCAATTCTTTGAACCACCGTCCGGCGTTAGGGGATATATAAACTCCCTGCAATAGAGTTTGTAGGTCTACAGGAAAACTTATTCCCGGAGGACTATCCACGTATTTGTTCGGATCATCGGATAAGAAGTTACTGGTGACAATCCTCAGTTCTTTTTCATGTTCATAGCTTTTTCTCTTATGAAACAACGGGATTAAAGCACCAAGTTCGGGGAGCGGCCCTTCGAACCTCTCGTTTTCATAGTCGATGTACTTTACTTTAGTGAAATACATGGGCTCAGTGAGAAATTCATCTCTTATACTATCTTTCAGTCGTTTATAGGTTGATTGAATTCCGATGCCAACATCAGCCTTTTTATACAGATCCCACATCGCTGCCGATTCATGCTCACTCAGATGCCAGCAACTGATGAAGTAAAAAGTGCTGGAGCGTTTTCTCAGGTTGATAATCCTGTCTTGGCCGTTATCCTTATATAACCCCAAATGTGTAATTGAATTCTGCTTTGGGTACGCCCCTTCCCATTTATCCAAAAAGGTATCTGTTCTGGGAAAATAAAGCGCACTCTGATCGATCAGCCACATGAATTTGGTGAAATCCATATAGCGCCACACTTTCTCCCGATCTGCTGGTTCCTCAACGGGTGGGTAAGGTGGCCAACGTTGAACTTTGTTTGGACCAGGATTTTTAAACTGTTGCTTCATGTTTTGTTTCGATCATCTGCGACAACCCTGATAAGTTCTAACTTCGGAAACTCAGATTAGCGCAACACATCAAAGACCTTTAATCGAACGGGGCGATCGAGGACGGATGTATAGACAGACGGACGCGCTCCGACAGTAGCGGATCCTCTTCTGTCGGAGCGCG
>DATDMC010000106.1:0-165973 GCA_036518995.1 Pyrinomonadaceae bacterium | reverse complement strand
TCGCAACCGCGTTGCGGTTGATAATTCAGCCTTGGCTCACCCAGGGTTGCAGCAACCCTGGGGTAAAGACGTTTCGCGCCGTGGCAACCGCAACGCGGTTGCGTCATTTGAGGTTTGCAGCTAATCGCAACCGCGTTGCGGTTGATAATTTCAGGCTTGGCCCACCCAGGGTTGCAGCAACCCTGGGCTTTGAGACGTAGCCCCTTCGGGGCAGGCCACGCCCCAACCTAAAGCTTGGGGAGAATGAGTTTTACAAAGCCTTTTGCTAATCCACGACCTCCCTATCGAATCATAACCTCAGGCAACTGTCGCATGATCGTATCTGCGTATCAAACCGCGCACTACTCCCTGGATTTGAATACGTTCCGGAGTTTTTACAAAGATTGGCTTGAACTGCGGATTGGCCGGCTCGAGACGAATAAAATCCGGTTCGCGATAAAATTTCTTGACCGTTGCATAACTACCGTCGATTAAGGCAACCACCACCTGGCCGTTTTCAGCGGTCTTCTGCGAAGCAACGATAATGATGTCGCCATCCTGAATGTTCTCCTCAATCATCGAGTCGCCACGTACCCGAAGCGCAAAAGTTCGTTCTCGTCCCTGCATATCTCGAGGAACGGGAACCGTGTCCTGAGTTAAGATCGCTTCGATTGGCTGACCCGCCGCCACAATTCCCAACAAAGGAATTTCGTCCTCCTCGTTATCCATTGGTTGCTCAACCAGTTCTATTCCGCGGCTGACATTCGGGATTCGCTTGATCAAACCCTCCTTTTCAAGAGATAGCAGGATTCCGTGGACACTGGCAGACGATCTCATTTGAAACTGCTTACCAATCTCCGCCATGGTAGGGGGCTCGTGGTTCGACTCAAGATAACGCCTGATGAAATCATAAATACGTCGCTGCTTAGCCGTTATTGGCATTAATCCTCCTCTTCGCTGTCTCAAAAAGATTTTCGTTGACAACCGAAAATCTAACGAACATTCTCGAACAGATTGGCGAAGACGTCAAGGAGTATTTTTTGGCGAAGACGTCAAGGAGTATTTTATAGGATTAGTTGGAATTCGAATTTCGCGCTGTGGTTTTAGCCCGGTGAACAAATGCTCCCTCACACCCCGGAAACCCATTTGACCAATTTTCGGTGTGCGAGCAAGTTGAATCCACTCGGCCGGGCTAAAACGACAGCGCGAAACGAATACTCAAGGAGGAATTGTCTATAAAGGTGGGCAGACGTGGACGCCTGCGGTCCTAATGTAAGCAGTCCTAATTATGGGCCAATGATAGCTGCCAACTCTTTCAGGTCGTCTACGAAGTGCCGGTATTCAAGGCGACGGGATTCATCATCTGGCGCACGCAAAATCGAAGAGGGATGGACCGTGGCCATGATCTGGGCGCCGTTCAAGAAAGGTGGTGGTGGTAAAAGTTTGCCGCGTTCCCTGGTGACCCGGAATTGCGCACCAAGTAAAGCCTGTGCAGCGGTTGCTCCTAATGCCACCACCACCTCCGGTTTGACCAAAGCAATCTCCACTTCAAGCCAGGGGCGGCAGGCTTTAACTTCAACGGCGTTGGGCTTCTTATGAATCCGACGCTTACCCCGCGGTTCCCATTTGAAGTGTTTGACGACATTGGTTACGTAAGTTTGTTTTCGATCGATCCCGGCTTCGGCAAGTGCTTCATCTAATAGGCGACCAGCCGGACCAACAAAAGGCTTGCCGGTGAGATCCTCTTCGTTTCCAGGTTGTTCACCGACGAAAAGGATTTTGGCCAGACGCTTTCCGGCGCCAAAAACAGTCTGCGTTCCTTTTTCCCAGAGGTCGCAGGCTTTGCAATGTGCCGCTGCAATTTTTAGAGAACGCAAGGACAATTGTTCGGGAAAGAAGTCCCTGGCGGAAGTCTCTGCTTTGGCGCGGTTAACCATTGCGATTTGCGAAAATGTATAATTGCGAATGCCGGAAGGTTCAATAACTATGGGGCTAAGTGGATTTAACGATCACTTCATTTAGGAAGTGTGTCGGCGATGTTCACTCCAAGAGCACGAATTCTACATATAAACCACCCTCACTGCCTTGACACCCCGCCTAAACGCTCGCTATTCTCTCCGTTTCCGTCCGCTGCGCGGAAGTTTACCTAGGGTCTTATGTTTGAGTCGCTTTCGGACAAGCTAAAACGGACGCTGAAGAATCTGCGCGGCGAAGGAGTTCTTACCAAAGAACACGTTGACGCGGCCCTCAGAGAGATACGTCTTGCTCTACTCGAAGCTGACGTTAACTATAAGGTCGCCAAAGACTTCATCGCTTCGGTCAAAGACAAAGCGGAAGGTCAGCAGGTTTGGCAGGAACTCAAACCATCGGAACAAGTCGTCAAGATTGTTTTCGATGAGTTAGTGGAATTGTTAGGCGGACAATCGTCCCGCCTGGTTTTCACCAAGCAGATACCTAACACGGTAATGGTGGTTGGCTTGCAGGGTTCCGGCAAGACGACCTCAACAGGCAAGATCGCTCGCTGGCTGGCGACAAATCAGGATCGCAAGCCGCTTTTAGTATCGGTTGACGTTTACCGTCCCGCTGCTCGCGAGCAACTCAAAGTTGTTGCGAGAACGGCTGGCCAGCAGATATTTGAACTTCAGGGAACTGACGATCCATTGACCCTGGTGCGCGAAGCCCACAAGCACGCGCAACAGACCGGCTTCGACACGTTGCTGATCGACACAGCCGGCCGTCTTCACATCGACGACGAGTTGATGGAAGAACTCGTTAATATCAAGAACGAGACGCATCCGGTGGAAATCCTGTTTGTCGCCGACGCAATGACGGGTCAGGATGCGGTGCGATCGGCTGAAGAGTTTCACCGGCGCGTGGGGATCACTGGTGTAATTCTCACGAAGATGGATGGCGATGCCCGTGGTGGCGCGGCGTTATCAATCAAGCAGGTCATCGGTCAGCCGGTTAAGTTTGTCGGTATGGGTGAGCGCTACGATGCGCTTGAACCCTTTTATCCGGACCGGGTCGCCCAACGCATTTTAGGAATGGGCGACGTTTTGTCGCTGATTGAAGAAGTACAGGCGAAAGTCGATCAATCAGAAGCTGAAGAACAGCTCAAGAAGCTACAGAAGAACGAATTCACGCTCGATGATTTTCGTTCTCAGCTCCGACAAGTTAAAAAGCTCGGCTCTTTCTCAAAGATCATGAAGCTCCTGCCGGACCAGTTGTTAGGTGGTTTCGGCATGCCTCAACTCAACGACGAACAGTCGAAGTTGATGGAACAGGAACTTAAGCGCACCGAAGCGATGATCGATTCGATGACGTGGGAAGAGCGCAACGATCATCGCATCCTGAACGCGAACCGGCGGCGACGCATTGCCCGTGGTTCGGGAACGTCGGTCGCCAGCGTCAATCAGCTCATCAAGCAATACACGGAGATGAGACAAATGATGCGCCAACTGTCCAACGCCGGTTTGTTTGGCGGTAGTGGTGGCGGCGGACTCAAAGGCAAGATGTTGAGAAAGATGACGGGCATGCCGGACATGTCCGGATTCAGCGGTGACATGGACGATCTGCCGGCATTACCGTCGGGTCTGCCGAGAAAGAAACAGAAGAACAAAAAGAAAAAGAAGAGACGTAAATAACGACCATCGAGAAGATGGAGCAGTTCTGAAGGAGGAACGACTTGTTAGCAATTAAGTTGATGCGCACTGGCGCCAAGAAGAGTCCGTCGTACCGGATTATAGTTAAAGAGAAACAGTCAAAGCGCGATGGTGCGTATTTGGAAAATCTCGGCACCTACAATCCGACCAGAAATCCGGCTGAGATCAAGTTGGACCTCGCGAGAGTTAACTACTGGATCGAAAAGGGCGCGCAGCCGACTGACACGGTTGGTCGCTTGATCAAGGCATCAGCCAAAGCCGCTGCCGCTGTAACTACTGACGCGCAGTAATAGTCAAACTTAAATTTATGCGTGACGCCATTGAGATGATTGTGAAGGCGCTCGTGGACGACGGTGAGAATGTTGACGTCCGCGAGGTTGAACAGCGCAATGGAACCACGTTGATTGAAGTTCGCGTCAGCCCTGGCGATGTCGGAAAAATCATCGGCAAGCAAGGCAAGACAATTCGGGCGCTCAGATCGCTGGCGCGAATAGCCGGCGGTAAAGACAATCATCGCTATCTCGTCGAAATAGTTGAATGACAACTTTGGAAAGCGACACGCCGGATTCGTTAGTCAGCATCGCCAAAGCACTTAGAGCAAGGGGTTTGAAAGGCGAACTAGTTGCCGATCTTTTGACGGATTTTCCTGAGCGTTTCGACGCTGTCAGCACGTTGATAGCAGTTGGACCAAAAGGAGACCGGCAAACAGTAGAACTTGAAGATTTTTGGTTTCAGAACGACCGGATCATTCTGAAACTTGTTGATTGCGATTCAGTTGAAGCAGCCGAGAAGTTCAGGGAGTTTGAGTTTTGCGTACCTGAATCCGAAGTAATCGAACTCGAGCAGAACGAATACTTCGATTTTGATTTGGAAGGTTGCACTGTTCAGGAAGTGAATGGTCAACGGGTTGGCACAGTCAACTCAATTTTGAAAACAGGTGGCGCCGAAATACTCGTGGTTGCTACTGAAAGTGGCGCCGAGATCATGGTGCCGCTGGCGGAATCGATAGTAACGAGCATCGATACCAGCGCCAAAAAGATCCTGATAGATCCGCCAGCGGGTCTGTTGGATTTGAATTAGCTCTTTGATCGGTGCAGTAGCACCAACGTTAATTAAGAACATGCTGCGCGTCGACATTATCACGATTTTTCCGGAGTTCTTTCGTGAGGTTGTCGAGTACGGGATTATCAGACGGGCCCGCAACGCCGGACTCGTGGCAATCGCTGCGCACGATCTTCGTCAGTGGACGAGCGATAAGCACCACATGGTCGATGATCGGCCGTTCGGTGGTGGCGATGGCATGGTGCTCAAGCCTGAACCGATTTTCGCAGGTGTTGAAACGCTGACTGGCGCCGGTAAACGCGAAGACTTCGCAGCCGGAACTCGAGTGGTGTTGTTATCACCGCAGGGTCGAGTCCTCAATCAAGCAACGGCGCAGGAGTTAGTCGACTCCGCTTCGCAGTTAGTTTTGTTATGTGGACGTTACGAAGGCGTCGACGAGCGCGTCGCTGAGGCATTGGTAACGGATGAGATTTCGATCGGCGACTATGTCTTGTCTGGCGGCGAACCTGCTGCATTAGTCCTGATTGACACCCTGGTGAGATTGTTGCCCGGTGCATTAGGCAGTGATACTTCGGCCGTCTTTGAGTCTTTCACCGACGGATTGCTCGATTGCCCGCATTACACGCGGCCACCGGAGTTTCGCGGGATGAAAGTTCCCGATGTATTGTTGAGCGGTAATCATGCTGAGATTGAACGGTGGCGACGCGAGGCTGCCACTGCGAAGACGCGACGTAATCGCCCTGACTTATTGAAATAATTTGAACTTGTGAGCGAGTGTTCGGTAGTTGAGTCGCTCGGAACTAGGAGTTAGTAAACAATGAATAGATTACAGAGAATTGAAGAGACCCAACTGCGGAACAATATTCCACGGTTCCAGCCGGGCGACACTGTGCGTGTCCATGTGAGGATCAAAGAATCCGAGACCAAGGAAAGACTGCAGGCTTTTGAAGGCGTCGTGATCGCCCGTAAACACGGGGGCGCCCGCGAAACCATCACCGTTCGCAAGACGAGCTTTGGCGTTGGCGTTGAAAGAATTTTCCCACTACACGCCACGATCGTCGATCACATCGACCTCGTGAAGCGAGGCCGCGTGCGGCGAGCGAAACTCTATTATCTGCGTGGTCTTCGTGGTAAGGCGGCTCGTATTCGTGAGCGCGATACCAGAGGAGAAAAAGGCGGCGACGCGCAGGCTGCAGCGGCTAAAAAATAGTCACTGGGTCTTAACCATGGTGAAGCGGGTTTTCGGCCGACGGAAACCCGTTTTCCGTCTTTATCACTCTTCTCAATCCGATGGATCATCCGCTATTGAAAGCGTAATCGAGATTCACGATAAGAGCTGTTCTGAAGTGACTAATCGAGAATCGGCTGCGCCGCCTGTTGTGAGGCAATGGCTCCGCCTTGCCGTCTCAGACTTAATTATCTCAGGGCTGCGCCCTTCTTCTCTTTCTAACTTTTTGATCTTTCGGATCAGCCAGAAGGCGCAGCCCGGAATTTGCGGAAGCTTACGGCAAGGGCAGAGCCATGCCTCACAACAGGCGGCGCAGCCGATATGACGCAAACGTAGCGTGTACGAAGTTTTCCACTTGGCTGACACAATTACGGGATAGACGACGGCTAATTTAAATGTCCAGATTATTGCAGCCAGGCAACTAAATAACCTGCACTCCCCCGCGCCGGACTCGTAAATTATTCAGGCAATATCATTCGAGATCCGACTCTTTGAGTGACTATTAGAGCCATTCGTTGGAGCTCAGATCAATCCGCTACTGCGAGATGATCGGGTTAGACTATACTTAAATGTATAGAGACTGGCCTTAAAAGCTGATAAAGCTATATCATGCGTTGTTAAGTCTTTTCGCCACGTTTAAGCGTCGAATAACTAAATAGACTGTCTCACAGACAGCAAAGTTGTCTTAAACGATACTGCAAATTTACGGGCTGAGCCGAAACTCAAACCATGCGTATTGCAATTTTGGGAACACGGGGGATCCCTGCCAGCTACGGGGGATTTGAAACCTTCGCCGAGCACTTATCCACCAGGCTCGTCGCACGCGGCCATCAGGTAACTGTTTATTGCCGCGCGCACTACGTCTCGCCGCGTCAACTGGAGTTTCACGGAGTTAGACTGCAGGTCTTACCGACCATCAGGCATAAATACTTCGACACGGTCATCCACACTTTTCTGTCCGCTGTTCACGCTATTCCCCAACGATTCGACGTCGCATTGATTTGTAACGCGGCAAATGCTCCGTTTGCGCCCGTGCTGCGTTTCACCGGGACTCCGGTCGCCATCAATGTCGATGGATTGGAACACAAGCGAAAGAAGTGGGGGAATTTAGGCCGGCGTTATTACAAACTCGCCGAGTATCTTTCAACGATATTGCCGAACGAGATGGTTACCGATGCGCAGGTAATTCAAAACTACTACCTCGCCAACCACAACGCTAAGTCAACAATGATTGCGTATGGCAGCGAAGTAGAAAGACGACCTGATCGGGCGAATGTAAGGAAGTGGCGAGTCGAACCTAATCGCTACGTTTTGTATGTCTCGCGCCTGGAACCAGAAAACAATGCGCATCTCGTGATTGAGGCTTTCAAACGCGTTCGCACCGCTTATCGACTCTTA
The DNA here is from genome assembly GCA_036518995.1 of Pyrinomonadaceae bacterium. Taxonomy (GTDB): domain Bacteria; phylum Acidobacteriota; class Blastocatellia; order Pyrinomonadales; family Pyrinomonadaceae; genus PSRF01. Next base: position 158,644 of record DATDMC010000106.1, on the reverse strand, counting down.
ATCGTCGGCGATGCTCCTTATGCTGAGCATTACATCAACGATTTAAAAGCACGGGCTAAAGGCGATAAGCGCATTATTTTTACGGGTTTCGTTTTTGGTCAGGATTATCGAGCGCTGCAACAGAATGCATACTGTTATGTGCACGCTACCGAAGTCGGTGGAACACACCCGGCCCTCGTTGAAGCAATGGGTTACGGAAACTGCGTGTTGACACTGGCGACGCCGGAAAATATGGAAGTGGTTGGCGACGCGGCGATTCCTTATGCTGATGAGTTTGATTTGACGGAGAAATTGCAGCGTGTCTTGCGCGACGGTTCACTTGTTCATGCCTATAGAAACCGGGCGCAAGCGCGAGTGCAAAGCCAATACGACTGGAACCATGTGGTGGACCAGTATGAGGCGTTGTTCGCGCGTATGTGTGGCGCTACCGTTGACGGCGAGGCTAATTCAACCGAAGTCTATAGCGATGAAAAGGAACTTGTGAGATAGCCTGAGACGGATGCAGTGAACGGGAGATTGGGGTGAGTGGGAGACGGGGCGAGTGGGAGTTCACCGCTACGCCGTTCGCCCACTCACCCCATCTCTTATTAGACTCGCCTGAAGTCATAAAAGAGAAGAGCCCCGTCGATTAATGATTAATCGACGGGGCTAAAATTTTGGGGCAGGGATCGGGGTAAAGCGGGGGTGGCGTTTCAAAGCGTAATGAAGTCGGTACTACATAACTTCATCGTGGGCGGAGGATACGGGCAGAATAAAGCCGAATATCAAAGGGAAAATCGTATCTTCGGAAACTTACCCCTCAAACTAGAAAGAACTCCCAAGCCGTATGTCTAAACTGCTGCGCTTGGATTGTGGGAAATTATACGACTTCATTTCCAATGTCAAGAATTTTATGAACTTTTTCGCAAAATTCTTGTGACAGTAATGGGACGATTTAAAACGGGCCGTTTAGCCGCCTGAACGTATACCGGCCAAACGATATGACTGACGGCGAACCGCTTCGGAAACATTTCGATTTTGAGAGAGATTCATCAGGTCCTTGGTCCTAATCCGGGGAAGAATATTAATCACCGTTGGAATTGGCGAACGAGGATTTCGGGCCAGGTTATGGATGATGGGATAAGAACGCGCCCAACTACGGTTCATGGAAATCAAACGAAGGACTTCTTCTGCGACCGTTCTCATCGACGCGATATTTTCAACTTCATGCTCGGTAATCCGCGGATTGTTAATAACTGCAGACGAAACAATCTTGTTTGAATCACGGACCAGAATGCCGCGCGCTTCCCGATCGCCTTTCATGGCCAGTTTCATCCGGTCCTTAACTTTCATAAACATGATGCGACGAATCAATGAAACGCGTTCGGTGGAAACATCCCCGCCTTCGAGTTTTTCGCTTTCGATCACACGTTGAAGATTCGCGGCAATCTCTTCAGCCGATTCAACCAGATCTTCGTAACGTTCGGACGGGAGCCACGAGTCGTCGAGATCGGAATCCGAAACTTCGATGTGTTGGGCGATGATCCAGGCATCGTCAAACGATAAATTACCGCCGCTCAGATCTGCTGCTTCAAAAAACTCGGCCGCGGCTGCCTTGCCACGTGCTCGCAACTCTTCAGCAATCTGGCGCGCGCCCCGTTCCTTTTCAAAGAATTCGCGGCGAGTTTCTTTGGCGCGCCGTTCAGCTTCTGACGAACGAGCACTATTGGCCAGAATGGCATCGATGATTGCGGGAAAGCGGACCAGCCGTTGTTGGTTCAGCGCCACAAGTTCAAGCAACGAGCCATCCGGACTGGTTGCCGCCAGAGTCGCGAGCGCTTGATCGGGAGTGTGCGTGTTTAGAATAACGGCTTCGTGAATATCTCGTTTGGGAGCACGATGAGAAGCAAGATAAGCGAGAACAGGGGGTGCGGTTTCTTCTGACTTTGCCGCAATAAGTAAGTCTTCGGGCGTTGCTTCCTGAAGAGTTTCGTTCGCAGCTTCGGCCAATTCCGCATCTGAATTCGACGAGAGCGCCACGAGAACTTCGAGCAGATCATTTTGTGGTAAAGGCAGTAATCCGCGGGCGGCAGCTAAACGTGCGGGCTGTGGTGCAGTTCCAGTAATAATTGCCTGGACCACGGGATTCGTCGATGTGATTTCTGTACTCAAACTGACAACTCAATAAGCCGCTTTAACGGCAGGTACCGTCGCTTCCAGATACCGCGCACTTGAATTCAACCGCCATTTTCAGGCCGCCATATATTCAGGCGTCGCTACGCGACGCGAAAACATTTCACTTCGGATCCCAGCCATTGAAATGGCTGGCTAAATTCAACCATCGCTACGCGATGTTACCCGCGTCGCGTAGCGACGGTTCAATTTAGCCTGCCGTTTTAACGGCAGGTACCCGTCGCTTCCAGATACCGCGTCGCGTAGCGACGGTTCAATTTAGCCTGCCGTTTTAACGGCAGGTACCGTCGCTTCCATACCGCGTCGCGTAGCGACGCTTGAATTCAACCGCCATATTCAGGCGGCGTTACGCGATGTTACCTGCGTCGCGTAGCGACGTTAACTTAGACTGCTATTGCAAAAAAGATGCTGCCCAGCGAAGCCTGCAGCATCTTTCTTATTCCAAATCTGAGCAGTGAATTAGGCATTGATCCCGTGGCACTTCTTGTATTTCTTGCCTGAGCCACACGGACAAGGCTCGTTGCGCCCAACCTTTGGCTGATCGCGAACAACTGTTTTAACTTTGCCATCTTCCTCACCGGCAGGCGCGGCGCCCTGATTTGGACCAGTGAAAGTCAATGAAGCAGGTCGGCGTTGCATTCGTCTTTGTTGCAACGTCTCCGGCGGTTGCTCTGATACGACTTGCAAGTTGAACAGCGAACGAATCGTACTCGTGTCGATACGATCAAGCATCTCCTGGAACAGATCAAAACTCTGTTTCTTGTACTCGACAAGTGGATCTTTTTGACCGTACCCAACCAGGCCAATTCCCTGTTTCAGATGGTCCAACGACAGTAAGTGGTCTTTCCACTGCGCGTCGATGATGTTGAGCATGATGATGCGTTCGTAGGTACGCATCGCCTCGGGACCAATCTGTTCTTCTTTCTGCTGGTACTTGACCTTAAGTCGTTCCCAAATGACGTCGACAACCTGCTGACTTGTCAGGTTCGGTATATCAATGCCTTCTTTATCAGTGTCGAGATCATAGACTGTCTTTATCTGAAGCTTGTAGTTATCGATGTCCCAGTCGTCCGGGGCCACATCAGGATTCAGATATTGCTTAGTGATGTCTGAAAGCAAGTCATAAGCGACGCCGGCGCTCGGTGGATCACCCAACAAGTAGTCGCGTTGATCCGGCTCTTCCATTAACTGCCGGCGCAAACCGTAAATCGTCTCACGCTGCCTGTTCATTACGTCGTCGTACTCAAGCAGGTGTTTACGAGCTTCAAAGTTTCGGCCTTCCACTGACTTCTGCGCCGCAGCAATCCGTTTCGAAACCATCTTCGACTCGATCGCAACACCTTCTTCCATACCGAGTCGCTGCATCAGGGCTTTGACTTTGTCGCCCGCGAAGATGCGCATCAAATCGTCTTCAAGAGACAGGAAGAAACGAGACGAGCCCGGGTCTCCTTGCCGACCAGCACGACCGCGCAACTGATTATCGATGCGTCGTGATTCGTGGCGCTCAGTACCAAGGATATGAAGACCGCCAAGCCGTACTACTTCTTCATGTTCCTCTTCGACAATTCTTTTGGCCTCGGCATAGGCGCCCTGCCACTGTTCTTCAGTTGCCTCGTCGGGATCGATTTCGCCTTTCTTCAAAAACTCGCGGGCCATGAAGTCGGCGTTGCCACCGAGCAGGATGTCGGTGCCGCGACCGGCCATGTTCGTCGCGATGGTTACTGAGCCTTTGCGGCCGGCCTGGGCCACGATCTCCGCTTCGCGTTCGTGATACTTGGCATTGAGAACGTTGTGCGGCACACCTTCTTTGACGAGCCGGCGCGCTATCAATTCGGAATTTTCTACTGAAACAGTACCAACCAGCGTCGGCTGTCCCTTCTCATGACACTCTTTAATTTCCTCGATTACGGCGTCCCACTTCTCCGGTAACGTTCGATAGATCACATCGGAAAAGTCGGTACGGACCATCGGCATGTGGGTTGGAATGACGATGACGTCGAGTTTGTAGGTCGAGGCAAATTCGGAGGCTTCAGTCTCGGCGGTACCGGTCATGCCCGAAAGTTTTTCGTAAAGACGGAAGTAGTTTTGCAAGGTGATCGTCGCAAGAGTTTGGTTCTCTTTCTCAATCTGGACGCCTTCTTTTGCTTCCACCGCCTGGTGCAAACCGTCTGACCAGCGACGACCTTTCATCAGACGACCGGTGAAGTCGTCAACGATAATGACTTCGCCCTCCTGGACGACATATTGATGATCGAGTCTGTAAAGCGTATGTGCTTTCAACGCCTGCTCAACGCAGTGGAGCAATTCCATGTTGGAAGGATCGTACAAGTTGCCGACACCCAAAAGCCGTTCGGCTTTGTCGACGCCTTCTTCAGTCAGCACTGCGGTGTGCGCTTTTTCATCAACAACGTAATCACCGGTCTTTTGGCCGTCGACGTCTTCACCGCGTTTCAAATGTGGAATGATCGCATCTGCGTTTCTGTACTTATCGGTCGCTTCATCTGATGGACCAGAAATGATCAGTGGCGTTCGGGCTTCGTCGATCAGAATCGAGTCGACTTCGTCCACGACCGCATAGTAATGACCACGCTGCACACAGGTAGCGAGGTCAAATTTCATGTTGTCGCGGAGGTAGTCGAAACCAAATTCGTTGTTGGTTCCATAGGTGATGTCGGCGCCATAAGCGGTCTGCCGCTCGAAATCGTCCATGTCGTTTTGAATACAGCCGACTTCGAGTCCGAGGAAGCGATGGATCTGGCCCATCCATTCGGCGTCGCGCGAAGCGAGATAATCATTGACCGTGATCACGTGAACGCCGCGGCCGGTTAACGCATTAAGATACGAAGGCAAAGTCGCCACGAGCGTTTTACCTTCACCCGTTCGCATCTCGGCAATCATTCCTTTGTGAAGGACGATTCCGCCGATCATCTGAACGTCGAAGTGACGCATTCCGGTCGTGCGCACACTCCCTTCGCGTACGGTCGCGAAGGCTTCCGGAAGTATCTCGTCCAACGCCGCTTGTTCGAGCCGTTTTCTTTCTTCCTTGTCTTTGGTATTGCCGATCGCGCGTTGGATTCGTTCTTTGTATTCCGCGGTCTTGGCCCGGAGCTGGTCGTCGGAAAGCAATTGCAGCGAGGGCTCGAGCGCCTGAATCTTACCGACTAACGGTTGAATAGACTTCAGATAACGCTGGTTGTTACTGCCAAAAATCTTCGTCAGAAATTTATCGAAACTCATATCTAATACTCTGCTCCAGGCAAATAGTTGCTAACCGTGGATTTTGATCCACCACGACAAGATTGGATTTTAGTTGACTGTGTTGAGGGGAGCAAGCGGGTGGGATTGCCGATTTCAGATCGAAGATTGCAGATTTGCCCGGTGTCTGGCATGTCTTTTCAATCTGAAATCTGAAATCTGCACTTTGAAATCTTTATATTCCCGGCTCAAGTTGTTTCTTGATCATGTCCACCACGGTTTGACGCGGCATCGAGAAGTTAACCAACACCTTCTTCCCATCGGGCGTCACATTCGTGTTGCGCATCAAAACTTCTTCATCTTTGCCCGCCCTCGAACTAGCCCCAAAAACCAGGGCCGCATTCATGGCTTTGGCCAACACGCGCGCGCTCGTTGGTGACGACGTCTCCGATTCTACCGACGCCACCAGGTCCGTTTCCCCTTGTTTGATAGTGAACACGACAGTCGCGTGCGGATTGTCTTTACTTATCGGCTTCAGATAGATGAGAAAGCCGCTGTCGTTCAACGCCGCAACCATACGCGCAAACACCTCAACCAGGTTCGGATCCCCAGCTTTTTTGGTGAACCGTGGATTAACTAACTTACCGTTTTGATCCAGTTCAGCTTCAATCACCATCTCAAACGGTTTATCCAGATCGAGCTTGTGCTGGTCCTTTAAATCGTTTGCGTATTTAGCGAAATCCTTGAGAACTTGTTTGTTGAGTTCTGCCTCGTCGGGCAGTGTCAGATTGTTTTCAGCCGCTATTTGTTCGAGTTTGTTTTGTGCTTCTTCCTTCGACAACTTTTGCGGATCCACACTTGGAGCCGGCGAAGCGGAAGCAACTCCGGTTGCCGGTGAAGCCGCTGAATTCGGTGACGGCGAAGTTAAGGGAGTCGGCGATGGACTTGCCACGGCAGTAACGTCTTTAGGCGTATCCGAGGCACGCGAGATAATTTTCGGAGCAAAAGGATCGACGCCGCCGTTGCCACCTATCATCGATCCGGCTGGGGCTTCGATCTGCTTTTCGAAGGCAAAGTAGCCTTCCGGGTAATGAAACTTCTCGTCTGCCAAACTTACGAAATTGATATCGTCGCCAATCTGGGTCCGCGTGTAGGCTTTATCTACGAATCTGGTGTTGGCAATCAGAGAAGCAATATTGAGCGCGTCGCGAAAGGCCGGGACATAAACCACGAGGGCCAGGAGTCCGAAATGGAGAACGAGAGAACCACCAGTCAGACGCAACAATGTTGGCCATTTAGGGTCCTTGTTAAGTTCAAAGTTTGCAAAAAGCTCAGGCATTACCTAGTGAAACGATTTGAGATTTCTTAAGTTCAGTGCTATTAGACGCCCTCGTGCGGCGAATCGTTGCGAGACAGATTGTAACTCCCAAACTCTGTGTTAGCACTTCGCAGGCCACATACTAGAGCAACCGGCGTGTAATGAGGTCAGTACCGTATCGGTTAGAATGACGAGCATGCGAGGAAACGGAAGGCGTCGTGACACACGCGATCAGCGTCAACGCAGCGCCAAACAATGGAAAGCTTCTCATTCTGAAACTCAAGCGCAGCCGGCGCGACCGCTTCCGCAGACCCGGGAAGTGAAACGACTGCTTGAAGGAATCGGCACACCACCCGCAGCTCCTTTCAAACCAGATCCATTTCAACTCGAAGCATTGGCGGCGTTGGAGTATCAGGACGTTTTAGTCACGGCGCCAACCGGCAGCGGCAAAACGTGGATTGCTCGTGAAGAGATGCGACGACTACTGGATAGTGGTCGCCGCGCGTGGTACACCACACCATTAAAAGCCCTCACGAATTCGAAGTATCAGGAATTTAGTGACGAGTTTGGCCCGGACAAGGTTGGCATTCTTACCGGCGATCGGAAAGTGAATGCTGATGCGCCATTGATAATCGGCACCACCGAGATTTATCGCAATCAACTGTTCGATTCGCTGCGCGGCGGAAGTGAAGTCACTGCCGATCTGGTTGTCATTGACGAAGCGCATTACTTAGCTGACGAAGATCGTGGTCACGTTTGGGAAGAAGCGTTGATTTTGACACCGCCACGTATTCGTTTGTTACTACTGTCCGCGACGATTGGTAATGCTGGTGAATTTGCCGCCTGGCTTGAAGAAGTCCGCGGAGTAAAGTGTACAGTGATCACTGGACCACCAAAACGGCCGGTTGAATTGCGTTCGGCTGTGCTGCTGCCAGACAAGCGTTTGTTGCCATTGTTAAGCGAGCAGGGAAAGTTGAATCCGGAGATCGCGCAGATGATTCAACAGGCGAAAGACGAACGCGAGGAGAGGCGCGACCGAAGGTGGAAATGAGCGAATTTCAGATTTCAGATTGCCGATTTCAGATTGGCCTCTGAACCAGGACGAATCTGAAATCTGCAATCTGAAATCTTCAATAACTTATGAAATTACGCATGCCGGAGATGCCATCGGCGACACTTCTCTCGGCGCTACAGTCTTACAACCTCCTGCCGGCGATCGTCTTCATGCCAACCCGACGACGCTGCGATCAGGCTGCGTCTGAAGCGGCTTTGAGTCGTCGCGATCCAAATGAAGGTCGTCGTGAAGCTCGACTCGAATTCATGCGTTCTTTTGTGGCCCAGAATCCTGAAGTTCGCGGGCATCGTCACTGGGACACGATCATTCGTGGCGGAGTAGCTTCACATCATGCCGGTCACATTCCGGCCTGGAAATTGGTAATTGAAAGATTAATGAGCGCAGGACTCCTCGACGCGATCTTTGCAACCGCTACAGTTGCAGCCGGGGTCGACTTTCCAGCCCGGACCGTCGTGCTGACTGGAGCTGATGCGCGAACGGGCAGCGGTTGGCGAGCGTTGAGTGCTTCTGAATTACAACAAATGACCGGGCGCGCTGGACGACGCGGACGCGATAACGTCGGGTTTGTTGTAGCAGCGCCTGGTCTACATCAGGATCCCGAACAGATCGCACAACTACTGCGGGCCTCACCCGATCCACTTGTTAGTCAGTTTCGTGCGACCTATACCACGCTCTTGAATCTGCTCGACGCGTATGGAAGCTTTCAGGAAGTACGCGAAATCGCTGAACGAAGTTTTGCGTATCGCGACCTGGCCCAACAGATTCATCGTCTTGAAGAGAGTCGGCGCGAAAGTGAAGCGAAGATTCAGCAACGGCTGAACGATGCCGGAGTGGATCTACCGATTTCGAGTGCGCTTGGTTTGGAGAGATTAGTTGCCGCACGCGCTCGCTTAACTGAAGCAAAGCCACAAACACGAGCAGAGCTTTTTAGTGGTTGGCTAAAGAAAGTTGTACAACCAGGACGGATTGTCGGTGTCGGACGAAGTGGCAAGCGACTCGTGATAGTGTTTGAAAATCGCGACGGCAATATTCGCGGTTTTCGTGAAGATGGCAGTACGGCGAGCTTTCCCCAGGAACGAATCGGTCGCGTCTACGCGCCGGTTTATCGACTTCGCGAAGACGAGATCGAACAAGCATTTGCTGAGGTGCGCACACGCGGCAAGGAACTTGTTTTGGCTGAGCCGCGTTTACGAGACGCCGACGAGGAAGATGCGGGCACTTTGAAAATCTTCGACGACGCGATCGATCGACTTCTACCGGCCAACCTGAACGACGATGAACGAAAGCGTGCGAACGAACTGCTGTGGGAGCTTTACGAAACGGCCGAAGATTATCAACGCGCCACTCGTCGTATCGCTTCATTGCGCGATGATGTTTGGGACCCTTTCGAAAAGCGGGCGCGAGTATTATCGAGTTTCGGTTATCTCGACTACGAGGCGCAAAAGGTCACGGACCGCGGACGGTGGTTAGCTGATCTTCATATCGATCGACCTCTGTTGGTTGGTGAAGCACTCGAGAGTGACCTTTTCAATTCGCTTCAACACAAACACTTCGCCGGCATCATGGCGGCTTTAACTGCCGACGAAGATCGCGACTATGGCGAGCTGGAGTTGGAAGACGAACTGGTGGCTTTGTTGACGCGTTTCGAAGACATTGGGTTTAAAGTTTCCGGCACTGAATGGAAACAAGGTGTTGAGCCGTCGCCGGAGTTGAATTTTTCTGCGGCGGGTGCGGCCGTGAGTTGGGCCGGCGGCGCCGAATGGTCCGAGATCGTTCGCCAGACGCGGGCTGAAGAAGGCGATCTGTTCCGCATGTTTTCGCGTACGGGTGAAGCGCTGTTACAAGTCGCTGGTCTGCGTCGCAGCCACCCACAAGCAGCACAACTCGCCGGAGTGGTTGCTGAGATGGTTCTACGCGAACCAATTAGATAAGCTTTGTCCGCTATACTTTGGAACCGCTTGCAAGATCTAGTAGCGATGAGGTCAGTACCGTAACGCGGTAGCGTCGGGTCTGGTTGATTAGTGGACCTAACTCCATCGCAGGACCCGACGCTACCGCGTTACGGTACTGACCTCATTGCCACAAAACGGATGATTCAGAAAGGACTTTATGTCGACCCCTGCATCGCAACAGCCATCACCCCAACTTTTCTTTCAAACAATCAACGCTTATTTCCATACCGAAGCGCTTAAAGCAGCGCTCGAGTTGGAACTCTTTACCGCGATTGGCGAAGGCAATAAGACCGTCGCCGACATCGCAAAACGAATCAACGCCAGCGAAAAAGGAACACGCCAGCTCTCTGACTTTCTCACCATTATGGGAATGCTCACGAAAGAGAACGACTCCTATGGTCTAACGTTGGATTCGTCTGTGTTTCTCGACAAGCGATCCCCGGCTTACATCGGGGGCGCAACTGAGTTTTTATGTTCCTCCGATCTAATGGCAGGCTCGAGGAACCTTGCCGGCGCAGTTCGCAAAGGCGGGACCACGCTGGAGAACGACGGAACCGTTGCGCCAAACAATGAAGTATGGGTGAAGTTTGCACGGGCGATGGCGCCGATAATGGCGATGCCGGCCCAGATGATGGCGGCATTAGTCGATCCGCAGGCGGACCAGAAGCTGAAGATTCTCGACATTGCAGCCGGTCATGGACTCTTCGGGCTCGCGTTCGCAACAAAGAACCCGCAGGTTGAGGTGACCGCACTCGACTGGCCCGCGGTTTTGGAAGTGGCAAAAGAGAATGCAGCCAAAGCAGAGGTGACCGATCGTTATCACACAATCGAGGGCAGCGCTTTCGACGTCGACTTCGGAACCGGTTACGATCTTGTTCTGTTAACGAACTTCCTTCATCATTTCGATCAGCCAACTAATGAGACTCTGCTGAGAAAAGTCCATGCGGCGTTAAAGGATGGCGGACGCGCAATAACGCTGGAGTTTGTGCCGAATGACGATCGAGTAACGCCACCAGCATCAGCGACATTTGCGATCGTCATGCTCTCGAGCACGCCAGCGGGAGATGCTTATACCTTCGCGGAGTTAGAGCAAATGGCAGCCAATGCCGGCTTCTCAAAGAGCACTGCACATCCACTGTTGCCGAGCGCTCAAACCTGTGTAATCTCGGAACGAGGTTAGTGCTTTGTGCTTGGTGCTTAGTGCTGGAAACTTGTGGTTAGTTTAATCTTTGACTTTCAGAAGGCCCGTCGAAATCAATACCAAGTACAAAGCACCAAGTCCCAAGCACTAAGTACAAAATTCCGACACCGAAAGGTCCCTCTTCATGCGTTGGTCTTTATTACTCCTTCTTTGTCTAACTATGATTTTGCCAGCCACACAAAATCGTCCCACAACGACGCCACCGCCGGATACAGTCTATTTACTAAAACCGGCACATGTCTTTGATGGCGACTCGGCCCAACTCCACGACGGTTGGGTCATACTTGTGCGCAATCAGAAGATCGAGGCTGTTGGCCCAGCCGGTTCGGTCAACGCGCCTGCCAATGCGCAAACAATCGATTTGCCTGGACTGACACTTTTGCCGGGTCTAATAGAAGCGCACTCGCATGTGTTGCTTCATCCTTATAGTGAAACTGTTTGGAATGATCAGGTCGCACACGAGTCGTTGAGCTTGCGTGTCGCGCGGGCCACCAATCACCTGCGCAACACGCTGCAAGCCGGTTTCACCACCATTCGCGATCTGGGAACTGAAGGCGCCGGTTACGCGGACGTGGGACTCAAACAGGCAGTCGAACAGGGAATTATTCCTGGACCACGTATGCTGGTTGTCACTCGCGCAATTGTCGCCACGGGAAGTTATGGTCCAAAAGGTTATGCGTCGGAGTGGCGCGTGCCGCAGGGAGCTGAAGAGGCTGACGGAGTTGATAGTTTGACCCGCGTCGTTCGCGATCAAATTGGTCACGGCGCGGACTGGATCAAAGTCTATGCCGACTATCGTTGGGGAACTCAAGGCGCCGCGCCAACCTTTTCACTCGATGAACTAAAACTGGCAGTTGAGACTGCGCGCAGTGCGAATGTTCCGGTCGCAGCCCACGCCACGACAACTGAAGGAATGCGGCGGGCGATTCTGGCTGGTGTCGAAACGATCGAACACGGCGATGGTGGAACGCCGGAAATCTTTCGTTTGATGAAGGAACGAAATGTCGCTCTCTGTCCGACGCTTTCAGTGGCGGCGAATCCGGAACGTAAAAAGCCGGTTTTCAAAGCTGCGCTTGATGCCGGAGTCACAATCGCGAGTGGTAGTGACGTTGGCGTCTTTGCTCATGGCGACAACGTTCGCGAACTCGAAGCGATGGTTAATTTTGGTATGCCAATCGTTGATGTACTTCGATCGGCAACTTCAGTCGACGCGCGCGTGCTGCACATGGCTGACAAAATCGGTCAGGTCAAGCCGGGACTATTTGCGGATCTGATCGCAGTCGAAGGTGATCCAACGAAAGATATTTCAGCGTTACGAAAAGTGAAGTTTGTAATGAAGAACGGAGTGATCTACAAGCAATAGGACGGAGTCAGTGCCGTAACGCGGTAGCGTCGGGTACTTCTAAGAGCGAGCAACCAACGGATTTCACAGACCCGACGCTACCGCGTACGGTACTGACTTCATCGCCTAAACAGTTCTCGCCTTAATGCCCCGCACCACGCGCGCGACCGTTGCCAACATTTCATCTGTCCTAAATGGCTTCGCGATGAACGCGCTGAACCCGATCTTAAGTGCGCGTTCACAGTCGGTGTCGGCATGAGCGGTGAAGGCGACACACGGAATATGCGCAGTGGCAGAGTCGGCTTTTAGCGTTCTGAATACTTCCCAACCATCCAACTCCGGCATCGACAAGTCCACCATGATCAAATCCGGCAGCTTCTCACGGGCCGAGTTAACGCATTCCTTACCATTTCGCGCTTCGTGAACCTCATAACTTGCGGCTTGCAGCAAAAGTCGCAACAGCTCACGGTTGTCGTCATAATCGTCAGCGATGAGAATCGTGGTTGGCATTATTAGGCTTACATCGGGGTGAATTTGCTCTTTGGGAATCTTAGACTACCAAATCAACGCGGGGAGTGAAAAGCAGCGTGAACAGGAGGCGGAAGGCAGAAGCAGCCGGCAGGATCGAATGAGTGGCCATTTGATCATACTTTTAAGATTTGTGCTTTTGAGTCTTGGTGGTTAATTCTCGCCGGATTTATCTGAACACAAAGACTCGAAGCCACAAAGAGCAGGTAATGTTGATAAAACGATTGACTAGCCCAACGCCAGCCGTCCATAATCGCTACAGAGGCTCCGGGCCCCCGACAGTCTCGCTACAGTGCGGACACTGCAGCAAGTTAACCCTGGGTTATATCCCTACCTATAAGACCTTGAGGTTCGTCTAATACAAACACAACACGGAGGAGCGCACTGTGGTCAACGGACAATTGGAAGATAGCCTGCGGCAGGAAATTGAGTCCTTTATTGAGGGCCGCCTCAGTGCCATTAAGCAGGAGATTACGACTTTACAGAACCAGTTGAACGAATCGTTGACCGGTCTTCTGGATCGACAAGGCGACGTCCAGATGGACGGAAGTCTCACAACTGCCATCTCCGAACATCTTCGCGCTGCGCACGAACGCGGCGTCGAACTCGCCGCTGCAGAGTCGTCGCGAGCCAAGGCTTCCAGCGACATGGCCATCGTGAAGTCGGCGATCGGTGAAATTAACGAGCAACATACCCAGGCCGACATCCTGAAAGTACTCGTAAATCGCGCCAGTTCATTTGCGCCCCGCGTCGCCTTTTTTGTCATCAAGGGCGATCAGGCAACCGGCTGGCGCGGCCGCGGATTTGAAGGAACAGTTGGCGACCAGGCCATCCAACAAATTTTTCTTTCACTAAGTTCTGACACGGTAATCGGCGGCGCCGCCAAATCGTTACAGACCTGGAGCGGTGGTCCAGGTTCGCATTCGGAAGATAACCTGCTATTGGATCGGCTCGGCGAGGAACCGGCCCAACGCATCGTTGCGATTCCCTTAACAGTCCGGGGCCGCGCGGTGGCTGTGCTCTATGCCGACTCAGCCGGACTCGATTCGGAGTCAATCAATCTCGAAGCACTCGAAACCTTGGTGCGCGTCTCGGGTATGGCGGTAGAGCTGTTGTCAGTTACTCGACCGGCGCCCAGACGAGTAAGCGAACCGGTTGAAGCCCAACCGAGCTACACGCCGACCAGCGAATATGAAGGACAGTCGAGCCGTACTCCGGAACCGACTCCTGAATACGCGCCCGTCAACACAAACGAGACGCCGTTAGTCGCGGCTGAAGCAGTTGCGGTTGAAGAACCGCCCGTCGCAGTCGTTGAACCTGAAAGGCCAGTTGTCGAAGCGATACCGGTTGGCGACGAGCCACCTGCATGGAAACCGGAGCCGGCGAGTGTGCCTGCGGAACAGCCTGTTCAAACTTCGCCCCCGGGTCGACGTCGTTATGGTCAGGATGCCGAGTTGCCGGTGGAAGTATTTAGCGATGACGAGCGACGTTTACATAACGATGCGCGGCGCTTTGCCCGCCTGTTAATTTCCGAAATCAAACTCTATAACGAGCAGAAGGTGGTTGAAGGTCGTTCAGAACATGATCTCTACGATCGTCTGCGGGAGTACATCGATCGTTCACGCGAAATGTATGACAAGCGCGTGAAAGCGGAAGTTGCTGCTCGTTACGACTACTTCCACGGTGAGTTGGTGAACACGCTCGCCGAAGGTGACGTTTCTAAACTCGGTTCAAACTATCCCGGCGCGACCGTAACTGCTTAAGTTGAGACCAGCAGGCGAGGACGCCTGCGCTCCTGTAACCACTAAGTCCACAACGCCCCCAATTCGAAAAGCAAAGTCTGTTGACTTTTGTGAATCTGAGTTGTCGGCACTGCGGCTTAGTGGTTTATTCTTTTCTGTGGGCATTACGGTAAGAGAAACCGTAGCTGGTACTTTGAAATTTGGGCTGTGATTTGTTCTCCTCTGCGTCTCAGCGTTCTCTGCGTCTCTGTGTTGAACTTGACGCGCGAGTAAATTGATCTCCATTTCAACACAGAGACGCTGAGAACGCTGAGACGCAGAAGAAAACCATCTATCGACCGTGAGAACCATTTTGAGCAAACATCGCTTACTGATCGTCGGACTCGGCGTCATTCTGGTCGCCGTCGCTTCACTTCCCTTCCTGTTGAGTGCCAGTTGTCGAACGCGTTCTCAAACTCCCGGTGAACAGAAAGCGCTCGACAGCCTGCGCAGCATGACACGCAACGATGTCCTGCCTTCAGAAGAAGTTGTAACAGGAATCGAGAATCAATTTCCCAACACCAAAGCCGCGGCACTCGCCCGGATCCTACGCGCAAGAATTAAGCTCAACGCTAAAGACTATGCCAGTGTCGCGTCACTACTCGACGCGCGGGTGATTCGCGAGCAAACGTCACTAGCGGATTACGCCCTTTGGCTGCGCGCCAACGCCTTCGAACAACTCGGCAAAGACGCTGAAGCACGAGCCACCTATCAACAGTTGATACACGACTATCCGACGTCGCTGCGCGCGCGCGACGCCGCTTTGCGAGCTGCCGCATTGTTGGTGAAGAGTAGTGAAACTAAAGCAGTGCCATTGCTACTGCAGGACCTGGACCAGGCTGACGACGGCGCCGCGTTGTTAGCTACCGCCAAAGCTTACGAACAAACAGGTGATTCAACTCGCGCGCTCGCTGCCTATCGCCGCATCTATTTCTTTGCGCCCACTTCCGCCGAAACTGCCGAAGTCCCGGCAGCCCTAACACGACTTGGTTCCAGCACTTCTCCGGCTTCAGTTGAAGAAGCCATGACACGTGCCGATCGGTTGTATGCCGGCAAGAAATACACCGACGCGCTCGCGGCTTATAACGAAGCAGCGGCAAAGTTTCCCCAAACTGCGACAACGGAAAACCAACTACGTCGCGGGATTGCTGCTTACAATGTGCGGAAATTTCCCGATGCGATTTCCGCATTGACTGCGATTCCAACCTCCGCCGACGTGCGCGCTGAAGGTCTTTTCTATCTCGCGCAAACGTATGCGCGAGCGCGGCAATGGGAACAGGCACGCGCAACCGTGGAAGATCTTCGTAAAAATTTTTCCACCAGCAGTTTCTCGCCACGCGCGTTAGTTGCCGTCGCGCAGATCGCTGAAGACCAGAAGAACCAGGGTGATGCCGATTACTTTTTGCGGGCGGCAGTGAATTCGTATCCAGGCGCCGGCGAAATCGCGCAGGCCCAGTTTGATCTAGCCTGGGAAGCGCACGACGCAAAGAACTACGCCGAGTCGTCGAAACAACTGACCGAGCACCTCGCGCTCTATGCGGACAAAAATACTGACAATCGCGGACGCGCCGGTTACTGGGCCGGACGTGATTCGGAACGAGCCGGCAAACTCGCTGAAGCACGTGCTTTGTACGAAGCGATGCAGGCACGTTACGACGCCAACTGGTATGGCTATCTCGCGAAACAACGACTCGATATTTTGTCACGCACGACTCAAGCGAAAACATTTGCGCCTGATTCGATGATTGCTCGTGCGGTGGCGAATTTGAAGACAGTAACGGTGGCTGAAGAAACTGCCGGCGCTGAGGAAGACGCGCGGATCGTTAAAGCCGATCAACTTTCGAACATCGGCCTGGATGAATGGGCTTTGAAAGAATTGGCGAAGGCCGGAGAGAAAGCCCCTGATAGTCCGAGAATCAATCTCGCTATCGCTAAGATCTATCGTTCCAACGACGACAACGTTCGCGCACTCAACACGCTGAAGACCAGTTTCCCCGATTATTCGCAGATGAAACCGGAGGAGATGACGCGTGAAGAATGGGACGTCTTCTACCCGCTCGCGTATTGGGACATCATCGTGCAGGAGTCGCGCGCGCGAAATCTGGATCCCTATCAAGTGGCTGGATTGATCCGCCAGGAAACGATCTTCAGTGCTCGCGCACGCTCGTCTGCGGCGGCCTATGGCTTGATGCAGGTGCTAGTTCCGACCGGCAAACTGACGGCGAAGAAGTATGGCGTGACGCAGGAGATAACTGCCGAGTCGCTTTACAATCCACGTTTGAATATTCAACTTGGTACTGCTTACCTGCGCGATCAGATCGATAAGTTTGGCCCGATCGAGTATGTCGCAGCAGCTTACAATGCTGGTCCAATGCGGGCAGTGCAATGGAAAGCATCGCTGCCACTTGAAATCGATGAGTGGGCCGAGGCTGTACCGTTTAAAGAAACGCGCGGTTATGTTCAGGGAGTTGTAAGAAACCGATTGCAGTATTTACGACTGTACGATGAAAAAGGAAACTTCCGATCAGAGGTTGGTTCGCGAGCAGTGACGCAACCCGCGTCGTCAACGCCGCCGCCTGATGTTCGCAAACGACGCGTCGGCCCCGGCGACTTCGAGGAATGATGCTTCACTCGGTAGATGATCTCTGCGTACTCGGCGTCTCTGCGTTGAAATTGTGGTGCACTTAAGCGGATCATATTTTCAACACAGAGACGCTGAGAACGCAGAGACGCAGAGGTGACCGGCTGATCACGTCGAACCAAAAAGGACGGACTCCTGTGTATTTGCTATTAACACTTGCGCTTTTGATCACGTCCCCCGCACCCAGTTTTCAAAAAGCTACCAGACCTGTTGTTTCTTCCGTCGTAATCACGACTGAACCAAACGCTATCGTCTGGATCGATGAAGTGCGTCGCGGCACGACTGACGCTTCGGGAAAACTGTCACTCAACAAAGTCTCGGCTGGTCGTCATACCGTCCGGATCCGGGCCGCCGGTTTCAAGGAAGTTACGACACCATTACTCGCCGGTCGACGAACACTCGCGGTAAAACTCGTAACCACTACCGACAAAGCCGAGTTACTTTTTCAACAAGCTGAAACTGCGCGCGACGAAGCGAAAGATGATCCGGCGCGCGAGCAGGCCGCTGATTTATATCGCGAAGCAATCAACCTCCGTCCTGCTTATCCCGCCGCCCAGGTTGGACTCGCGCGACTTCTGATGGACCTCAATCAATTTCAGAAAGCCCAAGCGGCGATCGACGCGGCCCGCGCCAGTCGTCCTGTTTATCCGGAAGCGTCTGCAGTTGAAGGACGTATCTATCGCGAGGAGGCTTTCACCGAGGAAGCGATTCGCTCATTTCGTCGTTCGATTCGAGAAGCAAATGGCTTTCAACCCGAAGCACACGTCGGACTCGCGCGCGTGTTGGAGGAAAAGGGCCAATTCACTGAAGCAGCCGCTGAGTTTAAAAAGGCGATTGATCAACTATCAGACAGCGAACCAGTGATCTACCAAATGCTCGGCTCCACTTACGAAAAACTTGAAAAGCCGAAGGATGCGGTTGCCGCTTACGAGAAATATCTCGAGCTCGCCCCGAATGGAAGTTACGCCGCGGCCATCAAATCGATATTGACGCAACTAAAGCGCGACGCCGAAGGTGAACAGATTATTCCGTAACTGGTCAATGTCAGTCCGTAGTCCTTAGTCCGTCGTCTGTAGTCAGTTGTCAGTTGTCCATCCAATAGCTGTCCCTCCATCTGCCTTCTGCCTTCTGTTCCCCCCTTCTGCTATCCTACGCCGCCATGAGCGTTTGGACCGATCTACTCACAACTGCAGTCCGCGCCCCTTCGCCCCATAATGTGCAACCCTGGCGACTGCGCATCGTGAGCGACGACGAAGCTGATCTCTTTATTGACTCGTCACGAACATTACCCAAAGAAGATCCAACCGGCAGCTTCATCATTCTCACGATGGGAATGTTTCTCGAAGCGCTGCGACTGCTGGCTGCCAACAACGGCTTCGCACTAACTTACGACAACTACCACGAGCCCGCCTGGTATGCAGCCGAAATTCCTAAGCTTACACAACAAACTTTTCTGCCGTTCGCTCGGCTTCGCTTAACTCCAACAACGCAGAGTGACTTTGATCCGTCCCTATTTTTAAAGCGTCGCACTTCCCGTCTCTCACTCAAGCCGGATCCTATACCAAACGACATCATCAAAAACCTGAAGCTCCTGGCTAATGAGTCGGACCAGCGTTTCGAAGTAGTTATGGACCAGGATGCAATCGAACGTATCCTCGAAAAAAATGTCGAAGCGCTATTTGAAGACCTCAACAATCCGTTGTACCACGACGAGATCGTCGAGTGGTTTCGTTTCACTGACAGTAGCTCAAACAAGACACGCGACGGGCTCGACTATCGCTGCATGAACACTTCGCGATCAGCATTCTGGTTGTCAGCGCGCGTCCCACAACTGCTGAAACTTCCCGTCACCAGTCAGATACTTGCAAAGGTCTATCGTTCACAACTGGGACTTGTGCCGACCATCGGCATGTTGTCAGGCGAATTTTGGGAGGCCGAAAAAGCGTTTGCTACGGGAAGTTTCCTGATGAGGTTTTGGCTGGAAACGGCGAAATACAATCTTTACCTTCACCCTTACGGCAACCTCGTCACTAACAAAAAAGCGGCCGCCTGGTTGCACAAAGAGACGGGAATTCCTGATATCTGGCTCATCTTTAAAATCGGCTATTCAGCCGTACCACCGAAGAGTCATCGCCGTTCAGTAGAGGAGATACTGATTGCTTAACTGGTTTGCGATCTGGTCGTCACTTTGGATCTTGTATCTGCTGCGTTGGTTCATCAGTATCGACCGTCGTACTTATCTGATGCTGAGTGCGCCATCGTTGCAGCCATTTCTCGCGCGTATCGGGATGATGCGCGCGCAGGCAGTTTTCCTAAAAGCCAAAGATTGTTGTCCGGCGTATCAGCAGTTTCTGCAAAGCGAAAACTTCACGCCATCCCGGCCGTGGAAGTTGTCCAATCTTCCGGTGATGACGAAGGAGAACTATGTAAAGAAATACTCGATCGAGGATCGTTGTTACAACGGAAAGATTCCAGCCGCCGGGGTTGTGATCGATGAGTCGTCCGGTTCATCCGGAGTGCCAAACAACTGGGTAAGAAGTGTCGAGGAACGAGCTGACGTAAAGCATATTCTGCAGCTCAATTATCAACTCATCTATCGCGACAGCGGCTGCATTCTGTTGAACTGTTTCGCGCTTGGACCATGGGCGACGGGAATGAATGTTTCGATGTCACTCGTCGACGTCGGCATTCTCAAATCGATTGGTCCGGACCAGAAGAAACTCACCAACACGCTGAACACTTTCGGGCCAAACTATCGTTACCTCGTCTTTGGTTACCCGCCATTTATCAAGTCGTTCGTCGATTCAACCGATTTGGATTTGAGTAAATATCGCATGGACCTAATCGTCGGCGGCGAAGGAATTTCGGAAAGCCTGAGAGGATATTTACTGAGAACATTTAAAACTGTGATCTCGTCTTATGGCGCTTCGGATCTGGAAATCAACATTGGCGTCGAAACGCCGCTCACGATCGCGTTGCGAAGTTTGTGCGCCTCCAATCGCGACCTGTGCGAACAACTCTTTGGCCGTCAGACCGCGCCGATGATTTTTCAGTACAATGCGCTTGATTACATCATTGAGACTAACGCAAGCGGCGAACTTCTATTCACCATAGGTCGCCAGACCAGCGCCGCCCCAAAGATTCGTTACAACCTGAAAGATTTCGGTGGCGCATTGTCCTATCGGGACTTGGCAGCGAAGCTACGCGATCTTGAAATCAACATCAAAGACTTTGGCAGTCCACAAAGTTCGTTTCCGATCGTGTATGTGTTTGGACGGGCGGATCTGACAGTTCCATTCTATGGCGCGAAGATCTATCCGACCGACATCGAAGACATCATCAACACGCATCCGTTGCTGGTCCAGCAAATAAATTCATTTCAGTTGTCGTCTTTTGAAGACGAACAGATCAATCGGCGACTTCGAATTCACCTCGAAACCGTCAAAGACTTTGCTGGTGTCTTGCCGGATGGTTTGCGTGATCTGTTTTTCGATGGACTGTGCGAATGCAATCAGGATTTTCGCGAAGTGACGAAGATGTTTGAGCGTGACTGCATCGAGATTGAGGTCCATGCATTTGAAACTGGCCCGTTTGCCGGCAGAGATATCCGCGTGAAGAACCGGTACATCGGGTGAAGCGATTTCAGATTGAAGATTTCAGATTGCAGATTGAGTCGGTAGCTAAAGAATCCTTTGCGTCTCCCGTTCTCTGCGTCTCTGCGTTCTTTGCGTCTCCGCGTTGAAATCACGATCCGATTACGCGAACGTTGATTTCAACACAGAGACGCGGAGTACGCGGAGACGCCGAGCACACAGAGAAAGAAGTCTATTCAGAAGCGCTCTTTGACTCTTCTACTTTGTTTGGTTGCTTGGTAATCCTCAGATACGGCTTCGGTGCGCGCCAGCCGGCCGGAAACTTCTCTTTCGCGGCTTCATCAGAAAGCGCCGGCACGATGATCACGTCATCACCGTCTTTCCAGTTCACCGGAGTCGCGACACTATACTTCGTTGTCAGTTGCAGCGAGTCGATGACGCGCAGAATTTCGTCGAAGTTACGACCGGTGCTGGCCGGATACGTGATCGAAAGTTTGATCTTCTTGTCTGGTCCAATCACAAACACGGAGCGCACCGTAAAAATGTCGCTGACCTCGGGATGGATCATGTCGTAGAGTTCAGCAATCTTATGGTCCGGATCGGCAATGATTGGGAAATTCAAAGCGGTGCCTTGCGTTTCCTCGATGTCCGCGGCCCAGCGCTTATGCGAGTCGGTTTGATCGACGCTGAGTCCGATCACTTTCACGCCACGTTTGTCGAATTCCGGTTTTGATTTGGCCACGTAGCCAAGTTCAGTCGTACAGACCGGGGTGAAATCTTTCGGATGCGAAAACAGGACCGCCCAACTATCACCAAGCCACTCGTGGAAGTTAATTGGACCTTCAGTTGTATCTGCTGAGAAATCGGGTGCGATGTCGCCTAATCTTAAGGCCATATTGCTCTCCTTTATACTGCTGTCTGACGGAACCTCGACGGTACAACTACGGGCAACGGGAAGTCAAATTGCGGAAATGCGAAATTGCGGAATTGCTCTAATCTGTGGATTCTGCGTAATCTGTGGTTGATCTCACTACAAGCTAAAAGTATATCGGACAAAAATATGAACCGCTGCGAATGGGCCAGGACCGACTTATCAATCGCTTATCACGACAACGAGTGGGGGGTGCCGCTTCACGATGAGAACGGACTCTTCGAGTTCCTGATCCTCGAAGGAGCGCAGGCGGGGCTGAGTTGGGAAACAATACTTCGCAAACGCGAGAACTACCGCAAAGCCTTCGATCGGTTCAATCCGAAAAAAGTTGCGAAGTATGACGACCAGAAAGTCGCCGAACTACTCAACAATGAAGGCATCGTTCGCAATCGTCTGAAAATCAACTCTGCCATCAGCAACGCAAAGGCGTTTCTCGAGGTCCAACGTGAGTTTGGCAGCTTCGATAACTACCTCTGGAATTTCGTCGGCGGCAAGGCGATCAAACGAAAACGCGACCAGCCTATGCCGGCAACTTCAGCCCTTTCAGACGCGCTGAGCAAAGATCTTTTAAAGCGTGGTTTCCGCTTCGTTGGTTCGACAATCTGCTATTCATTCATGCAGGCAGTCGGCCTGATCAACGATCACAATCCCACCTGTTTTCGCTACAACCAGATCAAGTAATCAGTGAAAGAATTATCCACAGATTACACAGACTTAAATCAGAAGGGGTCTCATTCTTAAATGTGTGCCTTTGTGCCTTCGTGGTTAAGCAGTTCTAATTCAGTTATCATTTCTGCGTAATCTGTGTAATCTGCGGATCAACCTTCAACGAAATCGGTTATGCAAAAAGTAAATCTCAACGACAAGCTCGCGCTCATCAACGATCACTGGAACCCCAGGATCGCCGGTGAACTCAATGGTCAGCACGTCAAACTAGTGAAGTTTCAGGGTCCATTCACCTGGCATCATCACGAAAATGAAGACGAGTTGTTCATGGTGATAAAAGGGCGATTTCGCATGGACTATCGCGACGAAGCTAATATGGACCAACAGGTTTGGATCGAAGAAGGCGAACTGATAATCGTCCCGCATGGCGTTGAGCATTGTCCGGTCGCAGAAGAGGAATGCCAGGTCTTATTATTCGAACCAAAATCGACGCTCAACACCGGTAACATCAGAGACGAATTTACGAAGGAAGAACTGGAAACGGTTTAACTCCGCGTCTCTGCGTTCTCAGCGTCTCTGCGTTTAAGCTAGGAGTTCGTTTTGGATGCCTATTTCAACACAGAGACGCGGAGAACGCTGAGACGCAGAGGAAAACCACATAACCTGGAGCTACAAACAATGACCGTTGCTCAAACACGCTTGCTACTCGCGGCGCTCTTAACACTTTTACTTGCAGTCTCGATCGCCACTGCGCAGTCGACGCCGAAACAATCAGCCCACGCATCGTTTCAGTCGGCAACCACAGCGCTTGCTTCACTGCCCGAGGCCGATACGATCATCTACACGAGTCCCCAACGAATTCTTACTGAAGCGGCGCCGAAGATTATGTCGCCGATCGAACTGACGAACATGCGCGACGATTTCGCCAGCATGAAGAAGAACGCCGGTATCGATCCTTCCAGCATCGAATACCTCGTGATGGCGTTTCGTTTTCAAAAACCAACCGGCGATCTGAGTTTTGTGCCGCCCGATGTGCTCGCAGTGATCAGCGGTGATTTCAGTGCTGATTCTTTACTCACGCTCGGCGGAATCTTTTTGCAGGACCGGGCGCGGACCGAGAAGTATGGCTCAAAGACGCTGACCATTATGCAGGTCGACGCCATTGCCGAACTGGCCCAACAAAATCCGCTGCTCAAGTCGTTTAGTGAACTCAGTGCTGTTGCGCTCAACTCAAATACGTTGGCGATCGGAAATACTGCTTACATAAAAGCCGCAGTCGATGCCGCCGATGGAAATGGACGAATAAATCAGGCCACAGTCAATTCGCTGCTGCGCGATCCAAACGCCCTGGTGAGTGCAGCCGGTTCGCCGCTGAGCGCTTTCGCCAAGAGCTTCGGGTTATTGGGAACACAAACGACCCCGCGCGAAAACAACTGCAACTCGCGTTTTGGTGACTTTTACGCTGCCGTAACAATGGACAATGTGAACCTGAACCTGCGCGGCGCAATGAACACTGACAATCCTGACACTGCAAAAATTATCCACGGTTTGTTGACCGGACTGATGCAAACCGCAGCCAGTTCAATTACTGACAAAAATCTTCAAGCAGGCATGAAGAACTTACGACTTTCGCCAAAAGATAATGAGATAGTTTTGGAGGCAGACATTCCGCAGGATCTCGTGGTTGATTTTGTGAAGGACCAGATGAAGTCGAAACCGACTACGCCAAACACGGTCCCGAAGAAACCGCTAGTCAAGCGCCGCGTCCGCCGCAAACAGTAGGCGTACTTTTAGAAGCGCGTTTTAGGAGCGCAGGCGTCCTCGCCTGCCGGATCGAATAAAGAGCTCTTCGAACATTCAAAGAAGGAAAGTGTTCCCTTATCGGTTGGAAAGTATTTTGTAATTAACGCAGCAGGCGAGGACGCCTGCGGTCCTAAATTATATGCCAACGATTTTATCTGACATCGAAGTTCGCATTCTCGGCGCGCTGGTTGAGAAACAGATCACCACGCCCGAGTACTACCCCTTAACCCTAAACGCGCTGACCCTCGCCTGTAATCAAAAGAACAATCGCCATCCCGTAACTTCTTACAGGGAAGACCAGGTTGCACACGCAGTTGAAACCCTGCGTGAGAAGAACCTGACTTACGTCTTCTACGGCAGCACGAGTCGTGTGCCCAAATACAAACATGTCGTCCCGGAAGTGCTTCACTTGAAACACGCTGAAGTGGCGGTGATGTGTGTTCTGATGTTGCGTGGTTCTCAAACTCCCGGTGAACTCCGGAGTAATGGTGCTAGACTTCATGAATTCGGTGGACTCGACGAAGTTGAAGAGACCCTGAATGGTCTAATTAATCGCGATGAACCACTCGTCGTACGTTTGCCGCGACAGCCCGGTCAAAAAGAAGTTCGCTTTGTTCACTTGTTGTCAGGCGATGTTGATGTCGAGGCATACGTTGAGGCCGAACGCACCGGGCCAACAACACGACGCTCCAGCAACGATCAGCTTGAAAAGTTGGAACAAAAAGTAGAAGCATTGACTAGTGAAGTTGAGACTTTGAAGAAACAGTTTGAAGACTTCAGGAAGCAATTTGAGTGATGTCCGGTATGCTCAGCTTCGTGGGAGGCTAATCAGAAAGTCTTAACCACCAAGGCACTAAGGCACAAAAGGGGAAAAGTAAGAGCAACTCTTTTCAATTCCCTTTGTGGCTTAGTGCCTTGGTGGTTAAAACCTTCTGATTAACTGCCCGCCAAGCTAAGGTATCGGATCTGTTTCACGGCTGGGCGCGCATGTCAGCTATGCAAACCGGAAGTGGGCGAAGTATAATGCGCTTCCCTTATGAATTTAGAAATTTTTCATCCAGCCGTCTCAAGCTGGTTTGCGCGAACCTTTCCCGCCGCCACTGCGCCGCAACTGCAGGCGTGGCCGGAAATTAAGAAACACCGCCACACGTTGATCGCCGCGCCAACCGGTTCAGGTAAAACGCTCGCCGCCTTCCTGGCCTCGATTGATGACCTCGTACGTCTCGGAGTTAACGGCGAACTGGACGACTCAACGCACGTCATCTACGTTTCACCGCTGAAGGCACTCAGCAACGACGTGCAACGCAACCTGCAAGTTCCGCTTGAAGGTATTCAGGCGGAACTAAGAGCGATGGGTCTGCCGGAAGTTAATATTCGCACGCTCGTTCGGACTGGCGATACACCGGCCGCCGAACGAACGGCGATGACCAAACGACCACCTCATATTGTCGTCACCACGCCCGAGTCGCTTTACATTCTGCTGACCAGCGAAGGTGGGCGACGCATGCTCGAAACTGCGCGCACTTTGATCCTCGACGAAATTCACGCCGTAGTTGGCGACAAGCGCGGTTCGCATCTGGCTTTGTCGATCGAACGATTGGAAAGGCTGGTTAGGAATCGTGAATCGCGAATGGTGAATGGTGAATCGCCAAACCCATCTCTGTTCGACGAACAAATTGACACTCAGCAATCCGAAATTCGAAATTCGAAATCCGAGCTCTCTCATTCTCCCCTCGTGCGCATTGGATTGTCTGCCACCCAAAAGCCGATCGAAGAAGTCGCTCGATTTCTGGTCGGCACACAAAACGTCGACGCCAATAACGTTCCCAACTGCGCCATCATCGACAGCGGCCATAAGCGTCAACTCGATCTCGCTATTGAACTCCCTGATTCACCGGTTCAAGCCGTGATGTCGGGCGAAGTGTGGAATGAAGTTTACGATCGCCTGGCTCAACTCGTTCGCCAGCATCACACCACGCTTGTTTTCGTCAACACTCGACGTCTCGCAGAACGAGTCACGCGTCATCTCGGTGAACGTCTCGGTGACGAAAACGTTGCCGCGCATCACGGCAGTCTCGCGCGCGAACAACGACTGCTCGCCGAGCAACGTTTAAAAGCCGGCGAACTTAGCGTCTTAGTTGCGACTGCTTCGTTGGAACTGGGTATCGACATTGGCGATGTGAATCTCGTTTGCCAGTTAGGCTCAACTCGTTCTATTGCGAGTTTTCTGCAACGAGTTGGTCGTTCAAATCACACGGTTGGTGGGTTTCCAAAAGGTCGCATCTTTCCCTTGTCGCGTGACGAACTGGTTGAGTGCGCCGCAATCGTAGACGCGGTCCGTCGCGGTGAACTGGACCACCTGGAGATTCCTGAAAAGCCGCTCGACATTCTGGCCCAACAGCTCGTTGCAGCCGTTGCGCCCGAGGAATGGACCGAAGACGATCTCTTTCAAATGGTCCGCAACGCTTATCCTTATCGCAATCTCGAGCGCGAACAGTTTGATGCGATTGTTCGCATGTTGGCAGAAGGTTTCACTACCAAACGTGGACGACGTTCAACTTACCTGCATCATGACGCGGTCAATCAACGATTGCGCGGACGACGAGGCGCCCGGCTCGCCGCCATTACTTCGGGCGGCGCAATTCCGGATACGGCCGACTACGCAGTTGTGCTTGAACCAAGTGACCTCGTAATCGGCTCAGTTAACGAAGACTTTGCGATTGAAAGTTTACAAGGCGACATTTTCCAACTCGGTAACGCATCGTGGCGGGTGATGCGTGTCGAGCAGGGCAAAGTTCGCGTCGAAGATGCCCACGGACAACCACCTTCAATCCCGTTCTGGTTGGGCGAAGCCCCGGCACGCACTGAAGAATTGTCGATCTCAGTTTCCCGGCTACGGGAAGCAATTGCCGACAGGGTTACGCCGATTGAAGTTGTCGAATCAGTAGACGAACCCGCCGGGAACGAGAACGAAAATGATTTGCCGGCGCGAGTAAATCTCGAAGCGGCAATCAACTGGTTAATTGACGAAGTTGGAGTCAGTCGGACCGCGGCGGAACAGATCGTTGAGTATCTTGCGGGCGCCAAGATCGTTCTCGGTGTCATGCCCTCACAAGACAACCTTGTGCTCGAACGATTTTTCGACGACAGCGGCAGCATGCAACTCGTCCTGCATTCACCGTTTGGCAGTCGAATCAATCGCGCGTGGGGTCTGGCGTTGCGCAAACGTTTTTGTCGCAAGTTCAATTTTGAACTTCAGGCAGCGGCAACTGAAGATGCGATCGTTTTGTCACTTGGTCCAACTCATAGTTTTCCGCTTGAGGACGTCTTTCACTATTTGAACTCAAAAACAGTTAGACAACTTCTTTGCCAGGCACTACTCGATGCGCCGATGTGGAATATTCGCTGGCGCTGGAACGTCACGCGGTCGCTCGCAGTATTACGACGTCGGGGCGGCAAGAAAATTCCGGCCCAGTTACAACGAATGGACGCTGAAGACTTGTTGACCGCAATCTTTCCCGATCAGGTCGCTTGCTTTGAAAATCTGGGCGGTGGCGAACGCGAGATTCCATCGCATCCTCTCGTTGATCAAACAGTAAAGGATTGTCTGGAAGAGGCCATGGATATCGACGGCCTCGAGAAGTTGCTCACGTCAATCGAGCGTAATGAGAAGAACCTCTTTGCTCGTGATGTCATCGAAGCTTCACCGCTCTCGCAGGAGATTCTCAACGCCCGGCCTTATGCCTATCTCGATGATGCGCCCCTCGAAGAACGCCGCACACGTGCTGTTTTCCAACGCCGCTGGCTCGATCCACAACAAGCAAGTGACATGGGCAAACTCGATCAGGCCGCCATCGATCGGGTGCGAGATGAAGTTTGGCCTGAGCCGAGAAATCCTGATGAACTTCACGATGCTTTAGTCGAGCTTGGGTTTATCACGCTTGCTGAAGGTGAACCGTGGCGACAGTTTTTTGCCGAACTAAATGCTGAACGACGTGCTGGAGTTTTATCAAATGGAACTGTCAGCGTTTGGGTAGCAGCAGAGCGGTTGCCACAGCTCAGTGTGGTCTATCCCAACGCGACACTTGAACCACAAATCGCTGCTCCGGAAAGTGTTTCCCGCACGACCTGGACCGCTGAAGACGCGTTAGTTGAAATCTTGCGAGGACGACTGGAAGGAATTGGACCAGTTACCGTCGCTGCCCTTGTTGAATCGTCAGGTCTTTCCAAACTCGAGGTTGATACAGGACTGCTAAAACTCGAGTCGGAAGGTTTTGTTATTCGGGGCATTTTCTCGCCGGGCACGACCGAAACAGAGTGGTGTGCGCGCCGGCTTTTAGCGCGTATCCACAGTTACACCCTGAACCGATTGCGCCAGGAAATCGAGCCCGTCTCTAGCGCAGACTTCATTCGCTTCATGCTGTCGTGGCAAAAGCTGTCTCCCGATCATCAGATGGAAGGTCCGGAAAGTGTGCGGGCCATCATCGAACAGTTGGAAGGCTTTGAAGCGCCGGCGGCCGCTTGGGAAGGTGAACTACTTCCGGGTCGCATGATCGAATACGATCCTGCCTGGCTCGATGCGTTGTGTTTGTCTGGTGAAGTGGTATGGGCGCGGCTAACTCCACCGCTGCGTGCGACGGGTGAAAACGGAGTCGAGCGACCCCGTGGTGGAGCGCCAGTTCGTAACACACCGATTGCGCTTTTGCGACGTAAGAACTTTTCGCTTTGGAGTTCAGCTTTTCCCTCGTCGGGTTCGACTATTAAAGAGACTGATTTTTCCACGACCACGCAGGTTGTTTACGAGTATCTGAATTCACGTGGCGCATCGTTCTTTAGTGATATCGTTGACGGGACGAAGTTGTTGCGTAGCCAGGTTGAAGAATCGTTAGGCGAGTTAGTGGCCAATGGCGTGGTTGTTTCTGACAGTTTCACCGGGTTGCGTGCCTTGTTAACCCCGGGCAGCAAAAAGACGCATGCAGCAGCGCGACGCAAACAACACAAACCGATCTACGAGATGGCGAGCGCGGGGCGCTGGTCCATATTGCAACGGGCGAATACTGAACTCGATGCACGCACGCAAAAAACATTTGACTCCGAAACGACGGAAGAGGTCGCGTGGGTGTTGTTGAAACGTTATGGCGTGGTCTTCAAACGATTGCTGGAGCGAGAAGGAAGAACGATTCCGTGGCGGGTGCTGTTGCGTGTCTATCATCGACTCGAAGCACGTGGTGAAATTCGCGGCGGCCGGTTTGTCGCGGGAATTTCCGGAGAACAGTTTGCGCTAACTGACGCGGTAGGAATGTTGCGGGCGATTCGCCGCGCTGGACCACAGGAGAGTTTAATTTCAGTGAGTGCAGCAGATCCGTTGAATGTAGTTGGCATTATCACGCCGGGAAGTCGCATCACTGCGCATACCAGCAATCGCATTCTGTATCAGGATGGTATCGCGATCGCGACGCTCGAAGCAGGCGAGACTAAATTCCTGACGGAGTTGAGTCGAGCGAGGGAGTGGAAAGCGAAAGATGCGCTGATGAGAAAAGCGACCCAACCGCAGTTGCGAACGTATTTGCAGCGCCCCGCTTAGATTTAAAACTCTTCTGCTCTTTCCGCTTCGGCTTCCCGGCTCCGCTTCGGCTTCGCCGCCTGTTGTGAGGAATGGCTCCGCCTTTCCGTAAGCGGGCTACTTAAGTCTTTGGGCTGCGCCCTCCCTTAATGTTTAAAGAGCTGAAGAAGGAGGGCGCAGCCCATGAAAAATAACACTTACTGCTTACGGAAAGGCGGAGCCATTCCTCACAACAGGCGGCAGAGCCGATCACGGTCCCCCACTCACCGCATCACCACTCCCCCACTCACCGCATCACCCCATCACCCACTCACAGATTCTTCAACGCCAGCACCTCCTTCGCCGGCGCTCGATCACCATTGCAGCTAATCCGGCGCGGCGCATCCAGATAGATCAACTTAAACTTAAACCGCCGGTACAGCTTTTCAATCTGCGGAGTCGCCTGGTTTGAAAGCACCACCGGTCCCGAATGTTGCGCTAACCACTCAACAGTACGTTCCTGATCCGCCCAACTAAAACCGCCCTTGGAATATTGGGTGAACTGAACGTCGTAAGGCGGATCGGCGTAGACAAAATCATCAGCTTCAAGTTTGATCTGATCGAAATCGGTGTTTGTAAATTCCCACTCGGTCAGTTTCTTTTTGTAAGGCGTGAACGTTCGGTGATATGTGATCGATCCGTAAGTACCAAAGGGCACATTAAACTCGCCACTCCCATTAAACCTGCATAAGCCGTTATAGCCAGTTCGGTTTAAGTAATAAAAAAGCGATGCGGCTTCCTTCGTTGTTGATTTCTTCTGGCGCAGTAATTCGTTAAATCGTTCTCGCGCCGAATAAAAACAAGCATCATCATTGGCCATGTCGATCTTTATCGTCAGACCTCGCTGCAACCAATGGTAGAAGTTGATCAAATGAGGGTTGATATCATTCAACAACGCGCGCGCGGGATTGAGTCCAAGCGCAACCGACAACCCGCCGCAAAATGGTTCGACCAGCCGGCGCTGCGACTCACGCTCCCAATACTTGAGCAAATGCGGAATTTGCCAACGCTTACCTCCAGCCCACTTCAGCGGCGGCTTGAGAAGCTCTTGATCTGCCTTGGTGCGTGTTGGGTTCATTTGGTCGCTTTATACCACACGAAAGGAACCCACCTGCTACCGCAAGGTGGTACTGACTCATTGACGCGAAGGTCTCACTACCAGGTGGTCAAAGCGTCAGTACCACCTCGCGGTAGCGGGTGGGTCGTCTACTCGGCAAGTCGATCGGCTGCCCGGCATCAAGATACCAGTCGCTCACCCCATGTCAGCAGACGCACATACGATTTCGTGCTGACCGAATAAACCTCTCTCAAAAACTCCAGCATTTCCCAATCCCAACTCACAGGCACTCAATTTGCTAATGTTCGCACGTGGAGGTAGATAACAGACGTGAACAAAAAATTTGGTGGCTACTTATTGGCCTTCTTTTTACTGCTCGGAGTTACTGCTTTAACAACGGCAACAGTCCAGGCGCAGTATCCCGGTGGCTACGGCCAAAATCGTGACGATCGTTACCGGCGCGATCGCGACAATAATCGCGACGACCGCAACCGCAACGATCGTTACGGGCGGGGAAACAATTACGGCTATCAAGAGGCTCGCGAACAGGGCTATCGTGATGGCCTTTCAACCGGCTCATCAGACGCCCAACGGGGCCAAAGCTTCGACCCGCAGCGTTCGCATTACTGGAAAAATGGAACGGACGGCTACAACTCGTCCTACGGCAACAAGGGACAGTACAAACAAGCCTTTCGTGAAGCGTTTGACCAGGGATATCGCGAAGGTTTCCAACGCTATGGTTACAACCGTGGCGGCAACAATGGTCGGCGAGGAAACAATGGCCGTTGGGGTAACGGTCGTTGGCCCAGGTAAGTAAAACATCAAACCTAAAACCTAAAGCCGCGATCTACAACGATCGCGGCTTTTCTTTTCTCAGCGTCTCTGTGTTTAACTTTGGGTCGATTACGCGGACATCGATTTCAACACAGAGACGCTGAGAACGCCGAGACGCAGAGAGAACCACGAAGTCTGGAAATTGACCCCGATTAGACCTTGATCTGAACTAAAGGAAACTATCGTGAAGGTCTTTGCTACTAAACCAAAGTCGCTCTCTCTGTTGCCGCTTCCCAAGCCGAGGAACGCCGGCGCAGCTTTTGAAGTCACGCCTTTGGCGATTCGTGATTCGTTTCGCGGCTGGCTCCACGCAGTTACACCAGTCCTGCCTGGTCCGATCGGCGTGACAGCCAGACTGAAACGTCTTCCGCGTCTGACTGCGCAGGACGTTATGACAGTGAATCACGCGACGATTCGGGAAGGCGAATCACATTGCATCTGGCCACCAGCAGCGTTTGAACAATTCCGGTCCGCCAATGTCATCCGCGGAAATAAGACGCGCTACGAGATCGACGACGCAAACCTGATTAGGATTTCAGATTGAAGATTTAAGATTTCAGATTGGCGTTTCGGCTTAGCTGCCTGTTTGGCTTTGCAAAGTCTAAAATAGTTTCTGGGCTGCGCCCTCTCTTTTCTTCGGCTTTGAGGGTCCGACTAAAGAGAAGGCGCAGCCTAAAACTTTAAGGAACAGCTTACGGAAAGGCAGAGCCATTCCTCACAACAGACGGCAAAGCCGAATCTGCAATCTGAAATCTGCAATTATTTCTGTTTGTTCTGTTCGTCCAGCCAGGTCTTGAGCGGTGCGAAGTAATCGAGGATCGCCGTCGCATCCATCTTGTCTTCGCCCGTCATCGCTTTTAACGCCTCCGGCCACGGCTTGCTCAAACCCATCGCCAGCATCGTCTTCAACTTTTCCCCGGCCTTCTTGTTTCCGTAGATCGAACATTGATACAGCGGACCATTGAACCCCGCTTCCCGACACAACGCGCGATGAAACTGGAACTGCAAAATCGCAGCCAGGAAATAGCGCGCATACGGCGTGTTGGCCGGCACGTGGTATTTCGCACCCGCGTCAAAATCCTGTTCACTACGCGGCACTGGCGGCGCTACACCCTGGTACTTTTCGCGCAGGTCCCACCAGGCTTTGTTGTAGTCTTCAGGTTTAATCTCACCCGAGAAAACTTTCCAACGCCACTGGTCCACCAGATAACCAAACGGCAGAAAAGCGACTTTGTCCAGCGCTCGATTTAGTAAAAAGCCGATGTCGGCGCTTTGGTCCGGGACCTTGTCCACCAATCCGAGTTGTTTCAGATAAGGCGGAGTTACAGATAACGCGATCGTGTCTCCGATAGCTTCATGGAACGCATCGTTCGCACTATCGCGGAAAAGAAACGGCTGGCCCGCGTAGGCCATTTGGTAGAAGTTATGGCCCAACTCATGATGGACCACGCTGAAATCTTCCTCGTTGATGTTGACGCACATCTTCAAGCGCACATCTTTTTCGAAGTCGATGTCCCACGCACTCGCATGACAAACAACGTCATGATCGACAGGTTTGGCAAACAACGAGCGCTCCCAAAACGTTGAGGGCAACTGATCGAAACCGAGTGAAGTAAAGAACCCTTCGCCGTAACGGACCATCTGTTTCGCGTCGGTATTTTTAGCCTTCAGTGTTTGGGTCAAATCGTAACCACGATCGGAAGTCGGCGGCGCGAGAATCGGATAGACGTTCCCCCACGTTTGGGCCCACATGTTACCGAGCAGGTGGGCGGGAATCGGTTTGTCTTCCGGGACTACATCTTTTCCATACTTCTCGGAGAGCTTGTGACGCGTATAGGTGTAAAGCGAGTCATACAACGGCTTCACTTGTTGCCACAATCGTTCCATCTCGGCGGCGAACGCGTCAGGCTCCATGTCATACTTTTCACGCCACATCGCGCCGGTATCTTTAAAGCCCATCTGTTGCGCCCCTTTATTGCTGAGTTCAACAAAGCGCACATAGTCTTTGCGAATGGGGACCGCGATCTGGTGCCAACCGACCCACGCCTTCTTGAGCTCTTCAGGATCACGACTGTTGGTCATGATGTCTTCAAGATCATTCAGACTCAGACATTTTCCCTTATCGCCATCCGGACAATATTTGCCTTTGCCATAGTCACCCTCCATGCGCGCCGCGATCTCGGTCAACTCTTTGCGCTCGCCCGGATCATTAGGAGCAGGCAGCGTCAGCGACAACTTGAGTAACTTCATCTTGCGTTGCAGATCCGCCGGCAAATCGACGCCATCAAAGCGTTTTGCTTGTTCGGCCAACTCGGTAACCGCGGCAATCAGCTCGGTATTCGCGTCGGCAGAGATCTTTTCGGTATCGTCGGTGATGTAAGTGCTCTTCACCCAATCGGCGCGCTGTTGTTTAATGCTCAAATCCATCAGCCGCTTTTCCGCGTCCGCCATAAACCTGACAGCTTCGTCAGCGGAACCTTTACCACCAGCGGAATTGGGCGTGTTGTTAGTACAGGAAGACATAATGAGTAGACTTGCGATCAGAAGCAGAAGCCCGCCGAGCACAAGCTGGCGAGTGTGGGCCATGAAGTTCACCAGTAACCTCCAGAAGATCCATAAGCTAAATTGCCTGCGAGGATTTGCGTTGCACTATAACTAGGAATGTGGTGTGGTTCAACGGTCGGGAGATGTAGATTGCTGATTTCAGATTCAGATTGGTATAAAGGAATTCCTCTCTATACTTCACTTCTGGAGTAAGCGTAATCTGTGGATGAATCTCCCGAAGCTACTTGCAAGAGTTGTTGTGGGTTAAGGGGGCGACCGGGACGGGCGCGCTCCGACAGAAGAGCTTTCGTGTGTTAATCGCATTCTGTGATCGCGGCAATAGGATCGGGAATTTCAGAGGGGCGCTCTTCTGTCGGAGCGCGTCCGTCCCGGCCGCCCCCTTCGAGTAGAGACCCTTTCCATTGGGTGCCAATTCTGACTCTTTGCACCCGATCTGACTTTTTGCAAAGTCTCTAAAAGCATACCGAGCATCGAGGACAGCATGAAAACTTTCATCTCGCTCCTGGCAATTTTGTTGCTCTGCAGCTTTCCGCAAACTGCAGTGCTGAAGAACTCTCCATTCAAAGCTGAAGACGACTTCACGCTCAGCAAAGTCACTGACGGAGTCTACGCGGCTGTCGCTAAGCCTGGCGGCCTGGCTTCGGGCAACGCTGGATTTATCGTAGGCGACGATGGCGTGGTTGTGGTTGATACCTTCTTCACGCCAGTCGCAGCGGAAGAGTTAATCGATACGATCGGCAGTGAGACTAAACAACCGATCAGATACGCGCTTAACACTCACTATCACCTGGACCATACGGGTGGCAACCAGGTTTTCGCCGCTCGCTCGATTCCAATCATCGGTCACGACAATTTAATTGCCTGGCAAACAACCAAGAACCGGCGATTTTTGCCGGCTCCTGAAGAATTGCAAAAGCGACGCGCGGACATCGTCAAACAACTCAACGACACACCTCAGGACCAAGCCGACAAACGCGCCGGCTTCGAACGACAGATTAAACGTATCGACGTTCAGCTCTCGATCAAGTTAACTAATCCTACAGTCACGTTCAGCACGGGAACGCTTCATCTGCATCTGGGCCAACGAGAAGTAGTTCTGTTCTCGTTGCCTGGTCACACGGGAGGAGATGTGCTGGCTTACGTGCCGGATGCGAACGTTGTCTTCACCGGAGATATAGGCTGGCGCAAGACCTTACCGAATCTGATTGACGCGACTGTCGTTGATTGGATTGCATCACTCGATACGTTGCTGAAACAGTATCCAACGGCGAAGTTTGTGCCGGGTCATGGTGAAGTAGCGACTGCGGACGACATCAAAGAGTTTCGTGATTATCTTGACGATCTGCGTGCACGAGTGAAGAAGGCGATTGCCGATGGACTAACGTTGGACCAGGCCAAACAGCAATTGAAACTGCCCGAGAAATACAAAACATTTGCGTTTCAGAATTTCGCCACGCCGAATGTTGAAGATATGTACAAGGAGCTGACGGGAAGCAAGTGAGTGGGAGATTGCAGATTTAAGATTGAAGATTTCAGATTGAAGATTGTTTTGCCGATTGGCGATTGCCAATTGCATGCCACCAACGGCAGAGACTGTGCAAAAAGCATGGACTACATTCTATTCACCGCGAAATCGAATACATCCATTTCTTCATCTACCCAATCTGCCCGTCGGATTCCGGTTCCTGAGCGCGTAGGTGCCCCTTCTGGGTAAGACTCGAACGATCTACAAACTGCCGTTTGTGGGATTAAACTTCACTGCTCTTTCGCGAGTTTCTCGGCGTCAATCTCATCCTGCGCCGCGAGTTCGTCCTGGCCCAACGCCCGGTATGCTTTCGCGCGGTCGCTGTGGAAATACTGGTTCCTTTCATCCAGTTTGATCGCCTCGGAATAATCAGCAACCGCCTTCTCGTAATCCTTCTTTTCAAAATACACCTGACCGCGATTGCCGTAATGATAAGCAAACTCCGGAGCAAGTGAGATGGCTGACGTGTAGTCCTTGAGGGACTCATCGAGTTTGCCTTGCTTCTCATAAATCTTTGCCCGCAATGCAAACGCAACCGATCGCCCAAACTGACTCTTGATCAATTCAACTGCTTTGTCTAAATCAGCCAACGCCAGATCAGTATGGCCCATTCGATCATGGACCTGCGCCCGGCTGTAATAGAAGTCGCCATTCTCGGGTTGCAGACTAAGTGCCTGATCGAAATCTTTTAATGCCCTTAGAAATTCACCCTGGTTGCTGAGCACACCGCCACGACAACCATACGCGGTTGGTAAACGCGAATCGAGACGCAGCGCTTCAGAGCACGCCTGCAGCGCGCAATCAAATTCGTTGGCGTGAATGTGTTCGACACCTCGTTCGACGTATTCATACGCCGTGCGCGGTTCCGGTTTTCCCGGCACTTCACACTTATACTGTTTGCTGAAGCGAGTGGCACAACCAGACAGCGCGATGCTACAAAGCGCAAAAAGAAAAGCGCCGGCTACTTTCCTAGTTAATTGATTAGTGGACTGATTCATCGCTGCAACCCACACTACACCGGGACAAAGAGTGACCAATGACCGTCACAAGCCTCGTCGGGTAGCGAGTAGTTGTTCTCAAACAGAAGTGAGGTTAAGGGCAGATGTCAGTTTAGCAAATTATGGTTTGACGAGACCTTTCTTTATGTTTCGCTGCCAGGCTTCGTAATTTCGGATCCTTCGTTTTGCTTGTTTGCGAGTTAATTTCATCTCCTGGGCAACGAAATCAATACGTGTAGTTCGGTCTTTTTTCTTGTCGTAACGGTCTCCGGGCGCCTTCATATAAATCTTGTAAGCCGTCACCCACTCAGCCTTTACGTCTTCGGTAGCCTGTACCCCTCTCATCTCTGGCATGTAATCATGCTCCCTTCCACCAATGTCGGATTGGGATTCTACACTCATGCCGTTCAAGATTTCCAATCCCTTTTGCAAATTGACGCGGGAAAACTTGGACCATGCAGTTTTTATGCATAAAGTGAGGATTCATTCTCGAGAGTGAAGGAAGAACAGAAGACGCTCTTTCAAAGTGCAGTCAGGAAGGTGGTTACCCCCCGCTTATTCGAATATTAATTAGTCCTGGCGTAATTTAAATTTTCGGCAGGCGGGGATAAACACCCTTCCCAATTGCACTTTCTAAGCGGCGTGTCCCACCGCTTCACGATCACGCTTGCTGAACCACTTCAGCAACGACACTGCACTCGCAATCACGGCTATAGCGATCAACGCATATACGAAGTACACAAACGTATCCGAATTTATATAGCGAATCAGTTTACGACCAAAGTACAACGCCAATACAGCCTCGACTGAGTAACGTATCAGTCGTCCAACAAAAACATGCGCTAGTAGTTTAAGCCTCGGGTATTGAAGCGCAGCAGCCGTCACCACCACCGGAGTAAATGGAAAAGGTGGCGGCAGTAAGCTGGTGATCAAAACTGTAGCGCCAGCGCGTTTCTCCATTTTCTCTTTTAACCGTGCGAGTGTTTTTTCTCCTACAAATCGTTGCAGACCTTTCTCGCCCGCTTTCCGCGACGGAATGTCTACCAGCAATACACCCACGATCGATCCAACGGCGGCCGCGATCACATAGCCAATCCAACCGATGTGACCTTTGTCGGCACTGGTCAAACCGATCAACAGCAGATCGTTTCCGAAGGGAAGTACGAGAAAAGAGGAATCGAGAACACTAAATAGAAGAATGCCAAATACACCCATGCGCCGGAAAAACCGAAACAGAGTCAACGATGAACCAGCAAGTAATAGAAAACTGTTAGTGGTCACATTTACCCAGTCTATGAGAGTAATCTGGTCGGTCCAGCCGGATCTGGTTCGATGATGGGCTCAGGACTTCCTGGATCACGAATGGGTTCCGGTGGTTGTGGATTGGTGTCAGGTGGCAAAGGAATGGTTGGTGGATCTTGATCCGGATCCAGCGGATCGTGTGGAGCAGTTGGGTGCGTCGGTTTGTCTGGTTGGTTTTCTGTTTGTTCTGACATATCGGTTTTGGACTTTCAAATAAAACTTAGTTTTGTTTTGAATCAACTCTTAAAATTCGAAGATCGAGTTTCTGTTACGCAATTCGAATGCTCAAACAAAAACACCGGGACTAAGCCCGGTGTAAGTTTAATTAGGGAGTCAGTACCCACCTCGCGATAGCGAGTGGTTAGATCAGCTAAACGCGCCACTATTACCTTATTCAGGCGAAACAACTACAAAGTCGTCGAAGTTTCTGAATGAATTGAAATTCGGAACCGCAGGCGCATTCGCTTGCTGTTGCGTACCAAGCGCGCCCTGAACAATCGCCAGCCGAACCAGGATGCGCGGCTCAGTGAACTGAAATCTACCAGCCAGCATTTCCGACCGTCCGAAATCAATCTTCGACAACCGAGACAGTTCCTGACCATAACGAGAGATTGTTGAACTCAGTCCACTATCAAACTGGTTTGTTACTGTCATTTCACCGTCGCGAAAGATGTTCACTTCAAACCCGCTTAACACCTGGGCCGCCGACAACAATTCGTTCAACTGCAAAATTCCCGGTTCCAGGACTTCAAAACTACGGGCTGAATCCACAGTTGAAAACGCACGCGCCACTCGCAGTTGATTTTCAAAATTGTCGTAACCGGTAGCGCGATGACCAATAACCTGTTTTGCCTCTTCAAGAATCTGAAGTTGCGCTTTGGGATTGTCCTTCTGCAGATCGTTGGCGATCTGAAGTAATAGAGTGACTTTGTCGGAATCGGAAGTCAGCTTGGCAACGCTCTGTCGTATTTCATCCAAACGCGTCACGTCAGCCTTCTTCGCCGACTCCTTAAAGTCGATACGCAGCATGATCGAATCACGCGCGGTTGATTGCAGATGATCGTTGGCAATCTGGCGGGCCCGATCAGTATTACCTTCTTCGATCGCCCGCGACGCTGCCTGCTGATACAAACGCGGCTGCAACTGGGCCGGCGCCGTTGCTGCAACCTGCTCAAGCGATTCAGAAGTCGGGTTACCTTGTAGCGACGACATGGCCTGCACAAAGTTGGATCGCGGGGTCTCAGACATTCCGAGTTCAGTTAGTTTTTGTCTAACTGCGCTGGCACGTCCCGGCAAATACTGCTCGATCGACGGCAATGCGGATTGCAACCCGGTTAAGAACCTGCGCGCATTGTTCTGTTCGACCTGGTCCGTTGTCAGTGGCGTGACCTGGGCCGTTTGACCATTCTGAACAACGATTCGGTTTACGCCCGGACCACCGCGGCCGCCGCCATTCGGTCGTTGATTATTCTGCGCCTGCGGAGTTGCCTTCAACGCAGCATCGATAACCAGCGAAAGCAAATCTGTGTAAGCCGAAACTTCGAGAACTGGACCACGACCAGACGTGGGTTGTGGAGTAGCATTCGGGCTCGGACTTGGCGTGGCGGAGGTTGCGGCCGGCAGTTTTGGACCAGCAGTAAGCAGCGACTGGGCCAGGTTTCCAGCTTCTTCGTTTGATAATAGATTCGCCGCCTGAATTTTTTTAACTGTCTTATCGGCGAGCTTGGCGCCTGCATCAGCGTCTTGCCTGGTTAGCTGGTTAATTACTTCGCCCAGGGTTCTGGGAAATTGGCCTTTATCCATCATCTGCTCGGCGTTTTGGGCCGCCATTTTTGGATCGAGTGCGGCAATTCGACTTAACAACGTCTGTTCGAGATTTTCGTCGGAGTTGAACTGCTGACGGGGATTCCGTGGATCGGCTGGTTGGTTCGTAGCCGGAGTTGGCGCTTTGGTGGCGGCGAGCAACTGATAGGCGAGTGTCGCATCGTGTCGGGCAGCCGCCAGCACTAACTCTTGTCGCAACCCGAAGGCGCGTCGATCTTGTTGCGGAATACCTCTGAACGGACTCTGGCGGGATGTGTTCGTATTTGTACTGCGGATCATTTCGCTGACCGCGTCTGACGCCATCGCAAATAAACTTCGCGCGCGTTCCTGGTTGTGGTCCCAGAGCAAATCGGCGGCATTAATTTGGAGATGGACACGATTTTCCGGGAGTCGAAGCGATTGGCCATCATCAATCACCTGATCAAGCAACCGGTAAGCGTTCTTTTCGAGTTCGGCCTTTTGTTTGGCCAGGTCGTCGGCCGTCGGCTGCTGTGGCGCGGGATCCTGCGCTACTAACGGCGCGGCAGAAACGATAACGATAGAAAGAGAAAGTATAAAGGCTAGAATATTTTTCATGAGCACACCTCAGGGCTGGGTTGCGACGGATCTTAGCACTGGCTCCGGGAATAAGACATTTGTAAGTGCCAATTTGACGAGATAAGTTTCAATAAATTGGACGTCTGACAGCATCGGTGCGTTTGATGCCGCCTGGCTGTTGATGGCTTACTTACCAATTCGATATGTCGTTGGCTCTGCCGCCTGATGTGAGGAATGGCTACGCTTTTCCGTAAGCGTGCGTTTTAGTTTGGGCTATGCCGTTTAGAGGCCCATGCCAAAGTCACCTCAGATGATTAACCCAGCGCAGCCGAAGGCAACTCAGAATCGTTGTGGCGTCTGAGGTGAGCCGTTAAGATAACAACAACTTAGCGCCAAACCAGATCGGACACTATCTATGAAAACACTCCTTGCCTCTCTGCTTCTTCTGTTGCCGGTTGCGGTACTCGCGCAGGAGCCGCCAAAACCGCAGCACAAGCTGATTCAGTTTCAGATGGCGATTCTAAAGCGCGGTCCTAAGTGGTCGGCGAATCTCGCGAAAGATGCACCCGCACTGCAAAAGGAACAGGTCGATTACGTTCAGTCGCTTTTGTCATCTGAGAAGGCGGCCATCGTGGGCCAGATCAAAGATGAGAGCGATCTGGTGGGCGTCTATATTCTCCGCACCGAGTCTGCGGATGAAGCGAAGAAGTGGCTTGATTCCGATCCGGCGATTGCTGCCGGTCATTTCGTTGCCGAACTTCATCCCTGGTGGGCGGAAGATGTCATGACGAAGACAACCACGCCGAACCAGTTGTCGACAGTCTATCTGGCCTTTTTGGTGAAAGGTGAAAAATGGACGGCCGAAGAGACGCCGCAAACGGAAGAGCTACAGAAAGTTCACATGGCGAACATCAATCGATTAGCGGAAATGAAGAAGCTGGAGGTCGCAGGACCTTTCGGAGACGACGGGTTCCTTCGGGGAATCTTCGTATTTAAAGTCAACTCACTCGAAGAAGCCCGGAGTTTGACGATGACTGATCCCGCGGTGCAAGCCGGGAGATTCAAGCTGGATATACATCCGTGGTTAGTGCCCGACGGAATTCTGCCTTAATAATGAAGGAGAGATCATGAAAGCAATTTGGAATGACGCAGTGCTCGCGGAAAGCGACAAGACGGTTGAGGTTGAGGGTAATCAATACTTTCCGCCAGACACGATCAAGCAGGAATATTTTCAACCGAGTGACACGCACACGACCTGTCCCTGGAAAGGCGAAGCGAGTTATTACAACGTAGTGGTCAATGGCGAAGTAAACAAAGACGCTGCGTGGTACTACCCTTCAACTAAACCCGCGGCCGATGAGATTAAAGGGCATGTTGCGTTTTGGCGCGGCATCAAAGTCGAACAGTAAAAATCTGATTTCTCTGCGTCTCAGCGTTCTCTGCGTCTCTGTGTTGACTCTGGTCCAGCTAACTCATACCCCGATTTAACACAGAGACGCAGAGAACGCTGAGACGCAGAGAGTTTCAAAGTTCAAAGTACTAAACACAAAGTCCCTCCAGTGGGAACTTCCCCACTTCTCTGCCGTATAATCTTCCGGCATGTATTGTCCATCTTGCGGTTCGGAAGAACGACAACTTAGTCAATTCTGTCGCGCTTGCGGCACGGACCTGCGTATCGTTCGCACCACGCTTGAACGACCTGATGCAGTCACCGCTTCTGCTATCTCCGCGCGCGAACAGATTAGTCGCGCTTTTGCCGATCGCATTCGAGAAGCCGAGACTGGTCACGATCTCGAGCACATCGCAGAAGATGTGCTGCCGCAGTTTGAAAAGTTTTTTGAATCGCCTGAAGAACGACGACTAAGAAGAGTCAGAGCAGGAGTGATAACTGCCACTGTCGGTCTCGGCTACTCGATCATCGCGCTCATCATGTCGTTTGATAAGGCTGAGTTTTTTCCCTTTATAACGCCAGGCTTCATCGCTTTTCTGGTTGGTCTGGGACTCGTCATTAATGGTCTTCTTTTCACTGTTCCTAAAAAGATTTTGCCCGGCAGTGAAGACGACGCACTCGCGCAGAAGATTCTCGATTCGACCAACCAATACCAGACCCCGCAAATTCAGGCGAGAGCGACAACTAACGAGCTAACTCCCGCACAGCGCAATCAACTTCCCTCCATCACCGAGCACACAACTCATCACCTCCAATCCAGGAAATCTTAGGAGGTCATTTCCGATGTCAATTGCTTTAGAAGGTGGCTGCCGCGTTTCCGCGATGAACGAAGGTAATCCGATAACTAACGGCGCCATGAAGATCTGGAACCAGATCAATCAATCAACCGGAGCGCAGGCGATTTCACTTCGAGTGCTTGAATTTCGTCAGGGCGTGTCGCCTCTTATTCGAAACCACACAACCGATGAAGTGTTTTATTTTCTCGAACAACTCGACGGTAAACCACCTCAAGGTCTACGCTGCAAAGTGCATATCGATGGTCACAGTTTCGATGTTGAAGCGCAAACGGGCATCTATCTGAAACCGGACCAGACGATGCTGGTAGAAAACTCCGGAATCATTCCGGTCATCGTGATCAGTGCGCAGTGTCCTGGGAACGCTCAGGGTCAGGTTGCCCCAATGCCTACACGATCACCCGGTGTCCTTAATTTTCCCGGAGTGCGACTCGCAGATCGGGAGGAAATTCCGACTGCGGATCGCTGGTATCGAGTGCTGGTTGAT
This sequence comes from Pyrinomonadaceae bacterium, assembly GCA_036518995.1. Classification (GTDB taxonomy): domain Bacteria; phylum Acidobacteriota; class Blastocatellia; order Pyrinomonadales; family Pyrinomonadaceae; genus PSRF01. The sequence continues at coordinate 115,471 of DATDMC010000106.1, read as the reverse complement.
GACGAGATTGGTAGTGAGCAGATGACGCAGTTTGTGGGCTCGATACCGCCGGGCAGAGCTCCGGATCATTTTCATCAATACGAAGAAGTGCTTTTTATTTTGCGTGGCACAGGACGAATGTGGGCCGGACGGACCACCACCGAAATTGGACCAGGCTCATGTATCTATTTGCCAAAAGGTCAGGTGCATTGTGTTGAAAACACCGGAACGGATGAACTGCGATTATTGGGTGTGTTTTATCCGGCAGGCAGCCCGAGTGTGAGATACGAAACGTGAAAAGGATTGGGCGCTTTTTCTCTGCGTCTCAGCGAACTCTGCGTCTCTGTGTTAAAAATCGACGTTCGCTTAGGTGGTCCAGGTTTTAACACAGAGACGCAGAGTTCGCTGAGACGCAGAGAAGGACCACTGGTCAATCTGTCTTTATAAAATCGAGTAGCTATCCTTCAAAGTCTCGTATGTCTTTAAACGGCGTTTCGGGATCGGCAAAGTCAGGGCGGTAGTAATACGCCGCGCCGTCAAACTCCTGAACCCATCCTTCTTCCATACCTAACTCTTCAAGCGCTGAGATGGCGTTCATCCATTCCGATTCGCGAATCCGTCGCGAGAGTAAGACATAACGATTGTTCGTGGCCGCCTGATGGGTTGGGTAGTATTGGGCCATGAGTGAGATGGCGACATGCGGGCTAAGTTCATCACGGATCCATTCGACTGATTCTTCAACGCTACCAATCTCGTTTGGCAGGACCAACAATCGCACCACCAATCCACGCTGCAGCACGCCGTCATCATCAAACACTAAATCCGGCCCCGTCTGTCGAAACATCTCTTTGAGTGCGAGCCGCGAGTGCTCTTTGTAGTTCGGCACTTTCGAATAGGTGTAACCCGACTCGTCGTCTGCATATTTCAAGTCTGGTAGATAGACGTCGACAATGTTGTCGAGCAACTCGAGAACAGGTACAGCGTCGTAAGAGTTCGTGTTGTAAACGATAGGAACGCGAAGTCCCTGTTCGGCCGCAATCATGATCGAGCGGGCCATCTGCGGCGCGAAGTGAGTTGGTGAAACGAAGTTGATGTTGTGACAACCACGCGCCTGCAACTCGAGCATGATCTCCGCGAGGCGTTCGTGGGTTACCTCGTTCTTGAGCTGCTCTTTGTGTGTTTGCGAGATTTGGTAGTTCTGACAGTAGACACAACGCAGGTTGCAGTTGCCAAAGAAAATATTTCCCGCGCCGCGTTTGCCGACGAGTGGCGGCTCTTCGCCAAAGTGGGCCGTAAAGGAACTAACTATCGGAAGCCGGCCAGAAAAACATCGCGCGAGTTGGTTTTCGATCCGGTTGTTACCACAATCGAGCGGACACACCGTGCAACTGAGGAGTAACTTTTCAAGCGCCTCGACGCGCTGCGCCAGTTCTCCCGATTCGTAAAGAGTTAAATAGCTTGCTTGACTGTTCATGACGACTTCTCGTCAGTATAGCCTGACAATAAATAGTATTCACTAATAGCTTGTGCAAATTCCAAACGGCAGTTTATGGATAGTTCAGATCTTGCCTAACAATTTGCAGCTAAAACGAGAGACAAGATTACAGAATTCATAAGATTAGGAGGAGGCAATCATTTGTAGGTTGGACTTGAACGGACCACGAACTGCCCGTTTGTCGAATTTACTTATGTCGGCGGAAGTGCACGAAGTGCGGCTTGTACTGTTCGACGATTTCGGCAGGCGCGACTTGTTTTGAACGTTGCCAGATGAAATCCATTTCGTGATGAATGGTGCTCAATGCCAACCGCGCTTCAAAAATCAATAGCATGCTGCCGTAAAACAAGAAACACGCGCCGAGTATTCCGGTACCAACTGGAACCATATTGTAGTTTTTATTATGCGCGAAGCCGACGACACCGATGGCCACGCTGGTCGCCACAAAACTGCCAAGACTCAAATAAAACACCACCATGCAGCGCTGCAACAGCCGCGCACGACTGGTGAGTTTATCGAGTTGTTGGAAGATGACTCCTTGTCGTTGCGTGAGATCCGTACCCGAACGCTTTTCTTCCTTCATCTCTTCGAGGCGATCAGAAAGTTGTCTGACCCGGTCCACGACGCGACCTAAACGCGTTGAGGTTGAGAGAATCATACTGCTGCAGGCCGAAATCAGGACCGCAGGTGTGATCATAGCGGTCAGGACCGCGATGGCCGAGGAGGTATCCATGCGCGATTATTTATACCTTGTAAAGATCTCGGATTTCAAATTTCCGATTGTCAGCAAACCTTACGGCTTGGCGGGTTCCTTAACTAACGTGCGGATGTAATTGACCACGTGCCAGCGTTCTTCTTCAGTCATCTTCCGGTCGCCGGCCGGCATGATGCCCTGAATGCCTTTTGAAATCTTCCAGAAGAGCTCGCCGTCAGTCATCGAATCCATGCGTTCTTTGTTGGAGATGTCGGCAGGCTTACGGCGGAGACGGCCCATCATCGCTTCGTTACCTGCGCCGGTATCGCCGTGACAGAATCCACAGTTCCCTTTGTCGTGTGCGGCATAAAGGTCCTTGCCTTTCTGCACTGATTCGGGTGACGACGGAATCGGATTCTTTGTTTTGTCGGCATCAGCGGGAAGGTCCCAGGTGTTTTTTGAGAAATCCTGTTGCGCACCAGCTTGTGGCTTGTTGGTATTAGTCGGAGCGCTATTGGCGTTTTGTGATGCCGCGTTCGAAGTGAACATCAACATCGATGTGCACAAAATAAGAGCAACAGCAGCGAGAGTTACGATTCCGAGGGTTTTCATTTCGTTGTTCTCCTAAGTCAGTGGTCAGTGGACGATAGCGGGAGATCGCAATTATCGCAATCGGATTTCACCGCAACGCGGTTGCGACCCAAAGCCCAGGGTTGTTGCAACCCTGGGATCAAGGGCGAACGATGTTTCCAACCGCAACGCGGTTGCGACCCAATGCCCAGGGTTGTTGCAACCCTGGGATCAAAGACGAACGATGTTTCCAACCGCAACGCGGTTGCGACAGTTGATCATGGACCACGAACGCATTTTCAAGCAGCCACCTGGACGCAACCGCGTTGCGGTTGAATCTAATTGACGCTCGTCCCCCAGGGTTGAAGCAACCCTGGGCTTTGGGACGCAACCGCGTTGCGGTGAAAACTGCCTTCTGCTCCTGCCTTCTGCCTACTGCTCCTGCCTTCTGCCTTCTGCTCCTGCCTTCTGCCTACTGCTCTTGCCTTCTGCCCTCCGTGCGACCGGCGCCGAGGTTGTCGTAGTTGAGCGCGGCATTAAAGATCAGGAAAAACTCACCTTGCGTTTGATGTCGCCACATTGGATTAGTTGCAAACATCACCACGTGACCTTTCCCAACCGGAACATCAACCACCGCGGGCTTATTAACAAGTTCATTTCCGCCCGCCAACATACCGCTGATGAGCAAAGTCTTTTCATCAGATCCAAAACGCAAAATCACTCGCGGCCGCAAATTGGGTGGCACAAAGAACGGGCTCTCACGCTGATCGGCCAATGCCTGATCGGCTGCGCTTCGATCACCCGGTTCAAGTGGGCGCGGTTGCGGCATCGCTTGCACAACGTCCGGATCGCCAACACCACCACGACCCGACGCGCGATTGGCGCCGCCACCACCTCCCTGTCCACCTCCACCACCTGGACCACCACCGGCAGCTACTTGAAACAATGGCGCCTGACTAAAGTAGATGCCGAGATTGTCCGAATAACCATAAGCAATCGGACTCTTACGATCGGCGAAAGTAGCGTTGTAAATAGAACCACGAGCCTGCAGTTTATCGGCGGCTTGCACAGATACGCCGTTGGTGATGCCGTAATCGATCGGTATTTGCGAAACGCCGCCAACAGTCACAAAAAGTCCGCCGTCTTCAATGAACTTCTGCAGATTGGCAACGCCTTGCAATCCCATCCCGCCGCGAATGTCGTCACTCTGATCGGGAGAGTTGGCCATTGCCGGAGTCAAAGCCGAGCCTTTCCACGGAATCGGATCGCCACGCATCGGCAAACCATTCACGATCGACTGCGCTGAGCCGCCAACCGGGGGAAAGATCAATACGTCAAACTTGTCTCGTAAGCGCGGCGTGTCACGTAACATCTGGATCGAAATATATTGGTAAGGCACCTGAAACCGATCAAACTCGATTCGATACCAACCATCGTTCTGTGTGTTGGTCCAGGTATGAATGATTCCGATTCTTGGCACTGCCAACTCGTGCGTTTTCACGTCAGGCAGTTTGTCGATACCAACCGCTTTAAGTCCTAACTCCTTAACTGCCGCATCGAGACGGCTTCTGGTGTCAGTCGGATTGCCTTCCAACCTGATCAAAAACGAGCCGGTGTTGAACTGCTGTTCGCCGACTTTGAATGAGTCTTCAGCCGCACCCATCTTTACGTCTTTTAATCGGAAGCGAAGCGTCGCCAGCGTGTTGTCAGTGTTGTGATTGATAACAAAGGCGACTGGCGCCGAACTCGTGGTCATCGCTCCGGTTACTTTTGCATCGCTCTTCAACAACGTCATCGGCACCGACAGAATGCTCTTGTCGACAACCCGGATCGTCTTGACGTTGCGCATCGGTCCCATGGTCCAACCAGTATCATCGTACGGCGGCGGATCGCTGACGTTGTAATACTGCGTATCGAGCAACATGTCAGCCATACGCGAGTAAGGCTGGTCCATGCGAACAATGTAAGAACCGGCCGGATACTTCTGATCTTTAACCGTAAATTCCTTGTCCGCAGTTTGGATCTCAATGCCACGCAGCCGCATCAGGTTGACCATGTCAGCAGCTTCGACTGGTCGCGGCGTGTCGCCAGGAATGATGTACGCAGCGGGACCTTCGTTGCTGGCTTTATCAACTGAACGTTTGCTCTTCAGATAGAAATTGTTGAGAAAACGCTCGGTGTTGTTGGCCACAAAGTTCATTGCAAACAACAAAGCCGACTGCTGCATGTTGATATTGTTACGCATCGACCACATCACCCGCGGGAACGGCGGATTCGGTCGATACCAAACGCGGTTCGTGTCGGTTGGGCCAAGCGTGCGCTCGCGCGTGTCAGCGCCGCCGTTGCCAAACGTTTCATAAAAACGGCCAATGGAGTTGCCGCCGGTAGCGATATAGAGCATGTAGTTCGGGGCCCAACCATCGTAGAAGCCGTGGGTCCAAACGCCAGGCACCCCGCGCTTCGTCATCTCTTCAATCTCGTGATAGGCGAGTAACTGAAACTCGTCGATCGCCAAAGGATCCAGCCACGCGTTGTATGGACCAGTTCCGGTCATCGTGTAGAGATAAGGAACTGACTCGTGTAAATCGTGCAGCACAGTCGGGTGATACTCTAGAAACGTGTGCATTTGGTTGCGCGAGAGGGCCAACGCCAAACCAAGTCCATCGCGATTGTTATCGTGCGCAACGTACTTGCCCCAGAAGATAAGATTCGGCGCCGGCTTGCCAGGATTTGCTTTGCGCCAGTTGTAAAGATCGACCATGCGGTCGCGACCATCAACTTCGAGCGCCGGCGTGATCATCACGATCACGTTCTTGCGAATGGCTTCGATGAAAGGCGAATCCTCGACGGCCAGTCGATAAGCCAACTCCATCAGCATTTCCGGCGAACCGGTTTCGGTCGAGTGAATCGAACCCGAGGCCCAGTAGATTGGCTTTCCTTCAGTGACTAATGTCTGGGCGTCCGCGGCCGAGAGTCCGCGTGGATCGGCGAGCTTCGAAGTGATCTGTTTGTAGCGATCGAGCTTCGCCAAATTCGCTTCATCGCTGACGATAATTAAGAGTTGCTCACGTCCCTCTTCGCTCTTCTCCGCAGCCGACAACACTCGAACACGCGGACTCGCCGCCGCAAGTGCGCGGTAATACTTGTTCAAGTCGGCGACGTGCGTGAGCTTGTTTGGCGTTCCCACTGCATAACCAAGAACCTTCTCCGGCGAAGGAATTTTGTCTGACGCGGGGAGATGATCGACGAGTTCCGTCAGGAAGTATTTCTCCGTTGTGTACTCTTTGATCTTCGCGCCGTAAGCAGCGTCGAGCGGATTCGTCGGCGTGGTGTACTTCGGAGTGATGGGCGGATTGGTATCGGATTTTGGTTTGGGAGCACTCGTGCTTTCACCGGAAGCGCCGTTACGACTTTCGCCCTGACCAAACACGGTCGACGAAGAAAGCAGCAAAGCACACAGGCAAGCTGTTAACAGACTCGTGCCTGAAAGTTTTTGGGACATGGGGAATCTCCTTCCACACAAGTCTGCATGACTTGTGCGACAGACTATTTAAATGAAAAGGAATGGCTAGTTCTGCTTAAATTAAAGTGCCAGCGTGTGCACCTTTAATAATCTTTCTGAGACTGACTGTCCAGTGCAAGACTTACTCGGCTTGGCCGCCTGTTGTGAGGAATGGCTGTGCCTTTCCGTCGCGGATCATTTTAGTTTTTGGGCTATGCCCTGCGGAAAGGGCGTAGCCCAGGTTACGGTGCACGCTCTACGGAAAGGCATAGCCATTCCTCACAACAGGCGGCTAAGCCGCAGCGGCTACAATAACTATGGCTGGGGCACAGACGCCAAGCCGCAGCGGCTACAGCAACCTTCGCCAAAAGATCTTACAGGTCTTTCGCACAGCGGAACCCGGAAGTCATCCAGCGCTCGTGTGTGTGAAAGAAGTTTCTGTATGTCGATCTGATGTGCACTTGCGGCGTTGCAAACGATCCACCACGCAGCACTTTCTGATTCACAAACCACTTATCGTTGTACTCGTCAAACTCTGACTTGAAGCCGGGATAAGGAACGTAGTCAGACGTGGTCCATTCCCACACATCACCAATCAATTGATGACAGCGATACTCGTTGACACCGGCAGGATACGATCCAATCGGCGCCACCGACCAGAGTCCGTTTTCAAAAAAGTTTGCGTGTTCGATTGTGGGCGCTGTGTTTCCCCACGGGAACAACTGCTTCTCGGCTTTTGAATTGTAACAAGCCGCCTTCTCCCACTCGCCTTCGGTTGGCAAACGCTTGCCGGTCCATTTGGCGTAAGCGGAAGCTTCAAAAAAACTCACGTGACACACTGGCTCGTTGAGTCGTTCCTCAACTGGACGCAAACCGCCAAAGTCGCGAATCAACCATTGACCATCGTGAATTTCCCAGTAGAGCGGCGCGTTCCAGTGTTCACGATTAAGGGCTTCCCAGCCTTCGGAAAACCACCAACGAAAATTCTTGTAGCCACCTTCCTGAATGAAAGCGAGATAGTCGCCATTGCTAACCGGCGCGCGATCAAGCGCGAAGTCGTTAACGAGAATCTGGTGTTCGGGCTTTTCATTATCAAACGCAAAGGCTTGCTCGGCGTTTGGGGAATAACCCAGTGAGATTAAGCCACCTTCAATTTCGGCCATGCCTTCCACGCGAGCAACCGGCTGTGGCGTTGGCTTGAGTGTTACCTCAAACTGATCGCACAAGAGATGCTTGATGTCGTAAACGAGCAACTCCTGATGTTGCATTTCATGCTCGAGTCCGAGTCTGACAAGTGATGCGATCGTTGGATCGTCGTTCACCTCGAGAAACGAAAGCATTTGTTCGTCGATATGATGACGATAAGCGACGGTTGCTTTAACGGTAGGACGCGATTTGGTACCACGCTTCGGGCGTTCGATTCGGGCGCCGAACCCTTCGTAATAGGAGTTGAAGTAAAAGAGAAAATCTTCAGAGTAGACTTGATAACCGGGTTGATGTGCTTGCAGAACTGTCTCGAAGAACCAGGAGGTGTGGCCGATGTGCCAGCGTGGCGGACTCATAAACTCGGCCGTTTGAATTACGTAGTCTTCGATTTCAAGTGGAGCAACAATCTCCATCGTACGTTGCCGGACGTCTTTGTAGAGATCGATCAACGCTTTAGTGCCAGTCGGTGCAATCAAAGTAGAAACCATAACACTTGCCCCCTGGAAGAAATACTAACAACTCTGTGCCTCTGCGTCTCTGTGTTAAAAAAATAGATTCCACTAAGCGAGACACATTTTCAACACAGAGAACGCAGAGACGCAGAGTTAAAACAGGCTGCCGGATCCTTCACCGGCCACTTCATGGCTCCATTCAATATATTTCTTCGCCTTGAATTTTTTGCCCATGCTATTCGAACTCATATACCTAATCGTCCCGAAAATCGGCCGCTCAAACCAGGGACGATCGTGCTTACCAAAACACCACAATATCCCTGCATAAGAATTCGGATCGCGTCCATCCAATGCATACTTATTATTCAGATGGACCAACAATTCAAACGCCATCTCATAACTGCGCTGCCACTCAATTACTTTTTTTCCCCACAGCATCCGCACGTAGTTATGCAATAAACCTGTCGCAACTAGTTCACGTTGCGCAGCGTTCCATAACTCGTCATACGTCTCACCTGCTTCAATCTTTTCAGCCTCGATCAATTCCGGGTGCTCGTCGTCTCTGTGTTCTCGCATCGTCGCCTGCACCCAGGGTGGCAACGCCTTTAACGAATCGTAATCGGGATTGTGCTGCGTCAGATTAAACGACAACTCACGCCGGACGATCGCTTCTTCCAAAAACGCTTCCTGCGCAGACTTCGGCGCCTCGGCCTTTTCAACCGCTTCGACAATTTCCTGGATCGACAAAAAACCAAAATGCAAATACGGACTAAAACGTGAACTACCATCAACGGACGGCTCACTTCGAGTCTCGTCGTAATGCGGCAGAATATTTTTGACGAAGTGGCGGAGTCGTTTACGCCCGTTCTTTGTGCCGCCGTGATAAAGCCCGGAAGGTCCAACCGAGTGGTCGATATCACAAGACGCAACCAGCTCAGCGATGTTGTGGTCCATCACTTCTGTTTCCGGACAATCAACTTCAATCCCCGGCTGCGCATGATCGAGCGCCGGGGTAACGATCTTTCGCGGAACATTAGGTAACAGACGATTGATCTTTGGTCTAATTGTGTAGGCCGCGTACTCCTCTTTCGGCAACTCGGAAAGCGGGACCATCCCATTAGCGTCCACCGCAAACACCGGCAGCTTTAATTCGGATATGACTTCGTTGTGATGAGGAATGATGAAGCAGGGGAAATCGTCGGTAACAATCAGCGCTGCTTCTTTCGCAAGTCGCGCGACAGTATTTTTCGGATCGCGCTTGTTTCGTTGCAGGTAGAAGACGTAGCGAATACCGCGCTCGGCAAATTCCGCTTTCTTCTCGGCAACACCTTCCAGAATGAAGGTATGAATGCGATCGCTGGCCCACGGGTAGTAAAACTTCAGACCTTCATAGACAACAAGTGGTAATCCACGCTGGTTGGCCATCTCGATGGCGAAGTTGAGCGCGTAGTTATAACTCGCGCGCTTGTACATCTGCATCCAGTAAAGGACGTAGCGCCCTTTGGTGTTGTCGGAAGCCTCGTTAAGTCTGGTTACCCTGCTTGAAAGGTCCATCTCAGCGTCTCTGCGTTCTCCGCGTCTCTGCGTTGAAAATGCTCTCCGGAAAGCTTAACCAAAGGCACAAAGACACAGTTAAAGAACCACGATGGCAGTATCGGCGCGCTCGATCACACGACCAATTACATTTGCTGACTGATAAGACTGGCGCAACTTTGAAAGTAACCGATCACTTACTGCCTCTGGAACTGCAATCAACATCCCGCCGGCAGTTTGCGGATCGAACAAGAGCTTCACGAGATTCTGATCAACAGTTTCTGCTATCGTCACATCACTACCAACATATTCCCGGTTCGTCTTGTCTCCACTCGTCAACATTCCCTGACTCGCCAACTCCAACGCGCCTCCAAGTAGTGGCACCGAAGTCGAGTTGATCTCGATCGTAACTTTACTCGCACACGCCATTTCCCACGCATGTCCGATCAACGAAAAACCAGTCACGTCAGTCGCACCTTTTACTTCAAACTCACGCATCACTTCGGCGGCGAACTTACCCGGCGTCAACATCGTCTCCACTGAACCGTTAACGATCTCGTCGCTTGCTTTGCCTCTCTTAATGCCGGTCGAGATAACTCCAGTGCCAATTGGTTTCGTCAAAACAATTACATCGCCAACTCGGGCGCCGGCATTTCGCGCCACTTGATTTGGATTGATCAGACCGGTCACTGAATAACCAAACATGATCTGTTCGTTGTCGACACTATGACCACCAAGCAGAGTGATGCCGTGTTGAGTCAACGTTTCGATCCCACCACGCATTATCTCGCCAAGAATCGCTGGATCGACGCCCTTCTTTGGGAAACACGTGATCGCCAGGGCAGTGATCGGCGTTCCGGCCATGGCCCAAACATCATTGATTGAATTCAACGCAGCGATTCGGCCATACGTGAATGGATCGTCGACGATAGGAGTAAAGAAATCGAGCGTTTGGACGAGGGCCAGGTCGTCTCGCAGACGGTATACTCCCGCATCGTCGGCCGTATCAAAACCGACAATCAGGTTGGGATCTTTTGGTTGTTTTGGAAGCCCGCTCAAAACTTGAGCGAGCAAGCTCGGGCTAAGTTTCGCCGCTCAACCAGAGCACGAAACCATCTCAGTCAAACGCATCGATAGCTACCTCCTTTCTGAAATCTTTAGGCGCTTACGATAGCACGGACGAGAAGGCGGAAGGCAGGGGGCAGTAGGCAGAAGGCGTTAAGCAGAAAGCCGTAAGCAGAAGGTAGTTCGGCTTCGCCATCTGTTGTGAGGAATGGCTGTGCCTTTCCGTTAAGGACTACTTAGGTTCGGGGCTACGCCCTCTTACGGAAAGGCATAGCGATTCCTCACAACAGGCGGGCCAGCCGAGTTTAGTCGCAGCTTAATGTTGAATCAGTTGGGCGAACGATATCGGTAAACCATCGGGATCGATTGCGACGGCCAACTTGATCCCCTCGCCTTCGCGTTGGACCGGTGGCATTACGAAATTGATTCCCTTCGCTTTCAGCTCTTCGTAAGTTTTATCGACATCTTCGACATTGAAGCCGATCGAACACGACCCGGCGATCTTGGATTGATCTTCACCTGTATCCTGGTATTCGCGAGTTACACCACCACCATGCAACGCAAGCGTCGTAATTCCCGTGGCGAACTCGGTCCATTCGGGTGATTCAAACTTTAGTGGGAGCCCAAGTTTGTCGCGGTAAAACTCTATCGAACGCTTCATATCGGAAACGATCACCATTGTGTAGTCGATCTGTTTGAACATAAGAACCTCGCGTGAATCGTGAATTGTGAGTCGTCAATCGTGAATTGTGAGTCGTAAATAGCTAATCGAAATAGACCATCCGATTCACCATTTACCATTCACTATTCACTGTTTTCCCTTCTTCCCACTTCCCATCGTGACAATCACATCGAACTCTTCTTTGGTCAACGGCATGACCGAAAGTTGTGACTGGCGAATCAATGGGAGTTGACTCAGTCGTTTGTCGTAACGGATGGCTGCGAGTTGCACTGGATTAGCCAGCGCTTTCACTGGCTTCAGATCAACTGCTACCCACTGCTCGTCATCCGCAGTCGGATCCTGATACGCGCTCTTGATCACTTCGGCCAGGCCAACTACTTCTTTGCCTTTGCCCGAGTGATAAAACAACACGCGATCGCCGACTTTCATGCCACGCAAATTATTTCTGGCCTGATAATTTCTGACGCCAGACCAATCAGTGCTGCCGTCTTTTACAAAGTCGTCCCAGGAATAAGTCTCGGGTTCCTGTTTGACCATCCAGTAACTGTTCTTTGTCGCTTTTTTCATTTGCTCGACTCAACGCATTTCAGATTTCAGATTTCCCTAAATAATCAACTGCTCCCTTTGTTACGCTCTGTGTGCTCTCTGGGTTAGAGATAGCAGTTAACTACAGAGACACAAAGACTCAGAGTTACACCGAGAATTGTCTTCACCCGAGGAGACCGGTTCAGCTTTATGATTCAAGACGAGAAGAATAGAATTTAGTTGTTCAATCTGAAATCTGCAATCTCAAATCTGAAATACTAAAACTGGAGCTGACTCATGGTTAAAGAAGGAACTACCGCACCTGCTTTCAAAACCACCGATCAAAATGGTGACGCCGTTAGCCTAAAGGATCTAAAAGGCAAAAAGGTTGTGCTTTATTTCTATCCTAAAGACGATACGCCAGGCTGTACTAAAGAAGCCTGCTCTTTCAAGGATGCGTATTCGAAGTTTAAGAAAAAAGGCATCACCATTTTAGGAGTGTCACCCGACAGTGAAAAGTCGCACCAGAAGTTTATTGCTAAATTCGAACTACCGTTTACGCTCTTAGCCGATACCGATCACTCGATAGCAGATGCTTACGGCGTTTACGGTGAGAAGAAGTTCATGGGACGAACGTACATGGGTGTCCATCGAACAACTTTTCTAATTGATGAGAAGGGCAAAATTAAAAAAGTGTTCGAGAAGGTAAAGCCCGAAGATCATGCTGATGAGGTACTCGGAGCTTTTGCTGAATAACTGCCGACCTGAAGCCGAGGACCAGCGGCGGCTAGGCTGCCACCCAGCCGCCAATCTTTTCGGGTTCACCTTCGGGTTTCTTACCTGGCATCAATCCATGTAAAGAACTGAACGAACTTGGGACGTCTCCCTTACGTGCCGGGAGTTTGAGATTGTCACCCTGATTTGTCGAGTCTGCTGTTTCGTTCAGAAAGTACAACCGCGTATTGCCTTTAACTTGAGTGCGAATCTCGCGCGTCCACAAAAGCAGGTTCGCGAGCGCATCACCGATTTCATCCTTGCCCAGTTTGGTGTCCTGCGCGATCTCTTTTTGCGTTTGCGCGCCTTTCCTTATTGATTCGCGCACGCGCTCAACTGGTGAGAGCTTACTGATCGACTTCGCGTTGTAACGTTGCGTTGATCGGTCCTCCGTCATCAACTCCGCGAGTTCAACCTGTTGAGCAATATATTTCTTGCGCGCAGTTTTATATTCCTTCAACGCCTGCCGGCTCTGCGTAACTTTGTTTCTAATACACGTCTTGCAATAGAGGTTTCGGCCATCCTTCCGCGCACGACAAATACCAAACTCCGATAATGAAAGATCCTTTGCACAAATCGGGCAATGTTTAAGGCCGGGGGCGAGTTCGATCTCAAGGTTCATTTCCGCACTCCGCTGGGCTATCAAAATGGGGGCGAACAATTTCAGACAACACTTCTCCGTGGTCCGGATTTAAAAACTCTTTCCGGCCCTGGAGTCTCGGTTTAGGAGTTATTGTTTGGCGAAGGAGCCCTAATTCGGGAGGCGATCGCCTGGATTGCCATGCGCAACAAAGTTTGTGTTGCGCCCCAATACAAAACTGAACTTAGTCTTCATTAAAGGTCTCCAAGGCATCGCGAGAAAATGGGAGCGAGTTAACCTTCAACGAATCAAAAATCAGGTGCTGAAACTTCTTCCGGCAATCAAACCGCTCAGCAAGGGAATCGCATTATAGTGATCGATGATTTTTTTGCAAGGTCATTCGTCCTTCTCGCAGGCGCAAAAACAATGCAGAAATTTTCTCGTTTGCACGACACTTCTCTGCGCACTTTTTGCCGACGCAAACAACTCTGAAACGTGAGGATAGATGATCACATCACACTTTGCTTGATGTGTGTTGCAGCACCGCAATGCTGCAAGCGTGTGCAAACTAATAACGCGAATTGTTAAGGAAACTGAACGCCAGCCAAAAACTAAAAAACTGTTCGCCGTATGTTGGCGCTAAAGGTTCCGATCCGATCACTCATCAACCACAAAATGTAGAGCAACGATTTTGTGATCAATATCGCGAATCGGAATTCAGCGCGCGTGGTCCAAGGTGAGACAGACATCGAGAGTCAACGTGTTGCAGTGAAAGGATTTTGAGCGACGCCGCTGTGATGTGCAAAATGTTGTAAGTGTCTGCTTGTAACAACTTTGTAAATGCCGGCGTCTGATTTCCACAAGGTTTTCCACAGCTTCTGTGGAAAACAACTGTGGAAAATTCATTTCTTCCGATCTTTCAGACGAATAACGAACTTGAGTCCTGACCAGATTTCATCGATTGCACAAATCTTCACGTCGACTAAGCCGGTGTCTAAACCAATTCGCTGCACGTTGTCGAAGATTAGATCGGTTGGCACTCCGGAACTCTTCTTGGGCCACGCGACCCAGATCATGCCGTTGCTTGAAAGCTTCTTTGCTAACGCGGGAAATTGTTTTGCTAAATCGTTTTCACGATCGACAAACAAGATAACGAGATCGAGTGGTGCGCTAAGTTTCCTGACGATCTCAGTCGTGTCAGGAAGTGTGCCGAGCTCCTGATGGAAATTTGGTGGTTCATTGATCAGTGCGATTCGCTGATTCTCTTTAACGCCGAGTTTCTTTGGTAGCGGTGTACCTGAATATCCAGCCATAGGAGTTGTTTAGTATGAATCAGTTTCGGCTCTGCCGCCTGTTGTGAGGAATGCTTAGAATTAAATTCTTCTTTCCGTTTCGGCTCTGCCGCCTGTTGTGAGGAATGCTTAGAATTAAACTCCTCTTTCCGCTTGGGCTCTGCCGTCTGTTGTGAGGAATGCTTAGAATTAAACTCCTCTTTCCGCTTCGGCTCTGCCGCCTGTTGTGAGGAATGGCTCTGCCTTTCCGTCAGCGGGCTACTTAATTCTTTGGGGCTGCGCCCCCCTGCTCTTTAAAGAGCTGAAGAAGGAGGGCGCAGCCCGGAAAAATAAACTTACTGCTTGCGGAAAGGCAAAGCCTTTCCTCACAACAGGCGGCAAAGCCGAAACACATCACGCATTCCGCAATTCTTTCATCTTACCGACCTCGTGCTTTCGGATTCTTGAGTCCAGTCGTTAATTTATTATCCACTTCCCGCAACACTCTCGATGCAAGTTTGTCCTTATATTCAACCACAAACTGCTCGACTGATTTTGCATCTCTCTTCGCAAGCTCACGCAGCGCCCACGACAGCGCTTTCACAACCATGTCGTCGCGATCGTTTATAACCAACCGACAAATTTGTAGCGTGCGTTCTGCATCACCCGAACCACCGCGCGCTTTGTTGTTGAGAGGAACAGTACTAACCACTGCGGCACGACGCCACCAACGATCTTTCGCCCCAGCCCACTTCTCGATTAACGAATCAGGAATTTGATGTTCACGCCATGCCGGTCCCGAGAGGTAAGATGCAAACGTATCGACCGTGTCCCAACTGTCTATTCCCTCGCCCAACAACTTGATATTCCTCGAGTTGACACTTTGCATCGCGTCTTTGTGATGTTGGACCAACTCGTAAGCCACAAAACGCGGCACAACTCGTGTGTTCAATAAATTAAGGGCGAGTTGAATGACGTCTTTGCCGTCGAATCGCGAAAGTTGTTTTGAAAATTCGCGGCGCAGAGTACGGAGATCTTGAGTGCGAGAGGAATTGAGCGCGCGAAAGCGTTTGCGTATGTCGCTTTCAAGCTCGGCAATGTCTTTGAGAACAATCTTTACCAAAGTTTGAGCACCTTCCACCAACCGAAACCCACTACTGACCAGATCGCGATCGTCAGAAAGGAAACTATCAGACCAACAAACCACCAATCCTTTTGTGGAACATAGTTGGCGCCAAAGTAAATCGGGGCCGGAGTTGTACCGTAATGAGTTAATGAAGCGCCGAGATTCGAAAAGTAGGCCAATGCCAGTACGGCGAGAAATGGTGGCGCGCCGGACGCAAGGATGACGATCAAAAACGGCGTGTACATTGCGGTCGCGTGTGCAGTGATACTCGCAAAACCGTAGTGCGCGTAAAAGTAGATCAACAACAACACGCCAAGTGCGAGCCACCAGGTCCAACCGACAGTCAAACTCGCCGCCGCCTCGGCAAACTTTTTTGTGATTCCTGTTTGGCCCAATGCTTCAGCCATACGAAGTAACCCGCCATACCAGATGAATACGCTCCACGCCGCGCGTTCAGCGATGAGATCTTCCCAACTCAAAACGCCAGTCAACAACAACACGCAGATTCCTAATAGCGCCACCGTAGCGTAGTGCAGACCAGTCAAGCGTGGCGTCATCCAGAGCGCGGCGAGCAAAGCGAAGACTAAAAGCATTATCCACTCGGACCACTTGGTCCGGCCCATGCGCTTCAATTCCTCGGCAGCGAAAGTCGCAGCCTCAGGAGTGTGTTTTATTTCTGGCGGGTAAATGCGAAAGATCAGTAACGGGACCAACGCGAGGCTCACAAGTGCCGGTATGATCGAAGCCTCGAGCCAAAGCGCGTAAGTAACATCTATACCGGTCGTCTCTTTGGCGAGTTTCGCGATGATCGGGTTTGAAGCCTGTCCGGTCAAATACATCGCGCAAACAATCACGTTGCACTGATAGACGGTCGTCATCAGGTACGCGCCGAGTCTGCGCGCAGTGAGACCCGGTTTCGAGTCGTAAGCTTCTGCCAGACTTTTCGCAATCGGAAAAATGATGCCGCCGGAACGCGCGCCAGTGGATGGAATTGCGGCGCCAAGTATGGCTTCAGTTGAAATCAGTGCGTAGCCAAGACCGAGCGAATGTTTGCCGATGGCGCGAATAAAAAGAAAAGCAATGCGCCGGCCCAGTCCCGTTTTGATCATGCCGCGCGAAATGAAAAAAGCAGCGAGCACTAACCAAACAACCGGATCGGCGTAACCAGTCAACGACTCTTCAATCGTCATCACGCGAAAGAGTGAAAGCGCGGTCACTCCTAAAAGCACCATTGCGCTACCGGGCAACGGCTGCAGAATCGAGCCCATGATGGTGGCGGCAAAGATGGCGAGTAGACGCCACGACGCCGGTGTGATGCCCTGGGGAACTGGAAACAGGAGTATGCCGACCGCAACGGCGAGCACGACCGCCCAGCGAATTAAGCTACTGCGCGAATAAATCTTTTCGGTTGCTGGAGCTTCGTTTGCGGGTTGGAGCGACGGGGATGGTGATTCCACGAAAACGTCCTTCGACTCGGACACTTATGACACCCGCGGATACTAGTATGTTGTTTGCGGTTACTACAAGAAGAATGTGCAGGAACTTTAGGACCGCAGGCGTCCTCGCCTGCCCGGATCGGTATAACGCTTGCTCGAGGAGATTTGTTCGCGAGCAGGCAGGCGAGACGCCTGCGGTCCTGAAATCCAGGTGTCGATGTTCTTTCGTAAGTATTCAGCGAACGAAGCGACATTCTGTTAGCCTCTAAGTAATGTAAGCCTTAGAGCGAGGATCAGGCGATGAGGTCAGTACCGTCCTCATTGCCACATAGTTAGTGTTAGACGGAAATGGCTGAAAAGATTAAATCCAACGAGATCACGGATAAGAAGACCTACCTGAACCGGCGTCTATTTATGCAAGCCGCCGTTTTGGCGGGGACCGCCACTGCCAGCACGCTCTTGTATCGCCGGCTCAATCCGCGCGCCTTAGAACAGCCTGAAGGTCAAAAGCTTAACCAGGTCGCGGCGGTTTCAAAGGACGACGCAATCAAGCAGGGCTTCGTCGTCGATGAGCCTAAAACGCCACTACAAAGCATCACCAACTACAACAACTTTTACGAGTTTGATACTTCTAAAAGCGGCGTCGCTTATGCCGCGCAAGGTTTTGTTACGCGACCGTGGTCCGTTTCAGTTGAAGGGCTGGTCAATAAACCGAAGGTATTCGATCTCGATGAGCTGCTGAAGATTCAACAGGAAGAGCGCGTCTATCGGTTCCGCTGTGTCGAGGGTTGGTCCATGGTGATTCCCTGGACTGGCTTTCCCCTCAAGGCCCTGCTCGACAAAGTCGAACCCACGTCGCAAGCGCGTTACGTCGCGTTCCAAACTTTATTGGATCCAAAGCGGATGCCGAACCAGTCGGTGGGAATTCTCGACTGGCCCTATGTTGAAGGTTTGCGTCTGGACGAAGCGATGCATCCGCTGACGATCATGGCGACCGGCCTTTATGGAGAAACGTTGCCGCCACAGGATGGCGCACCGATCAGGTTGGTAGTGCCGTGGAAGTATGGATTCAAGAGTATCAAG
Organism: Pyrinomonadaceae bacterium; assembly: GCA_036518995.1. Taxonomy (GTDB): domain Bacteria; phylum Acidobacteriota; class Blastocatellia; order Pyrinomonadales; family Pyrinomonadaceae; genus PSRF01. The sequence goes on along the minus strand of DATDMC010000106.1, from coordinate 97,498 downwards.
TCAGTGGTGAAGATTTCGCTGGTCGGCGACGAACCGCCAACTACGTGGAACATCCAGGCGCCGGATGAATATGGGTTCTATTCAAACGTGAATCCAAACGTGCCGCATCCGCGCTGGAGTCAGGCGACTGAGCAACGCATCGGTGAATATGGAAAGCGAAAGACGTTGATATTCAATGGATATGGTGAGCAGGTCGCGTCGTTGTATCAGGGAATGGATTTGGTGAAGAATTTTTAGGGTCGCGTAGCGATGCCTGCCCCGGTTAAACGTTCGTGGCTATAAATATGTCGCTCCGCCGGAGCAAGGAGACGGCATCGGTTCCCGAAGCACAAGCACTAAGCACATGTCCAACATTCGTTTCGCAAAACTTGTCATCGTCGTAAACGCCCTCGTGCCGTTGGCGCTCCTGCTTTGGGATGTGTTGCACCACAACGTCGGCGCCAACCCACAGGAGTTTGCGATTCGCACGACGGGAATGTTGACGCTCGTGTTTTTGACGTTGACGATTGCGATCACGCCGCTACGAAAAACATTCGGGGCGAATTCATTGATAAAGTTTCGCCGAATGCTTGGTCTGTTTGCGTTCTTCTATGGGTTCCTTCATCTGACAACTTACATCTGGTTTGATCGTCTCTTTAGTTTCGTAGGAACTGTCAAGGATGTCGCCCAGCGACCTTTTATCTTAGTTGGAATGGCGGGTTTCCTGTTGATGGTCCCACTCGCCATCACTTCGACCAACAAAATGATCAAACGATTGGGTGGTAAACGTTGGTCGTTGTTGCATCGGTTGGTTTACGTTTCGGTTGCCGCCGGCGTGGTGCATTTCTGGATGCTGGTAAAGTCAGATACTCGCCTGCCACTTACGTTTGCTTTCATCGTTGGCCTGCTCCTGGCCCAGCGGCTGTTAGTTAAGTACGCACCTGAGTCGAGGCCGAATGGGACGGCGATCTTTCCGAGGGAGTAGGGGGTGAGGGGGAGATGGGGCGAGCGGGTGATGGGGTGAGTGGGTGATGGGGTGAGTGGGTGAGTGGGTGACGGTGATTGGGCGACCGGGCGATGGAACGACAGGGTGACAGGGCGATTCGATCAGGCGTTCGTCGCGTAGCGACGCTTGAATTTAGCCTGCCGTTTCAACGGCAGGAGCGTTGACATAAGGATCCCGCGTCGCGTAGCGACGCATGAATTTAGCCTGCCATTTCAATGGCTGGTTGCGTTGACATACGGATCCCGCGTCGCGTAGCGACGCATGAATGGGATGGTTGGTTTTACACAAACGCGGAATTCATGCGTCGCTACGCGACGCGGAATCCTTACATCAATGCTACCTGCCGTTGAAACGGCAGGCTAAATTCAAACATCGCTACGCGATGAACGCCTGATCGATTCGCCCACTCACCTCCTCGTCCTCTCCCCATCACCCTATCTCCCACTCGCCCCATCACCGTCTCTCCCTGTCGCCCCATCACCCACTCTCCCCATCACTCTCTCTTCCCGCTTATCATCCAACATCGTAAAATCCAACCATGTCACAATCAGTCGACCGCTTTTCCACTCGCGTCGAAAACTACATAAAATATCGCCCTACCTATCCGGTTGGAGTTGTCCAACTACTCGAAAACGAATGCGGACTGACGCACCAATCGGTCATCGCCGATCTCGGTTCGGGGACGGGAAAACTGTCGGAGGTTTTTCTTGAGCATGGTTATTCGATCGTTGGCATCGAACCGAACGCTCCAATGCGTGCAGCAGGAGAAAAACTACTTAGCAAGTTCGAAGAGTTCACCAGCATTAACGGAACGGCAGAAAACACCACACTCTCCGATGCAAGCGTGGATCTAATAATCGCCGGTCAGGCATTTCACTGGTTCGATCCGCAAAGAGCAAAAGTTGAAGTCGCGCGTATTCTGAAACCCAACGGCTGGATCGCTCTTATCTGGAATGATCGCAAACTCGCTGCGACTCCATTTCTCGAAGACTACGAAGCGCTCTTGCTCAAGTACGGGACCGATTACCAGGACGTACGTCACGATCGGACCGAAAGTACAATCGACGAATTCTTCGCGCCAGGCAAACCGAAGTTGGCAATATTTCCCAACCAACAAATCTTCGATCACGACGGTTTACGCGGGCGTGTGTTGTCTTCGTCGTACACTCCGGAACCGAATCATCCGAGCTTTCTCGCAATGATGCTCGACCTGAAATCAATCTTCGACAAACATCAACAGAACGGACGCGTCGTTTTCGATTATGATACGAAGGTGTTTTACGGACCTCGGCCGGAAATCTCTAACTAACGATGCGCGACGAACGAAGAAACGAACGACGATTTATTGCCAATCTCCCAGTGAAATGGGACGGAATGTCCGGCACACACGAAGCGCACCTCGACGACATCAGTCTGGGTGGATGTTTTGTAAATACAACCGGCCGAGTGGAAATGGACCAGGTAATCAGTTTGGAGATTCGGTTGCCATCCGGCCCATGGTTGGCGCTTCGTGGTGAAGTCGCTTCTTATCAACCGGGAATAGGATTCGGATTGGTCTTTACGTTTCTGACCGAAGACGAGCAGGAAGCATTAATTGAACTGACCGCCTCACTCTAATCATTGCACCGCACTATTCTGTATTAACGCGATCGCGTGGGCCAACTCCGCCCGCGTAAACGAGCTTTGGGGTCTGAACAGACTGTCGGCCTGAATAAACCCGTGCGACACCGCCACCGACACATAGCCACGCAAATCAGCCGGAATCGCCAACGCATCGAGAAATGCCAACGGTGAATTTGCTTTCGCTTCGGCTTCCGCACGCAAACCTGCCGCCCGGACGAGCGCGACTACGGCAACCAGGCGCGTCACGCCGTCACCCGGACGAAATCTGTCCCCCGCAGCTACATCCGTAAATAAAGATCCGGTAGGTGAAGCCTGCGCACTTTCGACAAAGTTCATCGTTACAGCATCGCGCACGTCCTGGTAAGTCGGAGTTCCTGGTAAATACTGCGGGACCCGCGCTCCCAACACTAACGCCGCAGCACAATCAGCCCGAGTCACTGCCGTATCTGGTCTGAATTTCGAGCCAATCGGCCTCATTGAAAATGAGCGCAGGACCTGGTTCACGTCCCTTCGCTGCGATGCGACAACATCACTTAGTGGTCCATAAGCCACCCGATTGAATTGTACGACTCCGGAAAATGTTTGCGGTGGTCCAAGCAACAGCGTGTTGCGCACTTTAATACGCCACGTTCCGGACGACGGTAAACTCAACGCAACTCGCTCAGTTTTTCCAGTCAGGACCGGAAGATTAATTGCGTTCGACTGGGCCCGTAAGTTTCCGGCGGAATCGTAGACATACAAACCAAGATCGTTTGGACTCCAGAATGGCCCCCAACCTATTTGTACTGAAGCAGACACCGTATCGGCAGGAACGTTGATCGTGGTTTCATAAGTATTGCCCCATTGCACACTGCCGGAAAACGTCTGCAACGGATCGTTACCGAAACTGACTTGCCCATGGTCCAACGTAGCGCGCCACAATCCAATTTTGCGATTTGGATAAGCCGCCTGAAGCACAGCCGCATGAGCATTCAACATGCCGGCGCCAACTTCGTGCTGGTAATAAGGCGCAAGCGGCGTCGCCGATCGTTGCAAAATATCGCGCACATTGGCCGGCGTCAGGTTCGGGTTCGCTTCCAACATCAACGCGATCGTGCCGGCCACTTGTGGCGCTGAGAAACTGGTCCCGCTCGCCGTGGTGTAGTAAGGCAGTTCGTTCCACCGCAGCCGCTGCAGATCGCCATTTGCAATTCCCTCGGCGCCAGTCACATTCAAAACACCGGAGCCACGCAGGCTAACTACATTCACGCCGGGCGCTACCACTGTTGGTCTAAACAGCGCACTCGCAAAATCACCGCGCGATGAAAAACTCGCGAGTCGTCCACCAGTGTCTGTTGCTCCCACGCTGATCACCCAGGGCGCAACCGCGTATGGATTGAGTGTATGTTGACCTGGACCAGCATTACCGGCGGAAAAGACCACATTGATGCCGTTGTTGGTTAACAATCTGGTCGCGATGTTTACCGGATCATTGACGTCGAAAACCGTGTTTGCCGAGAAGCTGCAGTTCACTACCCGAACGTTCAGCGCATTTCCGTTGGCAAGGAGATAATCAAATCCTTCCAACACGTACAGCAACGTAAGATCGCCGGCACTTAGACCAACCAGGTTTGCGTTTGGCGCAACTCCACTGTATTTCCCATTTGAAGCGCTGCCGTTTCCCGCTATCACACCAGCAACAAAACTACCGTGACCGTACAGCAAATCGGTGTTCGGCAAACTCGGCAGATCAAGTGGATAGTGGAAACCAACACCCAGTCCCAATGTATCGGCGAGTTTGATGTTCTTAACAACGCGTCCCGCCAAATCCGGATGAGTAGCATCGATGCCGGTGTCGAGCACAGCAACTGTGACATTCCGTCCACGCACCGGAACGTTTGCGTTCTCGTTCGTGATCTCCTGATCACGCCAGGTACGATCCACTCCGGTCGTCGCTCTAACTTCCGGTTCGCTGGTCAGGTTTAAGGTTCGATTTCCATAGACTGAACGGACCGTGGGCAAGCGCGAGGCGACCATGATTTGCGACCTGGTCCCGGTAACAAGCACCATCGGCAGCGCGCGAAAACGGGTGCCACCAACAAAACCAAGACTATATAACTGTTGGATGTCGGCATCCGTAGGAAGCGAGTGGTAGACGAGGACCGCGTTGATGTTGCTGTCGTCAGTTAACCGGTTCAGCGTTAGGGCCAATTCCGGATCGACACTGCGCAAGCCCGTGTCCGTTGAGCCAGTCTCGAGCAGGCTGGACAACGCATCAACGCCAGTATCGTGAATCGAATCGGCGCCGCTAAAACTAATACCGTGCGCATTCGCAACTACCAGCAGATCCGCGCCGGCTAACGTCAGGCTATTCGTTGGAATTGTATAGACATTTCCATCAGTGCCGGTTGCGGTAATTCCGTCCGCGCCTGAAATCGTGACGCCGTCAGCGCCGGTTGTTGTAATTCCGTTTGCGCTGGCGATGTCCCGCGAGTCGGCGCCGGTTGTAGTAATGCCATCAGCGCCAGTGGCGGTGATGCCATCGGCCCCGGTTGCTGTAATTCCGTTGGGAAAACGAATGTCGATCGAATCGAGTTGGTACGTGGTCCCATCGGCGCCGGTTGCAGTAATGCCGTCAGCCCCGGTTGCGGTAAGTCCGTCTGCGTTGTTGATGAGAAGTGAATCGGCGCCCGTTGCAGTGATTCCGTTAGCGCCTGAGTAAGTGTAGCCATCAGCTCCGGCTGCCATTATTCCGTCGGCGCCGGTTGCCATGATGCCATCAGCACCCGTGGCGGTAATGCCGTTTGGACCAAACGTCAAAATGCCATCGGCGCCTGTGGCGGTGATACCGGAAAGACCTGTGAACTGAACCCCGTCGGCGCCAGTCGCCATAATGCCATTCGAGCCGATAACAGTTACGCCCGCGAATACAGGCCCGGCGTTCAAGACAATAACGAGTAGAAGTGCGATGGCACTTCGCAAATGGTTTGTGCTCGGTGAATAGGCGAGACGCTTTAGCAAACCATCACCTCAGTCGGGTTCGGCGCAGTAGTGCTATGGATCGGTTTTGGCCAGGTTACGCTTTGCGACTCTCTTTGGGGCCTCGACGCGGACTGTGTTGTCAGTGTCGGGTTCGGAGCTAAGTCCGAATCGGCAAAAGTGACGCGTATTCTAGGCCCACTACTTTACGCATGTGTTGCGTTACGCTTGCGATTTTCCCAAGAAATAAAGCTCGGTGGCGGGGAGATCAGTACCGTAACGCGGTAGCGTCGGATCCAGTTTGGATTTTGGACCTATAGTCTGTCGCGCGCCCCGACGCCACTGCATTACGGTACTGACCTTGTGACCACTATGATGAGCTCTTGATAAGAAGGCAGGCGGGGACGCCTGCGGTCCTAACTGAGGAGTTCCTGGAAAAGCTTTTTGGTTTCCCGACTGGGTTCAACTCCGAGTTCTCGTTCGAGCAGGCGCTTTAGAGTCTCGAACTGATCGCGGGCCGCTCCGCGATTTCCCAATTTCACTTGCGCCCTCATCACCAGGCAATGAATATCTTCGCGGAAAGGGTCCTCATGCAGAATCTGTTGCGCCAACTGCAGTGAACGCGACCACTCTTCCTGCTTCTCCGCGACACCGGCCAGCGCTTCCAACAGATGCAAATATTGTTCGCGGTAATAACTCCGTTGCTCATCGACCCAGGGCTCATAACTTCCCTGGCAAAAATCCCCCCGATAGAGACTGACTGCCTGTTCATAAGCCTGGGAGCATTCAGCGAATTGCCGCGCACGACGTGCAGCGTCACCCCTGGCAACAAATTGATCAAATTCTTCGATGTCGATCCGGTAGGTCAGTTCAGAATTCAACTGGTAATCGCCATCGCGATAGAGAATGAAGTTTTGCTTCAGCGGCTGGTTGCTGTTAAGAGCTTTGCGAATATGCGAAACGGTGGGATGAAAATTCTTTTCTACTACGCCGGTCTCTGTTTCACCCCAAAACGTATCGATGATGGTGTCTTTGGAGGCGCGGCGATGACGGCGTGACGCGATGAAGCACAAAATGTCGCGCGCGCGCCGCGTGGTCCAGGCATCGGCGGCCAACGGGCGGGAAAACTCACGAAAAATTTCGACTGGCCCAAGCATGTTGATGGTCAAGTCAGCCACCGGGTCCGAATTGAGCGAGACTTCCGAACTAACCACAACTACCGGCTTCTGTTCGGCCAACTGCTTGCCAAGATCGGAAGGAAGCAAATCCAGCGCGTCCTCATTTGCGAACAACTCGTGATTCGCAAACGCTTCGCGTCGCAACCAGTATTCATAGTCGTAACGTAAGGCCAGGTCGACAACGCGGCGTAGACACTCGATCATTTGCGGCTCGTTCCCAAGTCGCAACGACGTCAATGCCTGGGCCAACGAAGCCTGCGCCTCGTAGTAATAGAGCGTGTGGTCGTGAAAATATTGGCGAGCCGAAGTCAGCACTTCAGCCGCCGCTTGAATCTCGTCCTGCGCGATCATTATTCGCGCTTTGGTTAACGACGCTGTATAGAAACCAATTTCGTTTTTCTCAACCGGGCGCGCTTCAATGAGACGTTCTATCTGGTTCCGCGCCGCGACCCGATCACCAATCACCAGACTCAACACTGCCTGTTCTTCAAGCAGTTCCACGCGGGCAATGTTCACGCCCGCTTCGTCATACGCGCGGGTGGCCCGTTGGTAATACTCGTTTGCCTTATCGATCTCTCCCCGCTCGCGAAACAGGTTGCCATACGCTTCAAATGCATCACCGCGGGCCGCTACCAGATTGAACATCTGACAACGCTCAAGCGCCTGGTCCAGGTGTTTTTCACTCGACTCGAGATCGCCTAAATACAGATAGCAACGCGCCATGTTGAGCAGCGCCGTTGCCTCCTGTGGCATAGGAACCTGATGACCATCGCTCAACATGCGCCGCAACCAGCGCAATGCTTCACCGAAATCACCGCGCACCATGGCGGGCAAGCCGAGGTTGTGCGTTATTAACCTGACAAATCGTTCGTCATTGCCTTCCTGCGCCAGTTGCAGGGCAGTGCGAAATTCCATCTCGGCCGCGGTCCATTCCCCGAGGGCAACCAGACACAACCCGCGTGTGTTCGCACACTTCATCGTCACGGATCGTTCGGGAGTGAGTTGCAACGCGCGATCGAGATAAGTGAATGCCTGCTGGTAATCTCCGGCGCGCCGTGCGAGTGTCGCCAGTGAATGTTGCGTTGCGGCTTCTCCGTCTTTGTCGCCCTGTTGTTGAAGTAGCGTCACGGCGCGCCGGAACAAGAGTTGAGCTGATTCATAATCGCCTCGCAGGCGAGCAACTTCACCACGGTGGGCCAACGCGCGCGGATGTTGTTCAAGCGCATTTGCCGGCAGCGATTCGAACAACGAGGCCAATGAATTTAAGGCGCCGGAGGAGATCCATTCCTCGCCTTTTTCGGCGACGACTTCAGCCGCGCGCTGAAAATCTTCTGCCGCCAACAAATGCCTGACGCCTTGCTCCCATGAGCCTTTTTGTAGAAAGTGATCGGCAAAACGTTGATGCTCCGCGGCAACTCCAGCCCGGCCGATTTCGCTTCGCAAACGGCGCCGCAAAAAACTCTGGAAGAGCGGATGCAGCCGATACGCTTCGCCTTTGGCATCACTGGCAGCCGTGATGAAAACGTTACGACGGACAAGCGTCGGTAACACGCGCGCACAGTTGGTTTCTTTGAAGAGGCCGGCGCACGTGTCCAACTCAATGTTGTCGAGTAAGGCTATTCTGAGGAGCAGCGCCTGAACGTCTTCGCTCTCGTCTGAAAACACTTCTTCAGCGAAGTAGTCGAAGATGTCACCTTCAGATTGCCGCAGGACATCGATCAGATCGGGTGTTGTATCTTCCAAACTTACCACCGTCTTCTGAGCAACTTGTCGAACTAATTGCAGAGCAGTTATCCAGCCATGAGTGCGCTCACGATATTCGGCAAGCTGCTCGCTAGTGAGTTCCAAATCAAAAACTTTGCGAAACAACTCACGCGTTTCCTGATCTGTGAAAAGGAGGTCAGCCCGATCAATTACCGAGGAAGGCGACTGCGAACGGAGGCGTGCCAAAGCGAGCGGCGGCATTTCGCGGGAAATCATTACGACATGGAGCACATCCGGCAGATAGGCCAATAATCGATCGAGTACTACATGTACGGGAGTGTCATGGCCCAGGTGATGATAGTCGTCAAGCACAACGATGAGTTGTTGTTCGACACTTTCCAGAACTTCATTGATCAAAACATCCACTGCGCGTTCCGGATTCTGGGCCAGTTCAGCGGACGACTCCTTTAAGTATGCAAACATCGCATTCCCAAAGTCAGGAACGATCTGTTGAATACCAAAAGTGAGGTAACCGAGAAACACGAATGGATCAGTGTCCGTGTGGTCGAGTTGGTACCAAACGAACTGACGGTCCTGTGTACGCAGGAAGTCTGCGACGAGGGTGGTCTTTCCTGATCCGGCGTTAGCAGTAACAAGTGTGAGTGGGTTCATGAGATTGGTGAGGAGTCTTTCAGCGAGGCGAGGTCGCGAAAGAAGTTCCGGCGCGGGGCGAGGCAATAATAATTTGGTACGCAGGAAAAAGCCCGGTCTCGCGTCAGACTTATTCGCTGCGGTGACCGAAGCTGTGGGAGGTCTGCCCTGTCGGGTTTTCGGCGCCATCACTCTTTGCCTTTGAGCCCTGCCCTGGAGTAGCCGGAGATTAGCATAGGGAAATCCTGCGGTTCCATGCTCCGGCTGGCGATTCGGCAAGTCACTGGCGCCACCTTTTTCCAACACAGCATTCATAAAGCAAACTCAGACAGCCTTCAACTGCGGGTACGACGAGGCTCTCATTAGCTCCGTCTCAGCAAAGTGAAGGGTGGCAGCCAAACTGGAAAGAGCGGCTGCCCGACCATGTGAATGAGCAAGCGCGATGTTTGCTTGTTCCTTCGTCAATCCATACCGTTCGAAAAGTTTGAATGCTTCTTCTCGGGTAAACGAGAGCGTCTGCTCATCAATTACCGATAATGTTTGCTTGGAGCGCATCCGCCATAAAGGCGCGGGCGGCATCGTGCGACTGGTGATCAACATGTGCACGTCTGCCGGCAACAAGGGAAGCAAGCGCCGAAAGAACGGCACTAGCCAATCCGCATCGCAAACGAGATGAAGGTCCTCGATCACCACCAACAACGGCCCACCCGGCTCCCGTTCCAACTCGAAAATAAAGACCTCAGCCAGATGCGAGGTCTGGCTGAGGTCCGGCTCGTTCTCTAAACGGGACAAGAGAGCGGAGCCATCAAACCCCGGGCGTTGGGCCCGGATACTGGCGATCAGGTAGTTGAAGAAAATTTCCGCTTTCGTTTCCGGGGCGTCGACTTTGTACCAGGCGATGGCGCGTCCCGATTGCTCGGCGAAGTCGATCGCGAGCGTAGTCTTCCCCGACCCCGCGCGCCCGCTGATAACCGTTGAGGTACACGAATTCAGACTTTGTTTGAGAAGTATTTCGAGTCGTGGTCTGCGGACTAATCCAGTCGGAGATGGAACAGCGATCTTTTCGCTGATTAATTTCCACTGACCAGTGGGTTCCCGTTGGGGTTCGGAATTGAACATTGTCAGTTTTCGGACGCGAATGTTGGCGTCCGAGATGTACCCGTCGTATTGGATCATTACCTGGATTTGCTCTTGTTTCCCGCCCTGGATTTGGTACGAGGAAGGATAGGAAATGAGACTTGAGGAATTCTTGAGGTTTTAAACATTGCCGATTGCCGATTGCCGATTGGCGCTTGCGTGAGAGTGAGTATTGGTTACTGGAATTCCACAAACCAGTAATTCATACTCACTCTCGCGCAAGCGCCAATCGGCATTTAGCAATCGGCAATCGGCAATGTCTTCACTTGGCTTTTTTGTCGTGAAACAGAATATTAAACGCCAGAATCAACCCCGCCGCCGCCGCCAGCAGAAAGAAGATCATTGCAAATCCCGGATAACCAAGTATCCGGAACGTCGTATCAACTCGCATCAACATCGCGGCGCCCACGATCAGGGCCGCCACGACTAATCCCAACGTAATTCGATTCGCAACCTTTTGCAGTCCTTCCAACACAACCTTTTCATCAATCGCGTCTACTTTGATCCGCAGGTTGTTGTTACCAATCTCATCGAGAAGTCGATTAATCCGGCCAGGAAGTTTTTCTGCAAATTCTTTGACGTCAACCGCGCCCGCCAACAGGTTACTCGGCGACAGAGTGCGTAACACGTTGCGTTGCAGTATCTCATTCGCTTCATCGCGAATAACTGCATTGGGATCAAAGTTGGGATCCAACGCATAGACCACGCGGTCCAAATTCATTAGCGCCTTCGCGATCATCGTGAATTGGGAAGGTAAACTAAACCAACAGTCTGCCGAAATCTTGGTAATTTCCAGCGTGACTTTACCGGCATTCAACCGGCTCAACACCATGTCGCGGTTTTCTGCTACCAACTCGATGATTCGCCGATCAAACGCCGCGCGCTCAAAACCCTCTTTGGGTTGGCCCATTCTTACCGCCGACTCAGCCGCGAGTTCGCCACGCCCTTCACTAATCGCCAGCAACAGGCGTAACAGGTTGTCCTGGAAACTTCTCGTGACATGACCAACCATGCCCAGATCGATCAGCGCAACGCAATCATTATCGGTGACGAAGACATTTCCCGGATGAGGATCGGCATGAAAGATCCCATCTATCAAAATTTGTTTGAGATAAGCGCGGAAAAATTCATCCGCCAACCCTACGCCGTCGAGTTCCAGTAAGCGCAAAGGTGTCAACGAAGTGATCTTCTTGCCGGAGATGTACTCCATCGTGAGCACCCGGCTCGTCGTGTAAGCATGGATCGGCTCGGGAACAATGATGTGGTCAAACTCGAGCAGGTTTTCACCAATGCGATCCAGGTTCGCCGCTTCACTCGTGTAGTCCAACTCCGCAATCAAACTCTTACGCAGGTTGAACAACATGTTCTCAAACTCATACCGGCGGCCGAGTTCGGTATGAGCGTCAAGAAACTGCGCAATCTCACCTAACGACTCGAGATCGTCAACAATCAATTCGCGAATGTTGGGACGCTGGACCTTGACGACTACTGCGCGTCCGTCGCGCATGTAAGCACGATGCACCTGGCCCAGAGACGCGGCCGCTAACGGGGTCGTTTCGAAGTCAGCGAAGGCCTTCGAGATCCGGATCCCCAGTTCGCTGGAAACGATTCTCTCAACTTCTTCGAATTTGAATGGTTCGATTTGATCCTGAAGACGAGTCAACGCATCGAGGTAGGGTTCAGGCAACAAATCCGCCCTGGTGGAAAGCAGTTGGCCCAACTTGATAAACGTTGGACCGAGATGCTCGAGATCTTTGGCAAGTTCATCTGCCGAAGCGGTGGTGGCGGTCACCATTTCTTCCGCCAGTACGCTTTCACCCAAGCCAGCCAGACCGACCAGATCGGAACGTCCGTACTTAATTAGTAGTAAAGCGACGTCCTTGTAGCGTTTGAGACGTTCTGGTTTAAGTAAAACTCCCATGCATCCTTCCCTCGTTCGTCAGAGCAGTCTTAGCCGCCAATCATTGAACGTTGAATCCCTCGCCCGTTGTAGGCTGAGTCTTTGTCACGTTGGGGACAGAAGTCTTACGTAAGCGTCACACGGTCTGGGATTCGCGCCCATATTGGTCCATTCCACGATTACCAGGGGAATTTGCATGGCCGGCTGGGTTTCCGGCATGGCCCATATATGGTCCAATGCCCGAGCGGAGACGAAAACGTAAAGAACCGAAACGCTGAAGGCGTTTCAACTCAAAGCCCAGGGTTGAGCTTTGGCAACCCTGGGTAATCCGTGCGAACAAACCCCGCAACTCCGAAGGAGTTGCAACCCGACGTTGGGTCGCAATGCATGTTCGTTAAAACAACACCTCGAACATACATCCTCGGCATTCTTCGATCACCATTCGATCTCTTTTAACTCTCGTACATCGGGCGCAACTCCTTCGGAGTTGAATATCTTGCGGATATCGTTATCCCAGGGTTGCCAAAGCGCAACCCTGGGCTTTGAGTCGAAACGCTTTCAGCGTAAGGCACGGCAGGAAGCAGCAACAGGTGTCCCGCAAATCGCACCGGCAACTCGTCATCATCACGGTTTTTTCGCTGCCGCTAGTGCACTCTCAATTGCTTCGCGTAAACCATCTGCACTCAGATTTTTCAACAGCACGCCGTTGATGAAGATCGACGGCGTACTGCTAACTCCGTAAATCTCAGCATCACTCATGTCGTGCTTCACTTCCGCGGCATAGACTCCTTTATCCAACTCCGCGTCAAACTTCACCCGATTGAGTCCGAGTTCACTTGCGTACTTTTTCAACGAAGGAACATCGAGGGCTTTTTGGCGTTGAAACAGGATGGCCATGTACTCAAAAAACTTGCCCTGTGCTTTTGCCGCATTTGCCGCTTCCGCCGCCTTTAACGCCCACTCATGCTGTTGCAACGGATAGTCGCGCACGACAAACCGCACGCGATCTTTATACGACTGCAGCACCTCTTCCATGATCGGATACATCGCGCCACACGACGGGCATTGGAAGTCGGTAAACTCAACGATCGTTACCGGCGCGTTCACTGGTCCAGTCGCCGGATCATCGTCGACGCTAATCATTTGGACCGGCGCCGGCGGTTCGTTAATCAACCAGTGAATGTCTGCTCCCTTGCGGAGTCTTTCCGACAGTTCCTTCTCGAGACGCTTTCGATCTTGTTCGACGAGATACGCAGCCACCTGACTGCGAACTGAGTTGAGATCTCCACCGATGCGACTTTTGTTCTCTTCGTAAAATTTGGCTACTTCTGCATCACTTGGCGTGTGGATCTTTTCACTAATCTCAGTTCGAACGATCTCCTCGGACCCGACATTTCGTTTATTGGCTTCAGCGATCAGTAGCAGATCGTCGACCATTCGATCCGCCTGTCCTTTTTCGATTTGATACGCGTCGTTGCGCATCTGGTAAACAACGGGCTTGAACCGCTCGATAAGCGGCGCGGCCTTCACGGGATTTCCACCGATCGTGGCAACGACAGCGTCCGGACTCAAATTGGGTTGTGTGACATCAACGCCCATCACCACCGGAGTCGTCTTTCGCAAGCGGGTGATTAAGGCATCTGAAAGTCGACTCTCAAGCTCATCGTGAATGATGGCGACCGCCTGTTCATTCGCAGTGGCCGCATCCATTCCCGCAAATTGTTCTTTGTTATCAGTAAGAAATTGTTTTACCTGGGCGGGTGTTGCCGGCTGATTGCGTTTGGAGACTTCGGTTTCGTATAGCTGGTGCGTAGTAATCCCGCGGCGACGTGCTTCAGCTTCGAGCAGAAGCGTATTGATTTGCATATCAAGCAGACCGCGTTTGGCTTCTACAACTTTGTCTTCGACAGTTTCCAGTTGGGCACGCAGCGATGGATCAAGGTCGGCCGTCGTTATCGTTTGACCGTTGATTGTGACAAGGGGAACCGGGGCCGCTGGCGGACGGTTCGGCGTTGGCGTCGGAGTTGAAGCAACCATTGGCGCAGCCGGTGTCGGCGACGGTTGTGGGCTAGTTGCAGTAGGAGGTCTTCTTCTGATGGTTCCGCGCTGAGTTTTCTGCGCGTATACGGCAGACGTCACAACAATCATCAATACCAGGGGGCCAATTGCAGTTTTCATAATTTCACTCAAAGGTAGTCTATTAAAGCGGGAGCCGATAATAAGAGAACTATAGAACCGTTTGCAAAGTGATTGTAGCGAGTGCCATGTGGTTGCGGCTTGCCGTCCGTTGTGAGGAATGGCTATGCCTTTCCGTAAGTGCGCTCTTTACCTGAGCTACGCCCTCTATTCAACGCTACATTCCTCTGGAACAACATAGAAGCAAGGGCGTAGCCCAAAATAAGATGCACGCTTACGGAAAGGCATAGCCATTCCTCACAACAGACGGCAAAGCCGCAGCCACGTGGTCTAACTCTTTGACCATTAGATCCGAACTAACAAAGTCGCGTAGTTAGAGCACAAATACGCGAATAGCGCTGCCTTTTATCAAGACAGCGCTATCAGAAGATGCTGAAAATTCAATCAGTGATATTTGATGATACTCTTTCGGCGTTTCTTTGCCGGGGTGCGAATCGAAAGCAGATCGTTATGACGGCCATTTAAGATAAACGCCAGCCCCTGATGGGTGACGCCCAGCAAACGGGCTGCTCGCGTTACGCTTCCATCAGCATTCTGCAGTGCCTGACGAATCAAGTTTCCTTCGTAACGCAGAACTTCATTATCAAGTGAAAATCCGTCGCCCAACTTCAAGGGTTGCGACGAGACTTCCGTAGCCAACACGCGGCGAGCACATTCACCCAACCTCGCTTTGATGGCGCGATTTTGCGATCGCTCCAGCAACGACTCAGCGGTCCGGTAGTAAGAAAGCATTGAATCCGGCGATAGCTCTTGTCCTAGTTCTTCAATCGCACTAACGGCCGCAATACCGCCGCGATCCGGATCACCAGCATTGCTGGCAACTTCAATAGCGCGATCAAGTGCAGACTGCGCCGACTGCGTCTGGTTCAGACGGGCCAGAGCTTTGGCATGATTTGTCAGTGCTTCTGCGAGCAGCGCTTGCTCACCGCCGTTGCTCAATGTTCTGACTGCGAAAGCCGCTGCTTTTTCAGCGTCAGCGTTCTTCCCTTCCAAAAGGAATGCCTGAGCACGAGCGTCCTGACAAAGGGCGGCGCTGCCTAAGTCGCCAACACTTCGGAGCAAGTTAAAGGCCCGATCAAAGTGCTCGTGAGCTTCCCCGAAGCGACCAAGAGTCGAGAAGAGATAGCCAACGTTGTTCTCGACGCGCCCTTGAAACCGTTTGTGGCCCGCTTCTTCGAAATGGAAAGACGCTGCTGTGTATTCCATCAAAGCCGAGTCAATGTAATCGGCCCGATTTTCGGCAGTTCCCAAACTGCGCAGCAAAGTAGCGTGCGAGTTATGAAACTTGCCTTTGAGCGCGTGGTTATTACTCTGAGCGAAAAGTGGTTGAGCCTCTTTATAGATACTTAGCGCTTCCAATTCTCTAGTAGCTACTGTTTCAACGATTGCGCTATTTAGTAAAGCACGCAGGCGCTGTTCACTGTGGTTACTTTCCAGCCCCGCCAGGACCATCTTTAACCTGATTCGCGCTTCGTCTAGTGCGCCTTCGCGCCAGTAGCAAATTGCGAGATCTACCTGGGCCTCTGCGGTTTTTTCAGAGAGATTAAGAGTTGAAAAGATAGATTCGCTTTCGCTGATCAGGTCTTTCGCTAATTCCTGCGCACCCGCTATCTGGTTAGCACTCCCTAACCAACCAGTCAGAGTTCCCGCACGCAGCAGCAATTCAGCCTGAGCTTCCGGAAGGAGATCGTCCGTTTCGGGTCGTTCACCGACCCTGGACCAGTAGGGTTGCAGGATGTCCAGGGCCTGTTCGAACTCGCCGACCTCCTCATAGCTCCTGGCTAATTCACATAAAGGAATAACGTCTTCGGCGACCGCAAGATCGGTCTCCGCGACGTAAGTTGATCTCTGTAACTCCATCTAAAAGCTCCGTTTTTGGATATGGTAAGGAACCTTGCAAGGCCCACGATTGACGGATATTATCACAAACAACCAATTATCGACCTTGGTTGTGCCCACCCTCACTTGGCTGATGACTACAAATCTGAGGAGAAGATCAATGAAATTTGTCAAAAAGTTCGTATTGCCCGTTCTATTTGTGTCCGTTCTCGCCGTAAATACTTACGCCGGCGAGATTCAAACTCCAGGTATTACTGCCCCGCCGCCACCGCAACATTCAGTTAGCGAGACCCCTATTACTGACGGACCTACGCCGAATGTACCAACTGACGCGACAAATGAACTATCGGATCAGCTGTTCTACAAAGCAATTACGGCCGTGTTATCAATGTTCTAGCATAAAAAGGCCAGAACCAGGCACGACCGATCCATTATTGCTGGGCACTTGCGGCCTGCACCAATTAGTGTGTGCGGGCTCACCGGTTCGCGCTAAGAACTTTTGAGGGCGGTGACGGATGCATCCTAACTCCATCCCGTTCTCAAGGCAATAGTTATTGCCATCTTTATAATAAAGCGCGAATCTCTCAGGACCTTCAGTTATTCTTTGAATAAATCCCGATTTTCAGTCGCAGCCGGCGGCTCTGGTTTCGTGTCTCCAGGCCCGGCGAGCTTCTTGACGGTCTCCAAAGTGTCGATTTCGGCCACTGATTTATCAGGTCTTAACCTTACAATGCGCGGAAAACGAAGGGCGTAACCGCTTTTATGTCTCTTCGATGGCTGAATCAGGTCAAAAGTTACCTCGATCACGATCGTTGGCTCCACAATTCTTACGCGGCCATGCGCAAACTCCTGAAGCGTGTGCTCTTTGAACCACTCGGTCAGTTCAGTTAACTCGCGATCTGTTAACCCTGAATAAGCTTTGCCGATATTCAGTAACTCTTCGTCTTCACTCGAACGACGAACGGCAAACGTGTAATCGGAAAGCAGATTTCTTCGTTTGCCATGACCAACTTCCACAGCCGTGACCACTACATCAAGCGTGGCGATTGCCCGTTTCAACTTCAACCAATCACGGCCTCTTCGTCCCGGCTTATAAACCGAAGCCGGACTCTTAATCATCAAGCCCTCATTGCCTCGCGATCGCGCCGCTTCAAATTCATTGTCGAGCAGGGCGATGTCTGCAAACAATTTCCCTTCCGACATCTTCACTGGACCAGACTCGGGTACTAGTTCTTTTAAGATGGTCCGACGCTGCGCCAGTGGTTCATCAATCAAAACTTCGCCATTCGCATATAACAAATCGTAAGCAACCAGAATTACCGGCACTGCCAGTAGTAACTGGCTACCAACACTCTTTCGTCCTAATCGTTTTTGTAATTCACTAAACGGGAGAATGCCTTCCGCATTCGCCGGCACGATCTCGCCGTCAATGATGACCTCAGTTGGCAGTGATTTTAGTGGCTCAACTAACTCCGGAAAGCGATGCGTTATTTCGTCCATCGTGCGGGAATAGATGGCGACGCGGCCATCCTTCACATGCGCCTGCGCACGAATACCATCAAACTTATCCTCAACTAAAAACTCTTCCGGCATCGTACGCGCTATATCACTCAGGTCAGCAGCGGGAGTAGCCAGCATGAACTTGATCGGATGAAAAAGTCGCATGCCGACCTCTCTCAAATCCGCGGCCCGCGCTCGTACCGCTGCTTCACCAATATCACCCAATAACATGTTTGCGTAAGCGACGTCGGCCAGCGACTGTTCAAACGCACGGGCCACCGCGTCTTCCACTAGTCCTTCACGAAGACCGATGCGAAGATCGCCGGCCAGCAACTTGATCAGATATTTACCTTCGAGCGGGGTTGCATGGGCCAACACAGTGGTGAGTAACGCCGTCTTGTTTCGTATGCCTTTAGTTTCACTGAGTCTGGCAATCAGTGATTCAGTCTCGACTAAAGTGATGGTTGGTTGAGTGGAACGACCGGTCTCTTTAATAATCTCTTCCGCGAGATCTCCCGGATCGCCCAGTCGCACATAACGCGGATAAAGATCTTCCGGACTGAAACCGGTTGCCTCACTTAACGCGGAACTAATAATGCTGCCGCCAACATTCGTGGTGCGCGAGTCAGCCTGGGCAAACTGATGTCCGGCAAAATATCTGGCCGCTCTACTTAGATCAGGATCTGAAAGTGTTTTAAGGTAAGCGCCCAGGATTGCGGCTTTTTCGAGTTTTTTAGTAGTTCCGGAGATCGCTTCCGCAGTTTCTGCGAAGTCCTGAAATGTGCCGCTGTCATTCATGATTCTTTCCGCTCGGCTTAGCCGCCTGTTGTGCGGAATGGCTCTGCCTTTCCGTAAGCGGGCGCTAAATTTCTGGGCTGCGCCCTCTTTCTTAGAGATTTTTTTTAAAGACTATATATAAAGGAAGGGCGCAGCCCAGAAAAATAAAACTTACTGCTTGCGGAAAGGCAGAGCCATTCCTCACAACGGGCGGCTAAGCCGAATCCAAGCCATTCGCACAACAGGCGAGTAGGCCGAGACGGAATTCGTCCTAATTAAACCCTTCACTTCGATTACTGCCTTCTGCTTTTTCATAGTGCGCGCTACAATCCAACCTGTTGAGACACCGTGTCTGATATTTTAATTCTTCAACGGTTGGATTCCTGAGGAAGGCACTTAGCTGTGTACGCTTTCATATTAGATTCACTGGGGAGTACTGAACTCCTATTAATCCTGGTCGTCGCGCTAATTTTCTTCGGGCCTCGTAAATTGCCGGAGCTCGCTCGCTCCATGGGCAAAGGGCTCGCTGAATTTCGCAAAGCTTCCGACGACTTCAAACGAACCTGGGAACGAGAAGTCGCGATCGAAGCGGCCCGTACTGATACGAACGAAAACGCCATCTTAAACGAGGACCCGGAAACAAAGCAGCTTGCTGAACCCGTCGACCACCCTCTTTATGAACCGGTAAATACCGAGCACGTTGTGGCCCGCGAAAGTTCGTATCATCCGAGTAGTCCAGTTACTTCAGAACCGGCTAACGAAAGTTCTCATTCAGAACCACTGCACAAACATGATTGGCTATAGTTTCAATTCGTAATGTCAGCATTCCTTAGAGCCTTATCGTCAAATAAAAGCAGCAACGAAGAAGAACTCGGCCAGATGTCCTTTCTGGAACATCTCGACGAGCTTCGTCGCCGCCTAATTCGCTCGTTCATTTTCGTATTTCTGGCCGCGACTGTTGCCTGGTTCTTCGCGCCACAGATTTACGCATTTCTTGCGGCGCCAGTAGAAAAAGCACTGGCCGAAGCACAACGCCGCCAGGTTCCAATTGCCGGACAAACGGGCAACGAAACAATTCAGTCGCTGTCAACGCTGAAAGAGAACGACACCGGGCGGTATGTGTTTGGAGAAGAAACGAAACTCGGCACCAGTTTGATTCCGGCTGGCGCGTCGGTAATGGCGCGGGTAGTAAAAGATTCGCAGGGAAAACTCGGACTCTTTTCCGATGAAGCCCTTTATGCCGGTAACACAGTCATTCCGAAAGGCGTTCGACTCCCAACCGACCTCGGCGCAGTAGCGGAAAGCTATACAGGCATTAACGATAAACTTATCGTCACCACTGCAATGGAACCATTTTCATTGTGGGTGAAAGTCTCTCTTTACGCGGCCGTTTGCGTTTCAGTGCCTTTTCTACTCTGGCAAATCTGGGCGTTTATCTCGCCCGGGTTGTATCCGCATGAACGCGCCTACGTCACACCGTTTATTTCCCTATCGTCCATCTCGTTTGTCGCCGGCGCGGCCTTCGCCTACTACGTAATCTTTCCTCCGGCAGCCAAGTATTTGCTGGGATTGGGCTCTGATTTTCGGTTATTAC
The DNA here is from genome assembly GCA_036518995.1 of Pyrinomonadaceae bacterium. Lineage (GTDB taxonomy): Bacteria > Acidobacteriota > Blastocatellia > Pyrinomonadales > Pyrinomonadaceae > PSRF01. The sequence goes on along the minus strand of DATDMC010000106.1, from coordinate 77,456 downwards.
TGAAAGCCGACGACTATTTCGACTTCATTATTATTGTGATGCTGGGCATGGGTGTCGTTTTCCAAATGCCGGCCATCACTTACGTGTTAGCCAGAATTGGACTGATCACGGCCGGATTGATGGTGAGAGTCTGGAAAACAGCACTGATCGTCATCCTGATCGCGGCGGCGGTCCTTTCTCCAACTAACGATATTCCTAACATGTTGTTGTTTGCAGCGCCGATGCTCGTTTTATACGTCGTCTCAATCTTCATCGCCTGGATCTTTAACAAACCGCGGACGGCAACCTAACCTGAGAAATCTGGGCGATTTTCAGCCATTTCGGGCAACTTTTAACGTTGGCTACCGCATCTTGACTCTGTCTCAGGGCGATCTTAGAATCCTTCGACTTCAACAAGTTGTCCGTGTCAGTCCGCTTCGTATCGCAAATGTGTCAATAGGAGTTTTGCATGTCTTACCAGAAAGCCGCTCTTCGTCTGGCCTTAGCCATTAGTCTTTTGGTTGGCGCCAGCTTGTTCGCCGTCGCGCAGGACCAACAAGATCCAAACAACAAGCCGCGCAACGTCAAACCCGAACTCAAGAAGGCGTACAAAGACTGGCTCGACAAGGACGTCACTTACATCATCACTGATGAAGAGCGTAAGGCGTTCAAGAAACTGGCGACTGACGACGAACGTGAGCGCTTCATTGAAGAATTCTGGCGCCGTCGCGATCCGGATCCGGACACAGACGAGAACGAGTTTAAGGAAGAGTATTACGAACGCATCGCCTACGCGAACGAACACTTCAGTTCGGGTGTTCCCGGTTGGAAAACTGATCGCGGCCGTATCTGGATCATGTATGGCAAGCCGGACGAACAGGAAACCCACCCGATGGGCGGCTCCTACGAACGCCCAAGCTACGAAGGTGGGGGCTCAACCACAACTTATCCGTTTGAAATCTGGTTCTATCGTTACATTGCGGGCGTCGGTTCCGGTGTTGAAATTGAATTTGTAGATCCGACGGGCAGCGGCGAGTATCGAATTGCTCGAAATCCAAACGAAAAAGACGCGTTACTGATGGTCCCTGGTGCTGGTCTGACATTGGCCGAGCAGATGGGACTGGCCGACAAATCGGACCGTATTAGTGGCGCCGGCGGCATCGGAAATCCACAATACCAACGCGAACAAGATTCGCCATTTTCACGCCTGCAGTTGTTGGCTGACCTGAGTCGTCCGCCGCAGGTCAAATTCAACGATCTGGCCACGGCAGTTAACACCGGTGTCGTTGAAGAAAATCCGCTCAACTTCGATTTGCGAGTCGATTTCTTCCGCCAATCAGATGAACGCGTAATCACGGCATTCACCATCCAGGCTGAAAATCATGACCTGGTATTTCAGGACAGCGGTGGTCTACAACAGGCCCGCATGAACATCTTCGGCCGTATCACGTCAGTGGCAGGTCGTCGCATGGGTGTATTTGAAGATCCCGTCATCACGACGGCAACGCCGGAAGAACTTACCGACGCAAAAGATCGCAAGTCGGCGTATCAAAAGGCATTGCCACTGGCTCCGGGTACTTACAAAGTCGACGTCATCGTTCGTGACGTAACTTCAGGCGCCACCGGAATCAAACACCTCGGCTTCACTGTTCCCAAATACGATCAGCAAAAACTATCGACCTCGACGATGATTCTGGCTGCCAAATTGGAAAGTCTTACTGATCAGCCGGCCGTGGGACAGTTTGTGATTGGTACTACCAAAGTAATTCCGAACGTCGCCGGTGTTTATCATCGCGGCCAACCCGTTGGCGTCTACCTGCAGATTTATAACGCAGGCATCGACCAAACGACGTTGCGTCCATCAGTCGATGTTGAATACGCACTGGTCAAAGACGGCAAGGAAGTTGGTAAACAGATTGAGGATTGGCGCGGAATGAGTGACTCGGGTCAGCGACTAACCTTAGCTCGCTTGATCGACACTCGGACGCTGCCAACCGGTGATTACGAAGTCACGATTCGCATTCGTGATCGCGTGTCTGGACAGTCGTTAGCGCCGTCACAAAAGTTCAGCATAGTTCAGTAACAGAGTCACTCTCTCCGAAAAGAGTTTTTCTTCCGATACCACCGACTTTACGTCGGTGGTATTTCAACTTCTACCTAATAAGGCACTAAGTGCGTTACAGATACCACCGACTTTATGTCGGTGGTATTTCAATTTCTACCTAATAAGGCACTAAGTGCGTTACAGATACCGCGGACTTTATGTCCGCGGAGTCTCAGTTTCGCGCTCACGGTAGCCAGAAATTGAAACTCCGCTGACGTAAAGTCAGCGGTATCTGTCCTACTTAACAAACACTTCTATTAGCTAGAAATTGAAACTCCGCTGACGTGAAGTCAGCGGTATCTGTTCAACAACACACTTCTCTTAAGCAGAAACTAAACCTCCACTGACATAAAGTCAGTGGTATCCGCTAAAATACATCCGTAATGAACACCCCTGTAGATTTACTTGGCCTATCCAAGTCAGAACTCGTCTCCTTTATTGAAACACTCGGTGAACCGTCATACCGTGCTCGTCAGATTTTCGAGGCGTTGCAACATCGTCGCCTGCGCAGCTTCGACGAGATCTCGAACCTTCCCAGGCAACTACGCACCAAACTCAACGAGATTGGACGCGCAACGTCACTCAAAATTGAGTCGCGCTACATCTCGGAAGACGGAACGCGACGTTACCTGATGCGAACTCACGACAATCTTCCAGTCGAAACTGTTTTCATTCCGGAAGAGCGACGCGACACAATCTGCTTTTCTTCGCAATCGGGTTGTCCACTGCAATGTACTTTCTGCCTGACTGCCCAACTCGGTTTGCTTCGTTCCTTAACGCCAGCCGAAATTGTAGAACAGATCATCATCGCTCTTAACGATGCTTACGGTGTGGGCGTGAAACCGCCACGCGGAACAAATCTCGTCGCGATGGGCGCCGGCGAACCGTTCTTGAATCTTGATTCGTTGTTGCAGGCATTACGAATAATGGCGGACCCGGATGGTCTATTCATCGTTCCCAATCGAGTGACTGTTTCCACCGCCGGCGTTGTCCCGAAGATTCTCGAATTGGCCCAGGTACCCGATCGTCCTCATCTGGCAATTTCTCTCGCAGCTCCGACCGACGAACTACGCGACGAGTTAATGCCTATCAACAAACGTTGGCCACTCGAAGAATTGTTGAGCGCCTGCAAAACGTTCGAGAAAACTTTGAAGCCAGGCGAACGCTTTACTTTCGAATACGTGATGCTTGACGGTGTTAATGATTCAGACGAACACGCGCGCCAGTTGGCTAACCTGCTGAACCGGCATGGTCTCAAAGCGAAGGTGAATTTGATTCCTCATAACCCGGCGGATCCGTTACCGTATCAACCATCACCGGCAGAGCGCGTAGATCAATTCAAGGCGATTCTCGAAGCAAAAGGCATTCACACTTATGTGCGCCGCCCGCGTGGGCGCGACATTTTTGCCGCGTGCGGGCAACTCGCTGCGCGTCACAGTACACTTAGCGAAACGAATTCAATCGGAGCTTAAACTGCATGTTCAATTTCAAGAATCGTCTTCATACTCATAGCCCGCGCGTGCTTGCGACGTTATTGCTGCTGCTTATTCCAGCCGCAACTTTTTCAACTCCGCCGCCACCGCAATCAGCGAATGACGTCAAGACTTATAGCGGAGTAACTCCTGATCGAATTAAGAAGGGCGGCGTGGTTCGAGCAACTGTCACGATGGAAATTCCGTCCGGCTTACACGTGCAATCAAGCAAGCCGCTCGACAAGTTTCTGGTAGCGACTAAGCTGGACGTCGAGACACCGGCGGGAATGCGAGTTGGACCAATATCTTACCCACGCGCGCTGCTTCGTTCATTGAAGTTTTCGAAAGATAAAGTTGCGGTTTATGAAGGCAAGGCCGTGATCAGATTCAACGTCACCGTGCCGGCAAACTATTCAGGCGGATCAGGTGATATCAAAGGCAAACTGCGGTTCCAGGCCTGCAACGACGATTCGTGCTTCCCACCAATCACCCGTGAAGTGAAGATGTACCTGAATGTTGAGTAGACCGTAGTTGTTGGTTGAGGGGCGCCCGGAGACGGACGCGCTCCGACAGAAGAGGTTCCGCGTGTTAATCGCGTTCTGAGGTGACGGCAGATAAAGATCTGGGAATTCAGAGTGCGCTCTTCTGTCGGAGCGCGTCCGTCTCGGTCGCCCCTTTCAAATAGAGGCTCCTTCATATGAACAATACGAAATAGGACTACCAGTTAACTTGTCGGAAATTTATCTTTGCCGGCCGACGACTGCCATCAGCCTTCCAACTCTTCCAAGCACACTCTTTTCCCGACGATACGAAAAAAACAGATCAGTTCGATCCATCGTACACAACGGCGCGGTGTGAATTCGATCCGGTTGCACACCAGCCTCTATCAATTGATCGCGATTTGATTTCAGTAGATCGACAAACGCATGTCCTTCTTTCGTGGGTGTAAAAAGTTTATCGCCGTCCTTAAACTTGTTGGTGAACGCTTCGATCACATCAGTGCCAACCTCATAACAACATGGACCAGCGGCCGCGCCGATTGCGACCCGCAGATCTTCCGGTTTGACCCCGTATTCATTCGCCAATCTGTTCACCGTCACGACGCCTATTCCCGCTAACGTACCGCGCCAACCAGCATGGACCGCCGCAAACGCGCGCGTCTTTGCATCGCCAAAAAGGAGCGGCACGCAATCAGCCGTTTTTATTCCGGCCAGCACGCCATCAGCGTTACTGACTATCGCATCACAATAGATCGTATCGCCTTGTTCATTCTCCGCCGGCTTCGCTTCAGCGACACTGTCGACAACACGAACATCGGCTCCGTGCACTTGCCAACAACCAGCCAGCGCCCATTCGCCCGGAAAAAGCTTGAGAAAGCGCCGCCGATTCTCCAGAATGTTCTCCGCTTTGTCGTCATTAAATCCGGCCAGACTAAGCGCGTCACTGGGCATGGCACTAACGCCCCCGAGTCGCGTCGAGAAGCCGTTAACAAAACCATCTTGCTCGAGTGGACCACAGACAAGGGCGCGCACGCCGTCGGTGTCGCGCCAGTAAAAGCCAGCTTGAGTTAGTTCCTGATCAATTGTGATTGTTTCCATTGGAATAGACATTATCGAAGTTGCGCGAATTCGCGAAGTGCTCCTGCGGACGCCGCGGTTTGCTGAGCGAGTTTTCACGGCTGCCGAGCGAAGATATTGTGACAGTCGAGGCGTCGTGTCCGCGCAACATTATGCCGCCCGCTTCGCGGCGAAAGAAGCAGCGCTAAAGGCTTTGCAGACTGGTTGGCGCGGCGGAATTAGCTGGCAGGACGTTGAAGTGTCAGCGCGTGAAAGTGGCGCGCCTTATTTGATCTTCACTGGGCAGGTGTTGGCAGAATTTAAGAAATTTAATGCAATAGCGACCCACCTTTCGATGTCACATACGAGTGAACACGCCATCGCGCAGGTGATCCTCGAGAAATAAAAACTCTGTGTCTCAGCGTCTCCGTGCTATCTGTGTTAAAGATCTGTCGAGTTTAATTTTCAACACAGAGAGCACGGAGACGCTGAGACACAGAGATTAGCGCATATCATTAACAAGCGTTCGCCGTCCGTGCGAGTCAACCTCGACACGCGTTGTCGAAGCATTAGCAACTTCACTTCGCCCTGGAGAGCGAGACTGCGCAACCGTCACTTCCGTCTGCGTCTCCTCTTCCTCTGCAAACGGACTACCCTGCGACGGCACGTTCTGATGAAGATAGCATTCCATGTTCGGCGCAGTTTTGTCCGTCACCGCAATCAACTCTCGTAACGGACAACCAACCGTCGACAACAACCCGGTGTTGGAATCAATCTCAACAAACTTGATTCCTTCCGGACACTCAAAATTTGTGGCGCCCAGATCCGGTCGTGACGCAATCGCGCCATTCATAAATTCCACCCACGCGGGTAGCGCAGCTTCGGCGCCAGTCAAACCGAGTTGCTTGTTATCGTCAAAGCCGATCCAAACGGCACAGACAAGATTTGGCGAGTAACCAACAAACCAACCATCTCGCGACGTTCCCGTTTTTCCCGCGACTGCGGTCGTCTTCACTGCTCCGCGCGCTTTCTTCGCCGTGCCGTGATCGATTACTGCCGACAACATGTTTGTGATCATGTACGCCGTCGTTGGACTAACCACCTGGTCATCGGAAGTTGCTACGTGAGTTCCGGGCGGTTCGCCGATGCTCGCAATCGCTTTTGCCTCGACACGCTTACCATCGTTCACAAACGCGCCATAGGCTGCCGCCAACTGCAACGGCGTAACTTCTTCGGTGCCGAGTGCCAACGAGGGATAGCGCTCCGGCTTCGGCAGACCAAAGCGAGTCGCCAGATTTGCGATGCGAGCGAGACCAGTTTGCAAAGCAATATCAACCGTGACCACATTCAACGACTTAACGAGGGCCGTGCGCATCGTTACATCGTTCATCGAATACCCGCCGCCGTAGTTTGCCGGTCTGTAAATCTGATTGCGGTCGTAGACAAACTCGCGCGGCGCGTCCATGAACGTTTGCACGGGTGACATGCCATCTTCCAACGCCGCCGCGTAAACGAACGGCTTGAACGTTGAACCCGGCTGACGCCTGGCATCGGTAGCACGATTCAACTGCGAGTCGGCATAGTCTCGGCCACCGACCATAGCCAGAATATTGCCCGTGTGTGGATCGAGAGCGACGAGCGCAGCCTGCGGTTTTTGATTTTTGTAAGTTGCGTTCAGGTGATTGAGTTGGTGCTGTAACGCCTGTTCGGCCCACTGTTGTAGTTCGAGATCGATGGTTGTGTAGATTCGCTGGCTAACACCGGATGTGTCGAAATCAGCTTCAGCCACCCGATTGACGTAATCAATGAAGTAAGGGGCAAGAGAGTTGTTCTCTTTTTGATCGGCAACAACAGCAACCGGTGCGACTTCTGCGGCATTCGCTTCTTCGGCAGTCAACCAACCATCGCGCTCCATTGCAGCCAGCACTGTGTTGCGACGATCTTTCGCGGCGTCCGCGTGACGCACGGGCGAATAACGAGCCGGGCCTTGAATCATTCCCGCTATAGTCGCTGCTTCGGCTACCGTCAAATCTTTCAGTTCTTTACCAAAGAAAATGTTCGCGGCTTCTTTTACGCCGCGCACAGCAACGGCGCCACGCTGGCCCAGATAAACTTCGTTGCAGTAGAGCGCGAGAATGTCTTCCTTCGACAGTCGGCGTTCCAAGGCGAGCGCGAGCATCGCTTCGGCGTACTTGCGAGTGAGAGTTTTTTCCGGAGTTAAATAGGTGTTCTTAACGAGCTGTTGCGTGATGGTCGAACCACCCTGACCGAATCGTTCTTCACCGGCGTTACGCATTGCGGCCCGCACCAATCCACCAAAATCGACGCCGGAGTGATCGAAAAACCGCCGGTCTTCGATTGAGAGAATCGCATGGACCAACACCGGAGGAATGTCTGAGTAGTTCAGGGCTTCGCGTTTTCCACTCTTCGATGAAAGATCGTTCGAGAGTATTTCCGGTTCCAACGTAAATGATTCGAGGTCGACCTGGTCGTCCCTGAGAGTGGCGATACTGTCATTCGCGAAGGTGACGGTGACGGCCTTTGGTTGTTGCCTGGCGCCACGACTCGGCCGAATCTCAATCTGATTGGGACGACTCGCAAAACTTCCGCTCCAAACGTCACTAGCGGCAGACTCCAGATAACCGGCGCGACGCAGAACATTGACGAGTTTGTCCTGAGAAATTTTTTGACCGGCCTGCAAAACCCGTGGCGCCGCATAGAGTCCGGGTCTGCTCGTCAAATAACCGTGCGCGAGTCGAGCGTCGATTATTCGAGAATAGAATTTGTAAGAACGAAGCAGACTATCACCCGCGGCGATGGACGTCAGAAGACAAAGACCAACGAGGGTTCTGACGATCAGCTTTTGCGGTTTTGATGAATTGCTTTTCGGTTTGGAGTTAAGGAAACCAGACAAGCGAGCCGTCCGGCGTGGATCAGGTACCGAGGTAACTTCGATAGGCATTAGTGACCGAGCAGACCTCCGCTGCGGCAGGCTTTCGCCCGCTTGAGGAAGCCGAAGCCCGCGCCGCTACCTCCCCAACCTTCCGTGCATCCCAATATCGTGTGTCTTCTATATACGGCTAATGAGGATGGAATTCAAGAAAAAGAAGAGAGGGGTCGGGGGTTAGGGATCAGGGGTTAGCACGAGGAATCGAATTAACCACTAAGGTACGAAGGCGCAAAAAGAGGAATCAGTTCAGTTGTTATTTTTGGTGACTTTGTGACTTGGTGGTTAAGCCAACGCGGGACGAGTTTGCGACGATCGCTCGAGAGTCTTTCTTTCGATCAGTTCTTTAATAGCCGGAATACTTGCGAGGCCGGCTTGGTATCCGGCGTCGACCAGTTCGCCCATTTTTTTCAACTGGTCCCAACGGATTTGTCCGACGCGCGGTTGAATTACGTAATCGGCAGCGTCGAGTTCCGGACGAGTAGCGACCTTCGCCACCGTTAACATCGACTGTAATATCACCCCGATTATCGAATTCGATTTTAGAAAGCTGGCGCCTTCAAAGTTAACTTCTACGGCGATCACGATGTCGGCGCCGAGTGAACGCGCAGCACTGACCGGAACGACTGCGACCATACCGCCATCGACGAGTTGGCGTCCTTCAGAATCCACCACCGGAACATACAAACCGGGAATTGTACAACTCGCGCGGATCGCAAACGCCACATCTCCTTTGTCGCGCATCACCACGGGTGTGCCGTTTTCCAAATCGGTCGCGACGGCGGCAAACGGAATTAACAACTCCTCAAACTTCGTCTTAGGTAGACGTTCGCGAATAAAACTTTCGAGGCGTTTATTCGATTGGAGTCCACGTCTTGAAACGGTTGGGCGGCCGATATGTCGCCAACGAAGACTGCGCCCGAGTGTTTCAATATCGTCGATACTCATTCCCGCGGCGAGCGCTCCACCAACTATCGAACCTGCCGATGTCCCGGCAACGCAATCGATGGGAATGTTGTTTTCGTGAAGCGCACGCAAAACACCGACATGGGACAACCCGCGCGCCGCACCGCCTGAAAGAGCTAGACCTATGGAGGGGAACGACATGTTGGGAGCTTTGGACTTTGAACTTTGAACTTTGAACTTTGTGCTCGGTACTTGGAACTTTGAACTTTGAACTTGGAACTTGTGCTCTAACTCGGCTTCGCCGCCCGTTGTGAGGAATGGCTGTGCCTTTCCGTCAGCGCCCGTTAAAAATTGGGCTACGCCCTCTTTCTGCTCCACATAGAAGGCGGAGCCTTGAAGAGATTAAAGCGGCTTACGGAAAGGCATAGCCATTCCTCACAACAGGAGGCAAAGCCCTAATAAAATTCACCCAGCACCACACTCAAAGCACCAAACCCAAAGTAACAAGCTCAAAGTACTAAGCTCAAAGCTCAAAGTACCGAGCTCAAAGTACCGAGCTCAAAGCACCAAACTCAAAGCACCACACTCAAAGTACCAAGCTCCACTTACTCGATCGGATTCAACGTCACTATTTCAGCTCGCTCGCGGGCGGTGTCCAGAAACGCATCCGTGTCAGACTCAATCTTCGATTCGATCAGCGTCCGTTCAATCTCTGCACGCGCCTCTTCGAGCGTTGGGACCACGCGACCCGGTGAACGTTCTTTCAAACGAGGCACATACACATCGCGATAATAAGCGGCGATTTCGTTCTGACTAATCACTACAAAACTACGAAAGCGGAAATCCAAATACTTCTCCATCTTCAAACGCTGCTCAACGATCTCGTTCAACTTCTCACTCGTGAGCCCAACTCGTTGCAGTCGATCCTGAAACTCACCAATCGAAGCAAAATTTTTCGCGAGCTCATCACGCGCGTCGCTAATCTCTTTCGCAGTTGGCGCAATCGTTGGCAGTCGTTCCGCTTCCTGAAGTATCAAGCGCTGATCAATCAACAGCCGCAACGCTCGATTCAGATCCGAAGTTGTGGGGTTGTCGAGCGGCGTACTCGGCTGCAAAGCGAGTTGCCAAACCAAATCCGAATAGGTGATGAGCTCGGTTTTGACGCCAGCGTTAACCGTGGCCACCATCTTGTCGACAACCTGCTGAGCATCACACACAACCGGCACACTCAACATAAGGAGACAAACCATCCCTATGGTCCATTTGTGCCCTTTGTGTTTTCGTGGTTCAACTAATGCCGAGCAAGAATTAACCACTAAGGCACAAAGGGCACGAAAGAAAAGTGAAAAAGAGTTGTTCATAACTAAAATGTCTGCGTAATTCGAAAATGCAAATGTCCCTGGCTCAGACGATAAACGGCCGGCGTTCCATCAAACAATACGCCTCCTGGTCCACGTTGCGGAATCAAAAACTCCGGCGGATTCAACAAGAAGCCATAATCCACTGCCAGCGCGCCACCCAATGGCGTCTGAAAACGAAAACCTAAACCAACTGTGTGCGTCCAATGCGCGCGCAAGTTGTTCTTATTGATCGCGGCGAGGACGTCACCCGCCGCCACAGGCGTGTTGTCCGGTCTGCCCAGGAGATCGCCAACTCTTCTGAACACGTTGCCGCCGTCATAGAAAGGCACTGCCTGAAACGCTCTCGTTAAAGGCACGCGCGCTTCCAGATTCACGATCGCCAACGCATTTCCACCAACTGGAACGGTAAACGGATTCAACGAAACAAGATTCTTGTCGCGGTCGCGAAACTCACCGAGCGGAATAACAACTTCGCGTGGTCCAGCTTCTTCAAAGTTGAAACCACGCAGCGTCGTGGAACCGCCCGAGAAGAAACGTTCACTGATCGGCAGTGTGCGATCAATCTCGTCGATTACTCCGTTACCATCGCGATCGCGTGGATTAAAGAGGTTCGCGAGTCCGAGTGTCAGATTGCCGGCGAAGACCGTATCGCGCAATGCACTCATCTTGTAATAACGACGATAGGTAAGCTGAAAGCGATTGAACGAGATGTTGCCGCCGAGCTGACGCAGCGCGAGAGCATAGTCAACACTGAGAAAATCGCCACGCGTAGCATCCACCTGGTTATAACGACAAACTTCACCGGGCTCGCCGGGATGTTCATCATCCGTTGCGCTTCTGCGTAGATTTAACAATCCGCGTTCGCATCGTTCCCTTGTGTCGCGAATGAGGGAAGCGCCGATTCGGGAAAGACGCACGGCCCGATCGGGTTGCAGAATCGGTCTGAGAACTAAACTCTCGAGATTGAAAAGGCGCACATCTTCATAACTGTAGCGACCAAAAACTATTGTGTGCGACTTTTCATCGATCACGCGTTGCGTCTCGAGCGCCGCAGTAAATCGATTGATCGTCGGTTCGTTTACTCGATCGCCAAAGATATTGATCGGGTTTCCATTTTCATCGAGACGTTGGACGATGCCGAACGTGCCGCGATCAATTGCCGACCTGAAGAACCGGGTGATAGTTGAATCGCGTTGATACTCGACCGAAGCAGCGAGTGGGGCAAACTGAGTTTTGTTGTAACGCGCAAACCGCGGATCGAGATATTCAAAGCGCACCAACTGTTGTCTGCGGCTGACGCGAAAACGCATTGCGCCCTGTCGCAAACGGTCCATCAGGTTCACGTTGCTGATCTCAAACAAACCCAGCGCGCCGGCGTCAGTCGAGTAGCCACCGCCGTAATCCATCACGCGCGGTTTCTTTTCCTCGACGTCAATGATCACGTCGCGACGTTTGTATCCGGACGTGGTTTCACCAGCCTGCTCGGTGTGAATCACCACTTGCCGGTACGCGTCGGTTAAATAGAGTTCACGCTCAGCGTCTGAAATCCGGTCCGCGCGCAACACGTCGCCATCCGCAATGGGAATCGCGCGCAGGATGGCTTTGCGCTTTCTTTCCTGGGTGCTCGTGCTGCCCGTGACGCCATTGATCACAATCTGGTTGATGAACACTTTGTCGCCTTCTTCGGCGATTGTGTAGACGAGACGGACTTGTTCGTCGTCGTTCTTCTTCGGCAACTCAACGACTGAAAATTCCAACTGGGCATTCACATAACCATCGCGCGCATAGAGTGACGAAATACGATCTCCATCGGCGCGTGCCTGCGAACGAGAAAACGGCGCCCCGATCACCGGGTGCAACTCATCACGTAGTCGCTGGTCTGTGTAGATCTTGTTGCCGCGCACCTCGACGCCGGCAACTCTCGTCAACGGACCTTGATTCACCTGGAACGTGATGATTAAGTCTTCACCATTGATCGTGACACCTTGCAGCACTTCCACATCGGCCCGCCGATAACCGAGATCACGCATGAAGGCGCGCACTGTGCGTTTATCGGCCTCCAACAAGGCCACACTCGTAAAGCCACGTCCGAAACCAAGAAACGGAATCAAACCGAGCGCGCTGGTCTTCTGACTCTTCAACTCCGCTTCCACATCGGCATAAGAAAGTTGATTTGTACCGGTGACGCGAATATCAGTAAGCCGAAAACGTCGACCCTTCTCTACGTTGTATTCGATCGCCACTGTTTGATCAGCGAGTTGACCCGGATTGAGACCCTGGCAAGTTTGTTCGGTCCCGTTGGGTTCCATCTCGGCGGAAGGATTACTAACGGTGCAAGCTGAAGTTACTTCTGCAAAAAAGTATCCCTCTTCCTGTAACTTGTTTCTGAGGCGACGAGCTCCTTCGACAATTGCCGAGTAATCGATGCTGCCTTCGCGAAGGACCGGCAACAGTTCCTTTTGTGTTTTGTCCTTAATCTCAAAATTCTTAACGGCGACGGAAACTTTTGGTCCTTCGGTGCCCGTCAATTCGATCGAGACGGTATTTTTATCAGCGTCACGCTTCACGCGCGTGTCGTCCAGAAGCGGCGAAAGATAACCATTCGCAATCATGGCGTCGCGAATTCTGGTCACGTCGGCGCCAAGTGCATCGCGCGTAAACGGAACGCCCGGTTGCAACGTTAGCTCGTTGCGAATCGTGGAAGCATTGAAGCCCTTGATGCTGATAATGAACTCATCGACTCGGGCCTGATCACCCGGAGTAATTTTGTAGGTGACAGTTGCGCGAATACCGTTTGCGGCGAGCTGCTCGACTGGTTCGACTGTCGCGTTGAAATAGCCGCGATCGCGCAAGTAGACCTGGATTTCGTCGGCGTTGCGGGCGATGAGTTGTTTTGAGAGTCGCGTTCCCGGCTGAACAAAATTGAGACGCGCACGGAGTTCGTCAACGGAAAGTGGTGAACCGCTAACCAGACCAAGATCGATTTTCACATCGCCGATTTGTACTTGTCGCTCAACTACAAACTTCAGCCTGATGGGACTGGTTCGTCCGGTTCCCTGCTCTGACACTTCGACACGAGCGTTCGCGATGCGACCGGAATCAAACAACGCCTGCAGCGACTCACGCACACGAACGGCGGAGAACTCGGTCCCGGGCGCAATTTTGAGAAGCGAGAGAAACTCTGCCTGACTGGCAGAATCGGGTGGCGAGTTTTCAAAAGCCAACTCGATCGAAACGATCAAGCGACCTTCATAGTCTTCCAAACGAACATTCGCACGTGGCTTCGCAGTCAAATTCACGAACAGACTGCACAGCAAAAGCATGAGCAAGCCGGCCTTGAGAAATATTCGACGTCGTTGACCTGACGCTTTCTCAATCACAACTCGCTGCGTTCTGCTTTTCGCTTCTGGCGACAATGCCGGCAATTCCAACCTACCCTTGATACTCAAAATCTCTTTCTAAAACGGATCTCAAAACTGAAATCGTTAGTGCGCGCGCTCAGTTTTCTGGTCGATGCTTGTTCGTATTGAGCGATGAATGACAGCCGATCAGACACGCGATATTCGAGCGACAATATCTGATTCGGATCTGACGTGACATTCGTTGAATAAGTGACCGTCACTTCCTTGCTGATTCTTCGTCCCAATGTGAGCCGGGCCGCCGGAGTAGATCCGGAACGTCCGCCGATCACGGGACTGATCTCAAAACGCGTAAGGCCAAATAGCTTGCTGGTCGCACGTTGGGCCGGCGCATTGATTAAAGCGTCGGTAATTAAACTCGTCGCCGCGCCGACGCCCGACTGTGAAAGGATCGACGCATTTGTATCGTCACCACTCAGTTGTCCGGTGGTAATCAACGAAACAACATCGGCTTGAGGCAGCGCGGGTTCGGATCGGACCGTCGCCTGCGGCTGTGTCAATGGACCAGTAAGACTGATGATCACTCGATAGCCTTTGATCTGTCCTTCACCCTGAATATTCAGGACCGGATCGGCGTTCCGCGTGGGCGGCAGATCGATCAACGCACGAGTCACTTCATAGCGTTCGTTGCGGAAGTTCATCGTGCCGCTTGTCGAAGTGATGCGGCCGGAGATTGTCGGGTCACTGACTGGACCATCAAGTTGCAGGGAGACTGAGCCACTCAGATCCGCGAGGTTGTTATGGACCACCAGCGCGTTTCGTCCTTCCACTCGTAAAGCAGCAAAAATTGCCGTACGCGAAAAGCTGACTTCCGAACCTTCTTCAATCGATTCCGAATTTTGATTAATCAGGTCGGCGAGTTCGATATCCTGCGTGTACTCTGCGCGACGCAGGTTAACCAAACCACTGACTAGCTGTTCACGCGACGATCCTTTTATTTCCACTTCCGCATCGAGAGTTGAACGGAAGTTTTCCGGGAATGGCACTGTCACATCGTCGGCCCGAAGATTCAGCCGGAACCCAGAAACTGTCAGACCATCCAACAACGCGCCACCCGTAGCTTCAACTCGGCCGCCACCAAGTGTGCCTTTAAGTGAATCAATCTGCGCCTGATTTGAAGTGAAGCGAACGACCGTGGTTAAGTTGCTGACGGTCCACCGTTCATTGCCCATCAGCACTGATACTGATGCGCCGTTTAGCGAAGCGGTTCCGATCAGACGCGGATCTTCGAAACTTCCACTCACGCGTACGGCAACTTCCGCGGTTCCCGTAGAGAAGAAGTCAGGCGAAACTCCCGTCAACACACGCAGATTTAAACTGCCGTTGATATTCAGATTTTGCGTACCACCGGCGGCAGTCGCAATCGCACCGTCAAGCGTGATATTTGTGCCTGGTCCGGTAAAACGAGCATTGTCGAACGACACGGCGCCTGGCGAGAAACGCACGACCAAAGGAGTCGTGGCGGTAAGCTGCACGTCTTCAGCGCGGAAGCTTAATTCGGAGAACGACGCGGTACCCGTTAAGTTGGCCCAGGTAAAGTTCGCATCGTCGTCAAGCAGATCGCCACTGGCTTTAATCGTCCCGTTTGCTCTTCCGGAAACTTTGACCGAATTGTTTGGAATCAAAATGCTAAACAGGTTGGTAAGATCGGCGTTCGTGAGCGTGGTTTCAACACTCGACGTTAATTTTGGACTCGCGAGGTTCACCTGCGCCGCGACAACCTGCGGTGAACCGAGAATGCCGCTGGTTAAAGTAATGCTCAGTTGCTTGTTCTCAGTTCGTCCCACCAATGCGATTGGACCAGCAGAACGTCCATTAATCGTTACGTTTTTTCCAGTTCCATCGAAGGTAATCTGAAAGTTGGAGAAATCATTTACGAGGGCGTTGCCGGCGACGTGTCCAGTGAAATCAACTGTTCCGGTAACCACCGGTAACCCGGGACGGCTCGCCAACGCTGTGAGCCGCGCGATATCAACTCCTTCGGCTTTAGTTTGAAAGTCGAAGTTCTTGGTTGCCGTGTTGAAATTACCGCTCGCCGTAATGCGACCCGCGGTGAGCTTCGCGTCAACATTTTCAATTGTGACTTCGGACCCGTTGAAGGTCGCCCGCGCCACCATGCTTTCAAGCGGTTCGCCACCAAGCTTGCCTGGTCCAAACTTCAAATCGGCACTACCACTCATCGCGTTTGGAATTCCGGTGACTTTCACCACGCCCGACACTTCCGATTGCGTATTGTTCAGTTGTTCATTTTTGCTGAAAGGCGAAACAGCAAGTAAGGCCGCGGCATTAACTCGATCGAGCGTCGCTTCGATCGAAGTGTTGTTCTCGCCGTTGCGGGGCGCAGTCACTGAAAACTGAATTCCGCCACCATCTCTTTCAGTCAGCTTGCCGTCAGTAACCCGCATCTCGGTGGCGTTCATCGCCAGCGTGGCTGATAAAGATCCCAGCTCAGTTCCATTGATCAGCAGTGAACCGAGTGAGAACTGACCATTCACTTCCGGATCAGTAAGTTTGCCACGAATGTTTCCGTTGAAAGCTAGCTGCCCGCCAAGACCAACTCCATACTCGCGTAATTGCTCGGCCTGTTTATCGAGCAGACCACTGGCAAACAGGACGGTCTGCAACTCATTTGCGTCAGTCGAGTTAAGCGCGACATTTAGATTCGAATCGCCCTGGAATGAAAACTGACCGGTCGCTTTTAAGGTTGTCGCGGGTGTTTGCAGGTTCACCTGATCGAGATTGAAGAGCCCACGATCGGCGCGGACCGAAAGGTCACCCGTAATCGGAATTCGATCCCCGGTTGTTTGACCGGCTTCGGCTCTTAGTTGAGTTGTGACTGTTCCGGAAGCAAGCTGGTAATCCATGCCGGGAAAAGTCAAATCGACGTTGCCGGTCGCGCGTCCCGACAATGGCACCAGACTTCCCGCGATAGCAGTTAATGGTCCAGAGATGTTGATGTCACTGTAATTGGCGACGATGTGCGACGAGCCATTCCGCGCTAACGAAATCTTCGCACTCCCCTTCGCCTGCCCTTCGAAAACTTCAGCATTGAAATCGTTGACTTCAATGTCTCGACTCGTCGCCACGAGCTTCGCACTCGCTTGGCCCATTTTCATCCGGCCCATCACACCGCCACCGATACTCAAATCGGCAGTAGCGCGATAATTTCCTGAAGGCTCAACGACAAAAACCGGTTTCGAGAGTTTGACACTTTCAGCCTGACCGTCGGCATACTTCACATTTCCTACATCGATGTCAGCAGTTGAACCTTCAATCCGACGATTGCGCACGGACAACTTCACACCCGCGATGTTGAGTTGACCGATTTCGGCGCCAGCAGCCGAGGTGGCGCCAACCTGCACATTCTTCGCCACAACACTCGTAACACCATCGCGATCGGTGACGTCGATGTTGTTTACCGTTACGCCTTTTACGGTCGCACCCTTCGCGCTGATCGTTCCGGCTTTGATACTTCCGACACTCGCCGTCGTAACATTGTTTTCGTTCTTAACATTCAATCCCGATGCAGTGATGCCGTTAACTTTTGCGCCTGAACCAGAAAACCCATTCGCAGTGAACTGACTCGCCGACGCCGTCAACGATCCGTCGTTCATCTCCGCGCGCGCATCGCGAAGAATCAAGCCCGTCATCGTAGTGCCATAACTCTTCTCGGCAATCGCGCGCAGTTCACCAATCCAACGGAAGTTCGTTC
Organism: Pyrinomonadaceae bacterium; assembly: GCA_036518995.1. Classification (GTDB taxonomy): domain Bacteria; phylum Acidobacteriota; class Blastocatellia; order Pyrinomonadales; family Pyrinomonadaceae; genus PSRF01. The sequence continues at coordinate 60,000 of DATDMC010000106.1, read as the reverse complement.
CCGTTCCCATTACCTTGCCGACGAGTTGCAAGGCGTCTATTTCAAAGTCACCAGTCGACAACAGGTCAGCGACCGCTTTGCCGTTAATTTCGTAGCTGCGACCCTGGACCGATCCGGTTGTGGTGACATTCAAACCCTGCAGGCGGAGATTGTCTGCCGCGAGCGCGTCCGATTTAACACCACCTTCGATTTTGAAGTTGTCGCCTTCACCCGTAACTGTGCCGGAAAAATTTCCGATGCCGCGTAACGTCGCACTAGTTTGGAATGTATCGGAGACTTGAGTGAGATCCACTGACGAGGTGATGTTCATCTGGTAACGAAGCGCACGCCAGTCGTCCATCGTTCCCTGCAGATGAGCTTCAGCGAGGGGAGACTTCAGTGTCAGATCCTGAATCTCAGCCCGCGTTTGATTGATACGCGCGCGACCATTGAGATCGATGTTGTTGATCGGACGACCATCGTAAGTGAAGGTTGAATCGGTGAGACCAAAGTCGACCGTATTCATTCGGCTCTCAATCGGAGCGTTTGGGTCGTCTGGCTGAATCGTCGCCTGCAGGTTCCGGGCTTCACCGGAAATCACATGCTTCAAGTCGCCGTAGTGGATCACACCATTTTTGATTTCGATATGCGCCGTTGAGTAGGCAAACAGAATACGCGCGTTAGGCTCAGGCGCGGGAATGTGAACGTTACGAAAGTTGGAACGCCCTTGCTCGTCGAATTTCACCCACGCTTCGAAGCCTTCAACTTTCAAGTCTTCAAGACTGATATTTCGGCGAAAATTCAAAGCATATAGATCGGCAATCTTGATCTTCGCCGAAAGCTTGTCGATCTTGCCGAGTTGTTCGCCAGTTGCGGCGTCGAAAAGTTCGACTCCCGACATCTCGACAGTGCGCGGCGGAAGCGATGAGTGAAACTCTTTGATCGTGGCGCGAATACCGTAGTTAGCAAATGTGCTGGTTATCTGCCCGGCAACGTAACGATCCACAAAGCCCAAACGGTAGGACAAAAAGGCAATGACCAGCAGCGCAAGAATTCCGACACCAATGATGAGGCCCGCCAGAAAAGCATGGCGGCGCGAAAAGTAGCGCCAACGTCTTCTGATCGTCGGTTTCGTTGACGGAGGCGGTGCCTGATCGTCGTCAGAAGTGTTGCGATTATCGTCTACACTCATAACCAGTGGCCGCTAAGCGATCCGAGGGAATTTCCGAATTCTAGAGGGAGAGACCGAAAGTTGAAAGCGCCCTTCATTCGTATTAGACGTGGGGGCAGCAACTCGTGGTCCAAAAAACCGACTTGCCATTTCCGTCCAAAGTTTATGACTAAATAGCGCAAGCCAAACTCAGGACTTGGTTGGTGTCGGATGGTCGGGCACTCAGCTTCGTTGCTCAGAGTTGTCGGCAGCCTGCTGGTCTTTCAAAGTTGCAGGCTCGCCCAGCGGAACATTTCCCACCACAGTGAGCTCAAAGCCTTCGAGCGCCGCTACTTTCGGGGGGTGATTCGAAAGCAATAAAATTTGCCGTAAACCTAAATCGTGAAGAATCTGGGCTCCTACTCCATAATCACGATCAACTCCATACCCTGTTTCTAAACTAGCTTCACGTTTATTCAAACCAGTTTCCTGCATGCGCGCATACGTGCGCAACTGATTAACTAAATCCACACTATGTTCGCGTTGACGAAGATACAAAACTACGCCGCGCGCTTCGGCGGCAATTTTTTCGAGTGCGGTGTGCAGTTGAAATCCCGTGTCGTCGATGAGCGACCCAAACATGTCGCACGTTACATTTTCCGTGTGCACACGTACGAGCACCGGATCCTCGCCCGCGACATCGCCCATGACCATTGCCAGATGAACATCACCGTTCATTATGTTTTCGTAAGCAACTGCGCGGAAGCGACCGTAGACGGTGGGCAAATCAGTTTCGACTACCCGCTTGATCAGCGTCTCTTTGCTGATGCGATACCTGACGAGATCGGCAACGCTGATCATTTTCAGGTCGTGCTGTTTCGCAAACACTTCGAGTTCCGGCAAACGCGCCATCGTGCCGTCTTCATTCATGATCTCGCAGATGACGCCGGCCGGATAAAGCCCGGCAAATCTCGCCATGTCGACGCTCGCTTCGGTTTGCCCGGGACGCACAAGTACACCGCCGTCCTTCGCTCGCAGCGGAAAGATGTGACCTGGACGAGCAAGATCCTGGGGACGCGATTGCGGATCGACGGCGACCAGAATCGTCGTTGCCCGATCAGCAGCGGAAATACCGGTTGTGATACCGCGGCGTGCATCAATCGAAATCGTGAAGGCAGTGCCGAGGAAAGAAGTGTTATCGGCGACCTGGGTTGTCAGGTGAAGTTCGTCGCAGCGTTCTTCAGTTAAAGGTAAACAGATCAGGCCGCGGGCGTGACGCGCCATGAAATTGATAATTTCCGGCGTCGTTTTTTCTGCCGCGCAGACGAGGTCGCCTTCATTTTCGCGATCTTCGTCGTCGACAATGATGATCATTTTGCCGTCGCGAATATCGCGAACGGCTTCATCGATAGTTGCAAAAGCCACGCAGCGTTCCTAAACAGTACCACCTCGCGGTGGTAGGTGGATCTCAAACGAACTTGGCGGCTATGTTAACCGATCTGAGTGATTGTGTAATCTGCGGAAAGGCTGTTATTTAAAGGCGAGGAGTCGCTCGACATACTTGCCAATCACGTCTACTTCAAGATTGACGCCGTCGCCAACGTTCAGGGTCGATAAGTTTGTCACTTCCCAGGTCTTGGGAATGATTGCGACTTCAAAATAATCTGCTTCGAGGGCGGCGATGGTGAGGCTGATACCTTCGATCGCAACCGAACCCTTAAAAACCAGATAACGGGCGATTTCTGGCGGAAAACCAAAGCGGACCGTCCACGATTCGCCGTGATCCTCAACGCCGATTAACTGGCCGCGCGCGTCGACATGGCCTTGCACGATGTGACCGCCGAGTCGCGTGGCTGGAGTTACGGAACGTTCGAGATTCACCGGCGTGCCTTGCTTGAGACTGCCGAGTGTGGAACGCATTAAGGTTTCTTTGGAGACATCGGCGGCGAAGGAGTCGGGCTGCAGATCGAGCGCGGTTAGACAGACGCCGTTGACTGCGATTGAGTCGCCATGATTAGTGCCACCGAGTACGACGTTCGCTTCGATCACAATGCGAGCGTTGTCACCACGCTGTTCGAGGCTGCGTACTTTGCCGAGTTCTTCAATGATGCCGGTAAACATGATGTTTTTAGATACGCTTTTGGGCCGCTTGCAAACTCAACTACGCTGCGGCTTGGCCGCCTGTTGTGAGGAATGGCTCTGCCTTTCCCTTAAAGCCTGGCACTACAATTTGGGCTACGCCCTTCTCACTCGCCGTTGTTAATGACCCGCCTAAAGAGGGCATAGCCCAGAACTCAAAGGGCCTGAAACGGAAAGGCGGAGCCATTCCTCACAACAGGCGGCCAAGCCGCAGCGTAGTTTTGCAAAAGCCTCTGAAGTATATCGAGATTATTTTCTGATCGCTGCGAGCATTTCTGCAAATACCTGCTCGATCGATTTGCCCGTTGAATCGATCACAATCGCATTCTCAGCAATCTTCAGTGGCGAATCAGCACGCGTCATATCGCGCTGATCGCGTTCATTAATATCGGCCAATGTTTCATCAATGGTCGACTTGGCGTCCTTTGCCTGATCCTCCAGATGTCGCCGTTCGGCGCGCGCGCCCGCATCCGCCGTTAGATAGAACTTGTAATCAGCATCAGGAAACACAACTGTCGTGATGTCGCGACCGTTCAACACGCCGCCACGCTTTCCGAGTTCGCGTTGACGCGCAACCATCGCCCGCCTGACGCCGGAATAGGACGACACGATCGACGAGATATTCGTTACGCTTTCCGTCCTGATGAGCTGGGAAACGTCGCGTGGTCCAATCAAAGTTTTTAGCGCATCAGGATCGCCTTCGAGATTCACGTCCAGACTTTCGGCCAACTTCACTATCGCGGCTTCATCAGTTGGATCGAGTCCGGCCTCGAGCGCAGCGAGCCCGACCGCGCGATACATCGATCCGGTATCAAGATAGACCACGTCCAACTCACGAGCCAGCATGCGGCTGAGCGTTGATTTACCCGAACCCGAAGGTCCATCAATAGCGATAATTAAGTTTTTAGTTTCGAGTTTCAAGTTTAAATTCCAAGTTCCAAGTTCCAAGTTTAAAGTTTTGAGTTCCAAGTTTGATGTTTCGAGTTTAGAGTTTTTAGTTTCGAGTTGCCTCCTCAAAATACGAGACTCGAAACTCGAAACTTTAAACTCGAAACTCGAAACTTATATGAACTTCGCAAATACTTCATTCGACATCAGCGCGCCGGCTCGCGTCAGTCTTACTAACTCACCATCAAACTCAACTAGTCCGGCTTCTGCAAAATCATTAAAATCTTCACGATGCTCTTCAAGAATATTCACGCCAAACAATTGCTCATACTCGCGCATATTCAAGCCATTCATCAACCGCATCCCGAGAAACACCGCTTCCGCGCGTAGATCTTCCGGCCCTAGCTCACTCTGTTCAACTACCGGCGACTCGCCGCGCTCGATCAACTCCACATACTTCGCAACGTCACGTTCATTGGACCAGCGATGATTTACGCCATCATATGAATGCGACGAACAGCCAAAGCCAAAATATGGCGACCCGGTCCAATACTTCGTGTTGTGACGTGATTCAAAACCGGCACGGCAAAGATTAGAGATCTCATAGTGCTCGTAACCCGCGCGGGTCGCCCGCTCCAGCATCACCTCATACATCTCACCCGCCAGATCGTCATCGGGCTTTGGCTGAATCCCTCGCTCAATGTGTTGCGCAAGCGGCGTACCCGAATGCACCTCCAATAGATAGAACGACAGATGCTCTGGTTGCAACGCCAACGACTTTTCAACGTTCGCTTCCCAGGTAGCCATCGTCTGTCCCGGCAGTCCGGCAATCAGGTCAAAACTAATGTTCTCAAAACCCGTCTCGCGCAAAGCAGCAAATGTATTCAGTGTATCAGTGGAATCGTGCGCGCGCCCGAGCCGGGCCAACTCCGCGTCGGAAAACGTTTGCGCGCCGAAACTCGCTCTGTTAATGCCGGCGCGGCGAAAATCTCTTAGCCCAGCCGGGGTAACACTACCAGGATTGATCTCGAGGGTTATTTCTACCGGAGAAACCACATCAAAGTTGGTGTGGACTGTATCCAGAACCCTTTCAATCTGTCGTGGCGCCAGCATCGAAGGCGTTCCACCACCAAGATAAATCGTATCAATTGGAGTTGTGGGTTGGCGGTGCCGGGTTATCTGAATATCGCGCAATAAAGCCTCAACATAACGATCGGCAACTTCACTTTGATAAATGCCGGTAGCGAAATCGCAATAGGAACAACGCGACTTACAAAAAGGAATATGAATGTAAATCCCGGAGGAGCGCCGGCCTTTAGGAGCGCAGGCGTCCCCGCCTGCTGGTTGAGCCAGAGTCCGCTCAATTTCAACAGGGCAGGCGGGGACGCCTGCGCTCCTGTTAAGAGCGGTACTGATGTCGTCTGTATTATTTTGCGGAGACTGTATCGTTTTCATAAAGGCCGAATTGCACCCCTCCGCATGTTTTGCGGGGATCCATGCTGGCACAAATATTGATGCACCTCAAAGCGCCTATCGATGGGGAATAACGGTTGCCGGTCGCATGGGCACTTTCGAGCAATGGGGAGGGTAAAGCATGGCAGATAACCAAATGAGTAACGCTAAACAAGACGTCGCTGGTCAGGAAAATAAAGAGGCTGCTCAATCGCCGGGCCGTAACCCGCAGGAACAGGCAGTCAATGAGCGCTCAAGCGCGGGTAACACATCTCGACGTAGTGACGGTGAACTCGATAACGACGCACGTAATGGTCGTCAGGGAGACGACGACATACAACGTCGTTAACTTCATTCTTCTTCTTTCTTCTGCTTCCGCACGATGGTGATCAAGCGATCGCCATCGTGCCTTTTTGTACATATACATAGTCGCGAACCGGAGTGCCGATGAAGTCAGTACCGTACGCGGTAGCGTCGGGTCGTGCAAAGATTAGACCCGCGTTACGGTACTGACTTCATTGCCACGTCGCTCCTACTTGATCCGCTTCAGGCTGCCATCGCCGCTGATCGATTTGCTCGAGCTTGCGGCCACCCGTTCCACTTCCGTAAAGACACGCAACAAATTCTCGCCAAGTATTTTGCGGATGTCTTTTTCACTGTAGCCACGCTTCAGCAATTCGTACGTAATATTGGGCAGCATCGAAACATCGCGTGCGCCTTCAGGCATGTCGTTAGCGCCGTCAAAATCAGCGCCCAACCCAACGTGATCGATACCGGCAACTTTCACGATGTGATCGATATGGTCGATCAACTTCGAGAGCGGCAACGGCGGTAACGGATTGGCTGCTTCGAGTTTGTCGCTTTCTTCTGCTCGTCGTTCCGGATCGTCTTTGTACTTCTCATTGATCTCGTCCTGTTGCGCTTTGAGTCGTGCCTCACGAGCGTCAGTTTGTGGTCCAACTGTCGCGGCGTCGACAAAGAAACTGTAGAAGTTGACCTGAATCACGCCGCCTTTGTCAGCAATTCGTTTCAACAGATCATCCGGGATATTGCGTGGCACATTACTAAGCGCACGGGCCGACGAATGCGACGCAATGATCGGCGCCTTCGAAACGTCGAGCGCGTCGCTCATCGTCTCATCGGAAACGTGCGACACGTCGACCATCATTCCCAAGCGATTCATCTCGAGCACGACTTCTTCGCCAAACTTACTCAAGCCGTGATGGCGCTTCTCACCACGTCCCGCATCAGCCCAGTTGTTCGTGTTGTTCCAGGTCAACGTCATGTAACGAACACCGAGACGATAAAACTCGCGCAACGTAGCCAACGAATCTTCAATCGCGTGACCACCTTCGATGCCCATCAGCGCCGCGATCTTTCCCTGCTTTTTTGCGCGGCGAATGTCGGCGACCGAAGTCGAAAACATCAGATCGTTTGGATGACGTTCACAAGCTCGATAAACGGAGTCGATCATGTCGAGCGTTCTGCGCGCGGCCCCACCTGACGTTACGTAATTCGGTTTGATATAGACGGAGAAAAACTCGGCCGTGAGTCCGCCTTCTTTCATCCGATCGATACTCGTGCGATAAGGGACCGGCGGCGCACCGCTGAGATCGTAATCGTCGTTCGTCATCGGGGTTGTGATGTCGTTATGACTATCGATCACGATCGCTTTGCGATGAATTGCGAGCGCTTGTTTCCAGAGTTTTTCGTCGCGCGGTTCTTTCGTCTCTGTTTGAGACGCGCTTTGGGTAGCAGTCATTTCAGGAGTGTCGGAGCGTTTGGCACTGCTCGTTGTCAGTGCAAATGAAACGATGAAAAGGGCAGAAATTGCAGCTATCAATAAAAGTCGGACTTTCATCGAGTCGGCCTTTCGGGAAGCAGAAAAGGGTTTAACCAGAGCATTCTCATAGTCACTGTAAAACTCAGAAGCGTCAAGCACACGTGTGTATGCGTCGCGTAGCGACGGCTGAGTTTAGCCAGCCGTTTCAACGGCTAGATAGGACGCCACGGTGTACGCGTCGCGTAGCGACGCATGAATGTATCGTCGGGGAATATGATGCGCACCAAATTTTTGGTCATTATCGTTTACACGATCGTTGTGTTCACGCGTCGCTACGCGACGCGGCGATTGTGATGACGCGCTCCAGCCGTTGAAACGGCTGGCTAAATTCAGGCGTCGCTACGCGACGCGTACACGGTGGCCTCTTTTCCAGCCATTGAAATGGCTGGCTAAACTCAGGCGTCGCTGCGCGACGCGTACTCCGTGGCCTCTTTTCCAGCCGTTGAAACGGCTGGCTAAATTCATGTGTCGCTGCGCGACAAAATGCATAACCGCCACTGTATGATGTGACTACTACAATCTCGATTCGATGACTGAATCAGAGTGCGTAAAGTACAATCGTTTCCAATGTCAATCCTGATTGCTGAAGACAACATGGCCCAGCGCCATTATCTGCGCGAGATTCTTGAGAAAGAATTTCCGTCGCACCTTCCGGTGTTTGAAGCTGCCGACGGTGAAGAGACGGTCAAACTCGCGCTCGAACATCGCCCCGACGTTTGTATTCTCGACATTCAAATGCCCAAGCTTTCAGGCGTTAAAGCGGCGCGGGCAATCTGGCGCGAATTTCCAACTGCGCGCATAATTTTCTGGACGCAGTTTCCGCACGAAATCTACATCAACGAAATTCGCAAGATCGTAAAGGCTGTCGATCCTCCGCCCGCTTACGGTTTCATCCACAAGAACAATCCTGAGTCACGCTTTCTGCGTTTTGTTGCCGCTGTACTCGAAGATGGCGCGGACATGATCGATCCGGCTTTTAAAGACTCGTTTAAACGTCCGCTGTTGACCGAGTTTGAGGCGGAAGCTCTCTACTATCTCGCCCTCGGTTTGTCTAACTGGGCCATCGCCCGCAAATGCAGCTTGTCGTTGCGCGGCGTTGAGAGTCGACTCGCGACGCTCTACGAAAAACTCTTCATCGCCGTTGCTGAAGGGACCGATCAGGAGACCTACGAAAAGCTCGCCTACAACATTCGCACGCGAGCGTTTTTTGAAGCATTGAGAAGAGGCCTGCTTAACAGTGACGAATTGGAAAAAGCAGCGCAGGAGCTTGAGGGTTGGTTAACTCGCGATCAAAAACGTTTCGCGGAAGAACAGAAGCGTGAATCCGGGAAGAAGAAGTAGTCTCAGCGGAAAATTAACTACCAGGGCTCAAAGACACAAAATGAATGGGGAAATTTTCAGCTCGCGAATGCTCTTCGCTCCGGAGCGGAGAACGTCGAAAATGCTAAAACTTCGTTACTCAACATTGCTTTTGCTGTTAATGCTAACGGCATCGTCGTCTGCATTCGCGCAAACAAAACCGTCCGTCGCCGAGATCGACGCCTACGCCCTCAAGATCGATCGTTTCACTAAAGCTAATAAGAAGCACCGCCTTTTCGCCGATGTCTCTTCCCAGGACGATGAGAAAGAGCAATGGAAGGAATTCAAAAACGACAAACAACTCGAAGCTGCGACCTGGTACGAAGCGTCCCACGTGTTCACGCGGACGGGAAAAATCGTGGTGGCGAGATTTACGTTCACCAGTCCATCCGGCGATTGGTACCACTTCATTGATTACTACTTCAGAGACGATGGCTCTCTTGCCAAGATCCACGCGCGGCTGAATACCTTCTACGGGAACATCAGCGTCATTCGTAATCGCTATTTCGATTCGGCTGGTAGTTTAATCAAAGAGACAAAAAGTTTTCATGAGGTCAAGACGGACCGCGTCGCTAAAGAGCCGGCGGGCTTTATGGATGAACCAATTCCGTTGTACAAAACGGTCTCCGATCTACCATTCAGCAAACTTTTGTGAATCGCTATCGCCGATCATTTCAACTGCTGCTGCTTCTTTTGGCGCCTGTAGTTCTGTGCTTCGCCACCATCGAGAAGCTGCAAACTGAAGCACAAACGGGCGAAGCGCAACCTGCTGCCTCGCCCTCACCTTCTCCGTCACCGTCTCCATCGCCTTCGCCCACGCCGCTCACCGGCCTTCATCAATGGGGCGCAGTCACGTTGTTTCATGGTCTGCCGTCCGATCGTGTGCATGCCGTCGCGCAAACAAACGACGGCGCATTATGGTTTGGCACTGAAGCAGGACTCGCAAAGTTTGATGGACGGCGCACGCAAACGATCAACGATCCATCGTTGCCGGGAGGTCGCGTCCTTGCCCTGCAAACGGACCAGGACGGCGCGCTTTGGATTGGCACCGAAGCCGGCGCCTCGCGTTATACCGCAGACGGTTTTCAACTCATTAAAGAAACAACCGGCCAAACGATCTCAGCCATCATCACGCCTGAACTCAAACACGTATTCATGAGCACCGAACAGGGTCAGGTGTTTGAGTCACGCATACGTCTCATTCCTGCGACTCCACCCAACGGCAGTTCGTCAAGTAGTCCTATTCAGCAAACGTCTATTGAACGCGAGGTCGTGGAGACAACTCCTCTACTGCGGCAACCACTCGACAGTTCCGACAAAGATCATCCTGGTCGTTTGGTGATCACCAGCATCAACTGGTCGAACAATCAACTATTCGCGGGAACGCTCAGTCGCGGTGTTCTACAAATCGAAGGCGGCGTCGCTAAAGAACCGCCGATGAAGCCGCTTGTCTATTTCGTTAATGCATTGACTCGCGACGCAAACGGCAATCTCTGGGTCGGCACGCGCGCTAAGAAAGAAGAACCGGCGGCACTCTCCGGCAAGCAGCCAACCGAACTAACCAAGAACGAAGCGCCGACCGGCCAAGTGATGGCCCTTAGTTCAATTGGCGACGAAATTTGGATCGGAACTGACGGGCGCGGCGTCTTTCGCATTTCAAAACAGAAAACGCAACGCTTCACCTTTGATGGTACTGCCGGAGGTCTTCGTTCCGATCACGTATATGCGATCTTTGCCGATCGTGAAGGAGTGATCTGGTTTGGCACTGACCGCGGCGTTTGTCGTTTTGATCCGCATGCTCCGCGCGTCGAGTCGATCGCCGAAAATAGCGACAGCAATTTTGTCCGCGCACTTTTTCAAACAAGTTCCGGGAAAACACTTGCCGGCACTAATCGTGGCCTGTTTGTTTACGACAGCGAGAGCGCGCTTTGGAAGCCAGTAATTGAATTAGGTCGCAACATCATTTACTCGATTGCTGAAGACAAGCAGGGCCGGCTATTAGTCGCTTCGGCTAGTGGGTTCTACGTCGCTTCTCGCCAAACCGACAACCTGGAAGCGCTGACTTTCAATCGCCTCGAATCGAGTTCCGGCGCCGCCGACGCGGCCGGCAGCGTACGCGCGATTACAGAGTTTCGCGGCTCGACCTACTTCGCGATCTTCGGTCGCGGAGTTGAACGTCTCGACAGTTCTCGCTCAAGTGTGTCATGGCCCAACGCGACCGGAAGTAATCGCGACGTTATCAGTCTTTTAGCCGATGGCGATTCACGATTATTAATCGGTACCGCGCGCGATGGCGTCTTTTCGTCAGACGGCAAAACAATTCAGCAGGAACCGATCTTCGATCCGATCAAAGGTCCCGCGATCCGGGCAATGGCGCGAACTTCCGAAGGTTCGCTGTGGTTTGGGACCGGTAATGGCATTTACTTATGTTTGCCACAAAGCGCTTGCAACCTGGTCCTGCCAAATATCGATGCGCGATCGTTAACCACAAATCAAGCCGGCTTATGGTGCGGGACACGCGGTAATGGTCTCTTGCGCGCGATCGTCGATCCGATTGTCGGCCCGGTTGTTTCCGAACTCGATTCCGAACAAGGCCTGCCTTCGCAGAATGTGTTTGCAGTGTTGCCACAGGACGACACTGTACTCATCGGCACCAATCGAGGCGTAGCTCGCTACGAACCGGGCAAGTTTGAACCAACGCTTTACGCAACGCGCGTCGTCAGCAAGCGAGTGCATGCACCGGCCGAGTTACAAGCCGGGCTCGATCTCGAATACCCGCAAAACAGTTTGCTGCTGGATGTGACTGCGATTAGTAGTCGAACTTTCCCCGAGCAATTTCAATATGCGTTTACGTTGACTGACAGCAGCGGCCGGATGGTGAAACAAAGATTGTCGCGCGAATCGCAGTTCACCATGGAGGGCTTGAAACCTGGCAAGTACACGGTGACCGCGCGTGCGTTCACAAAAGATCTGACCGTATCGAAACCGTTGTCGTTCTCTTTTACAGTTGCGAAGGCGCCGTTTCCCTGGACGTCAACCGCCCTCGCAATCCTGTTGGCCCTGGCGTTGCTGGCCTTGCTTTGGGCCATACTCGAGCGACGCAGAATCGTGGCGACAAGTGCGGCGCTCGTCGATGCGAACCGCGAACTTGCCGATGCGCGTTTGAATCTGGCGAATGAAGCCGAACGTGAACGACGCAGGATTGCTCGCGATCTACACGACCAAACGTTAGCTGATTTACGTCACCTTGCCTTGTTAACCGATCAAATGAAACCAAATGTAGATCAATCGCAGTCGTCGGCTTTGCGGGGCGAGATTGAATCGATCTCCCAGGAAGTGCGACGTATCTGCGAAGACTTGAGCCCTTCCGTTTTGCAAAATGTGGGGTTCGCGGCGGCGCTGGAATTTGCGCTATCACATGCGGTCCAGGATGCGCCGGTTGAGAAGCGGTTTGATTATGAGTTTCATTGTGACGATGCGATCGAGGAACGAAGTGAGTTGTCGCCAAGTGTGCAGATGCAGATTTATCGTATCGTGCAGGAAGCGGTGAACAACATTTGGCGCCATGCAAATGCGACGCACGTGAAGCTGGACGTTGCTACTAATGATGCGGGAGATTTTTTTCTGCGGCTGGAAGATAATGGTCGCTCATTTGAAATGCCGAATCGGAATACCGGTGGTCGCGGACTGGCAAATATGCGTGCTCGCGCCGGATTGATCGATGCTGAAATTTCGTGGAATAAAAGATCCGACGGCGGAACAATATTTACCCTGAATCGATTTGTAGGGGTGGCCCTCCGTGGCCGCCCATCCGACAACAACTGATCTGTTTATGATCCCAGGGCGGCCACGGAGGGCCGCCCCTACAAATTATGGAACGTGTAGCGCTTGAGTCGACTGTTATTTCACATGGACTGCCGCAGCCTATCAATCTTGAAACGGCGCGCGGCCTCGAAACCGTTGTTCGTGAAGCCGGCGCCCAACCAGCCACGATCGGAATCATTAACGGCGAGCTGACTGTTGGTCTAAGCGATGAACAAATTCGCTTTCTCGCCGAAGACACTAACATCAAAAAGATCAGCACGCGCGACATTCCATTGGCAGTTGCTAACAAATGGAACGGCGCGACCACGGTCGCGTCCACGAGTTGGATCGCCCATCGTGCGGGTATCAATGTCTTCGCTACCGGAGGCATCGGCGGCGTCCATCGCGGTTCGCTGCCTGACATCTCCGCCGATCTTCCCGAACTCGCACGCACCCCAATCATCGTGGTGTGTTCGGGAGCAAAGATAGTTTTGGATCTACCCGCCACTCGCGAGTGGTTGGAGACTCACGCAGTCACTGTTGTTGGTTATCAATGCGACGAACTACCAGCGTTCTATTCAAGACGTAGCGGACTTCCGATCGACTATCGGGCTGACTCGCCGCAAGACGTTGTCCGGGTTTTTCAAGCTCAGCGTGAACTCGGCATACAAGCGGCGTTGTTGGTGACAGTTCCTGTTCCGGAAGAGTTTGAAGTTCCTGCTGAACAGTTGCAGGCAGTCTTGAACGAAGCATTAAACGAAGCCGAACGTAATGCGATTGGCGGTCGCGAACTGACTCCGTTCCTGTTGGATCAAATGGCCCAACGCAGCGAAGGCTCAACGCTACGCGCGAATATTGCGCTGTTGAAAAACAATGCGCGAGTGGCGGCAGAGATTGCTAAAGGAATTGCGGAAATGCGCAATTGAAGTTCTCGATTCGGCTGCTAATTAGAACTCTCGATTCGGCGCTAATTAGAATCGTCTCGGCGCTAATTAGAATTCTCGTTCCGGCTCGCCGCCTGTTGTGAGGAATGGCTCCGCCTTTCCATAGAAGCTCTCTTATGAATCTGGGCTCCGCCCTCTCTAGTGATCCATTAACGAAATCTCGCTTCGGCTGCTATAGAACCCTTTTCCTCGGCTTGGCCGCCTGTTGTGAGGAATGGCTCCGCCTTTCCGTAGAAGCTCTCTTATGAATCCTGGGCTCCGCCCTCTCTAGTGGTCCATTAATGAAATCTCGCTTCGGCTGCTATAGAACCCTTTTCCTCGGCTTGGCCGCCTGTTGTGAGGAATGGCTTCGCCTTTCCGTAGCAACTCTCTTCTAATCCTGGGCTCCGCCCTTTGACCGATCGAGGGAGGGCGTAGCCCAAGAATTTTAAAAGGAGCTGCTACGGAAAGGCATAGCCATTCCTCACAACAGGCGGCGAAGCCGAAAAATACAAAGCTCAAGCACTAAGCACTAAGTCCCAATCACTACATTTTTTTGTATACCTCAACAACCCTTCGTACCTTCTGCTGCATCACAGCGTTTGTAATTCCCAAGTGAGTGCCTCCCCGGGCTCACAAACAAAAGAACAATTTAGTAGCGCTCGTGGTGAAATTATTTTCTCCCCAATGTCGAGGTGTGTCTTTATTCGCTTGAGGACAACATGGACCGCTCTCCCGATCTAAGAACCGTCTGTACTACGCAATCATTTGCTCCTCGGGCCAGCTTCCCACAAGGAGTAAGCCACAACTTCAACTCAACAAATTCTGTACTACTAAACAGTTCTTCACCCCACGCCATCGGGAGTGTCTTCCCGAGAACATGCTGCTCTGCCAAACCGAACTCACTACCTCCCAACAAGTTCTCGCTCACCTTGATTTCAAACTGCCCGACGGTGCGAATCAATCAGGTGAACTCGGAACGGCCAAAATCAGATACGCGCACTTCAGCCCCTGCTTTGCTGAACTCCATCCGCCGCTCGTATTGAACTCAGACGACCGCACCTCCCCCGCGGTCGTCTTTCGCAATCATCAACTCATACTGGCAATCGATGAATTCCCCGAAATTTCTGGAGGCTACCAATGCACCCCTCCTAATCTTGTAAATCCTGCCATCCTGTCTTATCCAAAAAATGTGCTACTCTAGACGCCAATCAAGTTGAATTTTCAGGAGGATCCCATGGCAGACGAAAAGCAATGTAAGAACCCGGTTTGTACCTGTGCTCCGCAACCCGGTGGAAAATACTGTAGCGCATCATGCGAAGGCACGGGTGAGACAATCGAACTCGACTGCGACTGTGGCCACGACGAGTGTGGCGGCAATTTCTAACTTCTGATTTAAGGTGCGTTGGCCGTTAAGGAAGTTTCGCCCAGCTGTGAATTCCGATCGATCCACTCCACCACTGCAGAAGAGCTTTTCATTTCACCTTTAAGCAATTCCAACAGAAGCATGCGGGTCAAAATGGTATTGAATGCACCCTGATATTCAACGCCAACCTGTTGACCCGCTAACTTCACCATAAACGGCACGCGGTGGTCCCGCTTTCCGTCAATCCTCGGTGCATCACGCCACCAATGATCGGCACTCACAACCACGATAGTTTCGTCCCAGCCGGTTCCCATCAGACTTCGTAAATCACCTAAGGTTCGATCAGCGATCGTCACGTTATCGAGATAACCATCTATGTTTTCTGCGTCCATCCGGGCCTCGTTGATCCAGGGGCTGTGGGGAACGGGAAAATGAAGCAACGTCAAATTCAGATGTTGCGAAATAATCTGGCTGGAGTTGGCAAAAACTTCGCGGAGTTCTGCGGCATGATCGTTTCTTTGTTTACGCTCATAAAGCCGATGCGAGAGACGAAACAAGAACGGAATGCGTAAGAGAGCGACAGTCACATTGTTGATAAACGCACTCGAAAATCCCAATTGGCCCAAAGCTGGATTCGCTGGACCAAGCTGCGGTGTCCAGTAACAAACATCAAGATCATTGCCAGGCAATCGACAATACGGGTGATACCAACCGGCAACACCAGTCGTGAAGCCTGCTTTCTTTGCCTCCGAAAAAACTGAAGTCTGTTTACTCCAATCAACAAACGTTCCCTGCTCGGTCTCCAATTCGAGTTCGCTTTCATTCTTTGGCGCAGCCGACTTAACGAACTGACCGGAAAGCAACGCCGGCATCGAAGTCAGCGTTTGCCATGACGGCGGATAAGCATGAGTGAAGTGAACGGATTCGCCCATCAGTCGATCAAACTCCGGCAGCTTCAAGTTTGGAGGACGATTTTCAAAAACCATTTGCCATTGCAGTTCATCAAAAATTATCCAGACAATCCGTGGACCATTCTTTCGTTCCGCAATCGTCTGCTGCTGGGCTTGAACAGGTTGCGGATGCTGGTGACGAAGCCACATCGAGACGGCAACATTCACCAATATCAAAGGCGAGAGGATGACGAGGATAGAAAGCCCCGCCGCTATCATCTGGTCCTGTTTTCGCCAAATGAGAAACAACAAAGCCCCGGCGATCATCACGAGCACAAAAATTCCCCAGTGGCTTTTCAACGCACTTTCAAGAACAGAAAGCTTTGCGTAGTCAATGAGGAAGCTATTCACAGGCCAGGTCAGGACAACTAAGAAAGCCCAGCGTACAACTCGACCCTTCAGCAATCGCCGTGCGATCCAAAACAAAGTGGCCAGCAGAAGAACCGCGACGACCAACGAGATCAACTCGCTGAACCCAGGATCATTTTTCCAAAAGTAGTAAACGTAGTGGTTGGGATTTAGCAGGATGAGCCACGAAGAAAGGAAACAGAGATTGGCAAGCGAGATCGCCACTAAGGCGTCTCGCAACCATTTAGGCAACTTGCTTTTGCCTCCTCATTTCGTACAGCCAACGCGTGCTGCCGGGTAATTCTTCTGCTCGCTCGATTGAAAAATGTGCCCTGCCCAGTCGCTCAAATAATTCTCTCGTGAGGTATTCATAAAGATGACTATTGCCACGCGTCAGTAGATGAAACATGTCATCTTTAGGATCGATCCATTCAATCACCAATCGATCGGTGGTTAGCTCGGACGCAAGCTGAAGTATTTCAGTTAACGGGATTCTTTCCGTAACTAACATGTGGTGAATCACCGCCTGCATGAGGACACAATCAAATGAACCTATCGCGCGTTCGAGAAACCCGCGCGTTTCCCTATTTCGCCAACCTAACCCGGCAGTTGGTCGCGTGATGTCAATAACCAACGGCAAGATATTTAGACTTCGTTTTTTAGCGGCGCGCCACAACCCACCAATCACAACTTCATCCTGATCGATCGCCACTACTGAGCTACCCAAACCAGCCGCCAGCAAACTGTAGGTCCCGCGATTACAACCCACGTCTAATACTCGCGCTGGTCTACATTCCTTAAGAGCCGTCTCAACAAACGCAGTCTTTGCAGCGGTGTAGTGCTCTTCCTGAGCGTCGTCGTAACCCGACCATTGCGAATCCCGGTTCGGATCCGGTTTTGTCGCTTCAAGTTTCCTTCTTAGGCCTTTGATTTGACGATGCAGGATGAAGTGGGCCTGTTCTTTTGAACGCGCTTTTCGTGGCTCGTAGATCTTGTCGTATCGACTCGGGTTAACTCTCGACAACAACGACGGCAGTGAAACTGAACTGACGAAGTGGGGATGAAACTTTTGTCGCAAACTACAAAGTCGAAAAACCTGGTCCGGCTGCAGTCCGTCGCGATACACGCGAAACACCTGGTCGAGTCCCAGGCCAAAATACTTGTTCGCCAGCAATGGCCTGATGAAGTTTCTGACAAACTGCGCGTATGGAAGCCACGTCGGATCGAGTGGATCACGTTCCTCGATTGAAAGGAAATCTATAAAGAGCGGTTCCGGTCCACGAAACAGAACGTTGTAAGGCGAAGCGTCTTTCAGACCAAACTGGGCTGGCAGCAATCGCTCCATCAAATCGAGTGTCAGCACTCCAGCCGCATACAACATTTCCGGGGACCACTCGTAAGGATAACTAACAAATGAGACCGGCTCGTGTTCGAGCAGCAGCGGTGACTCAGTCGCAGACAGCAACTTATCCAGCTCAACCGGCACGCTGCCGTTACTGATCTGTTTGGTAGCGACGAGGATGCGATTGCGGATGAGTTCAGCACTAAGCGACGACTCAAGGAACCGGGTGGTCGCGTCCCGGTATTGATCGGAGACGATCCGCAGCACGCGGTCGTCGGTGACAACTAATTGACCGGAAGGATCTCGAAAAGAGACTAGGGGAGATAGTTGGACCACATCTTTATTTAGGAGCGCAGGCGTCCTCGCCTGCCGGCGTCAAATACAAACGCGCTCGTAGCAAAGCGGGACAGGCGAGGAACCTGCGGTCCCGAGTTAATTTCCGTCATGAGGAGAACTATTTTCCTCATGCGATGTTCCAATCAGCGCTCGAATCTTTCGCACAATGGTCCGAGCATAGAACAACAATCCGAGTGCGGCGGCAGTCAGTAACTGCCAAAGCAGCATCCCGGATCCTGGATCTGCATATAAAAAGCCCAAATTAGGACACACTGATACTAAGCTTAAAATCACAACCGTACCTTCCTTGTCCTGGGCAAATTATTTGAGGAGACTTACTAGTCGGGGAGAAGCCTCTGTGCAAAGCATCGAAGGGTTAGACGCTTTGCATTCCATTAAAGGCTGAAGAAGTTTTGGCGCCTCTTCAGCAACCCCTGGCAGAAATACAGAAGCAATTTAGATCAGTTTTCGTTTAACAGGGTGGCAATTCAGAGGCGTTTTTGTGTCGGTCTATTTACATAACGAAACAAACTCGGCGGCCAATCTTGGACCAGTCGCCTCGTCTTCATGTTTGAAGAAGACGAAAGTGTCGGTCCAATTTTGGTCCTTGATTCGTTTTACCCATTCTTTCAGCTCTGACTCGGGATAATTGACCCGGCGTAGACGCAGATATCCCCAATCGGCAGTTTTGTCGATCCGGTGGGCAGGCAAATCGTCAGTGTCTGAAATACACAACGCGCGATCGTTCTTTTTCAATAGTTCAAGCACGTCGTCGTCAAACCAGGTTGGATGGCGAAATTCGAAGGTGGCCTTGACGTCCGGAGGCAGGACCGCGAGAAACGATTCCAGTCGTTCGAGATCTTTTTTCATGTTCGGTGGCAACTGAAATAAGACGACGCCGAGTTGATCTCCCAGAACTGACACTGTGTCCAGCATGTATTTCGTTTCGTCGGCAGCTTCTTTGAGTCGCTTGAAATGAGTGATGCGCTGCGACGCTTTTACTGAGAACCGAAAATTGTCCGGCACCTGCGCCTTCCAACTCTCAACCATGCTGCGTTGCGGTAGCCGGTAGAATGTATTGTTAAGTTCGACTGCTTTAAGACGCTCCGCGTAATAGGGCAGCATGTCTTTCGCAGCCAGCTTCTCGGGATAGAAACTTCCCTTCCACTCTTTGTAACTGTAGCCACTCGTTCCGACGAAAAGGGTGTTCATGATGGAATTATAACTTCCTTCTCCGCGTCTCTGCGTTCTTTGCGTCTCTGTGTTGAAATCGATGTTCGTTCTGGTGGAAGTCAATTTTTAACACAGAGACGCAAAGAACGCAGAGACACGGAAAAGGAAGTCTCAAGTGAGTGGTATCTTCATTCGCTTACTGCTGACAACATGTTGTCGCGTCAAGCATTCTATGGTACACAGGCACGAAGCAAGTCTGGAAAACTAAATAGCAACACAGCGAGGGGTTGTGTCGACGTCCACCACCAACATTGATTCCGTTCTCCAGGAAGAGCGTGTTTTTCCGCCACCGGCTTCGTTTTCCGAACAAGCGCACATCAAGTCGATGGACGAACTGGAGCGCTTGCGGGCGGAGGCGTCTGCTGATCCGGAAGGTTTCTGGGGACGACTCGCCGAGCAGGAGCTTCATTGGTTCAAAAAGTGGGACTCAGTTTTAAAGTGGGAACCCCCACACGCTGAGTGGTTCAGCGGCGGCAAAATCAATATTGCCTACAACTGTCTCGATCGGCATCTTTCCACCTGGCGACGTAACAAAGCAGCTTTGATTTGGGAAGGTGAACCGGGCGATAAACGCACCTATACGTATCAACAACTCCACACTGAAGTCTGCAAATTTGCCAACGTACTGAAACACGCAAACATAAAGCGAGGCGATCGCGTCGCGTTGTATTTGCCGCTGATTCCCGAACTCGCAATTGCGATGCTCGCGTGCGCCCGAATCGGCGCCACTCACTCGGTAGTCTTCGGCGGTTTTTCCAGTGCGGCGCTCATCGATCGAATCAATGACGCCAGTTGCAAATTGGTTGTAACTGCCGATGGGGGTTGGCGACGCGGCAATGAAGTGAAACTTAAGACTGCTGTCGATGAAGCATTGAAACAAACTCCTTCAGTTAATGCGTGCATCGTCGTCAAACGAACCGGTTCATCACTCACCATGCTACCCGGACGTGATTTCTGGTGGCACGAGTTGATGGAGACGGTTGACGCAAAGTGCGACGCAGAGGAGTTAGACAGCGAACATCCGCTCTACATTCTTTACACCTCGGGGACCACCGGTAAGCCGAAAGGAATTCTTCACACCACTGCCGGTTACTTGTTGCAGACGCACCTGACAACAAAATGGGTCTTCGATTTAAAGGACGAAGACATCTACTGGTGCACGGCTGACATTGGTTGGGTCACCGGACACAGCTACGTTGTTTATGGTCCACTTTCAAATGGCGCGACCGCGTTGATGTATGAAGGTGCGCCAAACTTTCCCGAGCCCGATCGCTTCTGGGAAATTATCGAAAACCATCGCGTCAATATTTTCTATACAGCGCCGACCGCCATTCGCGCTTTCATTAAATGGGGCGAACAATGGCCGTTGAAACACGACTTATCGAGTCTTCGTTTGCTCGGCACGGTTGGAGAACCAATCAATCCGGAAGCATGGATGTGGTACCGCGAGTTGATTGGAAAAGGACGCTGCCCGATCGTGGACACATGGTGGCAAACAGAAACTGGTGCAATGATGATCACGCCGTTACCCGGCGCGACGCCGACTAAACCCGGATCGGGAACTAAACCGTTTCCCGGAATTGAAGCGGACATTATGACGCGTGAAGGCCAGCCGGTGGGAGACAATCAGGGTGGTTATCTCGTCATTAAGAAGCCGTGGCCGTCGATGTTGCGCACAATCTGGGGCGACGACGAACGGTATCGTCAACAATACTGGTCACAAATTGACGGAATTTACTTTGCCGGCGATGGCGCGCGACGCGATAAAGACGGTTATTTCTGGATCATGGGACGTATCGATGATGTAATTAACGTCAGTGGTCATAGATTAGGAACGGCGGAAATTGAGAGTGCGCTTGTTTCACATTCCGCGGTTGCCGAGGCGGCGGTGGTGGCCCGTCCCGATGAGCTGAAAGGTTCGGCGGTCATTGCTTTTGTGACACTCGAAGGCTCGCATCATCCGTCGGACGGTTTGAAGCAGGAGTTGCGCGCGCACGTGGCGAAAGAAATCGGCGCCCTTGCCCGTCCTGATGAAATAAGATTCAGCGACGCATTACCCAAAACGAGGTCCGGTAAAATTATGCGTCGCTTGTTGCGTGAGATCGCCACCAGTGGCTCCGTCGCCGGCGATGTAACTACATTGGAAGATTTTTCGGTTCTGGAAAAGTTAAGAACGGAAGAAGAATGAAGAAATTTCAGATTGCAGATTTCAGATTTAAGATTGAAGAGTCATCGTAACTTACGTATCAATCTGCAATCTGAAATCTTAAATCTGCAATCTTAAGGAGACTTATGGCTCGCCACATGGAATTCGAGAATCGATCGGGACCGCGTTATCTCGCCAATTTGGACATTAAAGCCGAGTGGGACGAGCCGACCGGCACACACATCATCAGCGAAGGCACTACTGAAAATATTGGCCCGGAAGGGACGCTGGTCCATTTGCCCAGACAGTTGCCCGATGTCGGCAGCACAGTTCGACTTGAAATACTCGGCGGCGATGGTGAACGCTTACAGGTGATCGCTGAGGTGTTGCGCATTGAGCGCAATCCCGGGCACCCGTTGGCCGCGTTGCAACTCGTAGGCGAAACGAACGAATGGAAGGGACTCGTTTGGGAACCTGCAGCTCCGCGAGTGACTCCGCCTGCTCCGCCCGAAGACGGCGCAATTGATGACGACGATGATGATGAAGACGATCTAGCTCACTAAGAGGTCTCAGCCGATGACAACCCCCAACGACTCCGAGACTTCCGGACACGACCGGCGGAAGTTTCCTCGCTATTATGTTTTTTCCAAACTAATGTTGGCGATCGAGGATGAGACGATTAAAGAATCGATCGGCATCGGTGAACCGGGCGACATTAGTTTAGGTGGACTAAGAGTTCGAAATCTCCCGTCGTGCCCCCATGTAAAAGTCGGCGATCAGTTAGGATTGCTTCTGCTTGATACTGACGATTCATTGTCTTTAAACGGAGAAGTGGTTCATCATGGAACACCTGACACATTCGGTGTCGAGTTTCGTGAACTGACCCTGAACCAGCAACGGGCGGTTGAAGATATGATTTACCGGCTACACAATCGATTTTGACCAAAGCAACTTGAACAAACAAGAAACCAAAGAAGCAGTCACCACTGCTGCCCGGGTGGCGGCGGAAGTTGTCGGGCCGCCAAACCGGGTAGTTCTTCGCGTCGTTTTCATTATTTTGGCAGTGGCGGGTGTGCTTTGGGTCATCTATAAGCTCACCGGAGTAATCCTGCTTCTCGTCCTTTCGATCTTCTTTGCTTACCTCGTTTCTCCACTCGTCGATTTTATTCGTCGTCCGCGAAGGATAGCCAACCGCGAGATCAAGATTCCGCGCGGGATATCGATCGTCCTGGCATACCTGGCCATCATGGTAGTGATACTGCTCGCGATCTTTGTTGTGCTGCCCAGTTTGAGCGCGCAGTTTCCGGAGTTCGCGACTCAAGCGAAGGACTACTGGAAAGCGCTCGGCGACAAATCGCAACAACTCAATCAATACTTCCGTTCGCGACGTATTCCTGATCCAGTTGTTGACGCAGCCAAGAACGAGATCGGACTCATCGCTGGCAGAGCGAGTACCACCGCTAGTGAACTGTTTGCCTCCGGCGTGTCGTATCTCGCGTTCCTGCCCTGGCTCGTGCTGATTCCCATCCTCGCGTTTTTCTTACTGAAGGATGTCGACAGTTTTCGTCGTTCAGCACTGCAGATGCTGCCGCGTGGACGTTGGCGCTGGCGCGGTGATGAGTTTTTTCAGGACGTCAATTCCACGCTCGCGGCCTACACGCGCGCACAACTCACTGCGTGCCTGTTGATAGGACTCGTGTGTGCACTTGGCTTCACGGTTTTGAGGTTGCCCGGCGGTTTAGTGATGGGACTGATAGCCGGAGTTTTTGAATTTGTGCCGCTCGTTGGACCACTTCTAATTGCGGTGATGGCGGGTTTGTTGGCACTCTTTCATGCCGGACCATTCAATGCATTTCTGATTCTGCTGTTTCTCGGTATTTTGCGAATAGCACAGGACTATTTCATCTATCCACGTTTGATCGGACAGGGAATCCATCTCCACCCACTCGCTGTTATTTTTGCGATCTTGTGTGGTGCTGAGTTAGCAGGTATCGCGGGGATTTTTTTAGCGATTCCGGTGGTCGCGATTCTGACTGTGAGTTATCGACACTGGATGGAACACCGCGGCAGCGAAGGACTGGCGGATCTATTAGAAACGACGCATATCACCCCGACGGTGCTTCCGGCTAACACGGAACATAGTGCTCAAATTCATCCGCATCATCACGAAGATAATCACCCCGATATCGACACCACGCCCGAAGAGATGGCCATACATCGACCCGATCTCACCACTGGCGAATTAAAAATGCCGGAGTGACCAGGAACTTATTTGGGGACTCGGCTCCGCCTCCTGTTGTGAGGAACGGCTGTGCCTTTCCGCAAGCACGCCCTTAAAATTCTGGCTGCGCCTTCTCTGACTTGGGAAAGGGCGCAGCCCAATTTAAAATCAGTCCTTCGGAAAGGCGGAGCCATTCCTCACAACAAAAGGCAAAGCCAGGCGATAACAATCTGGCGACTCAAGTCACTACCATCTTCCCTTGCTCCATCAGCTTCACGAATCTTTTGAAGTGATGCTCGGCGTCGTGTGGGCCAGGGGCGGCTTCGGGATGGTATTGAACTGAGATAACGGGCAACGTTTTGTGGCGCATGCCCTCCACACACTGATCGTTGAGATTGATGTGCGTCACTTCTACATCCGGCGGCAAAGTTTTAGCGTCCACCGCAAACCCATGATTATGTGAAGTGATCTCCACTCCTTTGCCGGACACTTCCTTGACCGGCTGATTGCCGCCGCGGTGTCCAAAAACGAGTTTGAAGGTCGAACCCCCAAATGCTCGGCCCAACAACTGGTGTCCAAAACAAATGCCAAACAAAGGGACCTGCGTTTTCAGTAATTGCTTGATCTCTTCTACTTCTTTATTCATCGAAGCAGGATCGCCTGGTCCATTCGATAAGAAGATCCCGTCAGGCTTGAACGAAAGTGCGTCCGCAGCCGACGTCGACGAAGGAACAACCGTCGTACGCACACCAAGTTGGGCCAGTTCACGCAGTGAATTTCGTTTCACTCCAAAGTCGTAACAGACGATGTGAAATCGTTCTTCGCCGTCGGCCGGATGCTCATAAGGAGTTTTCGTAGTCACCGCACTCGCTAACTCACGGTTTTCCATTGGCGGCGACTGCAAAGCTTTGTTCACTAAACTGTCTGTATCGGTGTCGAGGCTTGAAAGACAAGCACGCATCGCCCCTTTATCGCGAATGTGTCGGACCAGGGCACGCGTGTCGATACCCTCAATCGCCACTATGTTCCAACGCTTCAGATAGTCAGCCAGACTTTCTTCTGCACGCCAATTCGAAGTTAACCGGCTTGCTTCGCGCACGACGAAACCTTCAACCCACGGTCGCGCAGATTCGGAGTCAGCTTCGTTCACGCCGTAGTTACCGATCAGCGGGTAAGTCATGCAGACGATTTGTCCGGCATAAGAAGGATCGGTGAGCACTTCCTGATAACCCGTCATCGAAGTGTTGAAAACAATCTCACCACAGACCTCCCCATCCGCAGCCCACGATCGACCGCGAAAAGTTCGTCCATCTTCTAATGCTAGTAATGCGGGAGTTCTATTTGGCATCGATTAAATTAAACGAATCTATTGGTCATTGATTGGAGCGACTATCTCTGCGTCTCAGCGTTCCTCTGCGTCTCTGTGTTAATAACTGGATGCGAGTAAGTGAACGTCAGGTTTCAACACAGAGACGCAGAGGCCCCCGGAGACGCTGAGAAGATCATCGGCCCATTCGCCAATCTGAAATCTGCAATTTCTTCATTGTCCGCTCTTTATAAACTGCTCCGCTTCATTCATCCATCGCTTACTCGCTCGATATTTATAAGCGGGCGCGGTCTTCACTGCCTCAATACACTGCTGCATCAAACTGTTCGCTTCGCGCCGATGCCCGAGTCCGGCATGTGCGCGTCCCATCAGGTAAAGTCCTTCAGGATCAGAAGGCCGATGCTCCAGAAATTGCTCCAGGGCCGTGCGCGCATCTTCAAACTGTCCCGCCCCAATATAAGTCGCCGCCACTTCACGCCAAATCTCGTATTGGGAATGGGCCGGTTCGCGCGTCACCACTTGTTCAAAATGCTGTATCGCGTCAGCGTACCGCCTCTGCGCACGGGCAATGCGTCCGAGTTGATAACTCGCGTCAATCTCTTCCGGATCGATCTCGATCGCGCGTTTGAATCTCTCGTTCGCCTGTTCAAACTCACCACGACTCTGATGAATAAGTCCGAGATTGTAATGGGCTGACGCGTCCGCGGGATTCAACGTTGCAGATTCGAGATTTTGTTTGAAGGCCGCCTTCGCGCGCTGTTGGCCCATGAAGTCGGTGAAGTAACCTCGCAATAACATGAAGACAAGGAAGAACAGGAACGGCGAACCAAAGATGTGCGTCGACAACAATCCCCAGATTGGCAAAGTTATGATCGAAGCAATTAACCCCAACACGCAAACGAAAAGCGCGCGCGCGGTTGAGAGTTGAAATACATACTTCACGCCCAACACCGTTCCCACCGCAAAAAGAAGCATCTTGGGTAGCCGGAACAGCGACTGGGCCAACTCCACCGGATTATGAAGCTGCTCGATGGCCTGGTCCCATGGTGGCGTGTTGGGAAACATCGCAGTGACAGAATCAACCTGCTGCATCATTCGCGCTACGTGCGCGTCCTGAATTCCCGAGTAGTGAAAGAAGGCTGCGATGATGATGGAAGCGAGATTCGCCGCAATGAGAACGTAGAAAAGAGTGGAAGCGAGCGGTGCATATTCCTGTGTGAGCACGACTCGAAAACTGCCACGACGTTCAAATATATTAGCGATGAGGATCAGAATTGGAACGCAGACAACCGCGATTAGCAGAATCTGAACAGCGCCTTGAAATAACTCCGAACCAAGACCAATTGTCAGCGATGGAGCGTGAGCGAAAGCCTTACTAACAAAGGAGTAGAGTTCCTGGCTCAGAAATGCGAGGACGGTGATCGGCAGCAACGAACCGCGATCTCGGGCCTCGCGCAGTCCGCGCAGCGGCGCATAAAAGATCATCGATATTAGCTGCAACCAACCAATCATCGTGGTCTGTTTGTCACTGGGCTATTGAGGAGGTTCATTCCCCGGTGCGTCCTGCGCCTCGGGATTGTAAGTGCCTGGCGCCGGCACGGGCGACGAGATGTTTTCATGATGAATAACGCTCACCGCGCCAATGGGCCAGTAACGGAACAATGCTTTGCCATAGATATATTTTTTCGGTACCAGTCCCCAGATGCGCGAGTCACTCGAGTTGTCGCGATTGTCACCCATTACAAAATAATAATTTGGCCTCACGTAAACCGGAGCGGTCGTGCGATGGCTCACGTTAAGACGCGGGTCAAGATAAGTTTCATCCAGATCGCGCCCGTTCACGCGCACGACGCCTTCGTGCATCTCCACTGTGTCACCCGGCAAACCAATCACGCGTTTGATGTAACTCTTGGAAGGATCTTCGGGAAACCAGAACACGACGATGTCACCGCGATCGACTTTTGGGGCCCAGCGATACTCGTCGTAGTAGATCAGTTTGTTAACAAAGATCCGCTCGCCATCGTGCAAGCGCGGCAACATTGAAGTGCCTTCAACTTTCACGGGCTGTACAACGAAAACCACCACTAACGCAGCAATCATCAGGGCGAAAACTAAATCGCGAAGCAGGAGACGCGCTTCCGACCAGAGATCGTCGCGGGATGAAGCCTGGGGTTTATGGACCTGGATGTCTTTGTCGTCGTCTATATCGACGCCGCCAAATGGTGGTGCCTTGCGTCTTCTGATTCCAAACATATCGTCGAGTTAAGCCTAACGAGCAGATCGATTTTTGAGGTTAGCTTTCGACCACCCGCTTGTCAAACGAGCAGTCGATGAACGCTGAAAGCGTTTAATCCCAAAGCCCAGGGTTGAGCTTTGGCAACCCTGGGTAAACCAAACGAATAGGACACCCAACTCCGAAGGAGTCGCGGCTCTTTCTTGTATCCTTCAAGTTTCCTTTCAATCTCACCTGGCTCTCGCACTACGGCGCAACTCCTTCGAAGTTGATCCCTCATAATCGGTTCCCCAGGGTTGCCAAAGCTCAACCCTGGGCTTTGGGATGAAACGCTTTCAGCGTTCTTACTGATCCATTACTTCATAACTTGCAGTCATCTTCTTCAACACCGCCGCTGGATAAACAGTCTTCACATAATCTAGAAACTGCTTCGCATCCGCTTCCGTTTTTCCCGCATAAACCGCAATAAATGTCTGAATCAACACCTGGTTGCCACTCGAATCCATTTTGCCGGGAAAAGCATAATCAATCGCGTCCAGATTCGGACAACTGTAAGCGGCAAACACTTTGTTATGCGGATAGGCCAGTTGAATTTTCTGCCGCTCACGCTCGATGCTTTCAGTATGATCATCGGCGTCACATGACTCTTCTTCGTAAGTCTTGATTAACACGGCATAGAACGGGAGCGAGGTGTAAGTCCGGCCGCGAATAAGTTTGCCCGGCAGTTGAAACGAAATCTCGTAAGGCGCAAAAGTTTTCGCTTTAATCGAACAAGGCGATTTGGGATCGGGACAAACTTCCTGTGGCAACACCGTGCGCGGCACTAACGGACGGGGAGCGGCAATTCTATTTATTGCCGCACTCTTTTCTGCTACCTTCCGATAAACCCCATCCGGCATGACATTGATCTGACAACGCGAAGACTTCACCGTTACGTTATATTCACCCGCAACCATCGTTTCCGAAAAAGTCATGGTTACACGACACGAGCCGTCCGCTCCGGCTGAAAGAGTCGCGGTCAACACGTTGCCTTTCAGTTGACCATCGCCTTCACCAGATCCATCATGAAAGGTCTCACTTCCGCCAACCATGTATAAGTAGGTGAGTTCAAAACTAACGTGCAGACCACCGTTCGGTCCGCCAGTGATCTCGAGATGGTTCTCGTAGCCGCCTTTTCCTTTGCGATAGTCTTTGAAAATGTAGCGCCCGGTGAAATCGGTTTGCTGCGGACTGGCCATTGAGGACCCGGCGAGCAAACTGCCAAGTAGCAACGATACTGCGCCTGCGATCATTAGCTTTCGCATCAATCTCTCCCTTTGGCTGGACTACGATGCGCCAAGTTAACTGATCGGACCATAAAGTTGAAGAAGTTTCGTTTCCTTGACAGTTTTCGCCGCGCATCTCTATCATCCTCACCTGCTTTACAGCCCAGAGGGTTCCGTTCCTACGGACCAGAAGAGAGAGGCTCCAAGCGTGATTAAGTTAGATATTATCAATCGTGTCGCTGATAAAACCGGCGTTCCGAAGATGAAGGCCGAACAAGCAGT
Organism: Pyrinomonadaceae bacterium; assembly: GCA_036518995.1. Lineage (GTDB taxonomy): Bacteria > Acidobacteriota > Blastocatellia > Pyrinomonadales > Pyrinomonadaceae > PSRF01. The sequence continues at coordinate 31,414 of DATDMC010000106.1, read as the reverse complement.
TGAGGCACTTTTTCACTCGATGAAAGAGGCGTTGACGCGCGGCGAGCGGATTGAACTACGGGGCTTCGGTGTGTTTGTAGTGAAACCGAGAAAACGCGGAGTTGGCCGCAATCCGAGGACGGGCGAGGAAGTAGCGATTCCCTCAGGCAAGACCATTCGTTTCAAACCAGGAAAAGAACTACAAGCTCACGACGACGAAGACGAAACGATCGATTAGTGCCGGCTTCGCTGCTGCCCCAAAGGGGCTACGTCTCAAAGCCCAGGGTTGCAGCAGCCCTGGGTAAGTCAAACCTGAATTATCAACCGCGCGAAAACGTCTTCACCCAGGGTAGCCGAAACGGCAACCCCGGGCTTTGAGTTGTTACCCCTTCGGGGCAAACATTCCCAGGTAGGCAGCAACGCCCGTTTCTTGCTAACTTATCCGCACGAACAAGGTAAGGAGCAATCACCCAGATTTACGTATGGCCGAATCGATACGAACCATTCCAACGGGTTTTGAAACTTTTGGACATTCCTGGACAAACCCAACCGCACGCGAGTGGCGCTTTCACATTTTTCTGTTGTTCCTGACAGTAGCGACCACGACGCTCTCCGGCGTGATGTTGGTGATGCCACAAATCGGTAGCGATCCACCATTAAGGCGGCCGCTCGATTACGTTCTTTACGTTCCAGTTGCTTATGTCACTTCCGTAATCGAATTCTTTAGTTACACGTTTACACACCCACAACTTTTAGTTCAGGGCATGATGTTTTCCATGTCCCTATTGACGATCCTGCTTTGCCACGAGATGGGCCATTATCTGGCGAGTCGTCACTACAAAGTGGATGCGACGCTTCCCTACTTCATTCCCGCGCCGCCGCTTTTTCTCGCGGGAACATTCGGCGCTTTTATCAAGATCAAGTCGCCGATACCCACTCGCCGCGCATTGTTTGATATCGGACTCGCCGGGCCATTCGCCGGTTTCGTTGCGGCTATTCCAATCGCGGTGCTCGGGATTCTAACTACAGCAGCGCCCGTCCCCGGACCTTCTGATTACGGAATCTACTTCAACGATCCTTTATTGTTCAGACTACTTGCGCGCGTGGCCGGTGTGACACTCGATCCGAACTCACCGCCGAACGTCTATTTGATGGCAGCGTGGATTGGTTTGCTGGTGACGAGTTTGAACCTGATGCCGGTGGGCCAACTCGACGGCGGTCACGGAACGTTCGCCGTGTTTGGACCACGTGCTCACAAGATCATTGGTCGAGTGGCGTTTGTCGTGATGGCAGCACTTTCAATTCTTGGCTTCTGGTGGCACGGGAGTCCGAGTGGCTTTCTTTACACGGTGTTGCTGGCAGTGATGCTGCGGGTGAGACATCCAGAACCTCCGCTTATGGAAGCTTTAGGTGGTAAACGAACGTTGATTGGGATCTTGGCCTTAGTCGTTTTCGCACTCTGCTTCCTGCCGTTTCCAATTACGATTCGATAAGAAAGACGCGAGTGGCGATAAAGTCAGTACCGTAATGCGGTAGCATCGGGTCAAACCTGCGGAACAAGGCTCAACATATCAACCTGACCCGACGCTACCGCGTTACGGTACTGACTTCATCGCCACTCGCGTTCTTAAGATGAAGACGACAAGCTTCTTAAACTACCGCGGCAGGTAGCAGGCCTTTAATCTCTCTCACGACTTTGACCACTTCAGCCTGATCCGCCAACGCGATCATGAAGAACTTATAACCCTGGTGGAAGCAGATAACGCCGTTTGCAAATAACCAGACACCATCAAGAAACGGATTGCCACCTAATAACCAACTGAGCGGCGCCCCGGTGATCGCACCTGGTTGAAATATCTGCGCCCACATGGCAGCCCCGGCGGCACAACTGAACGCCCCCAACAACGGAGCGCCCACATACTTCACGATATTTCTTTCAAATTCGATGCGTTGCTGCTCGGCTTCAGTTAATTCTCCCTGTACGATCAGCTCTTCCTGTTTCTTTAAATAGTCGTCAAACTTCTCGAACGCTTTGCGCAATCCATAAACGGGCAGCGCCGAATGAGTGAGCCAGTGCGGATGAGACCCGAGCAGTATGGCATCGAGTCCCGGCAACGCAGCGCCAGCCCTAACGCCCAACACGAGCGAAACGGAAACCACAGCCGCTTTGCCAGGGTTCGCTTTGATCCAATCTTTAGCTTTCAGAAGACCCGAGGTCGCTGCGGTTGACGCGCGCGTGAACGCTGCGCCAGTACCATAAACATGGGAAGCCCGATCGTAATAATTTTTCGCGTCACCAAAAACATCGCCAGCCTTCTTACCGGCGTCGCCGGCAACATCGCGGACCACTTCACCGGCCTTTTTTACACCTTTGACCGTTTCATTGGCGGCGCGCTTCGCAGCTTGTCCGACTTCTTCGTCGTCAGTAAAGCGTTCAGCTTCTACGCGCAGACGCTCGGCGCCACTGACCACTGTCTCCGCGCCACGCTTCGCGGCCTCGCCGGCAACCCGCGCGCCTTCGCCAACCAACTCAGAGATGGCAAACTTTTCGTCTAACTCTTTCGCCTTGCGGCGCGCAGCCTGTTGCCATTCATCAATCCTGTCTTTGTAGTCAGCCATTACAAACCTCGACTAAGCGATGCTCTATTTCCCTCAGTTTGTACGTCGCCTATACCAACTGAGTTCGATTTCATCTCCGACGGTCCAACTACGCGATTTCTCCCACTACCTTTAGCCTCATAAAGAAGGGTGTCCGCCACTTTGACAATTTCGATGGCAGTCTGCGCGCACGAGGGACATTCTGCAACTCCGAAACTTGCAGTGATCTTCCCCGCTACGGGAATTTGCATATTGGCAATCGAAGCGCGGAGACGTTCTGCTACTTCCAGCCCGCGCGCGAGTTCAGTCTCCACTAAAATAACGACAAACTCTTCGCCCCCAAACCTCGCCGCCAGGTCAATTCCACGCGTGCCTTCGCGCAGCACTTTACCAATCCTGCGAATCGCGTCGTCACCAACGTTGTGACCAAACGTGTCGTTCAGATTTTTGAAGTTATCGATATCCACCATGAGCAAACTAAACGGATGGCCCAACCGTAAACTACGACTCACCTCTCGCTCCAGGTTACGTTCGAACCGGCGCCGATTGGCGAGACCCGTCAAATGGTCTGTAAATGCAGCCTCCTCACAAACGTCGAGATAGGCTTTGAACTCGAGCAAGGTCCTGGTACGCGACAACAATAGTTCCAGATCGCTCGGATCGGTGATATAGCCGAGGGCGCCAACCTCTGAAGCGCGTCGCAAATCTTCAACCCCGCGGCTCGCCGCCGTTTGCATTATCACGGGAATAAACTTGGTGAGCGGATTACCGCGAATTCGTTGCGCTAACTCGTAACCATCCATCCGCGGCATCATTACATCGGTAATCACCAGATCGGGCTGATAAGTCTCAATCGCTGCAAGAGCCTCAACTCCATCTATTGCCGTGGTTACAGAGTAGCCCGCAATACTCAAAGCAGTCTGCAGGAGTTGCAATTTGTCGGGATTGTCGTCGACTACCAGAATGTTAGCTTTGTGCGCCATATCTTAGAAAGTTGGACCGTTATTATTGTTGCGCCACTCAGGGCTTCATGCTACAGTTCGGCGATTCGGTTAATTCGTTTCGTGCCGGCACTCGCCCAAGCATTGAGTCAAAAGTACATCGCCGAAACAAGTCCTGTTTGAGTTGCAGCGGGTTTCCTTACATCGTCATTAGCTACTAATCCGCTATAGACCACCTTGGATGCGCAGTCACGCTGCAGTAACCGATTAGAAATAACAAGATGAACTCCACCCCCAGAGGGATAGGCGCATGAAAGTCGTGCAAGATCAGAGGCGCGCAAGAGATCTAACGTCCGCCGACCGCGCGGACATAATTCGTCAACTCGACTTTGGATCATCACTAAACGATTCCGTTGTTCTCGACCTGGCCAGCAGCTCGGTCGTACTCGATTTTCGTCGTCGTAGATTCGTTTACCGGGTGGGGGAACCGGCGGACTGTCTTTACGCCATCATCAATGGGCGAGTAAAACTTTGCCGCATTGAAAGTGAAACTGGGCGAGAAGCTGTAATCGACATCCTTCCTGAAGGTTCTCTGTTTGGGGAATCAGCACTTTATTCAGCCGCTGGGCAACGTGCCAATTCGGCAGTGGCGTATGAGAACTCAAGGCTCCTGCGTATACATGTCGCGGATTTCAAACGGGGGATGGCTGAGGACAACAGGCTTCATGATTACACTTTCCGCCTAATCGGTCAACGACTTGAACATGCTGAGCGCCGCCTGGCCGACTTTGCACTTAATGCGATTCCGGCCCGGCTCGACAGGTTGCTCGCCGAGCTTTCTGATCGCTACGGCGTCTCTGAACCTGAAGGCGTGCTTATCGACATTCCGCTTCCTCATCGAGAAATTGCCTCGATAGTCGGTTCCACGCGCGAAAGTGTCACTGTCCGCTTGAACGCTATGCGTCGTGAAGGTACGATCGAGTTCGTCAAACGACGAATTCTGATAAAGCGACCCGCGTCTTTGGTATAAGACCCGGCCGGTGACCTTCAAGATCCATGAAATGTCCTACCTGCGGTAAATCAACCGAGTGGAAAGATAACCCGTTTCGCCCGTTTTGCTCCGAGCGCTGCCAACTTATCGACCTGGGGCGCTGGGTTGAGGGTGAGTATCGAGTGCCTGGCGATCCAGTGCCTGAGGATGAAAGTCCCAGAACTCCCGATGATGAGGATTAAGTTGATCGATATGCTTTATGCATTTCTGCGTTCTCAGCGTCTCCGCAGTGAAATCGGGGTGCACGTAATTGGTTCCACTTTCACCACAGAGACGCTGAGGGCACAAAGACGCAGAGCATATCGGACATTGTTGCTTATAACGCTTGTAGCGCTGCTCTGTGCGTGTAACAGCAACGACACGAGCAACAACACCAACGCGCCGGTCATTTCGGGCCAACCCCAAACTTCGCTACCAATGCCTCCGCTCAATGGCAAGTCAATCACCAACCTGGGTTGGCAACTTACCAACGGCACACACAGCGCCTTCTCCGAGCTAAACGGCAAAGTTGTGGTGCTCGACTTTTATGCAACGTGGTGTGAACCGTGTCGTCGCAGCATTCCGCATCTGGTCGATCTCCAGAAACGTTACATGGATGACGTACGCGTAGTCGGTTTGAATGTTGGTGGACCAGAAGATGTATCGCAGGTTCCGAATTTCGCGAGGGAGTTTCAGATTCAATATCAACTCGGCGTCCCTGATGACGATCTCGTGAGCTTGCTCTTGTCTTCCAGCGACGCGATTCCCCAAACGTTTATCTTTGATCGCAATGGTAAACTCGTTCGAAACTTTGTTGGCTTTGGCGACGATACCGGGTCCGCGATCGATCAAGCTGTTGCCGGGGCACTAGTCAGTACCACCTCGCAGTAGCGGGTGGTCCTTAGATTTCAGTTGCCGAGTTCAGATTTAAGATTGATCGTTAGGACCGCAGGCGTCCTCGCCTGCCGGCTTAATTACAAAGTTTCATGATTTCGACGAAGACTGTTTCCGACGGGGGAAGGCGAGGACGCCTGCGGTCTAACGATCAAATCTAAAATCTGAATCTTAGGCGCACTAAAATGATCCGAGAAATCCTGATCCAAAAGAGCATCGGCCGCGACACTGCTTTTCGCTGGCGGAGTGAAGAGATTTCCCGAATCGAAGGACTCAGCGATGCAGTCTTTGGTTTCGCAATCACACTGCTCGTCGTGTCGCTCGAAGTGCCCAAGACATTCAATGAGCTGCTTTCGGCGATGAGCGGTTTTGGCGCGTTTGCGATCAGTTTCGCCCTGCTTTTTTTGGTCTGGTACAACCAGCATAAATTCTTTCGTCGTTACGGTCTGCAAGATACAACAACCATAATTCTGACCGCGGTCCTGCTGTTCGTCGTGCTCTTTTATGTTTACCCGTTGAAGTTTCTTTTCAGCTTCCTGGTAAGCAAGTTCACTGGCGGGCACGGCGAAGTACGGCTCCCAAATGGCAACATCCAAGCTATGCTCGAAAACGACAGCCAGATGGGGACGTTGATGTTGATCTTCGGCGCCGGCTACTTAGCCATCTTTTTGGTCTTTGTGCTGCTTCACATTCACGCCTATCGAAAAAGAGAACAACTCGAACTCAACGAGTTTGAGCGTTTCGATACCATCAGCAGCATTCAGGAAGCAGCTCTGAATTGCGGAATTGCATTGTTATCAATGTCCATCGTTTGGTTTGGTGGCGCACGCTTGTCCGGCCTTTCCGGTATGGCTTATATGCTTACTGCGGTCGTGATGACGGCACACGGATTTATGACCGGAGCACGACGAAAAAAGCTTGAGGAACGCGCAGTGGCCAGGTTGCCAGGTTAGTCCGCGTCGTTAGGAACGCAGGCGTTCTCGCCTGCCAGCCGCATGATGACCATTCATTTAGAACTGCTACCAACTATCGCTGTTGCCGCTATTGTTATCTCCTGGCTCGCTTTCGCCCTCGTTTTCATAACCAGAAAACAATCGCCAAAATCTCCGGATAAAAAGCGCGACCCACGATCAGTCAAAGGCATAGTCATTCAGGGTCTGTCTTTCGGAGTCGCATGGGGAGCACACCGGTCTTACTTCACGCCCTTAGTGCGCGGCCCTTATGCTCTTGAAGCGACTCTAAGTATCATCGCGATCGTATTAGCGGTTGCTTCGGTGGTGTTCACAATGATGGCGGTAAGGGTCCTTGGAAAAGAATGGAGTCTGACGGCGAGAGTAGTCGAAGGACACAAGTTGGCAACACACGGCCCTTATTCTTTAGTGCGCCACCCGATATATACCGGAATGCTGGGAATGCTTTTGGCCACTGGACTCGCAGTGAGCTTTTGGCCGGCATTGATTATCTCGGTGGTGATCTTTTTCATCGGCACCGTAATTCGCATACGGATTGAAGAGGGGCTACTGCGCGAAATGTTTGGCGTTGAATATGACGACTACGCCAGGCGAGTTTCAGCAGTTGTGCCAGGGATTTACTAAGACGACAGGTCAGGGATCATTTTGAGAAAAGCAAAGATACTTATTACGCTGGGACCAGCTTCACGCGAACCGGAAATCATTGAACAGTTACTGGCTGCGGGCGCCAACGGCGTGCGCATCAACATGTCGCACGGCACGCATCTGGAAAAGACCACCGACATCGAGCGAGCGCGAGCGGCCGCGAGGAAGATGGGTTTGCCCCTCGCCATCCTGGTGGATCTCTCTGGTCCAAAGATTCGCACCGGTGAGTTGAAGGACCATCAACCAGTCAAACTTGAAAAAGGTGCGACCTTCACGATCACCACTGAAAAGATCGAAGGCGATGAGAACCGGGTTTCAACTAACTACGTCGATCTCGTCAAGGTAGTTAAACCTGGAACCAGGTTATTGCTTGACGATGGCGCGATTGCGCTGATTGCTGAAACCACAACTGAGAAAGACATTACGTGTCGTGTCATCGACGGTGGAATACTGTCGGAACGCAAAGGAATTAACTTGCCCGGTGTCGCGTTGCCGATCGACTCGTTAACTGAGAAAGACATCGTCGATCTCAAGTGGGCCGTAACGCAAAAAGCGGACTACATCGCGCTCTCATTTGTGCGCCGGGCCGGCGATTGTGAACGGGCCAAAATGCTCATTCGCGAAGCAGGTGGCAATGCGCCGTTGATCGCAAAGATCGAAAAAGCGGAAGCGATCGATCATCTCGACGAAATCATCAAGGCGGCTGACGGCATCATGGTGGCCCGCGGCGATCTTGGCGTTGAGACAAGCGTCGAACTGGTCCCGGTATATCAAAAGACAATTATCGAAAAGTCAGTGAAGGCCGGAAAGATGGTCATCACCGCAACCCAGATGCTCCAGTCGATGGTCAGCAATCCCAGACCTACGCGCGCCGAAGCTTCCGATGTCGCCAACGCAGTTTGGGACGGCACGGATTGCGTGATGCTTTCAAATGAAACTGCCGCGGGTGACTATCCGGTCCAGGCCGTTGAGACTATGTCGCGCATTATCACCTCTGCTGAAACCGGCCGGCGAAGACCAGCGTCGGATGTCTCGCGCTGGCTCGGGACCCAGTCGCGCAGAGTCAGTCGCGCGTTATGCGAGGCGGCGGCTTTCGCTGCCGATGAAATGGGGACGACAGTTACCGCGGTGTTCACCGCCTCGGGTCTGATGGCGCGTCGCCTCTCTTCTCTGCGCCCTGATCAAAGAATCATTGCGCTCACTCACCAACCGGAAGTGGTGAATCAGCTTTCCCTAATTTGGGGCGTCGAGCCACTCGTAACAAAGAACGCGGGGTCGACCGAAGAATTGCTAAAGGCAGGTGAAGAAACGCTGGTTGAGGCGGGCGTCGTGAAGCAGGGCGAAACGATCGTGGTAATGGCTGGTCGACTTTCTGGTCTGGGCCTATCGAGTTCAGTTACAGTGCTGACTGTCGAAGGAGATTTGGCGCCACATCTGAGCGAACTTCCGAATTCACATGTCAGCCGGTGAGTTGTTTGACCTCATCCGTCCGGTTGTCATTGTTCTTTCTGCGCTTTTATCGACCTTGATACTGGTGTCCGCACGACGGCGCTTCCGTCTGTATCAGGCCCTCCTTCTATCGGTTGCCGCGTTTTTTCTGCCCTTCGTAATCTTGCCGCTTTACCTGGCGGTGTTGCTCGTATGGCCCAGGCCACGTCACCCGGTGACAAAGTGGCGAGTTGTGGTACCGCTTCTCTTTCTCACTATCATACTAAGCATTGCGAGCGTCTATATCTTCGTTGACGAGCGCACGGTTGATGCGCATCTCGCGCGTGCTTCAATGGCCAAAGTCCATTCGGATCCGCCTACTGCCATCAAAGAATATCGCGCGGCACTCAAACTTGAAGACGATCCGCACACACATAAATTGTTGGCCCAGACTCTTGATGACGCCGGCTTTTTTATGGATGCGATTACGGAGTTTCGCAATGCAGAAAAAGGCGGTGAGCCGGACGACTCGATTCACTTTCGGCTGGCGTTACTGTTGGAGAAGATCGATCACAAAGGCGAGTCGATTCTGGAGTTTAAAAAGTTCGTGACGAGTGAGACGTGTTTGCAGATTGATTATCGCTGTGAAGCCGCGCGACAAAGAATTGAAGATGCTACAGGAGCGCAGGCGTCCTCGCCTGCCGGCGTCCCGAAGAGATGATTTCTAATCTACAAAGCAGGCGGGGACGCCTGCGGTCCCAAGACGCCTGCGGTCCTAATCGGCGCGGACCATGTCGTCGACGTTCTCGCGGCTCTTCTGCTCCTTCGCCATTTGCTCCGGGGTCTTTTGCGGGTCACGCCAGTTGTCGAGAATACCAACCTGATGAACGCATTGCAGCGTGCAAGTCGGTGCGCACCACTTCTCAGTTTTGTATTCTCGATCGAAGTCGTCCATCGTGTATTCCAGGAGCGGAATACCAGGATAGCCGCGCTGTTGTGAACACCAGTGCACTAATCCTTCTTCACAAATGTAGAGATAGCGAGCACCGGCGCGACAACGCCAGTTGTAAGGCTTTCCTTCTGCAATGCTGTCCTGGAACCAGTTCAAGCGGGCGTGATCTTTGTTGCCCAGCTTCTTAACTGATTGAAAGATTTTTTTCTCGCGTTCGTTTAAGGGCTTAAGCGTTCCGTCACCATCGTGAATCACACCAACTGTGGTGGAAAACTTCAGCTCTACTGCACGCCTCGCCACCGTCAATGCGTCTTCGGGATTTTTAATGCCGCCACCAATAACCGAATTGATGTTCACATGAAAATCTGCATATTCAGAGAGATAACGAAGTTTCTTATCAAGCACACGCAAACTCTTGCGTGACACTTCATCAGGCTCGATGTTGTCGATACTGATCTGCAGATACTCGAGTCCAGCTTTGTTTAGTCGTTTAATGCGCTCGGGCGTGAAGTAATAACCATTGGAAATCAGACCGGCAATCATGCCCCGCACGCGAATGTGGTGGATGATCTGGTCCAACTCCGGATGCATCATCGGCTCGCCGCCCGAAATCGTGACAATCGAAGTGCCGAGATCGGCAAGTTTGTCGAGCCGCGCTTTGATGATCTCTAAATCAATAGGTTTGGAAGTGTGGTCATACTCGTTGCAATAACCACAAGCGAGATTGCACCGGCGCATCGGTATCAGATGGGCCAGCACCGGATGGCGGCTGGACAACAACGCGTGCGTAATAAAGCTCGCTTCGCGCACTTTCAGTTTTAGAAACTTGGTCTTTCTCATCACTCGAGGCCGTTAATTGCGAATGTCCTGGTCCTTTAGAAAAATGTCCCCGAAGGATATGCGACCCGAACACTGAACGCAAGAACACCAAATCTGCAAAATAAGAAAGGGCCCTGTTTGAGACAGAGCCCTTTGCAAAGGCTGTTGATTGTCTTAACTAGTTAGCTCTTGATCACTTTGACGTTTGAATCGTACTTCACTGGAATATCGTCTGAGGAAATCTTCGGATTCTTCTCAATCGAAACCAGGCGCATCGTGGTTGCGTCGTCATTCTTCTCCACGATTTTGCTTTGTACCGGCATTCCACCAGCATCAATCCAAACTTCAGCGTACTTGTAACCGGCGTTCCCCTTCGGCACGAGCGTCAAGTGAATCGTGCTGACGCCACCCCACAAAGTTTCTTCACGCACATCCTGCAACGGCTGAAACTTCGCTTCGAGTTGCTGGCGCGACATATACATCATGTCCATAATGCCACCGGCACTCTTTGGAGCTTTCGCTGAACTTCCGGTGTATACAACGCCAAGACGCGGTCGGAACAAAACGTATTTTCCGTTTTGCACTGACAAGATCTCATGCTGCGGGCTTTTCCACTCAAGGCGAACTGAGGCATTCCGACCAGCGCCGGGCAGGTATAACACCACACCCGTCGAATTATCTTTGGTGCCTAATTGCGAATTGTACTTCTCCATGTTGATGCCGGCACGGAGTGATTTTAAATTCGCTCTATTCTTCTCGAGTCTATTCAGGACCGAACTAACTAATCCGGCGCTCTGACCTTTAGCTGGGGTCGGGGTAACTACTATAAATGCTGCAATGATGCCAACTACTAAAAAGGCCAGGGGACTAAATCTCTTCATAAATGCTCCTTAATTCATAACTCCTTCCCCTTGCTCGCAAAAAACCGTGCAATTATAGGGAAAGGTCACTTGATGTCAACCTCGAAGCTGACTATTCGGCCATCCGGACCAACCACTTTTCGAACTGCTACCACTTCAACATCACTTCGTCCGGTCAGGGTACGCACTCGCTGTTCAATTTGGCCCTTATCTGTTTCATCTACAACAACTTCAGGGCTCAACACCAGGGTCGAAGTAACTGCGCTTTGATGCGACTTTAATGGGGGTCGTTCGCCATTTGAAAACCAGCTTTTTGGCGTCAAAAAGATGAAGATCAAACAGACAACACAAAGTACATCCCACTGCCAGGTGTTTCGTGCGTAGTTCCAAAAGAAGATTTTCTTAAGTGTGGTCAGCAGGCCTCGCACATCCTCAAGCTTGCAAGTAATCAGCCACGATGAAACGCGGCTGGTGGGTAGAATGATTCTAGCGGTCGCGGGACTGGTCTGTAAACGGAAGAATCACAAACGGACCGTTGCCTGATGTTCAACAATATGCCCGTCGCGCATGTGAATAATGCGCCGGCACATGGCTGCGGCTTCAGGGTTATGAGTGATCATGATGATGGTTTGATTGAAGCGGTAGTTCAGCTCCTGGAACATGTTAAGCACTAAGGCAGAGTTCTCCGAATCAAGGTTTCCCGTAGGCTCGTCAGCCAAAACGATCGCCGGACGAGTAACAACAGCTCTGGCCAAAGCCACACGTTGTTGTTCACCGCCAGATAATTCAAGCGGCTTGTGATGAAGTTTATCTTCGAGACCGAGCAGCTTCAGGACCTCGCGACGCAAGGTTGGATCGCCACCGCCGTTGCCATGAATTCGCTCCGCTAGTCGGAGATTTCCTTCAGCAGTCAGTGTCGGAAAAAGATTGAATCGTTGAAAAACGAAGCCGATCTTTTTACGTCTGACGGCTGTTCGTTTGGCGTCCGAAGCGGCCGTAATATCTTCACCATCGATTACGATTCGACCACTCGTCGGCGTCAACAAGCCGCCCAGTAGATGCAGCATCGTCGACTTTCCACAGCCGGACGGTCCCATAATCGCGAGAAACTCGCCTTCCTGAACTTCAAGCGAAACTCCTCGCAGCGCCGGAACATCGACTTTACCGATTCGATAAACCTTTTCCAGATTCTCTGCTTGTAAAATTGTTCGCATTTAAACGTTGCGTCCGATCGGGGTAGGCATCACAACTGGCTATATAACAACTGGATGACAGAATCAATCGGCCGATGTTAATACATCTGCCCCTTGATATCTACTACCCACGATGAACGACCTCGCCTTTTGATAAGTAATCAGGCATAAATATCAAGGAGAGTATTTTCTTGCGGTCGAATGTTTTTGTCGAAAACGAAGTTGTAACCCAGCAGGCAAACAAACGCGGCGATGATGGCCAGTATTAACGCGATGATCTTAGTTGTTTGCGGTCTAATCATTACTGTCGTCCGCCTCATGCTTTGATTTATTAATTCGCGAGCTTCTTGTTCTTCTCAACATCCAGATCGACTTCCGGTAACCCCCACTTGTTCTGCAAAACGAATGCCTTAGCCGGGTAATCGGCATTTAGTTCCACCGTGGCTGGATCCTGATAACTCAAACTCAATTTGTACTGGTCCTTCGGACGCGTAAGTTCGATCTTACTGGGCATCGTGATCTGCGTAGCACTGCCAATCGGCTTCTCATTAAAATATGAGACATCAGTAATGATCTCGCCCTTCGCATCCAAAGTTTGCAGACGCGCCAGATGGACTTTGTCGACGCGATCAAACCAAAAGCGCCGCAATACCTGAATGTCTGCACCTTTCGGCGCCGAAAGTTCTTCCAATAAATAGTAACCACGCATCACGCGCGCACCCTTTTTTGCCTGGGGACGAGTGTCGGGTTCTTCCTGAAAGAATTCACTTTTTGCGTAAATTAGACCATTGGCAGGATCGATCGGCCGGATCATAAACGCGTCGGTGAGATGTTGTGGACGTAAGTTCGATAAAGCATTTACTGTCGCTTTTTCAGTTTTTTGCTCAGACGTAGTTGCATTACCACCATTCAATTTCGCGTATTCCGCGTCATTCGTCCCCTTCACAAAACGCTTGTACTTATCGTCGCCCTGCAAAACGGCAACGGCGAAATGCTCTCCATCAGACGCCATCTGCGCGATGTCGACAAAAGTAAACTGAAGCGCAAGATAGATTTGACCCGGCCGTTGTAAAGTCAGATTGCCATCGACTTGCCGGTACTTTTCCGCAATACCGACGGAGGCAAATGAAGTATCTTCAAACTGGATATCGACCTTGCCGTGAATCGATTTAACGGCGGCCAGCCGGTTCACTTCCTGAATTAACTGGTCCTTGTCTGCGTTGTTCAGTGGCAGTAGCGGAGGGACCTGGACTTTCTTGTGGGTACCAAAAAGACCGCAGCCGGTTGAAGAGAGAACGAGAGAAAGAGCGCTCAACACCAACAGCGATCTGAGTAAAGCAACTCTGGCATGTAGATACTTGAACATTCAGTAAGACTTCGCGCCCCAACCAAATATCAAACACCAGTTAGTCGCAAAAGTGTGGGTCAAGCTAGCAAACTAGACTTTTTATTGTCAACGAAGGGCGCATCACGCTTCGTCAAGCTGCAGCGGCGGTTTATCGAAACGATGGCGCAGCTTATTAATGGTTCTAACGATCTCCTGTCGCTGAAGCAGTTTGCGTTCCAAGGTTCGTTTGCCGGGAAAATCTAAAAGCATGATGCCCAACAGGATTGTCAGCAGACCCTGGCCGGGTACGCCGGGAATCGACAACACAATACCTAAAGCGACCAGCAGGACACCCAAAATATTCTTGCCGATAATTCCGGCGGCGCGTAAAGCCGGACTTGGACCAGCCCAAAATTCGGTTTTGTGATGCTTAGTGAAATAGTCAGCAGGAATCTTGACGAGAATAAACGAAACGATCGCGAGATTAGCAAAGAACGTAACCAGAAAGATCCCCACGCCAATGAGCACGTTCTTCCACGTCAGTGAAGAAGTAAATTCTGATAACCAGTCAATCATAATCTCTTATGTCCGATGTGCTTCAGCGGTTCTGCAAAACTCACCAGGCTGCCGCTTGGCCGTCTGTTGTTTTTTCACCCGCGTTGTTAATAGAGGGCACAACCCAGAACCAAAAGCCCATGAAACGGAAAGGCATAGCCATTCCTCACAACAGACGGCCAAGCCGCCGCATAGTTACTTTGGCAGGCTGCGTTGAAGCATATCGGACATTATTCAAACTTCAGTCCGCGCTTTGAGAATAGCAGCAACGAGTTCATCGACAACGTCAGCCGCAACTCCTTCGAGTTGAAAATTCGGCTTCTTAGTCACTTCCCAAAATTCATCGAGTCCGCGGGCGCCGGCTCGCTCCAACGCCAGCACCTGGACCAACAAATCGATCACATCAGCAGCTTTGACTAGTTTTGCCTCAACACTCTCACGCTGCTCATAGTCGTCATACAGTTCACGATACTTAGCAAACGCTGCTAAGTGTCCAACCATATCAGTTAAAGCGGCTGTCTCAGCATTTCGTCTTGCCTCTGAGCCAAAATAGTCGGTCGCAGTTTTAGGTAGATCGCCCACCCGCGCTTCGGCCCAATCGTGCAACAAAGCCATCCGCAAAACTTTTTCAGTATTTACGACAACGCCTCGTTCCTGGATTGCGTCGGCAAGGAACATCGCAGCAACAACCACGCCGAAAGAGTGCGAGGCAACAGATTCGGTGCCGTTGGGAAGTCCACGCAGACTCCAACCGGTGCGATCAAGTCGTTTGAGTCGTTGCAGTTCAACTAATGCCGGTAGCATGCGGGATGTACTTTAGCATGAGGTCAGTAGTTAGTGGTCCGTAGTCAGTGGTTCGTGGCTTAGCGAGAAGTTCTCTCTGCGTCTCTGCGTACTCTGTGTTAAAACTGATGTTCAATTATTCGCACGTCGGATTTCAACACAGAGACGCCGAGTACGCAGAGAAGATGCGGGGATGTGGGAATTAAATTCTGCCTACTTAACCGGACGAGACTCTTATCGACAACCGGAATGCTCGCAACCGCAGCCTATTTCAGCGACTCCGGATTTCTCTGCATTGCGGCAATACTCGCTGCAATACTTATCATCACCATCAATCACACAGTCACACGTCGGATGTCCACACGTTTTTTGTTCGTCAGCCATTTGAATTACTCCCTCCGAGATCGAATAACAATAATTTGATGCCAAGCCTGCTTAAGACGTCATCAGCTTTTACTGTAGAACTGTCACCATTCAGTTACTTTGTTTTTGCATACATAAGTTGATCGATCGTCTGGTTGTCCTTCGTCACACTTCTTTTCATCCGGCCCTCGAGAACGTAGCCAGCCTTCTCCAACACACGCGCTGAGGCCGGGTTCCACTCGAAGACATGCGCAAACAGCCGGCACAGATCGTGATTTGCAAAAGCATACTCAGTCGTCGCCTGCAAAGCTGCGGAAGCAATACCGCGTCCCCAATAGTCTTCGCCAAGCCAATAACCAATTTCAGCGGAGCGATGATTCACGTCCGGCTGGATCGAAAAGCCGATGCCGCCCACCGCTTCAGTGCCGACAGCGATTGCAAAATTGGTTTCCGGCGTATAGCCGATCACCATATCAAGCCAGGTCTGCGCGTCTTTTTTCGTATACGGATGCGGAAATCTATCGCGAAGGTTTATCCACACCTTGCGGTTGTTCGCATGCCGGACAATCGACTCTCGATCGGTCCAATTCCAACTGCGAATGATGCAGTTCGCCAGAACTATCTTCATGTCGATACTAATCTCGGCAAAATTCCGGCGCCGCGTGGCATCACGTAAGCATTTTCAAAATCGCCAACCTGCTTCAGCGCGGACTCCAAATTTTCAGCCGGGACCATACGCATTCTTTTAACGTCAGCGACCGGCAAGTCAGAAACTAAATGCACGCGATAACGCTCCGCCTTAGTTAATAACGACCACGCCGTTTGCCCGTTAACTTCATAGCCGTGCTGTAGTCGTTGTTCAAGTGCAGCAGAATCAGCGCTCTCAAACCACTTAATAAAATCCGGACGCCCAAGTCCGTCGCGACACTCAGCCAGCAGGATGATCGAGCCGCCTTCTTTGCAGGCATGCGCAGCCATGTCCATCGCTTTGTGCGCCTGGATCAGGTTGATGTCGTAAGGAAAACCGCCGCAGCTCACGATGACGAGATCACGTTTAGCGCGAATCTCAACCGAATGATTTTGTAGATAGGCAGCGCAAGCAGCGCGATGGGCCGGCTTCCAGTCACCACAAAACAGGCCCACCGCGCGGTTGTTCTCGGCCACGATCGTGTTGATGCCAAACGCTGGACCAACTAGCGCAGCCACTCGTTCACATTCTTCGTGCACGGCATTGCCATCCATTAGTCCCACGCCAACGCCAGACTTTCGTCCACCCTTTTCGAAATCGAGCGCCAGCATGTGAGTGGCTTCAATCGTCGCCGCCGATGACAAACCGGGGCAAATGGATTTACGACCGCCAGTGAAGCCGGCAAAGTAATGGAAACCGATCCCGCCGATGAGAATTACTTTTGAGTATTCAACGAGGGCCTTGTTCACCTCGACCGGCACACCACGTTCAGTTAAGCCCAATGACGTCAGGACTTTTGCATCATAAGCGTCGTGATTGATGGTCCGAATTCGTTGGACGATAAACGGCGAAAGTAGATCCAGTTTTTCCTGGTCCGTAACCGCGCGATGAATGCCGGTCGCAAAAATGATCGCGATGTTTGCCGGTCCTATTCCTGATTGAATTAAGCGACGGACCAGCAGATTGACGATTTGAGCACTGGCGGTAGCGCGCGTAGCGTCAGAAACAACGATCAGGACCGAGTCATCTGGTCCAACTACTTCATCCAATGGTGGCGAGTCGATAGGTGAGTCAAATGCCGCACCGATCTCAACATCGGTCAGCGTCTGCTCGTGCGTGGAATCAACTGCGAGAACTGAGAAGCGTTCAGCATCAACCGGTAAGGAAAAACGCTTCTGTCCATAACCGAGTTCAATGTTCGTCATTGAACTGTCATACTCCAAATTCAACCATTGCCCGTTCTATAACGTGCAACGAAGCAAAGTCTGTTTCACCGGCAGTGCGCGCTTCCGCCAACCACGTTCTGAGTTGTCGTGCTTCCTCAAGCGTAGAGATGCGACAAGCGCCAGTTAAAGCAAGCGTGACGAGTGCGTCGGGTGCGCCGTGTGTTACGAGGGCAGCTTGCAGCGCCGCCTGTTCGCGCAGATCGAGAGTGATTAGCAGACTAAGTTCCATAACAGAACCTCGGGTCGCGATTAAACTTTCTCCAGTGCCTGCTCGACGTCGGCAATGATGTCCTCGGCCGCTTCAATACCAACTGCAAATCTGACGGTTGCCGTTGAAACTCCCGCCGCTTTCAGTTGTTCATCAGAGAAACCCGCGTGTGATGAATAAACCGGATAACTAACCAACGTCTCAACGCCGCCCAACGAGGGCGCCGCGTTTATTAACTTGAAGTTGTTGAAAAGTTTTTCAGCTTCCGCTTCGCCGCCTTTTAAATCTATCGCAACTACGCCGCCAAAAGCTTTCATTTGACGTTTGGCAATTTCGTGTCCCGGATCATCTTCAAGTCCCGGGTAGTAAACACGCGCGACTTTTGGATGACGGCCCAACGCCTGGGCAAACTTCAGGGCATTCTCCGACGAAGCGCGAACACGCACTTCAAGTGTTTTAATCCCGCGACTAAGCAGATACGCGGCGGCCGGATCCAGAGTGGTACCGATCATAATCGAGAAGTGACGAACGCGATCGACGAAGTCGCGTTTGCCGGCAATTGCTCCGGCCGTCAGATCAGTGTGCCCACCCAGATATTTCGTGGCGCTGTGCATGACCGCATCAATACCGTGTTCGAGTGGGCGTTGCAAAACCGGGGTAGCAAAGGTGTTGTCGATGATCGAGTAAATGCCGGCCTTCCGGCAGACTGCAGCCACAGCTTCTAGATCGACTATGCGATTAATAGGATTGGCAGGAGTTTCAAACCAGAAGCCTTTGGTCCGCTCATTCGCGAGCGACGTGATGTTGTCGATCTCATCAAGTGAAATAAAGCGTGACTTAACGTTCCAACGCGAAAGCACTTTCGTCAGGATCTTCACCGAACCGCCGTAGACGGAGTCGCACGCCATCATCTCGTCGCCGCTTTCGCAGAGTGCAGCCATCGCACAAAACACCGCGGCAGATCCGGAAGAGGTAACAACACAAGCCTCGGCATGTTCCAGGTCGGCGATTGTTCGTTCAACTTCAGCGACGGTGGGATTGGCGTAACGCGAATAGAAAAACGCCTCGGGCAACTCGCCACGCGCGTAACGACGCATCTCGTCGAAATCTGCAAATCTATACGTTGAAGAATGAAAGACAGGCGGAACTACAGCGCCAAACGGACTATCAGCCAGCGCAGCACTTCCGTGAACAGCGAGAGTCGCCTCGGAAAAACGCGGGCGGCCTTCCTCTTTTGTATCCATAAGCAGCGTTAACCCTTCGAGGATCGACCTTTACGAGCAGAGTATCATCCGCAGATTACACAGAGAATACAGATTAACTAAACCAGTCCTCATTCGCTGCGTAATCTGTGTAATCTGCGGATAACCTAACTGTCGCTACAAGAGCTGCGTAAGATTATCAAATTAAAAAAGGGCCACAAAGAACTATGGCCCTGTTCAACAACTCAACTCGGATGGTCCAATTACAACGCACTCATACTCAACGCCTGATTCAACTCCCGGTAAAGCTCGTTGTATTCACGGAAACCGACTTCAAGTATGCGCGGCAGATCGGACATATCGTTGATGTTCACTACTGCATTCACGTTATTCAAAAACGCCGCATGCGCATCAAGCGTTCGCAACGAAGGCGAGATCAACGCAAAGAAAAGCCGGCGACGTTGCGCTGGTCGCAACACATTGATTTCACGGACGACGAAGGCTGCACCTTGTTCTGCCGCATCAAACTGCGGCTCCATCACCACGAGTTCCAACTGATTGCCACGCATTGTCTCAACTGCCTGGCGCGTGTCTTCGGCCACATAAACCTGATAGCCGTTTTCGCTCAGGCTCCGCGCGAGTTGTTCGCGACACTGAAGTGCGGCGCAAACAAGTGCCTTCCGCTTATTCCACGCTGGTCGCGCGCCGGGATTCGGAGTATCCAGCGCGTTGGTCTTGCCTAATAGATTCATCAAGAGACGTAGTACTTCTTCGTTCGATGGCGGCGGCGGTTCCTGAGCAACATTCGTCAACTGATACGCTGGAGCTGAAACCTGATCGTAACGAGGATGTTCAGTCGCCGGCGAACCACTCAACGACGTCGCGCCCAATTCTGTCGCAGGACTGGAGGCGCCGGCATTAACCGTGCTCTTACATTTCGGACAACGAACGGAAAAAGGACCCGAAGGCGCCTTGTCGTCGTCGATCTGCAGGCGAGTGGAGCAAGTTTGGCAAACGATAGTCATAAGTTTTTGTTAGTCGAGCATTCCTAACATCGAACCTGCATCTGAAAAAGTACCGACTGGCACACCCGGTCCTTCCCGACGAATAAAATCTTCAGCAGCCGTCATGCCTTTCAGCGACAGCAACAAGTTGTTCTGATTGGTGGCGAAAGCCAGACCGTCTTCCAGGCTTATTGTGTTTGACTCGATGAGATCCTTGATCACAGTGTCATAGTCCTGCATGCCGTCCAATTTGCCATCGCGCATGGCATCCAGTAACGACTTGCCTTCAACTTCGCCCGTCTCTACATATTCACGAGTACGCGGACTTGATTTCAAAATCTCAACCGCTGCGACGCGACCACGCCCGTCCGCCCGCGGGATCAAGCGCTGCGAAACTATGTAACGAAATGTTTGGGCCAACCGCGTGCGAATCACCGGCTCTTCATTCTTTGGATAGAGACCGATGATGCGATCGACAGTCTTGGCGGCATCGATGGTGTGCAGTGTCGAGAGAACGAGGTGACCAGTTTCCGCAGCCTCGAGCGCAATTTCCGTAGTCTCGAAGTCACGCATTTCACCGATCAGGATCACTTTCGGCGCTTGTCGCAAAGCAGCGCGCAATGCAGAGGGAAAGTCTTTCGTGTCGTTGCCGACTTCGCGTTGATTGATCGTCGAGCTCTTATGCGAATGTAAGTACTCGATCGGATCTTCAATCGTAACTACGTGGTAATGCTTCTTTTCGTTGATGATGTCGATGATGGCGGCCTGGGTTGAACTCTTACCGGAACCGGTTGGACCAGTAACGAGCACCAGACCATTACGGAGTTCGGCGATCTCACTCAGTTGCGTTGGTAAACTCAGCGACTTCAGGGACGGGATGTCGGTGGGAATAACGCGCATAACAATTGAATAGACACCGCGTTGCTGAAAAATATTGACGCGGAAGCGCGCGCGCGAAGGCAATGAATAACTCAAATCTGCAGTGCCCGTACGCGCCAGTCTTTCGGCGGCGTCCGGATGGCCATGCAGTAAAGTCAGCGCAATGATTTCGGTTTGGTACGGGGTGAGTTTCTGCATCCCGAGCGGCTGGACCGGGGTCAACTTACCGTTGATTTCAACTTGAGGAAGCTGTCCAACTGAGAAGTTTAAGTCGCTGATCTTGTCGGAAACCAGCAACATTCGCTCAATAATTGGAGGCAGGTCAAAGAAACTCATTATGTTCTCGGGGCTCCGGTAACGTGCTTTAGATGGGTTAGCCTGGATGGGCGGGAGTCGTTGGGAAGCCGCAGTTCTGCTCCCACGCATCGCCGATTCTCGCGCATAACAATGATTAACGCAAGCAAAAAATGTTGGCGGCAAAACACTGGGAGCGTTTCGTCTCAAAGCCCAGGGTTGAGCTTTGGCAACCCTGGGGTAAGAGGTAGCACAAATTCAACTCCGAAGGAGTTGCGTCCGCAATTCCGGCAACCGAGAAAGATTCGATTAAGACGCAACTCCTTCGGAGTTGAGCTGCCTTTTCGTGTATTTTCCCAGGGTTGCCAAAGCGCAACCCTGGGCTGTGAGACGAAACGCTTTCAGCGTTTGCCTTATCCAAACGGCTTGGTGTCAGGCTTAATTCAATGTTTTGAAAAGGTGTGCGGTGCGGGTGGAAATTGCGGGTGGATCTGAAAGTAAACAACTGATCACGGCAACCGAATCAGCCCCATGTTGAGTAACATCCGGGGCGTTTTCAGAGTTAATTCCACCAATTGCGACCAGAGGCTTCTTATCAATTGCGGTCCTTACTTCTTTTAATGCCGCCAAACCAACCACTGGAGAGGTATCGGATTTTGTCCCGGTCGGAAAAATTGGCCCAAAAGCGAGGTAATCGATTGGAAGTTCGACGGCCTCGAGTGCTTGTGCGAGGTTGTGGGTAGAAAAACCGATGATGGCATCCGGCCCGAGTAATTGTCGGGCGGCTGCGGGAGTTAGATCGTCCTGCCCGAGATGTACGCCATCGGCGCGAATGGCGAGTGCGATGTCAACCCGGTCATTAATAATTAACCTCACGCCGAGTTCGTGTGCGACTTTTAGCGTGGTCTCAGCTTCCCGATAAAGGTCGCGTGAAGAAAGTCGTTTTTCACGCAATTGAATTAAAGAGGCCCCGCCGGATGCCAATCGTCGAACTTGTTCTGCATGTGACAACCCGCAGAAAGTTACGTCAGTGAGTGGATACACTCTCGGCAGTTCAAACTGCATGAACTCAATCTGCCTCTTTCTTCTTAGGCCGTTGATTAGACGGAAGAACGCGTTTGCGCAGACGAATCGTCTGTGGTGTTACCTCCACGAGTTCGTCATCACTAATGAACTCCAAAGCCTGTTCAAGTGAAAGCTCTTTTGGCGGGACCAGGCGCATCGCCTCGTCAGCAGATGCGGCGCGCATGTTGGTCAACTTCTTTTCTTTGATTGCATTGACATCGAGATCGACTGCGCGGGCATTCTCGCCAATGATCATACCTTCATACACTCTGGTGCCCGGTCGAGCGAACAACGTGCCTCGTTCCTGTAGATTGAACAAAGCGTAGGTGGTTGTTTCTCCAACTCGATCGGCGACGAGTGATCCAGTCGCGCGGCCGCGTAGCGCACCTTGCCAATCACCCCAACGCAGAAACATCGTGTTCAGTAAACCGGTGCCCTTCGTTTCAGTGAGAAACTCATTGCGAAATCCGATCAGTCCGCGCGACGGTGCTTCAAACTCCAGGCGCACACGACCCGTGCCGTGATTGACCATCTTCGTCATCTGTCCTTTGCGGCGTCCGAGCGCTTCGGTGACCACACCAATAAACTCATCGGGACAATCGACGACGACGGCTTCAATCGGCTCCAGCACTTTATCGTCGACTTTGCGCATGATGGCTTCAGGTTTGGAAACCTGGAGTTCGTAACCTTCGCGTCTCATCATTTCGATCAGGATAGCGAGTTGCAGTTCGCCGCGACCTGATACTTTGAACTGTTCCGGCAACTCCGTGTTCTCAACGCGGATGGCAACATTGCCGAGCACTTCTTTATCGAGTCGTTCTCTTACCTGGCGAGAAGTAACATACTTCCCTTCCCGACCAGCAAACGGTGAATTGTTTACACTGAAGATCATCGAGATCGTCGGTTCATCAACCGCGATAACCGGAAGTGGTTGCGGGTTTTCAACTGATGTGATCGTGTCGCCGATGTTGATGTTCTCAATTCCCGCGAGTGCGACAATCTCACCGAAGCCGGCCCGATCAACTGACTCACGTTTGAGTCCTTCGAAAACATATAACTGCGATACTTTCGTTTTCTGGATCGAACGATCGGGTTTCACCACTGCGATCTGGTCACCGAGTTTGATCTCGCCTGAGAAGATGCGACCGATCGCCAGGCGACCGACGTAGTCGTTGTAGTCGAGATTGGCAACCAGCAGTTGCAGCGAGTCAGATCTTTGTTCCTTCGGTGCGGGAATTGTTTCGACTATCTGTTCGAAGAGTGGTTGCAGATTTTGAGAGTCGTCACCTAACTGTTTCTTCGCGACACCGTCTCGAGAGATCGCGTAGAGAATCGGAAACTCGATCTGTTCATCAGTGGCATCCAGATCAAGAAACAGTTCATAGATCTCATCGACTACTTCAGCGGGTCGCGCATCACTGCGATCGATCTTATTGACGAGCGCAATCGCCGGCAGTCGAGCTTCAAGAGCTTTACGCAACACGAAACGAGTTTGCGGTAAGCATCCTTCGGCAGCGTCAACCAACAGCATCACACCATCGACCATCTTCAAGACGCGTTCAACCTCGCCGCCAAAGTCAGCGTGACCCGGTGTGTCGACAATATTGATCTTCACATCGTGATAACGAACGGCGGTGTTCTTGGCCATGATGGTAATTCCGCGTTCACGCTCGAGGTCCATCGAGTCCATTACTCGTTCCCGAACCTGTTCGTTATCACGAAACGTACCTGATTGTCTTAGCATCGCGTCAACCAGCGTAGTCTTGCCGTGGTCGACGTGAGCAATGATTGCGATGTTGCGTATGTCTTTTCTTTCCTGCATCACAAGGTCCAAACTTTCGACGAAATAAGAAACAGGTATCTTAGCATTGTGGAGCGGAAAGCGGGATTGCTCGTGAGGAAAAGATTGATTTTGGGAGAATTCTTAATGAAATGCCCCAGTTTGCCTGAGTGCTTCACCAAGTACCATCGCCACCGAAGTGGCCAGATTCAGACTGCGCACCCGGGAATTGAGCATCGGGATCTTCAGACAGCTTGACCAGTTATCTCGTAACAAGTCCTCGGGCAAGCCACGTGTCTCACGTCCGAAGACCAGGCAATCGTCACTGCTAAACTGCCAATCAGTGTAAGAGAGATCCGCCTTCTTCGAAAGAAAGACGAGACGCGCTTCCGGATAACTTGCGGAGAACGATTCGAGATTAGGATGTCGTTCGAGGATCACCTCGGGCCAGTAGTCTAAGCCGGCCCGTTTTACTGCGCGATCGTCCAGACGAAAACCCGGCATGCCGATGATGTGAAGTGGAACTCGGGTAGCCGCACACAGACGCGCCACGTTACCTGTGTTCGGAGGAATCTCTGGTTCAACTAAAGCAACCCGAATCATGATTCGCTGAGTTGTGATTACGAAACTAAGATCAAAAAAGAAACGACGAGCTTCGCTTGAAGATCTCGTCGTTCTTTTTGTAAGGCCGTGTCGGCCTCAGATGTTTGTGTGCGCCAGTGGAAGACTTGTTGATTAACCTGCTGGTTCGAACTATCTCTTCTTTGCGGCTGCTTTCTTGGCTCCGCCCTTCTTCGCGGCTTTCTTGGCTGGTGCAGCTTTTTTGGCTGCTGCTTTCTTTCCACCTTTTTTAGTTGCCATAGCTTCTATGTGCTCCTTCTTTCGGAATTAAGTTTTATTGTTTCGTTCTCCGACCACAAGATACAGTGTTTTGCTTTCTCTTGTGGGCTAGAGTAAACGGCGCACAACATCTTGCTATATAAACGCAATTGCTACAGATGTCAATAACTTATTACTTTATTCCGCGAAATTTTTTACAGCACTCGCGATCGATCACTCGCATCATCACACACACGATCATAATCATCACTCACTCACTCGTCTCACGAGCTGATCGCAAGCAGAGAAATTGATCGCGTCAGTTGTAACTACACGAGTGCAACTTGAATCGACTAGTTGAAGTTTGTAGTGAAGACTTGAAGAACGTGATCATGGACCATGATCAGTTGCGAAAGAGTGGCGTGAAGACCCAACCATTCTGACTGTCGATGCCGTAGTAAGTGAGCACCGACTTCCGTTTGCTGCGACTGGCAACACCGATAAATGGACCACTCGAATCGTCGTCAGCGGACGAAGAGTCAGACGACTTTTCCACGGTGCCGGTGTTGAGTACGTTGGTGAGTTGCGGGGCCGCAAATAGTTGTAGTTGAGCTATTTGCGGATCGCGCGGAGTGGGCAAAACGTTCCCCGCGTAGATCATCACCGACTGTTCAAAGTCGATGAGTTGTTCGGAACGCGGATGAATTAAACTCCATTCACCTTCGGGTGAAAGTGGATCACGCATGGCGCTGGCGCGGATGATTTGACGTGTCTTTGATCCACCTGGAATAGGTAGACCTTCACTCAGTTGGTCCATCGATGTTGGTAGTGCCTGATCGCCATTAAGCCGGTTCACGGTTGCTTTATAGCGATAGTAATCTTTGATCGCATCGGCAATTTGTTCACCGCGAAAGATGGCTTCCTTCTCACGATCGCGTACTGTCTGTTGATAGATACTCGGAGCAATGGCCATCGCAAAGAGAGCAAAGATGGTCATGATCGCGATGAGGGCGACGAGCGTGTACCCCGCCTCAGCAGCGTGTCGATCGACGCCGATCGAAGAAAAATTCTTCGGCAAGCAACTTGATCGACACCCTAATATATTGTGGTTGCGTTTTTCGCTATGGCTCATCATCTTCGGAATCAACACGCGGCGTAGGACGTGCACCTGGCGCACCAGCAACGCGTTCACCTTCGGTCATCGGAAGACTGTGTTTGATCTTCAGGTTCGTATCAGTGAAGACAACTTCCTTATCGGAGATGCTCGTCACTCTAAATCTTCCGCCGAGTAGATCGCCTAGTTGCACACTGAGGATCTCTTTGTTGTTCTTGTCCTGAAGCAACGCGGTATTGACGTAGTGCTTCGTTCCCCAGATACCAACGTAAGCATAGTTTGGAGTCGGTGGTGGCGCCACACTCAGTCCCAACTGGTTTGAATAGGCGCGCGAATCTGGCGTGCGAATTTTGATCTGGCGAATTCCCGGGCTGGCAATTATCGCTGCCGGAACTGTTGCCGACATCTGTTGCGGACTCTTGTACTTGCTCTGCAGTTCACGTTCATCGACATATACACGCATCTCCGGCGTAAATTTGTCGCCTGAAACTTCAATCGTGAACTCCGCCGTCTTCGCATAAACGTTTGAAGGGGAGATCGCTGCCACTAAAACCGGTGGTGGTGGCGGTGGTGGGGTCGGTGTGGGCGTCGCAGTCTCAACCTTCACGGGTGCGACAGGTTTTTCATAATAGGCAAAAATATTTCGGCGCGGTTCAGGAACGACAGGAACATTTCCGCTTCGCGGCGGCAGGATCAAATCACTGATGTTGATAATTTGCGCGGGAGCTTGCGCGTCAACTGCCGGCTTTTGATTTCGTGCTCCAACCTGCTGAGGTTGCGTAGTCGTGGTGGTCGTCGTAGTACGAGCCGGCGTCGAGGAACTACTACCAAAGCCAACGAAGGTCCACCACAAAAAGAGAATGGCGACAAAACCGAGCACTGCAGCGCCGATCAACTTCTTCCTTTCGCCTGGCTTGTTTAGATCAACTAACTCCATTATTGCACCTTGTTCGCATTCTCTTCGGCGAAATTCACCTTGCTGTCCCGCTGAAAATACATCGCCATATTCAATTGCAGACTCACCTGTGAGCCACGTGTTCCCGAACCCTCTTCTGCTGAAGCCGCTATTTGTGAACTATTCTCCGCCCGTTGCAACTCAACTTGATTGATAATGACAAACTGTTTGGTGCGTTCCAGGTCCTGAATGAAGTGCCGCAGGTTTTGGTATGGACCTTCGATGGTTACCACTACACCGATGCCAGGATAAACGCTTTGCCACTTCGTACTCACCGAAGTTCCACCAGGAGTAACCTTAGTACCCAGCGGTTCCAATGCCGTATAAGCCGGGCCGGAAGTATTCTTCAAACCGTTCTTGATAATGAGCTCGTTGAGTTCTCCGTAGAGCGACATTCGGCCTTCATCAGATTTAACGAGACTAACTGATTCAAAATCATTTAGTGACGTCATGATTTGATCGACTGTCTGTTCTGTATTTTGGCCTTCGTGAACGAGTCCTTTAAGTTTGTCGACATTGGCCTGGACGCGGGACTGATCAACCTTCACCGTGGCGAGTCGAGCGCGGGCCGGAACAACTAAATACAGATAGCTGAGAATGACTAACAACAGCACGAAGCAACTGGTAACTAAAGCAACTGCCTCAGCCGGACCAAACATCTTGCTGCGGCGCGATTCGATTAAACGCGTAAACGCACGCTTCTCAATTCGGGGTGGAGCTGTAACTTCTTCGCTACTCATCGCGCCTCCCCGTTGGTTGTAGTCTGTCCGGCAACTTCCGCAATACTCTCACTCGCGAAGCTTGCTTTGGGTTTGTAAACAACTTCCAGTTCGTATTCGGCGCCGCTTTCGCCTCGACCTTTTTGCAAAGTCTGGGCCTTCAAATTCGAATGGAATATACCTTCATGGTCCATCGTCTTAATCATATCGAGCACTGTTGACGGTGCTTTTGAAAAGACGGCGAGATCCAGATCCGCGACCGTTTGATTTCCCTGCGTCGTGACGCCACGCACCGCGATTCTCGAGACGCGCACACCGTCAGGCAACGACGCTTCCAGGTCAGCCAACAATCGCGACCATGAAAACGACTTACGGTCGATCAACTGATGCGCGGCTACGAGTGATTGCTGTTGTTGGATCGTAAGTGACTTTTTTACGGCGTCGGCTTTCTGCAGCAGTCCCTGTTCAGTCTGCTTCGTAGTGTTTAACTCCGCTTCGGCGAGCGTAGCTTGCCGGCGGGCGCTGGTAGACAACTGGACTACGAAAACGAGGCCGACCAGCGACACAAAAAGGATGACAACCGTCAGAACCCACGGCAGAACGCGGTTATTATATGGTTTTGAGGCTAAATTGAGATTTGCTTTCACTACCGGAAAACCTCTTGCGCAAGCAGACTGAGCTGCGAAAAGAATACAGGCTGCCCCCAACCTGCGCAAATCAACGAGTTGATCGGGAAGTCGATGCCCGCAAACTCTTAGTTACACGTTTTGGCCAATGGGTTGTTGCAGAAAATTTAGATTTGGCGCGAACGTAATGGCTTTTCGGTTGCAGCCAGCGAAGGCCGATAAGCGCAAATTGTATTTCGACCGCTGCGCTTTGCCCGATATAAAGCGGAGTCAGCCATTTCAACCAGTTGAATAGCGTCTTTTGCATCGTCAGGAAAAGAGGAGATACCGATGCTAATGGTGAGATGGAATGATTTGCTGACGTCACCGGTGGAACTCGTCGCGCTAAACAAGTGGGCTTCGATTGCACGTCGAACTCTTTCCGCAGCGACAAGGGCCTGGGCATAATCGGCGTCGAGCAGAAATGCCGCAAACTCCTCACCTCCAAAACGTGCCGCCACATCACCGGAGCGGAGCGAGGCCTTTATTATTACACCGATGTCCTGCAACGTGCGGCTGCCGACCATGTGACCGTAGTTGTCGTTCACCTGCTTGAAATGATCGAGATCCATCATCAAGACACAGAACGGCTGTCCTTCTTCTTCGGCCCGCGCTACTTCGCGTCTTAGTTCGGTAAAAAATGATTTACTAGTGAGTAGACCAGTCAGTTCATCATGACCAATCAGCCGGTGAATCTGCTGTTGAAACTCCTGATCGATTTCGTCCAGCAACTCGAACCGAAATAGATGATCGCCGATTAAAATCTTGTCGCCGTCATTGAGAAAAGCTTCCCGCACGAGCTGGCCATTTACCACTGTGCCATTAGTAGAGCGAAGATCTTTTACCCGGAATCGTGTCACATTTGCGTCGGGTTCCCGCTCGGTCGAAATCTGCGCATGCAAGCGCGACGCTTTTGAATCGTTAAGTCGAATATCAGCATCGAGCGCACGCCCGATCGTTACCGAATCTCTTTCGAGTGGTATTGGAGTGGCGAGCAATTCACCGCGAATGGAAATTAAGACAGGACGGCGCTCGAGTTGCGGGAGACTGAGCGGCCGGGACAGTTCGCGCAGTTGGGTAGTTGCCGACTCATCATCGTCAAATTGGCTCATTACTACATCTCGAAAAGGAAAATTCAGCCGAAGCTTTTCAGGTCCTGGGCCTGACGGCGTATCTTAGCTCGCTTGTGACCGTTCGACCTATACTTTTATAATCGCAGCTCCTGACCGCCAGTCACTCAAGCGTTTGAAATAGGAGTAATTGAAGTTGGAACAAAGAGCTACCAAATCCTGCTGCGACAACGTTGAAACGACCTCTGTCGAACGCGTCGCAGTTGCGCACTTACCCACCACCTGGGGCGACTTCCAAATTGCCGGTTATCGTTCACTAACGAGTAAGGAGGAATACGTTGTCTTATATAAAGGAGAGATGACGCGCAATATTCCCACGTTGGTGCGGATCCATTCGCAATGTTTGACCGGGGACGTTTTCGGATCGATTAAGTGCGATTGTGGCGAACAACTTCATACGACGCTAAAAATGATTCAGCAGGAGGGCCGCGGCGCAATTGTTTATCAGCAACAGGAAGGTCGCGGCATCGGAATTCTCAACAAAATTCGCGCCTACGCGCTTCAAGATGAAGGCGCTGACACAGTCGAGGCCAATGAACGGCTGGGATTAGCAGTCGATCTGCGAAATTACCGGCAATGTGCGGAAATACTTTTCGACCTCGGTCTCTGCAAAGTGAAGGTCATTTCAAACAATCCGCTCAAATTGCAGGCTCTTGAAGAAGCAGGGTTGAAGGTAGTTGAGCGTGTCTCGATCGAAGTTAATTCAACTGAGGATGCGGCCCATTACTTACGCACGAAGAAAGAGAAGATGGGCCACTTGTTGGATCTGGGAAGTGAATCGTGAATCGTAATCGTTAATAGTGAATGGTGAATCGTGAATCGTTAATGGTGCTGCGGCTGGGCCGCCTGTTGTGAGGAATGACTACGCCTTTGAACGGCTAGGCTGTCTGTTGTGAGGAATGACTACGCGTCTGAACGGCTAGGCCGCCTGTTGTGAGGAATGGCTATGCCTTTCCGCCAGCGTCCCCTTAGAAATCCGGGGCTGCGCCCTCCGCTTTCGGCGACGATTAGTATGCTTGCGTTTGGACGGGAGGCGCAGCCTGGAATAACAAAGCAGCACACGGAAAGGCATAGCCATTCCTCACAACACACGGCCAAGCCCCAGCGTAGCTACACTAAAGCCACTACTGCGCATTACGCAGTTCTTTAATGGTGTTCTTGATCCGATCGGCATCAGCAGCCTTCGGCTCCAGCTTCAGATACTTCTCGAGTTCATCTGCTGCCTGCTGGTTCTTCTTTGAACCCATGTAAAGACCGCCAAGATATCGATGGGCGAGGGCTAAGTTGTCGCCACCATTATTAATCGCCAATTCGAGTTCCTTTTCGGCATCGGCGTAAGCTTTCTTATTTACCAGGACGAGACCGAGGTAGTAATGAGCGCTTGGGAGCTTGTCGTTGATCTTCAAAGCCTCCTGCAGGTGGACTTCCGCTTCGTCAATCTTCTTCAAGTTGAAGAGCGCGATGCCGAGATTCTGATGGGCGAGTAAGTCGTTCGGAGTTAGCGCAACAAGCTTGGTGTAAGTCTCGGCCGCTTTCGCCATCTCGTTCGTCTTCATGTAAAGCCCGCCAAGTTCGCTGAGCGCGAGGGTAAAGTCAGGATGTATGGTCAACGCCGCGGTCAGGTTTTCAATTGCTTTCTTGCCGTTGTTTGCCTTGAGAGCTTGTTGGGCCTTGCGATACAGATCTACTGCGCCTGCAGGAACGGAAGCGTCCGGCTTTGGTTGGAGATAGATGGGGACACTGACGATGCGTCCACCGTTACTGGCTTCACGATCGATAGCAACAGTCTCGACAGCGTTTTCGAAGTCGCTACCACCGTCAACCGTTATCGTATATGGACCAGCCTCAAGTTGATTAAAACGAAATGCGCCGTCATCGTCAGTCTGCACCGACTGCGAAACGAAGTTAGCACTATCAAGACGCACCTTCACACGTCTGTTACCACCAGTACCGGGAAAGTACACCTTGCCCTGGATCGTGTGAATGCCTCCACTTGTACTGGGCAACCCGCGTGAACTACCTACGCCGCCCTGGGCCAGGGCCAGCAGCGGCAGGCTAACGACGACTGCAATAAGCTGCAGCGTACGAAACAGACTAAGTTTTTGGGGATGAAGACTCATTTGACTGTTCCTCTTGAAATTGGGATTAGTAAACCATCTATTGAAATAGGGGTGCTGCTGTCGGAGCGCAGCCGTCTCGTCTGCCCCGTCTGATTCCATCGGTCATCGATTTAGGATCTGAAACATTTCGACGGCGCCAGGGACTCAACGGAGCGGCCGGTGACGACCGCGCTCCGACAGACGGGCAGCCGAGGAAGGCTGCGCTCCG
>DATDMC010000105.1:0-6860 GCA_036518995.1 Pyrinomonadaceae bacterium | reverse complement strand
GGGTTCTCGACAATCGGTACCTTGTTCTCTTTCGCGATTTCTCTAATCCGCTTTGCCAACAAGTCAGCGCCCTTCGCCACCACAATCGGCGCCGCATCTTTTGTCCGGTCGTATCGCAACGCAACCGCAAAGTGCGTCGGGTTTGTCACCACCACATCAGCCTTCGGAACCTCTGACGCTATCCGGCGTTGTGCAAGCGCGCGGGCTGCACGTCGTCGCTGACTCTTCACCATCGGATCGCCTTCTTGTCGTCGATACTCTTCCTTCAACTCCTGACGACTCATGCGCAGCGACTTCTCGTGTTTGTACCAGCCCCAACCATAATCCAACGCGGCCACTGCGAATAAAACACCACCGGCACGCAACCCGAGTGAATAGACAATCTGGCCCACCGAGCTAAACGTTGAGGCAGAAGGCGCGCCGACGAGTCGTGGCGCGTCTGTAATTGCCTGGACCAACGTTCCCCAACAAACCAGAGCGAGGCCACCAAGCTTAAGAAAACTTTTGATCAACTCGATTGGACCATTCGATCCAAAAATCTTTTTTACGTTGGAAACGGGATTAAATTTCTGTGTGTTAGGAGCGAGCGCCTTAACGGCGAAAGTAAGTCCGCCCTGTGCAAAATTCGCTGCCAGCCCGGCGGTCAAGGCTGCAGCTATCACCGGCAGCGACAACAATGCGAGTGTCGTCGCGGCATTGACGAACATAGTTTGGATAAGAGGAATTCCAAATGCTTCTTTCGTCGTGATGTAGCTGGTTGGTGACTCAAATAGACGCGCAGCTCGCGCCAACAAGTCACCACTCGTGAATCGCAACATCACGAGCGCAGCTATAAATGAAGCGATGGCCGCAAGCTCCGGACGTCTGGCAACCTGTCCTTTCTTACGCGCCTCTTCTCTGCGCCTGGGAGTGGGTTTCTCGGTGCGATTGTCTGACATCGTCGACTTACATCAGCGAAGCGAGGCGGTTGAGTGCGGTTTCCATTGCGGCAAAGGAAGATCGCACTGCGGCCGGCATAAAATAAAGCGAACCACCAATCAGCCACAGACCCGCAAAAATTTTGACGGGGAAACCGAGGACCATCACCTGAATTTGCGGAATCGCGCGGCCAGCGATCGCGAGCGCAAGCTCCACCGCGAGCAACATGACGATGGCGGGCGCCGCGAGCGCGACACCGACGGCCAGGGCGTCGGCGGATAGACGTAAGAAAAGTTGCGCAACATCTGCAGTGATATGGGCGGAGCCAACTGGAATCTGGTGAAAGCTGCGCATCGTTGCGAGCAGGAACCAGTGATGTCCGTTGCTGGCCATGAGTACGATCAGACCAAGCATCTGGCCCAACACACCGAGTGCAGCAGTTTGTGCCTGGGTTGATGGATCAATCGTGCCGGCGAGTGAAAAACCCATTTGGAATCCGATAACCTGGGCGGCCATTTCGATTCCACTAAAGACGAGCCGGCCGACAAAACCGAATGCAGCTCCGACGAGTAGTTCGAGGACGATTACTGAAGCGAGTGGCAATAGATTAGAAGGCGGAGTGGGTAGGCGCGACGAAAGAATCGGCGTGAGCGCAAGTGCCAAGATCATTGCTAACACGATCCTGATCTGGACCGAAACAGCCTTGTGTGACCAGAACGGAGCGAACGTCACCATGCCGCCAACACGCGCCAACACCACGATGAAGATGAGTATTGGATGGATTGGGATGTTGAGCTCGGGCATCGTCAAGAATTGCGAGATTGATTTAGGAGCGCAGCGTCTTTTAGGAGCGCAGGCGTCCTCGCCTGCCTGTCACAATTAACGAGCGTTCGAGTTATTAATGCATGCAGGCGAGGACGCCTGCGGTCCTAACGTAGATACGGAGTGAAATCACTCAGCAAGGTTGTTGTGAAAGTCATCAACACGCGTAGCGCCCACGGAAACGTGACGAGAAACACGACGAAGATCGCGACTACGCGTGGCGCGAAAGAAAACGTCTGGTCCTGAATCGACGTCAGCGCCTGGATCAAACTAACTACAACTCCCACAACGATCGCCACCGCCAACATGGGACCAGTGATCCACATGAGCGTCTCCAGCGCGCGTTGCATCAATGTCATTACTTCTGCGTCAGACATATTCTTATTTCCAATTTACGATTGCCAATTGCCGATTAACTAAGAAGCCGCGTTACCTATTGACCAATCAGCAATTGGCAATCGGAAATCGGCAATGTTCACATCGCGCTTTTCACCAGCGAACCTACGATGAGGTACCAGCCGTCGACCATCACGAAGAGCAACAATTTCAAGGGCATCGATACAATCACGGGTGGTAGTTGCATCATGCCCATCGAGAGCAGGACTGAAGACACCGCCATGTCGATCACGAGAAATGGAATGAACAACACAAATCCGATCTGAAATGCTGTCTTCAGTTCAGAAATCATGTATGCCGGAATCAAAGCGGTCGTTGGAACTTCATCTGCGTTGCGTGGACGCGGACTGCCGGACAAACGAATGAACAAAGCCAGGTCGCGTTCGCGCGTTTGTTTCAACATGTAAGCACGCAATGGGACGAGGGCTTTTGTGATTGCTTCGCTCTGACTGATCTGCCCCGACATCATCGGCTGCAATGCTTCGGTGTTGATACGGGCCAACGAAGGTGACATCACAAACAACGTCAGGAACAACGCGAGTCCAATCAACACCTGGTTGTTTGGTGTTTCCTGAGTGCCGAGGGCTTGTCGCAGAAAGTGAAAGACGACGATAAGACGCGTAAAGCACGTCATCGAAATCAGAATCGCCGGAATGAAACTCAACAACGTGAGCATCACGACGATCTGAAGTGGTAACGAACCACCACCAGCTTTGGCAAGATCAACAGGAATCACTTGCTGACCCGTCGTGGCGGTTTGTGCTGCTGACTGTGCGGCAACAGGATGAGCAAACGACACGAACAAAACAACTGCGAAGAGCGCGAATAAGAAAGACCGTTTTACCATTGCTCCTGTTGACCTCCGATCTCTACCGAAGCCAACTGCTCCGCAAATGTAATAGCCTCGGTTTCTCCTAACATCTCCGCCACTGATGGCAGCGATGAAGAAAAAACATAATCCTTCTCTTCGGCCAGGAGCGTGATCGACTGTGCAGTTGAACCAATCAACATCGTGCGTTGACCGAAACGAACAACCGCTATCGATCGCTTATCGCCTAACGCGACACTGTTCAAAACTGCCAGGTTCGGAGCATCTTCTGTGGCCTTTCCAAAACGGGCGCCACCAAAACGTTTCATGCCCCACGCCGCAGCCACAATCAAACCAACAATTAACAAAAGCGCGCCGAGCGTACGCAGCATCAAGCCACCCGTACTCGGCGTGGCTGCCTGTTGTTCGTGGGCCGTATCAGTCATGAAGGTCAGGCGTTCATCCTGGCCCATCGGCGGCGCTGGTACCGGCGGCTCGGTAGTCGTTTGTTCTGCTTTTACTTCCGGCGAAGCGGCAGGTGAAGGTTGTTGTTTTTGTGACCAAACAGGACTGGCCACGAGCAACAACAATGAGAGGGCAAGAATGTACTTTCGCGTGAGCATTAGCGATTTAGTTCACTGATTTCGTTGATGCGGATTCCGGTGCGATCTTCGATCATGACGATCTCGCCACGAGCAAGACGTTGCGTGTCGGCAAGTACGTCGACACCTTCACCAGTTGATCTCGAAAGTTGCACGATTGCATGGGGTTCGAGATCGAGAATGGCCGACGCTCTTAGTCTGGTACGGCCGAGTTCGATTGCCAGCGGCACCATCAGGTCGAGATGGTCTTTCCACTCGTCCACTCGTTGCTCGTTAGCTGCTTTAAGTTCGTCCTGATTCAGGTTCATAAATCAACCAGCAGGCGAGATACCTGCGCTCCTAAGGAGTTACATCTGCACGATGAAGTCGGTGA
The DNA here is from genome assembly GCA_036518995.1 of Pyrinomonadaceae bacterium. Lineage (GTDB taxonomy): Bacteria > Acidobacteriota > Blastocatellia > Pyrinomonadales > Pyrinomonadaceae > PSRF01. The sequence continues at coordinate 2,941 of DATDMC010000105.1, read as the reverse complement.
TGTAGATAGCGTGAATTGCGGGTTTGTCAGCGGCTGTCTGCGCGGCTTCGAGCATCTCTTTGCGCAGTTCAGTTTTGCCATCGACAGTAAGAATCTGATCGGCAGTTTTTGTAGTTACAACTGCCAGGATCGCGTTGCGGACTTTGGTAGTGAAAAGCGGATCGGGTTTTTCAGTTCCTTCACCGATTCCGAGACTGACCGTCATGCGCAGATACTTTGGTTCTTCGCGATCGGCGAGATTGACGACGAAGGGCAAAAGCTCGATGACTTCTTTAACGTCATCTTCTTCGCTCTTCTTTTCTTTCTTAGTGTCAACCTTTGCCGTTGCAGCCTGAGCTTGAGCGGAACGGTGTCTCCAGAACATAAATCCTCCGCCACCACCGCCCATCAGCAAAACAAGGAGCAGGATAATGAACAGGAGTTTTTTACTTCTCTTTTTAGGCGCAGCGCCTTCTGTTTGTGCGTTGTTCGTATCAGACATACGAGCCTCCAGTTGGATAGATTGCGAGTACCATGCCGCACTCGGAAGATTGAAAAAACTTCGATTTACTTAGGAATTTGCGAGGAAAAAGGAAAGCGACGGGGCGATAGACAAATCCCCGTCGGTTTAGTGTCAGGATATTGACGGAGCGGAAATGCGAACTCCGGCTTTGCCGTCTGTTGTGAGGAATGGCTGAATTGCGAACTCCGGCTTTGCCGCCTGTTGTGAGGAATGGCTATGCCTTTCCGTAAGAGCGCCACTTGATTTTGGGCTCCGCCCTCTGCCGTCTTGCAAGGAGGGCGTAGCCCAGGATAAAAGGCAGTCGCTTACGGAAAGGCAGAGCCATTCCTCACAACAGGTGGCAAAGCCCGAACCGTCGCGAAGCCCGAACCGTCGCAAAGCCTGAACCGTGGCGATGAACTACGGACTGTTAGCTCGTTCCTTATGTACTTTCAGGTTTGCCGGGATCGAGTCGGGAGTTCCGACCGTCACCACTTTCTTCTCCCCAGGCTTAACTTCAGGAGTTTTTTGCTCCAGCGCCGGTTTGCTTTGCGTAGCCGCGTTTTCAGCAGCTTCTATCGGCGACTCTACCGGCTTCGATAAGTCAGGTTTGGCTGACTTCTTCACATCCTTTGTGTCAGAACCTTCTCCAGCGTCCGCTGGTGCTTCTCCAGAACCAGCCATACGCAGCACTGTGATACTAATTCGCCGGTTACTTTCATCGTACGGATTATCTGGAAGTAGCGGTTCGGTGTCAGCGTAACCAACAATGCGACGAACTTGTTCCGGCTTAAGACAGCTCGTTTCCAGTTCCCTGCGCGCGGCGTTCGCGCGATCGGTTGAGAGTTCCCAGTTCGTATAGGTTGAACCCGCGGGAAATGTCGTGCGATCGGTGTGACCCCCAATCAATATCGGATTTGGTAACGCGCAGATGCCGTGCGCAATTTCATCGAGAATAGCTTTGGCGGTGGGGTTGAGTTCAGCACTGCCGGACGTAAAGGCAACCTGGTTCGCTTTGTCTACTATCTGGATCTTAAGACCTTGTTCGGTCATCTCGATCTTGATCTGGTCCTTGTATTTCGCAAATTCGGGGCGTGTCTCAAACTTCTTCTTGAGAATAGTCGCAATTCCATCAAGCGCCTGCTCTTCTTCCTTTTCGGATAAGGCGCCTGGTTCTTTGCTGACTTTCTTTGGACCACTCACGATGCCGCCGGCTGTTTGATCGAACACCCCGGGCGAGCGGAAGTAGTTGGCAATCGCAGCCTTCAGCTTTGTGTCTGCCTGCGACACAAGCCACAACACCAGAAACAAAGCCATCATTGCAGTGACGAAATCAGCATAAGCCACTTTCCAGGCTCCGCCGTGATGTCCACCACCATGGCCTTTAACTTTCTTGACGCGACGACGAGGTTTCTTCTCCGGCTCCACTTAAGTTACCTCGGTTTGATTTCTTTCAGTTGTGGTTCGAGGTCCGTGCTGCTGGGCCGATCGGCGCTGAAGAGTGTCTTGCGCGCAAACTCGACTGCAGTGCCCGGTGACGAGCCGTTGGCAAAAGCCAGAATTCCGGTCTTCATGCACTCGTAATACTTGTGTTCGTCTACAGCCAGGTTTTCGAGATTGGTCGCGATGGGCGCGATCATTCCGTAAGACAACAACAGACCAAGAAACGTACCGACGAGTGCGGCAGCCACGTGGTGGCCCAACTCTTCTGGTGGACCATCAAGATGCTGCATGGTCACGACGATTCCGAGTACCGCAGCAACAATTCCCAATCCGGGCAGTGAATCCGAGGCGCGCTGCAAAATTCCGGGGGCAATCGCTGCTTCGGCGTGGTGAGTTTCCAGTTCGAGGTCGAGCGCGATTTCCAATTCTTCGGCTTCGCATGCGCCGTTGACGAGCATCTTCATCGCGTCGCAGAAAAACTCAACCGCGTGATGGTTTCCCAGGAACTTCGGATACTTAGTGAAGATCGACGAAGCTGAAGGATTGTTCACATCTTCTTCGACCGACAGTAATCCACCTTTTTTGCCGTTAACAAAAATTTCGTATTGCAAGCGGAGCAACTCGGTGAAGGTTGCCTTGTTGTAAGGCGAACCTTTTAACGCAGCCGGGATCGACCTGGTGAGTGTCATCAACATCTTGAGCGGATTGGCCGCGATGACAGAACCAAGAACTGCGCCACCGATCACGATGAACTCGGAGGGCTGGACGAGAACCATGAGTGGTCCATCGATGAGCAGGAACCCGCCGAGGACGCAGCCAAGAACAACGATGATGCCGATTATTATGAACAAGGTACGAGCCGCCTAACTGAAAGGACTATGAATAGCAGCGAAGAAAAATGTGTTTCAACGGGCAGGCGAGGACGCCTGCGGTCCTAAAGATCTATCGGCCAAATTGCGGAAAACTTTAGGAGCGGAGCGAGGAGGCAGGGGGTAGGGGTCGGGGGGGGGGGGGGCG
>DATDMC010000104.1:0-18749 GCA_036518995.1 Pyrinomonadaceae bacterium | reverse complement strand
AGACAAACTCGTGACGTTCTGACATGGCTGAACTGGTTCTCCAGGGCATCCTCCGACTCCTTTCGAGTCGCAGGTTATAACGCGGTAAAAGTGTTTACCATGTCCCCGAACAAGTGTTTACCATGTCCCCGGTCTATACAGCCGTCCCGGCCGCCCCCGGCGAAGAGAGGCTCGATTGTATCGAGCTGGCTTGTGGGTTGAGGGGGCGCCCGGGACGGGCGCGCTCCGACAACGCGGCCGCCCCGCGCGAAGAGAGGCCAGATTGTATTCGAGCTGGCTTGTAGATGGAGGGGGCGCCCGGGACGGGCGCGCTCCGACAAAGCGGGCGCCCTCGGCGAAGAGAGGCCCGATTGTATCCGAGCTGGCTTGTAGATGGAGGGGGTGCCCGGGACGGGCGCGCTCCGACAAAGCGGGCGCCCCGTGCGAAGAGAGGCCCAATTGTGTTTGAGCTGGCTTGTAGATGGGCGCCCGGGACGGGCGCGCTCCGACAGACACTCCGTCGCAGGCAGCGGTTAAATTTTTCGTAGGACCATCAAACTCTTAACACAGGCTACTTTTTGATAATTCTGAGAACGCAGCAATTCATCAACGAAAGCCTTCACGCCGGGGTAATAATCCGCATAATCGTGAAACGCCACGTAACCGTTCTTCACCACCCACTTTTCGAAATGCAAAAAGTCGCGCGAGACGTTTACGTAATCGTGCAGTCCATCAATAAATAACAGCGAGATTGGCTGGTCCCAATTCACTTCATACGAAACACTCTGAATCGTCGTCACACATTTTTCCAAACCTGCATTGGAAATGTTACGCGTAAAGTCGCCTAACGTTGAACCACGCGAAGTAATCGACTGGTCCGACGCGCCCACGTTGCCATCGTGGGGATCGATTGCGTAGAGCTTTGTTTCCGGTGAATACGCACTCGCCACAGTTCCGATCACTACAGTTGAACGCCCGCAATAACTACCAACCTCAACAATCGCATTTGAAGAACCCAACTCGGTAACGGCTTTGATGGTGGTCCCAATTAACAGGTCTGCCTCTTCGTCATCAAGCCAACCTTCGATCCGGCGTACACGCTCGAGCAGTGGCAGAACGAGCAAAAGTCCACTTGTTGACGTTTGAATTGCTCCGGATTCACGTTGCATAGGCTGCGGCCTTTCATAAAAATTTGCGTTCTCGCGAATGAGTTTTCTAATTGGATGGTCATACTTTCTCGGCACCGGATGTATCCAATAAACATCAGGCGCGTTTAAAGCTTGTTCGACTTGCGATAACGAGTAGTCAACCTTGTAACGCACAAACTCATAACTAGACGGGTTCGGATTGATCTTGTAACCCAACAACGAAACCAGGGTAGGCAGGATCACTTCTTCAGTGGCCCAGATATTTGAGCGCGCCATTATTTCCTGCAGCTTGCGATCAGTCCTGAACAAATTCAGCAGATCACGCGCTGCGTCAGCCGAGAACACCGTGCTCGGCCAGAAGGTCCAATGCGGAAACTTGGTTGGACCACTATCAAACCTTTCCAGAAACGGCCGCCATAGTTCAAATTCTCGCCACGCCTGGATCGCTGGTCCAACTTTCGTATTGCGCGGCTGAGGTTCACTGCTGTTGCCCAACATCCCGGTAGCCGGATCATTTTGCAGCGTTGTCTTAAGCAGGCCTGGATAATTCGAGCGCACCAACAATTGATCCGAATCAACAATCGTCAACGTGTCGAAGGAGTAGTGGTCGAGAGCAAATTGCAAAGAATCAAGCGCGAAGTTGTGCAGCCAGCCCCACGACATGGGCTTTGGTGATTGATAAACAACCACGCCGAGCGATTCAAAAAACGAAGTGCGCGCCAACAGGTTCGGGTTCCGGCTACCGTTATAAAGAATTATTTCGGAAGCCGGATCGTAATGACGAAGATTGCGCACCAGATCGACGACACACTCCTGGCGTTCATGGACCAGGCACGCATAAATATTTCTGGCTTTGGCTCGAGTTGGCTGACTGGTTTCGATCGATACCGCCGGCGCCGGGTAAACACCATAACTACTTAAATCCGGACCAAGTAACTGTTCTACTTCTTCAACAGCACCCAGGTTCCAGTAACTGCCGTCGGTCTCTTTATGACTCGTGTTGTGATCATGAATGATCGCCACTAACAGATCGTTCTCCGGCATGACGGCGACCCGTTTCGGCTGTTCCGTCAACATAAAACACGCATCTTCGCCAATGTTGATATGAGCGAAACGATTGCGTTCCCAAAGATCTTTGCGATAACAGAGTGTCGCTCCAGCCAGCCACGGCTTGCGATCGCCTCCATAAATGTATTGCCACGCGAGTCGCTTATGGATGTCGTAGAAAAGAAGATCATGACTTCCGCAAACGTCGACGTCCTGCTCCTGCATGACTTTCACTTGCGCACTCACTCGTTGCGGCGCGTACCAGTCATCGTCGTCCCAATGAACAATCAACTCGCCTTTCGCTTCATGACACGCGAGGTTCCGCTTGCCGCCTAACTTCATCTTCCTGAGCAGCCGGATGTAGCGGACTCTTTCATCCTGGGGAACCAGATCCTGGACCGGATCGTCACCATCATCGACGATGATCAGTTCCTTGTTTTTGTAATCCTGACGAAGAAAATAACGAATTGCGTGGGGCACAAACCGGCGGCGCTCAGACGTCGGCATTATGCAGGAGACGAGCGGATTGTCGGGTAACTTCGCCATGCAGTTAATCGTTCACTGTTACATGAAGGATGAAATGATTTGTATCTTCAGTGTCGGCTTCTATATTCGCTAACTGTAGCGCTGTAAGACGAGAACTGGTCCCGAAGTGTAACCACTCGCTAGCCGTCCGCAACGAAGCAAGATCTCGACAATAGGTATCAAGCGAAAAGGTTGTTGCCAATGGTAATTGCTCTATTGACTTCAGGCTGCCGGAGTTAGTTGAACTCAGCACCGTCGGTGTGGTCGACATGAATTCGATTTTTAGATCATCACGAAAAGCCAGATGGTTCGTGGCTGGCTCGGTTAACGATGTCGGCTTCGTCGGAAGCTCTGGTGTCACGAGCGGACGACAAAGATCGGCGCGTCTAAACAGGCTACGCAGAAACCAGCGACGCACTCGTTTGGTCGCTCGCGCCACATGCGTTAACCAATGTAAAGGACTCATAGATAACCCTATGAAAGCTCGACGCGTGAGCGCCAAATCCTGACCGCGTGAAAAGCGTTATGAAAAGGTTCGTACTGGTCCTGGGTAATTTCCACGCCGATCGTTCCTCCAAGTGTTTCCAACTCGATCTCCTGCCCCAGACCCATAATCGGCTGAATGTTTTTGATCTCGTCGTTCTTCAATTCAAACGAAAACACGAAATCCCGCTGCTTGTTCTGAAAGAACCCGGGCCAGGCGGCAAGAAAATTCGGTTTCGGAGTTTTACCTTTGTACGACAACAAGATGACGACGGCCGCTTGAAAGCCCGGCTCGCGAATACAGTCAAGATAGATTTCACGATCGGTGTCGCCAAACGAGTCGGCAATTTTATTGGCGACCTCATTGCCGGTTAACTTACTCATCAACTCTTTTCTGCCCTCGTCGGTGACCGCAAATTCGGGCGCAATCAACTTTACTTCAACCTGCGGTTGATCGTTACGGCGAAACGCGCGTATGAAGGCCTTACTTTCAACGACACTCAAATCGTCGCTGGTCGTGGCGCCGTCCGGACTGGTACGTGGTCCAAAACTGAATCTCATGCGTTGCGCATTTTCATCGTAGTAGACGGAGTAAGTCATCCTTCCTTCCACGTCGACCAGATCGTAAAACGAAGGTAAGGCAGCGAGTAGCGTGGCGTCGGCAGTTTGGGCCGAAAGAAATTGCAGACCATCGACGTAGCCGAGATACAGGTACTTCGCAAAATCATCGAGCGCAATTAATCCTAAAGGACTCGGATCGGCGGCTTGATCGAGTGGCTTCGGCACCGGGACCGGTTGCGATCCACCCGCCAACCAATTGCGCAAAGTGAGAATGAACTGGTGCAACGCGGCATAACGAATGTTGTCGACGCTGTCGCCATCAAAGCTATAGACCATTACTTCGGTGTTCGGGATTTTATTTAAGACGAAGACTCCGTCTTTCTTGCTCTTATCGGTAACGCGAATCACTAAATAAGTGGTTGGTTCTGTATCGAGTTTAAAGACAACCATGCCTCGTTCAGGATTGTCAGGCGTAAGCGCCTGAATGATCTTTTTTGCTTCCGCGTTGACCTTTTTTTGAGTTGGCTTGTCACCGTGCTCGGGGAAAGCGAAGTCCCAGTTTCCCGCGGTAAGCGCAGCAGCCAGTTCGCGCGACAGGGAGTCCTGTTCAGCGGGCGAAATCATAAACGATGGCTGTAATGCCTGGATCTCAAACTGCGCGTTGCTGTTAGGTGGTCGAGGAGCTTCCGGCGTAGCGATTAAAGCAAACGTTAAAGTGTGACCATGGAGCTCACGGGAGGCAGTAGTGCCACTTAAAAATGGAATCAAAACTCGCTTCGAGTTGAGCACTTCCAGTCCGAAACTTATCTCGACTTTTGTTTGCGGAATTGAATAGGTAGTAACCGGATCGAATGAGAGATCTGAACTAACGACTACCGAGCCAAGCTTTTTATCAAGCTCACGCTGAGCACTCAGCACTGCTTGCGCAGATTGGCGAAACAGCGTTGTTAACTGTTCGATTGGTTCGGTGATTTGCGCCATGAGCGAGGCTATTCCGTTTTCTTAGTTCACGCTTTCTTCTTCGCAGCACGTTTGCGAGTGGCAGTTTTCTTCGCACTCTTTTTCGCCACCGCCCGTTTGGTTGTTGTTTTCTTAGCGCCTCGCTGCGTTGTCGCTTTTTTAGGAGCTAAGGCTTCGCTTATGCGATCGCTGGCCGTCAACAGAGTTGCTTCTGCTCGTTCCAGGCTTCCCATTAAGTGCTCAATTTTTTGATCGGTTTCTGCCACGGGTTCGAATTGTAGCGACTCTGTGTCGTTCGGACTGAAAGCATCCAGCACATGGAAGCTGGCAATCTCATTCTCGGGAGCTGGCGGCGGTGGTGGGACTTTTCGCGTTGCGGGCGCCGGCGGAGAACTGACGAGTTCGAAGCTCACTGTACTTTCGAAGAACCGATCTTTCTGCTGTTCGCTCTTGAACAGAATTACATTCACACCGCGACTGGTCATCTCGCTGATGCCAAGTTTCATCTCCGCCTTTAGCGAAGGAATCGAGTAGTAAGTCGGTGGGACCGGTGAGTTGGAGTCTTCCAACTCTTTAATATATTGCTTCGACGACTCGTTGAGTTCTTTCTGCGCATCGACCACGGAATTCGAGATGTTATGAAAGAAAGTCGCCAGTTCGGTCGATTCTTCAAGCGTGATCCGATCGTCCAGTTTTTTCAGATGGTCCAACTTCCATTGCGTCGTATCCATGTCCCAGCGCGCGAGTTTAGTCGAATCGAGATCCGAATCATTCTTCCAGATCTCCAAATCCTCGAGTCCTTTTCTCAAAAGATCTCTCAAGGCCAGGATCTTTTTGCCCAAAGCCTCGGCCGACTTTTTATCAAGACGTTGCTTTAAAGTTGTGTAGGCTTGCGAGATGTCGGAAATCTGGTCAATGAGTTGAACGGGCGTAGCCATTAAGATAGTCCTCGATGTGGTTGATCTAAGTGGATTGCGAATTGAACGAGCAGCGGTAAAGCCGGAAGAACTCAACCACGAAGGCACGAAGACACAAAGCTAAAGCTCAATGGGTTTAAATCTTCGTGCCCTTTGTGCCTTTGTGGTTAAACCTTCCGTTGCTCGCTCAAGCCTGACGGGCTATTGAGGCGAACCCAGCGGCGACTGCAGACGCTTCGGGAAGTCTTTGAAAGCATCGGCAAAAGCCTTGTACCGATCGGCGTTGGGCAATTGCGCTCCGATTGAACCTGCATCGAGCAGCTTGTCCAGTAGATCCGGATTTGCCGGGACCGCGTTCAACTGAGTGCGAACAAGTGCGGCAGCCTGATAGTCGTAAGCACTCCGCTTCGTGTAAGCCGCGTTAATGGCGATCGCAAACACCGGCGTCTTGATGCCGATATTGCCGCCGATTTCAGTTTGCGACATCGTGGACATCTGCAAATCCGCGCGGACTTCAACGACCGTTTCCGTGAACTGATAACGAGAAGGAGCAATCGCTTTAAATAGCGTCAGGTATTGCTCGGCTTTACCCGTTCCATCCTGTAACAATGGAAGGATAATACTCGTGAAGAGTGCCAGTTCCTTCAGATAGTTCTCGTCCATTCTTCGCTGCGCCTCGGCAATACTCAGCGCGAGGTCGCTGATCAATCGCGGCAAGGTTTGGAGCTGCTCGTAAAACTCGTCAATCTTACTATCGGCCATTTGTATTCTCCTTCTCGGAATTTAACTGAGATTCTTTTTCTTGCCCGGCGGCAAGGGGAGTACGTCAACACTAAATTGTAGAGCGTGACTGATGAATTTGGAGTGCTTGTATTTTTGCGTATACCCCAAATTCAGAAACTTAATACCGATTGAAAATTCTGTCTCGCGTGTTTGGGTTAGCGAGACTCGCGCTTCAACTGTTGTAGTTCCTACTTCGACTGGTCTGGGCGCTACGGTCCGCGCCACTTCTTCGTAGCCAAGTTCTTTAGCTAACTGCAGCACGGGTTTGAATTCTTTGAGCCGTTCTTCGTAGTCGCGTTGGAGTCGCACTTGTTGATGCGCGAGGTTGATCGCGAGTCCGGTGGCAAATTCTTTGAGACCAAAATCTCCGTTTGGTTTTTCCATCAGCTTGTTAATTTGTTCCCTTTGGAATGATCGGCGGTGAAACGCGAACTATGCGACCTTTCGCGTCCTGCGGGTCCGGCCCCGGAAACAGCGCATCAACTAACTTAGTCAACGAATTGTCTTCGTCTGACACTGGCAGCGCCTCGTTTGCTTTCAGCCTGAACTGAACTTCCAACAAACGTATAATTGTACCTTCCTCTACTATGATCGTGGCCAACTTCGAAAGGGAATACAAACCTTGAAAACGTTCTTGTCCCTTTCTGCCAAACGCATCGACGACCGCTTGAGTCACCAGAACAAAAATTTCAAAGCGACTATACGACTCCGGCGGTTGTACTTCCGGGCCGGTCGGCAAAATCGTCGCGGGCGTACCATTTAAAACGAACCCCTGGTTTTCAATAAAATCTAATTCGTCCAACTTGACTCTGCCGTTTGCTTTCACGCTCCACCACTCCGACGGCGGCAGCACTTGTGTCCAATACCCTTGCGTGAAGTCACTCGTTAAGCGTGGTGTTCGCGGCGCCTGAGGATCAGTTCCCATCAACACTCGTTGAAACTTCAGCTTGATGAAATGAAAAGAAAGATCCTGGGCTTCGACTGCATTGTCTTTTTTGATCTCCGGCGGTGGTTGATAGAACGCCGTGTGTGCAAACAACGGCGCGGCAGTGACCTGATCGAAAGTAGTACCAATCGCCCCGACCGGTGGCGGCAAAGTGACCTCGTAATCAGTATACGGATCCTCGGGCATTGTGATGATTGGATCCGGACCAAACTCAGGTCGCGTTTGATCGGCGGCATCAGGCAATCGCACGGTCATGATTTCACTGCGCAGATGCTCACCGAGTCCGCCCATTGCTTCGCCGTACCACGACTCTTCTAACAATACTAACCAACCGGGATTTCCTTTTGAGCCTGCAGCAGCCTCAACGGTTTGGGTTAGAGGAACGACTAACTTAACTGCGGGCTTCGGAACAGTCTTGTTCCACAAACATTCGCGCGCGTACCGTTTCCAGCGCGGCGATTCTCCTTTGGGAACGGTAGTTGAATCAATAGCATTTGATGTTTTAAGTAGTCCTTCGTAGCGACTAAAAACTCGTACCGCAAAACGATAATAGAGAACGCCTTCTTTGTTCGACCATTCAATAGTGCGTAACGTTTGCTGGGCCGGCGAATCCGGATCGGCAAACTCAGCCTGACTAGGGTAGACGCTCGCATCAGAATCTTCGCGCGAGCCGAACAGGATCGCATCGCCCTCAAAGTTTGCCAGTTCACCGAGCGTGCTAAACGGCAATCCGGTTCTGGGCGGAGTCTGTAAAGGTACTTCATAAACGGGTCTGCCGTCCCAGCGCCAACGTTGTGTCACCAGTTCAACGCGATGAACAAGCGGTGCGAAGTCGTTGAACTTAGCGCCATCGAGTGAAACAACCAGCGCGTCTGCTCCTGACACTGCTTGTCTGTTCAGACGAAGTCCGTCGTATAACCTGGCACTTGCTGTAAGTATTGCAGGTTCGTCCTGCGGGAGCGCTTTTGCGACTTCAACTACCAGAGTTAACGGCTCTAAAGCATCAATCACGCTTTGCGCAAGCTTGTTCACCTGGGAAAGTTTTGGGGTGAAGCTGATTTGCCAAACTTCTCCATCGGGAATGCTGAGTTGGTATTTCCCGCTGACCAATTCAAATTTCGGATCTGGTAACGCCGCGCTCTTGATCAGCATTGGAACAGCAAACTTCTGCTCGCCGATTAGTCCTTCGTCTCCACGCGGAGTAAAGGCGGGTTCCAACGGAGGGTTAAAAGATTTGTTGTCTGCCGGCCACATGCGCTTCGCGCTGAGTTTGAACCCGGTAACGGCGGGATCATCGATCGTGATGTCGGTAGCGCCGCGTAGACCAGCGTCCAGGTCACACCTGAGTGAATGCAAGTCGCCGATCACTTTCCTGCGCCGATCAAAATTTGTCTTTGAACCAGGTGCATCGTTTGGAATCCAGCGGTCCCAAACTTTCACGTCAAGATCGGGCGGCCGCACACTAAAGCTTCTTTCCTTATCTCCCTTGTTTGTATTCCATACCGTCGTATCAGACGGTAATAGCAGCAGAAGTGGGTGGCGAAGGTTTGGATCAGTATCGACGCCCGGTTGTTCTTTCTCGAGCACTCTTGCTATTGGAAAAACGTTTTCCGGTAACTCAGGTGGAAAGTCGCCAGCCTCTGCGATTCGCAGCGAGCCCACATTACAATTTCTTAAGTAAGGAAGAGATGAAACAGAAGGAAGGTGGACGTTATTCGGTGGAAGTACAAAACTCCACGGGACCTTTCCGGCGCCATTAACTGCGGTCAGTTCCTGCGGCAGCGTGCCGGCATTGCCGAAGTAAAAGGGCGCGACTTCATAATGCTCACCATAGACCAACCGTTCGAGCACCCAGTCTGTATCCACCTTGTAAGGCGACTGATATTCAAATAGTCCTTCCTCAATAGGTGAACCATCGGGTCTCATATCACGGCTTGGTGATAGTCGACTCCACGGGCTCTTCGCCACCAACGGTTGATTCAAGTATTTAATGAATCCCTGACGTAAACCAGCCATATAGGAAAAGCGATAAGGAACCGCCTTGGCGCCGTTATCAACGAGGGAATATTCATTATCAGCTTTTCGCCAAACTGCTACGTTCGCCATGTTCAGACAGCGCCAATCCCCGTTCGTTCGACGAAGCAAAACACCAACCCCGGTCAGCTTGCGCAGATAGTCTTGCTTATCGCCAGCCCTTCCCGTTTGATCCATTTCGACTTTGTCGACCTGGATCAGCAGTCCATCAGATGTCTGGTCGGTAGGAATCTGATCTGGCACGAGCATCACTTTCTCGGCAAGGGCTTTCAATTTGTCTTCCCAGGTTTGATCGCCCTGATCCCAAATAGATTTGCCAAACCCGACCAGATCAGCAGTCACTTTTGCTTTTGCTGCTGCAAACTCCTGACCAGGATTTACTCCATCAGGAACTAACGCTCGCCACGTGTAACCAGCCGTGTGCGACAAGAGGAACTGGTGTAACGATGGCAACGCTTCGAGGTCGCGGCGCAGCGCCTGTTCCAGATTAACTGTCCACTTCGTTTCGAAAAACTCTTTCCAGAGTACGAGGACCAGGTTGATCAAAACAGCCGGGTCACGAAAGGAACCAAGCACCGCACTCCAATCCTGTCTAAATGAAAGAGGATCTGAAGTTGTTGGAAAAATATCTGAACCTGGTTTGATGGCGTCATTCAGGAGCTGCTTCCAATTAGCCGGAATGGTGGGGTTTGTGAACGGTGGCAATGTGGAATCCTGCTTGAACGGCAGCAACGAGATCTGCTCGCCATGGATCGGCGTCATCCGACTATCCAACACCGGTCGCACCACTCCGAACATCGCCCGAAGCATCAGCTCATTAAAACCAGCCGGAATCGGTACATTGACGTCGGAACCCTGATTGAACCAATCGAGTAGGCGGTCTGGACCATCAAACGCCTGGTCCAATCGATCATCGAGGTGTTCAAGCCAATTTCCACCACCATCCAACGGGCGAGCGTTGCGCCACTGGGTCTCGATGTTGATGAAGGTATTCGGGTCGGCAACCGGTGCTTCCGGCTTGTTTAGAAAAGCGATTGCGCCGCTCTCATATTCCCATTGATAAGTTCCGGGCATTCCATTGACTGGCGTGATCTTGTTGGCGCCAGCCACACTCGGGTCGGCCGGCTTGTATTTCACGCCATCGATTTGAAACTCCGGCGCGGCAAGTAAGAGATCAGTAGTCGCTGGTCCAACATCGGGAATGACGACAAAAGCAAGATTGAGCGCCGAACCAATTCCACCAGGATACGATCCGATGTGTGCGACCCACGAGCGCCAATCTCTTCCGCTTCTTCCGTTCCAGGGCGGCGGTGGTGTCGTCGACACGGGGTCCCAGAAAAAATCGTTCGCACTGGACGCGAAGTCGCTCAGTTGCTGGTCCAGTTCGTAATCAAGCGATCCTTTTAGAATATCGACGTGTGATAGTTGCGCAGCCGGAATTACGCGGTGAGACACCAAAGTAAAAGCGCCACCTGCCGCAGCTTGTTTGTAGACTGATAACGCGTCGATGGTCCAGATCCAGGGACGTAAATACTTGCGCACGTCTGCGGCGTCGGTAGGTTTGTCTTTAAACGCCACTGAAAGAGTCAGCAGGTAATAAGGTTTGTTAGCCTCATACTGCGGGCCCAGACGATCCATGTTGCATTGCAAGTAAAGAGTCGGCATCTCGTCTCCAAACAGTCAGTACCACTCGTGATAGCGGGTGGGTTTGTCAGTACCACCTCGTGATAGCGGGTGGGTTGTCAGTACCACCTCGCGGTAGCGAGTGGGTTTGTCAGTCCACCCTCGCGGCTTACTCAAAATCTAACTAAACATCCCCACGTAATCGTCAGCAGCAGTATGTATCTCGGTGGAACTCGACGTAGTTGTACCCTTACCGAAGGTGTATGAAACGTCGGCGTTCACAGTGATATCGATGAACCAGCCGATCTTGACCTTCATTTGGATATAACCGCGACCGGTCAAATTCTTTTGCTGGTCGTAACTCGCATCGAGTCCTAAGGTCAGACCGACTGACAAAAACCCCAACAGGCTTACTTCGCCTGTGAAAATGATCTTTTGCGTGATCGTGAGATTCGAGCCACCGCGATTGGAAGTCTGATAGTCAATCGCAACTCCGAAGTAGGCGTAGACCCCACCTGAAATTGGACCAAGCGAAATTGCCAGACTCGCCGAAGCGAAGATCGCTATGGAAACGTCCATCGTGAGTTGGCCCGTGCCAGGCGCATAAGTCAGTCCAAAGCCGAAGTAACCAGCGCCACCCAGGATGAAAACGGTGAGGGTGAAGGGATGAGTTGGTCGACCTATTTGCAGTGCGGTGCGAATTCGGAACCCATCGATAATCTCCAGGCCGAAAATGAACCCGAGTACGAGATTGGCAACACCAAACGAGCCTGACTGAATATTGGGCACCGGCAAATACAACGCGGTTTGCACGCCCCTGGGAGTAATGGAAACGTGAAAGCCGTTTTCCGAACCACCAAACGGCGCGAGTATGTCTGACAGGAAGTCGAGTGGTGGTTTGAGACGAACTTTGGCGGGTGTGATCTGGAAGTGTATTTTCCCACCTTCGTCAAACGACAGCGTGCAATCGTTGAGTTCGACCAGATCGAAGCCACCGGCAGCCAGCGACCAGTCACCGCGTATGGATCCAAAAGTTCGCTGGCGTGGTTGTTGGCCCAGCACAACGTCCAACCTGATCGTTGCTTTGAAGTTCGCTCGTAGCAATACCAACTTAACGCCGGCGAACTCAAAGACCGGAATTGGTTCCGTATAAGAAACATTGACGTCCGATTCGAGCCACGCGCTGCGCGTGTTTTCATCAATGCCATGCGTAACGCGCACGCCATCGTTCGACATCTTTGGCATTCGAATGGCTTTGAAAAGAAAACTCAGATCAAGACCACCCATTCGCGGGAGCGCTTTCGATAAGTCAAAGTTTTCAAAGCTTGCCGGTATCAGCCGGTCCAACAGTTGTCTGGTTGGTACGCTTACGCTGACGCCATTGAGTAATTGTGAACCGAGTTGATTGGCGGCTGCCGCGACCGGGGAAAGATCGATTTGCGGTTGGAACCTGTCGAGCCCGTTCGGAAGGAAGTAGTAACCAATGCGTGGCAAATTGAATTGCAACTGCGGGAGTCGCGGCACTTCGCCAAAACTTCTGAAAAGACGCAAGACATCATCGGCGGTTCGTGGCGGACGGACTGCGGGAATTGAGAGACGTGCAGTTGTGACTAAACCACTCACATCGTCGAGCATCTCGGTGAGTACGCGATCGACGTCTTTGAAGAACTCGGATGGACCAACGCCGGCGTGCAGAAGATCTTTGAGCCTGCTTAGTCGATCGCCAGTGAAGACAGCGTCGAGAAACTGCTTGATTTTCTCGACATCAGCCAACACCTCTCTACAAATTTTTCGAGTGAAGTCACCGACGACATCGGACGCTCCAGTCTGCGCAATGAGCGGATTCAACTGGGCGTCCAGTCCGGCAAAGAAATTAGTCGTGACTTGGAGCAACTGGTTCTTGACGATTGCCGGATCGACTGATTCAAGGTGTGAAATGACGTTTGAGAGTTGGTTGGTGAGTCCCTCTAAAACTGTTTCGATGGGCCACGGCTCTTCTGTCTCGCTATCAAATACGGATCGCCAGTCGTTGTCGAGTACTTCTATTACATTCAAAATGCTGTCGAACGAAAGACCTTTGACCGTTTGTAGGACCCTGAGAACGTCGTCGCGATGCACCGTCTCTAATAGACGCAACTTATCAAACTCAGCCTGGCAAGCACGTCTGGCTTCATCAAGCTTGATGGTTATCTGGTCCGGCAACGTACCCAACCAGCTTCGCGTAATTTCAGCTAATCGATAATCAAAACCGCTGCGTTGAATGAAGTCTGCGATTTGAGTGTCGATGAGATCCGCAAGTACTTTCCGCGCTTTGGGAAGATCGGTGGCCGGAAGGGGTGAAACCCAATCCTGCAGTGCGGCGATAGTCGCTAACGCAGACTCAAGAGCAACATCAACTCTGACATTGAGTTCGCGTAGATCTTCGATCAGATCATCTATCTTCGCGAGCGCCTCGCCGGGTAGGCCACGTATCTTTCGAATTTGTCCCAGCGTTCCCGAGGCGTCGTCAGCAATCTGTTGCAGACCGAGTTGCAGCTTGTCTTTTAAATTTTGCAGATCATTTTCTGGAAATGCATTAGCTACAACTTCGTCAACCTCGCGCTCAAATCCAAACAGAGCTGACGTAACTTCCACCTTGATCTGATCGGCAAATTGTTGGAACTGAGCAGTGACTCGTTTGCCCAACGTAGCGCAGACATCCTTGCCCGCGAGATCGTCGAGGATGCTTGTTCTTAGGACTTGCGCTTTGGCAAAGACTTTATCGAACTCAGTCAGGGCGTGATCGAAATTAGTTAATGGTTCGCTGGTGACGAAAGCGCTAAAGGCGTTCTCGAGTTGTGACCGTAGATCCTGAACTTTTGTTTCCAGCGCATTGGCGTCAACGTTTCCGATGATGGCGCCCCGCATCACGGTTACGTTGTGAGGCACCGCGCGAATGTTCTTGTCGGAACGACCTTCAACGTAGTTGACGGGAGCGGGCGCTGGTTGCAGGCGCAGAGTGAATGCTCCGAGCCCGCTACTGATTGGCTCGTCGGCTGCTTTGAAGTTGGCCGGATCGGTGGAGGTATTGGCGTGTGGAACCGGTTGCAACCAACTCTGGTTGACAGCTTGAAAGTCAACGCCTTCGGCTGCGGGCCACAAGTTTGTATCAGCGCCTAAACTTTGATCGGTGCTTGTGTAGAAATACAACTTGTCGGGATCATCGAGCGCAAGCGGCACGCGTTCATCAATCGAGGCTGCGCCCATTATCAGGATTTGCGGTTTCGGATAGACGTCTTCCGGCTGCGCCCCCCGCAACCATAAAGGAATCTTCCAACCAGTTGTCCCGATGTCCTGGCCCCACCGGCTGTTGACGCGAATTCGCGGCGGCTCGCCATCGGCGAAACGACAGCCACTCACAAAACCACGCGTCGCGATTGGCGCATCATTCTCGGGAAACGCACGATCCGGTTCGAGTATCTCGATGTATTCGTCAACCTTGCGCAACACCGGGTTCCCGACTAACGGAAATTGCTCCTGATAAAACTGGCGCGACGCACCTACTGTTCGTTCATAAACAATTACGTGCTTGGCGCGGTTCCAAAAGATACTGATGCGACCGATTCGTTCAATGACGATCGACGAAGCGCGGCCCATCTCCACGCGCGAGATGATCGTGGAGAGTCCACGATCAAAAACCGCTCTTTGTTGTCCCCAACCACCAAACGAAGAAAGATAAAAATCAGAAAGACTGCCGGCATAGGATTTTGGATCGCGAGTAACGGCATTGAGAATATTCCTCGATTCAAAACCCCAGGACCATCCGCCTTTGAGTCCATCCGGCTTAAAGAAGACTGGTAAGGTTGTGCCTGGCTCTTGCGGCACCGGATACTGCAGTGAAGCCGTCTCGCGTAATCGATATTGAAGTCCGTCATCTTCCTTCACAAAGAAAGAGTTGGATAATGGAGTCCACGGTTCCAGGACAGCGACTCTGCGGCGCATACTCACGATCAGTTGCTGCCAGATCGTTCGGACGTTTTCGTATAGCTGCTGCTCGTCAGCATTTGCGGGCCAGGGAAGTGACGTCGGAAGCACGCCGGGAAACTGGCCCAGGCGCGCAGCGATCTCGGAAATACGAATCTTCGAAGAAGTCAGTTCACCCCAGATGCCATACAACAATTCGAAATCAATTTCCGAAGCACCAGCGCCCAGCGCGCTTTCGGTAATTCGTCTCTGGTTCCAGCCCGGCTCTTCCGCAGCTCGTAATTCGGTGTTTGGATGTAGCCGCAATCTCGCCGGAGGCGCGAAGCGAAAGTCGATCGGATGGTTCGGTAAAATGTCTTCATCTTCGCGGCGCCGGTGCATGGCCTCGCCGATCGCCTGCGGCGGCGTAACCAACTCGAAACCGGAATTGAAAGATTGAATTTGCCAACCCGCGCCCAGGTCGGCGCGATTGGTCCAGGTGGCGATCAAAGTTCCCTGATCTGCATCGGCCGCACTAAACGGAGCGCCATTGATCAGCGAAACATTCCAGGGCTCAGGATCGAAAATTAAGGCGCGGGCCGGACTCTTATCAACTGTGCGATCAACTTCATGAAGCTCAAAGTTGATTGTTTGCGTCTCTCCATCCTGGACCGTTTCAGACAACTCCAAACGATAGTTCGCCTTCGCCGGCTGCGTTTCTATAGCAGTGGAAAGTGAGAACACTAACGGCGGTTGGCGATGGGCCTCGGGATTGACCTGTTCACTCTCGGCAAATTCTTCGCCGGGAACATTGTCCTCGCCTCCCGGCGCGACACTGTTTATGCCGAGTACGACTTTCGCCAGGCGAAACCTCGCGCGGGTCGCGACAAACGAGTTGTCTTTTTTAGTTTCAAACCAGACGAAGTAACTGTTTGAGAATTTGTTCCATTGCAGTGAAACACCGATTGGTTCGGAAGTTTTTGTTTGCGCGGGAAGGAAGTTGAGATCAAACGCTCCCATTCTCACTGGTTGAGTAATCGGGAGGTTGACTTGTGCTCCTGGCGTCGACTGCAAAAGGCGAAAGGCGATGCCTTGACCATCATCACGGCGATAGTCTTGTTCCGACAGAAACTCAAAAGGCTGGCAGATGAAACTGGCAAGCAACGGATCGCCGTCGTGATTTCTGACTGCGGCAAAAGTTGCCGAGAAACGCGAGCTCGCATCTTGCGGCGTCACTGCGCGCGGAAAAATTGTTACAGCATCTGCCTTGACGCTTCCGGCACTTGTTACTGATCCGGCAACATAATCAGCTTTCTTGATCTCGTCTCTGACAATCCGATCGACAAACGTAAAAACTGCTTCCCATGTCGGCGGCTGATCGGGATTAATTGGCGTTTCGGTTTGTAGCTGCGGAAAGGTCGTGAGCGGACGACCGGCTTCGATCAAATTAATCGCCGCCACGATTGGATCGACTATCTCGTCTTGCCAGTAATCGAGAATCGGGGCTTGGGGACAGGTTATTTTTACTAACCAGTTGCCCGTTCCCTGATCGGTTTCGAATTTCCAGTCGGCGGCCAGTCGTTGCGAGAATACGGCGAAGCGGAGGTCCAGTCCGGTGACGTTGCGACGAACCGGAAAATCTTTGCCTTCACAACTAAACTTGAAAGGCAGAAAATCGTGGCGTGCTCTGCTGATCGGGTATTCGATCAATCG
Source organism: Pyrinomonadaceae bacterium (assembly GCA_036518995.1). Lineage (GTDB taxonomy): Bacteria > Acidobacteriota > Blastocatellia > Pyrinomonadales > Pyrinomonadaceae > PSRF01. Next base: position 2,088 of record DATDMC010000104.1, on the reverse strand, counting down.
TTCAAGAATTAAGGTCGCGTGATTTGCGTTTGAGGTACCGGGTAGAGTGGTGAATCTGATTCTCCGGTTCCAGCGCAACTTCTGAACATCAGAGTTCGAGGCTTGCTCCAGGTTGAGCAATCCCGCGTCAAGATAGCGTGGCTCCTCAATTTGGGTATTGTGAGTATTCTGAATGCTGGCGGCTTGTAATGCGGTAGCTGAGCCCTGCAGATTGTTAGCTGAAACTCCGTTGATTTTCAGCTCACGAAACAGGACAAAAGCAGCGGGATCGGTTGAAGCTACAACATCGAAAGAGAAGCTGGCCCACCCGTGATGGAAATCGACGGCAGAATCGGGAAGAAAACTTCTTAGCTTGCCCTTTAAACCAAACCGGCCTCCTCCTTTGTCCTCCAGTTCAAACGTATCCTGAACAACCGGCAGCACAAACAACCATTTGTCTGACGATTCGTTTGCATCATAGAACGCAATAAACCGCGTGGACTTGGGAGTGGCGCCGCCGCTTAACTTGAGCTGGTTGTTGGACCACCTCAACTCGAACGAAGTTGTCTGCGCGGAATCGAAACCTTTGATCGCGAGGCGGTTTTCTTTGCTTGGTGGCGCGGCAAATGTTGACGTGGTTAAGTCGGCACTCATTGAACTCTCCTTCCCCATAACCGTTAAAAAGGTGACGACCCCAACGTTGAAGTTGTAGTTGAAGTATCAAGTTTGAACGAGTTTCGACTGGCCGATGGCGGTGTGCCTCTGTTCCCGCTCGCGCCCGGATAAAGAAGTTTTGTTAACTGGGCGCAATTGAAGGCCCGATTGAATCGATCTTTCACTTCGCTCGGGGCCCTGGCGGCAAACGATTTGAGTAAGCGTTGTTCATCATCATCGGTCCACTGATCAGTTCGTTTAGCGAGGGAAACGCCGGAAGTCCTGATAATCTCCGTCAGTGCAGAACCTGCGCTGCCTCCAGTGAAGACCTGACCGGGCTTAAAGATGTGCCACTGCATTAACCAGATAAAACTCTGCTCGGAAGTAAAAACATCTTCGATTTTGGCGTCGGCACCGGCGCCGTTCTTGATTCCCAGGCCAACCGGCGCCGCGCCAATGTCGCGCAAGCGAAAGCGGGCCATGTCCCACATCAACCGTTGAAGATCGCTTAAGGTCCGGCACGCCATCTCGATGCGATAAAGCCAATGCCAGGACCGCAGGAAGTCAAACCGATTGCGATCCAACGGAATTGGCATCCGCTTCTCCACGTCGACGCCACCCTGGTTCACTAAACTCAGTTGTGAATACTGCGACTCAAATTTGCGCAGGCCGCGGTTTAGAATCGACGCGTCGCTCCACTGATTGTTTGGTTCCAAACCTGAATCAACGAAAACCTGATTGAAGACCAATGGCTGCTGACTTTTCACGTAAGCAAAAAATGCTTCGAGCTCACCAAGCTGCAGCACGTCCGCACCGCCGTCCTGTTTTTCAGGATGGGCGATGGTCCAGTGACATGGACCAAGCGACATAAGCGCTTTGTCCCAGCAGTTGATCGTGTCGAAATATCCCTGGCACTCGGCTTCCGAAACAGCACGTACTACGCGGTAAGTTATTTTCGCTTCGTTAGTAAGACTGTCGTATGGCTTGCCGGTGAGGTTTAGCGGTGTGATTTCAACTGCAACCTGTCTCGACGCGAGATCATTAGCAGGACCGTCCTGGAAAGGATTCGATTTGTAGTTTTGGCGGCCAATCAGCCAACGGCCCCAACTCGGATCGACAAGTCGGGTAAAGAGCGAGTCGTGGTCGTAGCGGCGAGTAAAGTCTTTGACAAACATCCGGCGCCCTTTAGCGGCGGCGTTAAATTGTTTGGGGTCGTCCCACAACCAGATGTTTTCACCGTAGGGTTTCTCAATTGGTTTTCCATTAATGAGCCATCGTCCCCACCATTGGGTTTTGTCAGTAAGTTGAATCTGTTTGGAGCCCCAACATTCGACTACAACCGGGCACCGGTAATTTCGGTTTTTCCAGAGTTCGATCAGTTCAAGCGTGCGCGGTGTCGCGGCGCCGGTTACCGAACCAGTGAACCGATCTGCGGCTGGAACTTCTACCGACTTG
>DATDMC010000103.1:0-9710 GCA_036518995.1 Pyrinomonadaceae bacterium | reverse complement strand
CTCCGCCTTGCCGTACGCTGATATTAAAAAAGATTGTCTGATTACGGCAAGGCGGAGCCATGCCTCACAACAGGCGGCCAAGCCGGTTTTCAGAGCCGTTTAAAGCGGTTCTACGACTTAAATCCGCGCTGTCTCGCTGCCTCAAATAACAGCACGCCGGCGGCCACCGACACATTCAAACTTTCAACTTCACCAGCCATCGGTATCCTGACCGTCAACGCTGCTGCCGCGATCTCGTCGCTATTCAATCCAGTCGACTCTGGTCCAAGGATCAGGGCCGTTGGCCTGGTCCAATCGATTTCAGTATGAGAAACGGCGGACGATAAAGCAGACGCAACCGTTGTTATGCCTGTTGAACGACACCACTCAATAAGCTCGTCATAGTTCACGTCGCTCCAGATTGGCAAACGAAACGCAGATCCCATTGCGCCGCGTAACGCCTTCGGCGAAAACGGGTCCGTAGTGTGTTTAGTAGCAATCATGCCCGAGACACCAGCGGCTTCGGCAGTTCGAATAATTGCTCCCACATTGACCGGATTATTTATCTGGTGGAGCACGACCAACAGAGATGTTTCATTAAGCTTTGCTTTCAGATTTGCCGAATCATTAGGCGGGCGGCGAGCAAGCACGACGATGCCTTGCGGAGTCTTGGTAAACGAGATTGACTCCAACAGTTTCTCACTGACTGAACCGACGCGAGCCGAAGCCTGCGCAATTTTTTCAAGCGCTTCTGATGCACGTTCTTTGCGCGCGAGTTCTTCAGAAAAGATTACGGCTTCAATCTCCAGTTCAGATCGGAGTGACTCCTCGGCGAGTCGGAGTCCCTCGATATAGATTAGGTCGTCAACTCTACCGTCGCGTACCGCGCGCGCCTGGCGAAGCAGGGAATTATCTCGACTCGTGATCTGCATTATTAATCCAGCGCAATCTCAACCCAGATGGGCCAATGGTCTGAAACATTCAGAGGTTTCGCGACACCCCAACGCTCGACAACTACGTCTCGAGTAAAGACCCAATCCGCATGCATCCTCAGTCCGGCGCCACGCCAGGTTGTCGTGCCGGTCGGAAAAACTGTCTCGTAACCATTTGCTTCGAGAAACCGGCGCGTTTCAATGCACTTGTTTTTTGACAAGGTATTAAAGTCGCCGAGAATGAGCGTCGGCAAGGTAGATGTCTTTGCTTCTTTCACGATCACTTCGAGTTGGGCCAACTGTCCGTCTGCTGCAGCGTGTGGATCCACGTGCGCATTGAAAATTCGAAACTGGCGATCGCCGACATTGATAGTTGCCGCCATCGCGAGTCGCGGACGCCAGGGACATTCCTGCCACGGCAGATCAATACGGGTCACATCCCTCATCGGGAAACGGCTCAATAAAGCGACTCCTGTATCGCCTTCGTCATAAAGACCAATCGGTTCTTCAAAGTCGAGCCACCATTGGCGTGTCACCGGTTTAATCCCCCGTGGAATTCCTGCCGGTGCGTGAATCCAGTTCATCTCGAGTTCGGCGGCCAACTCTTCAGCAACATGGTGTCCGCCAGTGCGAACCGTTCGTTTGTCCGATTCCTGCACCGCAAGCACATCGACTTTTGGCAACAAACGACCTGATGAGAATGCTTCTACCGCATTCGTAAGATAGCGACCAACAACCTGTGGCCTCGCTGATTTATTGAGCAGCCCGACTTTGCGCAGCACGCCGCCGGAGATGAGGTAAGGACCACGCGCGTAACGAATATTGTATGATGCGATCACGAGTTTGGCAGGAGTTGGACTATTGTAGGTGTTTGCACCAAACTCAAGTTTTTCCGCGTCCGATAGCGGTGGATTAGCCGTCACCATATTGAAGCTATATTAGCAGTCGAACATTATTCATAGAACACATGTCCAGAAAAATCATAGCCATTGTTGACGATATGTTTTTTGCGTCGAAGATCAGGGCGACCGCGGAAGCCCTCGGAGTAGAAATTTCTTTTCCGCGAACGAAGGAGTTGGCCCTGGAAAAACTTCGGGACGCGAAGCCGGACGCGATTATTGTCGATCTACAAAACCAGCGTTTCGATCCGATTCAGTTTGCGGAGGAGATGAAGAGCGACGCAACTGCGCAAGCGATTCCGTTGCTTGGATTTTTTTCACATGTCGAAGTGGAGTTAAAGCAGAAGGCTGATGCGGCTGGCTTCGATACCGTGATTCCGCGATCCGTCTTCGCTCGCGATCTGGGGAAGATTTTGGGAGGGTAATTAGGGGCGGACTTGGTGCTTTGTGCTTAGTACTTCGTACTCTCTGCCTTCTGCCTTCTGCCTTCTGCTTTCGGCCTTTTGCTTTCTGCCTTTTGCTTTCCGCCCGCTGTTCGCTCTGCCTTTCCGTTCAAGCTTCCTTTAGTTCTGGGCTGTGCCTTTATTTCTATCGCGGAAGGTGGCGTAGCCGAGAAATAACGGAACTCTGAATGGAAAGGCAGAGCCATTCCTCACAACAGGTGGCAAAGCCAGGAGCTGCGCTTATATCAACCGTATCAACCGACTGGCGCCGGGGTGATCACCTCGTGGATTGATCTCACTTCCGTCACTAACTGCTCATACTGTTCCAACGACAACGCTTGTGCGCCGTCACATAAAGCATGCTCAGGTTGATCGTGGACTTCGATAATCAATCCATCCGCGCCCACCGCTACTCCGGCTCGCGCAAGCGGAGTCACCATGAAATTCTTTCCGGTGCCGTGTGAAGGATCGACAATCACGGGCAAATGCGAAATTCGTCGCACCGCCGGAATCGCAGCGAGGTCGAGTGTGTTTCTGGTGTGCTGCGCAAAGGTACGAATGCCGCGTTCGCAAAGCACCACCTGATAGTTTCCTTCGGCCATGATGTACTCTGCCGCCAGTAACCACTCATCCAACGTCGCCGACAAACCACGCTTCAAGAGAATTGGAATTCGCGCTCTGCCCGCCCGCCGCAATAACGAAAAATTCTGCATGTTGCGCGCGCCAATCTGGATCACGTCACCGTATTTCTCGACCAGATCGACACCTGCTTCGTCGAGCGCTTCAGTCACGATCTTAAGGCCATAGGCGTCGCGAACGTCTGCGAGTATTTTGAGACCTTCTTCGCCCAATCCCTGAAAGGCATACGGCGAAGTGCGTGGCTTGTAAGCGCCGCCACGGAAAAATCGGGCGCCGCTACGACGCACCGATTCAGCGACGGCGAAGGTTTGCTCTCGACTCTCAATCGCGCATGGGCCAGCAATAATCGCCAGCTCGTCTCCGCCAATGGTTGCGTCGCCAACTCGCACAACAGTCTTCTCAGGTCGCAAATCAAGCGAGATCAACTTGTATGGCTTGCTGACGCGAATCGCTTCGGCAACGCCGGCGAGATTTTCAAAGTGCGAGGGATCGACTGCACCCTGATTTCCAGTGATACCGATCGCAGTTCGGGTCGCGCCCGGCATGGGATGGGGCTTAAAGCCAAGTGCTTCGATGATGCTTAACACCGCCTCGACTTGAGCGTCGGTGGCGTCGTGTTTCATTACGATTAACATGATTGTTTATGTCCCTCGTTGTTATTGCAGATATTGTTATTGCAGATTTGATTGGTTTACTAACGTATTAACAAATAAGCCAGCGCGCCAAAGTCTTTCAATCTTAAATCTGAAATCTGCAATCTGAAATCTCTTGGGTTACATTTGGGCTGGAACGTTGATTCCTAAAATCGACAGGGCGGCGATTAATTGTCGCCGTAGGATTTGTGCGACCGTGATGAGCACGGCCTGCCGAACCGGGTCGGGTTCCTGAAGAATATGGTACTTCTGATAAAAACGACTAAAAGCTTTGGCCAACGTAAATGTGTACTTAGCGAGGTTGGCTGGTTCAGCCGAAGTCTTACATTGTTGGACTACTTCGTCAAGACGTTCGGCCAGCATTACGAGCGACCAGATCTCGGTCCCATCTTCGCCGGTTAAGGTCTCAGAAATCTTACCGCCAATTTCCGCATCACCCGCATTCCCGATTAGATCTTCCGCTTTCGTTACAAACTCCGTGCCAAGTTTTCGAAAGATCGAGTTAGTTCTGACTGCCGCATACTGGCAGTAAGGACCAGTTTCACCTTCAAAAGAAAGCGCTTCCTGAAAATCAAAAGCGATTACGGAGTTACGCGTAAACTTCAACAGGAAATATCGGAGCGCGGCGACAGCGATTTCATGCGCCGCGATCTTCTTCTGTTCGGCCGGCAACTCCGCATTTCGTTTTTCGACTTCCTTTAATGCGCCCGCTTCGAGCTGATTGATCAAATCATCGGCCTTCACACCGAGTCCTTTTCGTCCACTCATTTCTATGTATGGACGCGCGCGATCTTCGGCAGTAAGTTCAATCCCTAACTCATCACAAGCTGCCGGCGAGAGTGCGACCATCTCATAACTAAAGTGAACACTCGCTTCGCGTCCCACCTCGGGAACAACTGCAGCGACACCTTGCGCAACGATTTCCTGGGGATATGACTGGCGCGAATCGATCACGTTGTAAACAGTGTCGCCTCCACCAAACGCGGGCCTTGTTTCATTAGTATGCGCTTCAGCCGTAGCGTCGGTAGTTGTCACCCAAAGAGGTTGATCATCCGGATACTTGCCAAAGATGTTGTAGTGAAAATCAAGTCCGAGTTTGCCGAGTTTCCAGAGTTGATAAGCAATGTCTTTACCGGTGTAAGTGACCGTGCCATTTGAACGAACGATGATCTTGTCTGACTCGTGGTCATCGGTCCCCGTGTGCGACTCAAAGGGCATTACCCAACAGCCCGCGTGTTTGCCTTCGGTTTCAAACCGCAACACGCCGGCAGCTTTCATTAATTCGAAAGCGCGGTCCCAAAAATGAAGGTGGAGAATATCTGATTCGCGCGCGAGTAGATCGTAACGAATCCCCAGCCGCTCCATTGTGTCGATGATGCATTCAACATTGCGGGTAGCAACATAATCGGCGAGTTCGGCAATCTCGTTGTTGCCCTCTTCGAGTGCGTGAAGAACTTCAGTGCGAAACCTGGTCCGCTCCGGATCCATTGCGGCTGATGGGTCGCCATTGCGATAGAAGAGACCGACTTTCGTATAGAGGTCCCAACAGTAGTAGTCGAAGGTGTAGTCGGATAAGGAGTGGTCCAGTTCTTTGATCTGTTCGAGGTCCTTATGCTCGATCTGCATAAAGCCGACAACGACATCGGCCACTTGGACGCCTGTGTTGTCGATATAGTTTTGCACTTCAACTCGTTCACCCGCGGCGTTCAAGATACGCACAAACGTGTCGCCCAGTACCGCATTGCGAACGTGGCCGATGTGCGCGGCTTTGTTGGGATTGATACTCGTGTGCTCGACCATTTTTTTCGGGCGAGTTTCCGCGCCGGTGTGGGCGCCGGACTTTTTCTTCGCGAAGAGATGAAGCAGTTTGGCGCGATCAAAAAATACGTTGATATAACCTGGACCAGCAATTTCGACGCGGTCCACTTCCGGCATCTCTTCGATCGCTGTCTTGAGTTTTTCGGCCACTGCTCGCGGCGCGATCTTTTCACCCGTCGCTTGTTTCACGAGCTTTGCCAATTCGAATGAGACTGGAAACGCCAGGTCACCGAGTTCGGCACGCGGCGGAGCTTCGCTGTTCAATTGATCGAGTGTGACTGAGAAGAGATCGGTCGCCGCCTGGCGTATTTGATCTTTGAGTTTTTGTTGTAAGTCGGTCAGGTTCATAGGTGAATCAAGGCGCCGTGGAAAAGGGCAGAGTATAGCTTAGGCAGGGATTTAGCGCGTAATCGAATCCCGTCCTAACTCTGCGTCTCCGCGCTCCTCTGCGTCTCTGTGTTAAAAATGGTGGTTCCATTTTGCGCACATCGGGTTAACACGGAGACGCAGAGGAGCGCAGAAACGCAGAGTTAGTCGGCCGCTGAATCGTGCATTTCTTGGAGTTGCACTGCTTCTGCTACCATCCAGCAGAAAAATGAAAACTCTTTACTTCGATTGTTTTGCCGGAGCGAGTGGCGACATGATTCTCGGCGCATTGGTTGCTGCCGGCGCCGATCCAAACGAGCTGCGGCAACAACTTTCACTGCTCAATGTCGACGGATTTCGACTTGAGTTTGAAACGGTGAATAAGTCAGGGCTCAGCGCCAACTACGCGCGTGTTCATACGGCCCACGAACACAAGCACCGCCATCTTTCGCATATTCGTAAGATCATTGAAGACTCAAAACTCAATGACAGTGTAAAAAAAAGAGCGGTCGCGATCTTTACCAGACTGGCCGAAGCAGAAGCGAAAGTCCATAACGAGCCGGTCGAGCAGGTTCATTTTCATGAGGTCGGAGCGCTCGACGCTATTGTTGACGTAGTGGGCGCCGCGATCTGTTTCGATCTGCTTGAAGTGGAACGATTCATTTCGTCGCCTATTCATGTCGGCAGCGGCACAGTTGAGATGGCCCATGGAAAGTTTCCCGTGCCGCCGCCGGCTGTTACCGAGTTGCTAAATGGTGTGCCGTTTTACTCAACCGAGTTGAAAGGCGAATTATTGACACCCACCGGCGCCGCGATCATCACAACCGTCTGTAACGACTTTGGTCCGATTCCACCGATGAGGATTTCAAAAACCGGCTACGGCGCCGGAACGCGCGACTATGAAAATTTTCCGAATGTACTCCGTGTGATGGTTGGTGAGACTGAAGGCACGCCCGCTGAAGAAAAGCTTTTGATGATCGAAACGAACGTCGACGACGTCTCTTCACAGATACTTGGCTATGTAATGGACCAGGCATTTGAACTCGGCGCGCGCGACTGTTACTTCACCGCAGTGCAGATGAAAAAGAACCGGCCGGGAGTACTCGTTTCGATTTTGTGTGACGCGGAGAAGAAGGAAGAGTTAGTTGATTTGTTGTTCCGTGAAACGACAACGATTGGAATTCGATCGTATGAAGTTTCGCGACGCGCATTGGAGCGAAAGATTGTGACCGTTGAAACATCATACGGTCCAATCGATGTTAAAGTAGCAAAGCTAAACGGCCATATTGTTAATGAAATGCCCGAATTCGAGCAGTGTCGTGAAGCTGCGCAAAAGGCTGGCGTGGCCGTGAAGGAAGTGGAAGCCGCAGTGCGGGTCGCGCTTAAAATGTCTGGTCTGTAGGATCTTCTCTGCGTCTCTGCGAAGTCTCTGCGTCTCTGTGTTAAAACCAACTGACTCATTATTGAGATCCCGGCTAACACAGAGACGCAGAGACTTCGCAGAGACGCAGAGAAGATCAATTAGTTCATTATGGTAATGAAATTGAAATCACCTAAAAAACCGAAAGTCGATCTCGATCTAATCGCCAGGGGCGTTCAACTAATCATCGAAGGCATCGGCGAAGATCCCAAGCGGCTTGGCCTGAAAGACACGCCGCGCCGCGTCGCTGAAATGTATGTCGAACTCACTGCCGGAATGCACGAAGATCCACAACAACACGTCATTCCATTACCCGGCGACAAACACGATGAGATGGTGATCGTTAAAGACATCAGCATCGCATCGCTGTGTGAACATCATCTCGCGCCATTCGTCGGCAAGTGTCACATCGCTTATATTCCAAAAGGCGGACGCATTCTCGGCATTTCAAAACTCGCACGACTCGCAGAAACATTTTCGCGCCGCCTCCAGTTACAGGAACGGCTCACAACCGACATCGCCAACACTCTCTATGAAGGACTCAGACCGTTAGGCGTGATGGTTGTAATCGAAGCAGAGCATACCTGCATGACTTTGCGAGGCGTGCGAAAGGCTGAGGCCAAAACTGTTACCTCGGCGTTGCTCGGCGGGTTCAGGACCGATCCACGCACTCGTGCAGAAGCAATGTCACTCATCAAAGGCAGAGAATAATGACAACGACTCTCAAATCACAGACTGTTTCGTTGCTATTAGTCGCAGCAACTTGCATCAGCGTTTTCGCTCAACAAAGACCTATGTCATCGATCAACGAGACTGTGCTGAAGGCACACATCAAGTTTCTCTCAGACGATCTACTCGAAGGACGCGGCACCGGCGCGCGCGGTGGAGAAGTTGCCGCACGCTACATCGCGTCGCAACTCGAAGCGTCTGGCTTAAAAGGCGCGGCCAACGGGAGCTTCTTTCAGCCTGTCTCGCTCGTGGGCGTTAAAGCGGATCCCAATACAAAGCTGACGATTTCGGGTCGTGGCGATAAAGAGACGTTCAAGTTTGCCGACGACTTTGTCGCGTTCACCGGAGCGCAAACGGATGAAGTAGACGTCGATACCGACCTGGTCTTTGTCGGTTATGGCATTAACGCGCCCGAGCAGAACTGGAACGACTATAAAGGCGATCCAAACGACTATCGCGGCAAGATTCTCGTGATGCTGGTTAATGATCCACCGGCAACTTCCGCAGAGCCAAAGTTGTTTGGCGCAAAAGCGCTGACTTATTACGGACGCTGGACCTACAAATTTGAAGAAGGTGCGCGGCGCGGCGCGGCCGGAGTCATCCTGCTTCACACGGATGAGTCAGCCGGTTATCCATGGAGTGTAGTGCGGACATCGAACAGTTCATGGCGCTTCGATATCGCGCGCGGACAAAACGATCCGGCGCCTTTTTTGAAATTACGTTCGTGGGTAACGGACGACGCTGCTCGAAAGTTCATGAAGTTGGCGGGCCAGGATCTCGATGCGTTGCGGACCAAAGCGGCGAGTCGGGATTTTCAACCGATCAAGCTCGGATTAAAAGGAAAAATCAATCTCAAGAGCGAAGTGAAACGCGCCGCAGCGCCGAATGTTGTCGGGATTTTGGAAGGCAGTGATCCACGACTTAAAGATGAGTATGTGGTCTATTCAGCACACTGGGACCATCTCGGTATCGGCGCGCCAGACAAAAACGGCGACACGATCTACAACGGAGCCCTCGACAACGCGACCGGAGTGGCCGCTGTCTTAGCCATTGCCGACACGCTCGCCAAACTCCCGAAAGCACAACGGCCGAAACGATCGAGTCTGTTTCTGTTTCCCACGGCGGAAGAACAGGGACTACTCGGCGCTGAGTGGTATTCACAACATCCTTTGGTTCCACTGGCGAAGACTGCAGCAAACGTCAATCTCGATTCAATGAACGTGTTGGGACTTACCCACGATTTCAACGCGTTGGGTGCTGAACGTTCGACGTTGCAAATGGTAGTTGAAGCTGTCGCGCGTGAACGCGGCATGCGCGTCACGCCTGATGCGCGGCCTGAACAAGGCTCGTTCTTCCGTTCCGATCATTTTCCGTTTGCGAAGGTTGGTGTGCCGTCGATCAGTCTTAAGGAAGGCGACGACTATGTGGGCCATACGAAAGAGTGGAGCGAAGAGCAGTTTAAGGCCTACAACACGGCCCACTATCATCAGCCTTCCGATGAATATCGCGACGACTGGAATTTCAAGGGCATGATCCAGGAAGCAGAAATTGCGATGGCAATCGGTCGAAAAATTGCCGACGCGCCACAAATGCCAAAGTTCAACGAAGGAGATGAGTTCGCGAAGAAGCGGTAACTTAAACTTTATAACTGCGGAGGCCCGCAACCTGAACGTGGCTATGCCGCCCGAACGTGGCTATGCCGCCTGAACGTGGCTATGCCGCCTGTTGTGAGGAATGGCTATGCCTTTCCGTTGATGGCAATTTTAAATTTTGGGCTGCGCCCTCCTTTCTCCCCAAAACAGAAGGCGCAGCCTAATCGGTAGTAGGCAGTT
>DATDMC010000102.1:0-56493 GCA_036518995.1 Pyrinomonadaceae bacterium | reverse complement strand
TCGCGTAGCGACGATTGAATCGGTCGCGTAGCGACGTTTGAATCGGTCGCGTAGCGACGATTGAATCGGTCGCGTAGCGACGTTTGAATCGGTCGCGTAGCGACGTTTGATTTTAGGCAGCCATTTCAATGGCTGTTTCGGTTGCCCATCATTTCCGCGTCGCGTAGCGACGCCTGAATGAGATCACATAACCGGACGCGAATTCATGCGTCACTACGTGACACACATTCGGTTACCTGACTCATCCGGCCCTAAAGGACCGGCCTAAATTCATGCGTCGCTACGCGACGCAATCATACGCGGCGTCTTCCAGCCGTTGAAACGGCTGCCTAAACTCATTGGTCGCTACGCGACGCAATCTATGCGCGGCTATCTTCCAGCCGTTGAAACGGCTGGCTAAACTCATTGGTCGCTACGCGACGCAATCCATACGCTGCGTCTTCCATTCGTTGAAACGGCTGGCTAAACTCATTGGTCGCTACGCGACCGAACCACCATGAACAATTATGCCCTGACCAATTCACCCTTATTCAAGAACTCGCTCGGCTCGACAATCTTCCCCGCGATCGCGGACGCAGCAACAACATAAGGCGAAGCCAAATACAACTTACCCGGACCACTCCGACCCGGAAAATTTCTGTTCTGCGCACTAACCGTCACCGTCTCGGCTGAAGGTGAAGCTCCCGGCCCGGCGTTAATACAAGCACCACACGACGGATCGATCAATTCGGCGCCGGCACGCTCGAAAATCTCAATATAACCTTGCGAACGCGCATACTCTTTAATCTTCTGCGATCCAAATTGAATGTAAAGATGAACGCCTTCGGCAACTCGCTTCCCTTGCTCCAGCGCGGTCTTCAACACTTCGGCATACATGTCCATGTCGGCCATCTTTCCCCCCGTACATGAACCACCATACGCCGCATCGATGCGAACGTCTTCAGCGAGCGTGTCAATTGGAATACCATTGCGCGGATCGCCCGGCGTAGCCACCATCGGAGTTATTTCGTCCAGATTAATTTCAAACACAGCGGCATACTCGGCATCTTCATCACTGTAGGTGAACCCTTTGCGAACTTCATCCGGATCGAGATCTCTGGTCCGCACAATGTACTCGAGTGTTACTTCATCAGGCTCGATAATTCCGGTGGTCCCACCCGCTTCAACCGCCATGTTGGTAAGCGTCGCGCGTTCATCCAGAGACCAGTTTTTCAAATCATCGCCTGCAAACTCAAGCACTTTGCCGATTCCTTTACTAGTCTTCATATACTCCGTGGCGAGAATGTGAAGCATGACATCTTTTGCGGCGACATCGCTCCGCTTTGTTCCTTTCAAAACATAACGCACCGTTTCCGGCACACGAATACGAATGTCCTTCGTGTACCACGCATTTGCCATGTCGGTTGAACCAACTCCAAACGCAAAACAGCCAAGCACACCGGCCATACAAGTATGCGAGTCTGTTCCGATCACAATCTGACCCGGCAAAGCGAGATCTTCTACAACTGCGTTGTGACAGATCGCTTCGGAACCACCCTGCGGATTTTCGCCATAAAGCTTTATGTTTTGCGTCGAAGTAAAACTTTCCTGGGTCGTCGCCAGGCCTTCAGCTCTCTCGAGCAGGCCCATCTCGCGATGCTTCGGCGACATCACCCGACCAAGAAAAGTTAAGTGATCGCGAAACGCAAAAACCGATTCCGGCTGCGAAACTCGCGCATCCTTACCCAATGCGTGTTTGAAAAGTGATTCGGCCATTGGCGTGACGTATTCGTGTGAAAAACGAACGTCAGCGAGGGCGAACAGCGCGTCGCCCGGCTTCACTGCTTCAGTGCCAATCTTGCCGGCCGTAACGAACGCATGCTTCGCGACAATCTTTTCGACAATCGTCATTGGTCGCTTCGGCGTGGTTACAGGCGGCGGCGAAACCTGCCCGGAAAGACGCGCCTTGTTGTAATTGAACAGACCACCATAACTGACGATGTCCTGTGAAATGGGATCGAGACCTTTGGTGAACTCGGTGAGCGCAATGTGTTCACCGCGTCTGATGCGATCGATTAGACCAAAATCCGTTGAGGTTAACAGTCCAATGTTTTGCGAATTCTGGCCGTAAATCTTTTCGATACTTTTGGCGATGACAAGTTGGATACCGGCAGCTTGCTCGGCGTATGGCGCTGTTTCGCGTGACGAACCGCAACCTTTGGAAAGACCGGACACGACAACCGCAAAGTTTCCGGTTTTAACTTCGTCCTTCTGCACCGCGCCTTCACGCATTCCGACGTAGACATATTGACCGAGTGTTTCGTCGTAGTAGAAACAAACCCAACCGGGTGTGATTTCGTCGGTTGAGATGTTACTCATGAGTGGAAGCTCGTCGTTATTGAGACGTTCCGTCAGTTCGGCTTCCAACTGACTGGCGGCTTCGCCCGTCGCTTCCAACTGTTGGCGGATTAGTTGTGTATCCTCAGTTAGGAAAAGGATTCTGCCGGAAAATGTGATGTTGTCAGGTCGTCTTTGAATTAAGTCAGTCATGTCTTCCTTTGTCCGATTTGCTTTTCAGCTTGTCGCGGGATTAACTCCGCGTCTCTGCGTACTCAGCGTCTCTGTGTTAAAACTTGGACCCATTACGCGAACATCGATTGCAACACAGAGACGCTGAGTACGCAGAGACGCGGAGTTAATCCCCGACGGGTTAAAGCATATCGGACACTCTTGTGATAAATTTCTTTTCAAACGAACGCAATTATAACCGCAGGTGGATAAAACCCTTAGCGGCGAATCAAGCGTCTAAGGTCGGTAGCCGAAAAGCGGCTGAACAGGTTACGGAGGTTAGTCAAATCATGAGGTTAAGACTAGGCAGTCTGTTGTTGTTAACGATGGTGATCTTCGGAGGCGCGGTCTCTGCCGCATATGGTCAGGAGACTGACGATCAGGCAAAGATCGACATCTATACTCGCTTTTACCAGAACCGGGACAACAACAAAACTGTAGCTTACCAGGCCGCTCGCGATTATCTTGCCAAATACACTAAAGACAAAGATCAGTATGTGGATTTTCTCCAGAAATGGATCGCCGTTTACGAAAGCGATGAACGCAAACGCATGCTGCCTGGCTTGATCAACGAAAAGAATTTTCAGGAAGCCTATAGCACCGGCGCACGAATTCTTGCCGCTGAGCCTGACTATCTTCGCGCTCAAATCGATCTCGGTTACGCCGGTTACATCGCGCTTTCTTCCAATAACACAACCTACACGACCGAAGCGTTGGGTTACGCCCGGAAAGCGATCGCCGCGATCGATGCCGGGAAAGTCCCAAATGAATGGGCCCCGTTCAAGGGCAAAGACGACACGCTTGCCTATCTGAATTTTGCGGTCGGCTACATGACGTTAAAAACGGCGCCTGACCAGGCGATCGATAATTTCATTAAAGCCGCCAACTATGAAAGCGATATCAAGAAAAACCCGCGCACTTTCTATGCGTTAGCTGCAGCTTATGAATCTGGTCCATATAAGAGCCAGTCGGCTGCGTTCCAGCAGATGTATGGCGACAAACCGGAAACTCCGGCGAGCAAGGCTGCGCTTGAGAAAGTGAATGTATTAATTGATCGGATAGTCGATGCTTACGCTCGAGCGATTGCGTTGGCGACCGATCCGAGCATGGCGCAAAGCAAGACAGCGTGGATGACGCAGCTCACGAACTATTACAAGTTTCGTCATGAGGGATTAGATACGGGGTTGAGTGAGTTTGTCGCTTCGGCCTTGAGTCGCCCATTACCACCGAAGCCGTAAATTCATTTCCTCCGCGTCTCTGCATACTCTGCGTCTCTGTGTTGAAATTTAACTGCCATTTATTCGCACATCGATTAACACAGAGAGACGCCGAGTACGCAGAGAATCAAATAGAACCACTGACCACTAACCACTTTCATGGTTGTACGCAACAGCGACATCGCAAAAGACCAGGAGACACTCGAACGTCTTGGACGCGCCCGTGACTTCATCGACCACTGCTACGATCACCCGCTCAACCTCGATCAAATTTCCGAAAAAGCCTGCTTCTCGCGTTATCATTTTTTGCGGCTTTTCCGTGCAGCCTTTAATAAAACTCCGCACCAGTATCTGATCGAGCGACGCATCGAAAGAGCTAAAGAGTTACTCAAGTCGGACGAAATGCGGGTAACTGACGTTTGCTTCGAGGTCGGCTTCCAGAGTCTCGGCTCATTCAGCAGTCTGTTTCATAAGTGCGTAGGCCATGCCCCTGTGATCTTCCGAGAAAAGGCGCGCGCGAAACAAACGGCCATGCGACAGGTTCCTGGGTGTTTCTTGTTCATGCACAAAGTTTCGTGAACTCTGCCAAAGGATCATTTTATGACAACCCTGCAACGCTCACTTTCGCTTCTTTTCATCTTTGTGTTGGCAGTAACTCCAATCATGAGTCAAAAGAAAACCGATCCGGATCTCACGCAAAAGATCGCTCGCTTTGCGCCCACAGTCTTAACTGCCGACACAGCCAAGTTAACTGCGAAAGATAAACTCGCACTCAACAAGATCATTGAGGCCGCGAAGCTTCTCGATCCGTTATTTCTGCGACAGGTTTGGAGCGGCAACGCGGAGCTTGAAAAGAAATTGATGGCTGACAATTCGGCTGCAGGTCGTCAACGTTTGCACTACTTCTATATTAATGATGGTCCATGGTCACGTCTCGACAACAACGAACCTTTCATCGATGGTGTTCCACATGAAAAACCACCACAGGCCGCGGCTTATCCTGACGATATGTCGCGTGACGAGTTTAATGCCTGGGTCGCAACGCTTTCCGAAGCCGACAAACAAAAGGCCACCGGGTTCTTTTATGTGATTCGTCGTGGCAGCGACGGTAAACTCACGATGGTCCCATACAGTCAGGCTTATCGAGAATATCTCGAGCCTGCGGCGAAATTGCTTCACGAGGCGGCCGCGCTAACCACTAACACCACGCTGAAAGACTTTTTAAACAAACGTGCTGATGCTTTCGGCACTGACGACTATTACGCGAGCGACGTAGCGTGGATGGATCTGGATGCGCCAATCGAGCTTACGTTTGGTCCATACGAAACTTACGAAGACGAGTTGTTTAGTTACAAAGCGGCGTTCGAAGCTTATGTAACGCTCCGCGATGAGGCTGAGTCGGCAAAACTTGCAAAGTTCAGCCAGTATCTGCAGGAACTGGAAAACAACCTGCCGATGGATCCGTCGTATCGCAATCCAAAACTTGGCGCCGCATCGCCGATTCGAGTTGTTAACGAAGTTTACGCATCGGGTGAAGGCAACAATGGGGTTCAGACAGCGGCGTTCAACCTTCCTAACGATGAAAGAGTCGTGAAGGAAAAAGGTTCGAAGCGCGTGATGCTCAAGAACGTGCAGGACGCCAAATTCAACAAAACGTTAATTCCGATCTCGAATGTTGTTTTGCAACCAACGGAACGCGCGTCACTTTCGTTCGAGTCTTTCTTCACTCACATTCTTTGTCATGAACTGATGCACGGACTTGGACCACACAACATTACTGTTGGCGGTCAACAAACAACTGTGCGCATGCAGTTGAAGGAACTGTATTCGTCGATTGAAGAAGCGAAGGCTGACATGACTGGCTTGTGGGCGTTGCAATATATGATCGACCACAACCTCATCGAAAAGAGCATGGAACGCACGCTGTACATTACCTATCTCGCGAGTATGTTTCGATCGGTGCGGTTTGGTATTACGGAAGCACACGGACGCGGCGTGGCGATGCAATTCAACTACTTGTCTGATGAAGGCGCGATCAACTACGACGAGAAGTCAGGCACATTTAGTGTCGATCATGAGAAGTTTAAGGCGGGGGTCACGAAGCTCACGCACGACCTGCTGACCGTTGAGGCTGAAGGTTCATACGAGAAGGCGAAAGCGATGCTGGATAAATACGCGGTGATCAGACCACCAATGCAGAGCGCGCTCGATAAGTTGAAAAATGTGCCGGTGGATATCGAGCCAGTGTTCCCGTTAGCGAAATAAGCGACGCGCGGGCTTTGAACTTTGGACTTGGAACTTTGGACTTTGGACTTTGGACTTGGTACGTCCCGCCTCAATCCCTAAACTGCTTCCGAAAAAACGTCGCAATCTTCCACGCGTCGAGCGCCTTCCACGGCATCTCGGCGGTGGTGTAATGACCACACGGTAGCCAAACCACATCCAGCGGGAGTTTATGCCGTTGCGCTTCCGCGATCGCTTCGTGTGACAAGTCAATCGGAAACGTCAAATCATACTTCGCAATAATAAAGCGAATTGGTCGACTTCCCATGCGCGCAACGCGGGGCATAAAAGGCAGTGGACTAATCGGCCCCCAATAATTGCGCAACTCATCGAGCGTTAAGTGGTCGGCAAATCCCGCCCGTACATGTCCGGTTGAAAGCCCATGCCAAACCACATCAGCAACATAGCCGGATACGTGATTGAACGCTCCGGCTTTTAGATCGGGATCATGTGCAAACGCGAGGAACGAAATGCACGATCCAACGCTGGTTCCGAGGATGCCGATCTTTTCGTAACCTTCACTCTTCAACCAACTCACCGCCGCCTTCGTATCCAACACGGCCTGGCGCATCGATTGAATGGTCCTGCCAATGTTGGTCGAGACGAGATGATCGGCCCGCTCCAATTCGGGTGGCCTGCGTTGCTGATGATAAGGCAGCGTCAAACGCAGTGCCGACATACCAATCATGTTGAAGATGCGACAAGCTTCAACATGACTCTCCGCCTGTGCATTCCACTGCGGTAAAACAACTATTGCTTTGCGCGAGCGCTTTCCATTCTTAATCGGAGCTGGAAAAAATCTACCATGCGCGATGTTGTTTTCTGCCGACGGAGTTTTGATCGCACTGGTCCACGTCAACTGATCAACTTCCAGCCGGTAGTCGGTGATTGGAGGCAGTGCGTAAAAGTCGCCACTCGCCTGCATCACGCGCTCAGTGTATTTGCGTAACACCTCGCGCGGATCCTCGCCATTCACGTGATCGAGTATGTGTTCAAGTCCCCACTCAAACGGTCTGACCAAACGATTGTTGTCGAGTTGGTGATACCAGCGTTCACGCCGGTGCATGTAGTTTTTCCACAAAGCCATCTAACAATTCCTAACATTCCGTCACAATCTACGCAATCGGCGGCTACTGGTGTAGACAGTTCCAATGTCCGATATGCTTCAGAGCTTTTGGCACAATCAGATCGAGTGGTTACAGAGTCAGTACCACCTCGCGGTAGCGGGTGGTACGGACTCTGTGATCACTACAACAACTTTTGCAAAGGGCTTCAGCTTGTCGAGTCTGAAGAAAAAGGCGTCGTGGATCTATCAAACATCGCGTTCGAAGATACGCCTGATCATTTGTGGTAGCAGTCGGGAAGCTTTTAGGAGTGAGCCGGAGGTGAAGTTTTTTCCCAGTCCGGTAAACAATGTCGCCGCAAGTTTTGAATACCGAAACCACCAGACGTCGGCCAACCACGGGACCCGGTTCACATGAACGTGTTGCGGTGTCACCATCTCCAAAAGTCCTAGTCGGCCGTGTGTTCGTCCATAACCGCTTTGCTTCACGCCACCCCAGGGTGTTTGCGCGAGCGCGTGGGTGTAAACCACTTCGTTGACCATCACCGTTCCCGCGTCAATGCGTGCCGCGAGGCGACGACCGCGCGAAATGTCGGTGGTGAAGACACACGCCGTTAGACCAAACACCGTATCGTTTGCCAGTTGTATTGCTTCGTCGTCCGTCTTAAACGTCAAAATCGGCAACACTGGGCCAAACGTTTCATCGCGCATCAACTTCATCGATTGGTCCACATTCGTGATCACTGTTGGCTCGTGAAACCAACCGCGGCTGTCATTTATACGGTGACCGCCCGTCAACACTTTTGCGCCCTGCGCAACCGCGTCCGCTATGTGATCTTCTACAATTTCGAGTTGGCGTTGGCTCGTCATGGCGCCAACATCAACTTCGGATTGATCGGGTGGTCCTTGTTTCAAAGCCGCCGTTTGTTTGACAACCTCGGCAATAAACTGAGGCGCGATCGATTCATGCACGTAAAGACGTTCAACAGAAGCACATGCCTGCCCCGAATTACAGAAACCACCCCATATTGCTGCGCGCGCCGCATTCTTAATATGCGCATCATCGAGGACGATCATCGGATCTTTGCCGCCGAGTTCAAGGACCACGGGCGTGAGATGTTTGGCGGCAGCTTCAGCCACTCGCTTTCCCGTAGCCACGCTTCCGGTGAACATGATCTTGTCCACTCCAGCCTCGACCAGAGCGCCGCCCGTGCTTCCATCACCGGTAACCACTGTTAACAGTCCGGCCGGAAGATTGGCATCGGCAAAAACTTCGGCGATTTTTATACCAGTCAGCGGCGTTAGTTCACTCGGCTTCACTACCACTGCATTTCCGGCCATCAACGCCATCACAACTTCGTCTAACGGTGTGGCCCAGGGAAAATTCCACGGCGAGATGATCCCCACCACTCCGATCGGCTTGTAATTGATCTTTGATGAGCGACCCATCAAGCCATACTGAGCAATGTTGATCGCACCTGGCTTGAGTAACTTCGCGGTTTTAGTAGCAAAGTAGAACATGAGGTCGAGAGTAGGCACGACCTCCATTGAAGTGGCTTCGGGAATTGGCTTACCAGTCTCGCGTGATATGAGTTGCGCTATCTCGTCCATCTGCGCGAGCACGATCTCGCGAGCTTTCAATATGAAGCGTGCGCGTTCTGAGAAGGAAAGTTTGTCCCACTCTTTTTGCGCTTCACGCGCACGTGCCACAGCCGCGCGTACTTCTTCAGGTGAAACGATCGGCGCGCGTCCAGTTTCCTTTCCGGTTGCTGGATTGTGGCAGATGAGTTCCTGTTGTTCAGTTGGCAAACTTTGCGGACGCATAACGGTGTGAAAGGTAGACAGAAATTGGCGGATTTACAAGAAGGGGCGATGAACCGGATAAGCAACAGGGCCTAACCACAAAGGCTCAAAATCACAAAGATGGAATCCAATCGGCACTCCACAATCGGAAATCGTCAAATCTCTCAACTGGCTGCTACAATCGAAATCAACCTACATTAATTATTCAGGAGACTGTCTTCATGATCAGACCGCAGCTCAGCGAGTTTATTCGTCGTTTGGAACCGCATTCTGTTGCCATTATCCCCAGCGCGCGCGAAGCGACTCGCTCCAACGACACTAATTATCGTTTCCGGCAAGACTCCGACTTTTATTACTTAACCGGCTTTGAAGAACCGGAATCGATCGCGGTGGTAAAAACTGATCACGATCCAGCCTACACCTTATTTGTTCGGCCGCGCGATCCGGAACGGGAAATTTGGGACGGTCGAAGATCGGGAATAGAAGGGGCGAAGCGTGATTTTGGAGCTGATGAGTCGTTTCCGGTCGAGGAGTTTGAGGACAAACTTCAGGACCTGCTTGATGGAGCGGAGAAACTCTATTACCGGCTCGGAGTTAATCGCGACCTGGACCAAAAGATCATCGATCAAATTGCTCGCATGCGCGCGATCAATCGTAAACCGATCCACCCGCCGCAAACCATCGTTGATCCGGCGACCATCGTTCATGAGATGCGCGTGCTGAAGAGTGGAGATGAAATCGAACTGATGCAAACGGCGGCCGACATCGCAGCCGAAGCACATGTAGAAGCGATGAAAGCGTCGCGTCCCGGCATGCAGGAGTATGAAGTTGAAGCCCTCATCGAAAAAGTTTTTCGCCAGCGCGGCGCTTCTGGTCCAGCGTATACATCGATCGTCGGCGCAGGCGCGAACGCCACAGTTCTCCATTACATCAACAACGATGGCGAACTTCATGACGGTGATTTGTTGTTAGTCGATGCGGGCGCTGAGTACAAAGGGTACGCGTCAGACATTACCCGCACTTTTCCAATCAACGGGAAATTCACCAAGCCACAACGCGACATTTATGACCTCGTACTCAAAGCTCAAATGGCTTGCGTTGAGATGGTCCGGCCAGGAACTACGCATGATCAGCTAAAGCAACATTCAATCGAAGTGATAACTGAAGGGCTGGTCGAGTTGGGATTGTTGGCCGGCAAGCCGGAAGAACTGATCAAAGAAAAGAAACACGAGAAGTTTTACATGCATGGTCTGGGACACATGCTGGGCATCGACGTACACGATGTTGGTCGTTATTACTATGGCAAAGAATCGCGCGCACTTGAACCCGGTGTGGTTATGACTGTGGAACCAGGAATTTACATCGCGCCCGATTCAAAAGACGTGCCTGCTGAGTATTTAGGAATCGGTGTCAGGATTGAGGATGACGTGTTGTGCACGACGGATGGCCCAAGAGTGTTGACGAATAAAGTACCAAAGCAAGCGGGTGAGATTGAGGAGTTGATGGGCAGTGCGCGAGGACTGTGAACGCGACTCTATTCGCACGGGGCGACCGGGACGGACGCGCTCCGACAGAAGAGCGCCCGCTCAAATTCCAGATTCTATTTGTCGTAATCACAGAGTGCGATTAACACGCGGGACCTCTTCTGTCGGAGCGCGCCCGTCCCGGTCGCCCCTTCCAACTCCCTTCCGCAAGCCTTTATGGAATCGATCTAATCTGGCTTTGCCGCCTGTTGTGAGGCATGGCTCCGCCTTGCCGTAGTCAGGACCCAAGAATGTCAGGGCATGGCAGAGCCGTCCCTCACAACAGGCGGCGAAGCCGGGGCTCAGCGCAGCCACCTCAAAACGGGTCTTTGTGTCTTGGTGGTTAAATAATCTCTGGTAGACGAACTCGCTGTTACATCGACAACTCGGCAACGATCTCTTTCACTGCGGCACGCGCCTCTTCGACTTCTTCCGGCTTGAACGAGACCGCTCCCACGACAGCGTGTCCGCCACCGCCGTAGCGTTCACAAATCTTTGCGATGTTGTGTTGGCGCGGCTTCGGCGCCCAGGGATTGGACCCGACTGAGATCTTTGTTCGATGTGTACCACGCGTGAGGGCCACCGAGTAAGTTGTCTCGGGATGCAGATAATAAGGAATGAACTTATTGAAGCCTTCGTAACCTTCGTCGATCAAATCAAACTGAACAACATGATTCGCGTACTTCGCTTTACGACGTACCGCTTCAAGCGTTTCGAGATGTTGCTGCAGAATTGGTTTGAAACGTTGCTGAACTTCGTCGCCGGTAGCCACATCTTCAAGCGACTTCATAGTCAATTCGCGAATAATCTGATCGATAAACGAATCATCCGGATCTGATTCGATAACCTGCATTAGTTGCAGTGCCGGTTCCTTCAACTCAACACACTGAGCAGGCGACGTATATAAAGCTCCATCAATGATGTGCGCCCAATGGACGAGGGTTTCAATTGGACCAACGTCGAACCCAAAGCGTTCGCGCGCAACATCGGCGATAAATTCAGTACAGGATTTTCGAGTTGGATCGAGAAACTTTTTGCCTGACTGGTCCGCTCTAAAGTGAGCCTCATCTTCGGGAGTCAGGAATGCTGACTCGTGATGATCGAACCACCAGGTTAGTTTTTCTGAAGCGGCGTATTTGAAATCGACGATGGCATTTTCATCACCGTCAAGCAGACCCGCATCGAAAAGATTCCCCGGTCGATGAAGCAGACCGGCGTAATCGACTTCAGCATCCGGATGAATTCGTTCTTTGTAAAAGCGGGTGAACGTTGCGGCGGAGGCCACGCCGTCAAAGCAGTGGCCATGATAAAGAAGGCGAAGTTTCATATCGGTTCACAAAAGAGCGCGACATCTTAGCAACCGATCTCCCCAGGCGCAAAGCGGACTGTGTACGATAGGCTTTTAGTGCCTCTCGCAAGACTCAACCAGGTGCGGCTTAGCCGTCTGTTGTGAGGAATGGCTATGCCTTTCCGTAAGTGTGCACTACAACTTGGACTACGCCACTTCTACCCGTAAGTTTTCATCCGCCATTCCGCGGGGAGGGCATAGCCACTGAACCAAAAGGCGCCAATGTAAGGGAAAGGCATAGCCATTCCTCACAACAGACGGCTAAGCCGCAACGTGGTTGAGTTTGCAGAGGCTCTCTATCTACATCAATTCAACGCAGAGACTAAGAGAAGATCCGACAAGCTAAAGCATTAGTTCTTACAGGGTTCGATGGCGGTGGCGGTTTTCAGGGAAAGTTTCGATTCGATGAACTTATCAACTTCGTCTTCGATCAATTCACCATTAACAACCCAGGCCTTTTCAGTCAGCACATCACCGCTGGCGTTTAGCTTCGAGGGTTCGAGAAAAATATTCCATGGCGAGCCCCAGTTACGCGAATCGCCAGTCAGTTGACGGTAACCGTAGTGTGGAGTTTTCTGTTTGTCGTCGCGCGATTCTGACTCGGTCACAATTGGATAAGGAGCACCAGCTTCACCAAAGTAAGCCTTCACATCATCACGTGAGCCATACTCGCTGATACCAATCACCTGGAATCCCTGGCCTTTGTATTTCTCGTAAAGCTTCGCTGCGATCGGAGCTTCATTACGCCAGTTACCGCACCACGGAGCAAAGTAAACAATCATCACGAGCTTCTTGCCCGCGATCAGTTCGCGCAAGTCGTCTGGCTTGTCAGTCTTCAAATCCGGCAAGGCCCAGGTTTTGTAGTTAATCGTTTTTTCCACGAGCGGTGAGTACTCATGACTTTGAGCGCGAGCGGCAAGCGGCAACGCAAGCAGGGCGACGACGAGGATCAACAATTTCTTCATGGTGGTAACTCCGCAGGTTCAATTTCCAGCACTGGCCGTTGCCGGTGCTTCATCAAGAAGAGGTTTGATGGCTGCTTCCCAATCAGCCTTTGCCCGGGCGCCAATTATCTTTTCCCGAATGCGGCCCTGGCGATCAATCAGAAACGTGGTTGGCAGAACAGACTGTTCATATTGCTGCTTTATGGAACCACTGCCAAGCAAAACTTTGTAGTCAAACTTTGCCACTGCTTTTTGATAAGCGTTAATGCCGTCCGCATCGTCGTCCAACGAAGCACCCACGATCTTCAAGCCACGCGCTTCAAGTTCGTGTTGCAAAGAATTAAGAGCAGGAATTTCATCACGACAGGGCAGACAGTAGGTCGCCCAAAAATTGAGCACTACAACTTGTCCCTGAAGTTCTTTCAAGCGAAACGGTTGCCCATCAAGAGTCTTGAATTCGACGTCTGGCGCGATTGGAAAATTTTGCGCCGTAGCTGGACCATTCGTCGCAGTATTCCCTTTATTGCCATACCACCAGTTTTGCAGTTTGACGACTAACTCTTCCGCGTTCGGCGCGTAACGAGTCAGGGTTGAACTCGCCAACACAGTCGACTTACCGCTCATCACGAGCAAGCCTACGAGAATCAGCACAATTCCGGAGACGACCTCGACTTTGTGAAGGTGCTTGCGGAAATGTTTGTAGAAACCGAGAAACTTGTTAATGCCAAGTCCGGTTAACAGAAACGGAACAGCCAGACCGGCTGAATAAAATGCCGACAAGATCAGACCACTGCGCCAGCCACCACTTGTCGCGGCGAGGCCGATGATGCCGCCCAGGATTGGACCAATGCATGGAGTCCAGCCTGCGGCGAACGCCATTCCGAGTGTTACTGAACCAAAAATTCCGCGCGGTTTGTCGCTCGAGAAGAAACGCGTGTCTTTATAAAGACTGGAAATCTTGAGGAGGCCGATGAGTTGAAGACCGAAAGCGATGATGATCGCACCGCCAATGATCCTGACCCACGGATTACTCGTGATCGCCGCGCCGACTAATCCCGCAGTCGTTCCGAGAATCAAAAAGATCGTAGAGAGGCCGGCATTAAACGCGAGCGAGTTAATAATCACAGCGCGCCGGCTACTCGTCCCTTCTTTCAACCCGTCAACACTGACTCCGGAAATCAGTGAGATGTATCCAGGAACGAGCGGCAACACACACGGAGACAAGAACGAGGCGATGCCTGCGATAAAAGCGATTAAGATGCGAACTACGTCAACGGGCATGGGATATTTCAGATTTCAGATTTCAAATTTAAGACATTGCCGATTTGCGATTGCCAATTGCCGAGTTGATTATTGGCTGTTAACTCTTTTTTAGATCCTTTTGTGTCTTCGCGCCTTAGTGGTTAAGCCTTCGTTCGACAGGGTCAATCGGCAATTACTCAATCCGCTGGTTCATCGATCAACTTCTTGATCATTCTTCCCAACTCGGCTATCTCGGCGGGATTTGCCCCGGCTGAAATAAATCGTACGACACCACGGCGATCTATCAGGAAAGACATGGGAATCGAAAACACGCCATAGTTCAAATTATTCGCGTCCGAGTCGACCACGACAAATCCGTACGGAAGTCGATTCTGTTTCTTAAACTGCCGCAAATAAACAAGCTCTTCCTTCGGCGTCAGGTCTCGCTCGTCATCGTGGCCAAAATACTTGGTCAAGCCAATGATCACCAGACCTTTATCCTTGTACGCCTGATGCCATAACGTCAACTTCGGAAATGTGTACCGACATGGACCACACCACGGCGCCCAGAAATCCAACAACACTACCTGACCACGCAATTCCGAAAGTTTTTTAGGCGACTGATCGATCCATTCCGTCGCAACGATCTCCGGCAGTTGAGTAACGGCTGACGGCTTCGATTCTTTCTCGGCAATCGTTTGTAAGTCCAGATCCGGAGATAAAGTTTGGAGACGTAGATTTGCAAATCTGTATAGAGTGCCGGACGGCAACTCAAGCGACATTCGTCGTAATTCTGCAATCGTCGAAATTGCTTTTTCTTTATGCCCTGTTTTGTCGTAGGCATCGGCCAACAACACGGACGACTTCAACAACATCTCGTCACGTCTGGAAACATTTGAATTGTGCGCAGCGGAGAATGTTTTGGCGGCGGTAAACATCTGCTCCGCATGCACGACCATCTGCGCATAATCTTTGGCGCGTAGAAATGCGTCCGCAACCAGAAACTCCATCCGGTAACGATCGTCCGCGTCCTGCGGCTGATGATGCACGTACTCTTCGATCGTTGCCAGCGCGTCAGTCAACTTATCTTTCTTTACTGAATACAAAACTACAACGTTGCGCGCCGCCTGTGCTTTCTCACCATCCGGATTGTCTTTAATAAAACGCTGCATCGTGGCGAGTGCAGCGTCGCCATTACCGGCCAGATGATAAAGCAGGCCCAGGTAGTAACGATCGTCGCCTTTTGGTTGTCGAGCTTCAAGAATTGCCGCGTTTTTAACGGCTAACTCCAGTTGCTCTTTTTTGACCTGTTCCTCGAGTTTTGGATCGTAAGCAACGTTCTGTTTATTGAATTCCTGGTAGCGACGTCCTAAATAACCGTTGGCATCTTCAAAGATTGCTTGTGCAGCTCGGTCGTCTGTTTTGACTTGTGATGACTGGGCCCAGACAGAGTTCGCACCTGCCAGCAGGAGAATGCCTATCAGGAGAAGTTTGTACTTAAAAAGAGTCATCTTTAACTCAAGACGTAACTGCTGCGAATCGATCCGGACTAAAGGGAGCCAATGCGGTTGGAACAACGTTGTCAACGATGGTCTTCGCGATCAACTCGGCCGTGATGGGCGTGAGTAAGATTCCGTTTCTATAGTGTCCCGTTGCGTAAACCAACCCGCTAATTTCACCACAAGGACCGAGCACTGGCAAACCATCAGCGGCCCTCGGGCGTAATCCAGCCCAGGTATCGGCAATCGGAAGATTGGAGATCGATGGTGAAATCTCAACTGCGTTTTTCAGAATCGTCGCCACACCTCCAGCCGTAACTTCCTTAGTAAAGCCAACCAATTCACCAGTTGAGCCGGCCAGCAAACGTCCGTCCTGGCGCGGCACAAGATAACCTCGCGGGCTATAAATAACGTGACGAGTTAGTTGCGGTTGGGCCGTCAAACAAATCATCTGCCCGCGAACTGGCTCGACTTTGATCTTCGAATCGATAAAACTCGACCACGCGCCGGCGGCAACGATCACAGTTGAACAACTAACCGAACCAGCAGAGGTTTGCACTCCGGCGACTCGACCGTGACGAATATCGAGTGAGTCAACACTGACGCCGGTTAGCAAATGGATGTTTAGCTGAGCGACGCTATTCGCCAGGGCGCTGAGCAAACGTCGATTTTCTACCTGGATATCACCAGGAAAAAGGAGTGCACCACGAACATCGGCGGATATGCACGGTTCGATATAGGTGGCTTCTTCCGGAGTCAGTTTTTCTACCGGCAACTGCGCCTGACTTTGCCATGCAAATCGGGCTTCGATGTCGGATTGATCGTGATCAGTCAGGGCAAGATAGAGTGTGCCGGTCGTGTCGAGTTCGATGTCGATGCCTGTTTCGTCGCGAAGTTCGGCTGCAAAGTTTTGATAGAGGTCGCGGCTTTGCGTAAGCAGTTTGAAAAGATCATCGCGCGAGTCGGCTTCGGCTTGAGGCGCCAACATTCCCGCTGCCGCGAAAGAAGACTCAGTTCCTAAACTGCTGCGTTCGATAAGACAAACATCGCGCACGCCGCGCAGCGCTAACGAGCGGGCAATCGCTAACCCGATCACACCGCCTCCCACAATCACGACGTCATGTCCGCGATGCTTTAGAGGTTCTTGCAAAACTTCCACTTAACTGGGCGATGAGGTCAGTACCGTAACGCGGTAGCGTCGGGTCGTGTAATAAATTTGGGTCCACAAAATCAAAACTGACCCGACGCTACCGCGTTACGGTACTGACCTCATCGCCATAAACTCATAAAGATAAACGGACGTAGGTGTTTGATCTGCTGCGATGCGTGCCAACTGATACAATTTGTCACTCGCAGAGCAAAAGATTATTCTTGTCCAAATACCTGAGTCCGAAACTCCAAAGACCACTTATATGCATCCTATCACACTGATTCCAGGCGACGGCATTGGCCCCGAAGTAGCAGCAAGTGTTGTCCGCATCATCGAAGCGGCCGGCGTCGACATTCAATGGGAAACTCATTACGCGGGCGCGCAAGCACTCGAAAAATTTGGTGAAACACTCCCGCAGGAACTACTCGATTCCATCCTGCGTAATAAGGTCGCGATTAAAGGACCTATCACCACTCCCGTCGGCAAGGGCTTCACTTCGGTCAATGTTGGCCTGAGAAAGACACTCGATCTTTACGCAAACCTGCGACCCGTGCGCGCGTTACCAAACGTGCCGTGTCGTTATCCCGAACTCGATCTCGTTGTCGTTCGTGAAAACACGGAAGACTTGTACTCAGGTCTCGAGCATGTGGTTGTTCCCGGCGTGGTCGAGAGTTTGAAGATCATTACCGAGAAAGCCTCGACGCGAATCGCGAAGTTTGCTTTCGAGTATTCGCGCCGTGAGTCACGAAAAAAAGTGACTGCGGTCCACAAAGCCAACATCATGAAGTTGTCTGACGGCTTGTTTCTCGACTGCTTCCGAAACGTCAGCACTGACTATCCGGACATTCATGCCGACGACAAGATCGTCGACAACGCCTGTATGCAACTGGTGATGCGTCCGGAGCAGTTTGACGTGATGTTGTTGGAGAACTTGTACGGCGACATTGTCTCCGATCTATGTGCCGGCCTGGTTGGTGGACTCGGTCTGGTGCCGGGCGCCAACATCGGCGAAAAAGGCGCGCTGTTTGAGGCCGTGCATGGCTCAGCTCCTGATATTGCCGGTCAGGGAATTGCAAATCCAACGGCTCTGCTGCAATCCGGAATTTTAATGTTGCGTCACCTCGGTGAACGAGAAGCGGCTGACAAGATCGAGAGTTCGCTGCTGGCTGTATTCGCAGAAGGCAAAGTTCGTACTCGCGACATTGGTGGAACAGCCAGGACCACGGAGTTTGCGGACGCGATTATTCAGAAGATGAATGCGTAGATGAAACGAAAGATCCTTTGTATCGCGGTGCTTTTGATCTGCCAGACGATGGCGCACGCACAGTCGTCAAGCCTGGCCAAGTTCAAACGCACACTCGAGCCACAAGTTGGTAAGACACTAACTGTTGAAGGAACGTTCCGAACCGCGAAACTCGGATACATCGTAGAGTTTAGTGGCTGGGGAATTTACATCTACAACATCAAAGACTCCGACATCGATAAGATGAGCGGCTTGATTCAGTTCGAAGGACAAACCGTGAAAGCGACCGGCATGTTGCGATACGCGCCGGCCCCGATCGTTTCACCGGGCAACGAGGCTGTCGCCATAGCACCTGAACATTTCTATTTTGATGTTGCGGAAGCGAAGATAGCGCTGGTTAAGAAATCTTTAAGGATGCGAAGACACAACGGACGCAAGGTGAATTAAGTTCACTATCTCTCTCGTTAATTTCGTGACTTTGCGCCTTAGTGGTTAATCCTTCTTCAGTCGATCAAGGTTTAAATAGAAAGGACTCCCGATGAAGTTTCTATTTTCGATCTGCATCCTGTTGATGTTCACCGCCGCGTTGGCCCAGAGACCCGCTGCTCCCAAACAGATCCTGCACGACTTCCGAAACGACAATACAACGCAGCCGCCGAAAATTTCTCCGGCCGTGCAAAGGTCGGTGTTATCGAAAGTGTTTAAGAGATATTTGACTGACGCTCAACGATGCAACCCGAACTTCAATGGCAACGGTAGTGACGACTACTTGAAAGCCGCACGCAACGCCGGTCAGATTGCGCCATCGATCATCGATTCCGTTACCGGAAGTTTTACCGCACCCGGCCAAACACAAACAGCTTATCTGATCTCGGTTAGCGAATGTGGCGCCTCTCACGCTGACAACTTCGGTAGTGAACGAGTTGCGATCTTTAATGGTCCACAGTTAGTTGCAGAGTTTGATGCCGACTTCAAAAGTAGTTTCGTTCGCAAGATCGATCTCAATGGCGATGGTATCGACGAACTCTTGATGTCGAGCGGTTACATGAACCAGGGCACGCTCACCGAAAGCGCCGCACTCGTTAACTTCGCCGGCGGCCGCTGGAACGTTGTTCAAGATTTCGAACAAGTCACCGAAGACGCCTGCGCCTCCGGCTTCCCCGGCGCCACCACCAAAGCCTCAGTGATCACCTACCCGGCAGCCTTCTCCGGCGGCATGCCGAAGTTGGAAATGGAAAATTATGAGTCCGGTTGTCGGAAGGTGAAGCGTTGGAAGTTGGTTGGCAGAGGCAAGTGGGAGTAGTAATAAAGTGCAGCGAGCATACGGGTATTTATTCGTGTTCTCTCGAGGGATGGCTTTATGAAATTCATGCGAATACTATGGCTGGCTTTCCTGCCATTAATTGTTTTTGGACAAACCCCGAAAACAACCAAACCCGCATTTGATATCGCTGATTTCAATAAGAAGTTTGAGATCGCGCAATGGCTTGTCGCTTATGACACGGTGGCCTGGAAGACTAGCGATCTTGCGATGGCATCCGACAAGGACGAGGTGGCGCGCCTCGGAAGAGAATGGTTCTGTTTTCAAGACTCGAAAAGCGTCTGGCACGCAGTCTATGGCAAACTCGAGAACAACAAATACGATCAGGTGTTTCATTATGTAGTCGATGGCAGCGGTAAGATCTCGAGGACGACCGACAAGATCGATGAGGCATTTTTAATTGCGCATGCAAAGGCCCTCGCTCTCGCACAGAAGAAACTAAGCGAAACTATCCCGGCTGGTTCGCCCGCCCACAACGCTTACATAAAACGAAACGACGATAAGACTTTTAACGTTTGGCTCCTTCCCGCCTTTCAACCAAACGGCGTTGCCGTCTACGGAGGAGAGTTCGTTTACACGATTGATGCGACGGCTGAGAAGATCACAAAGGATGAGAGTTATTTTCAGGGTACTTTTCGTGGCTTCAACGCACAACCTCCGCGAGAGATCTGGCTAAACTATACCGAAAAAGAAAAGCCCACTCTCGGTTCGATCTTCTTTGTCTGGTATTACAAGGAGTACTTCACCAAGATCTACGTCGACAATGCGAAGAGTACGAGCACTGTGATCAAACAGGGCAACGAATATATGTGGGTCCATGTGGAAAAGGACAAGACGTCCTCGGGCAATAGCAACGCGAAACCGTGATCTATTAATACCCTTCCGACCACGCTTTGCCTCGACGTAATGTCGAATGATGAATCACCCAGTACAATCCGGCCACGAAGACACCGCCGAGGAGCGTAGCCAGGACCCAAACTGACGGGCCTACCAACACTGTGCTTCCATTGTCTTGTTGAAAGCTGCCCGCATCATGAGCTACACCTGCAGCAAACAACACATGCAGAAGAATGGTTATTCCCCAAAACAGCGCAGTGAGGATAAACCAAAGCGGCATAAGCTGATTAAGAGTTGCGGGATCCATTATTTTCTCCTTGGGAATGAGGTAGAGATAACTTTGTCCAGGACTAAATTAAGCAATGTGTTACTTATTTGACAAGGAAAAAGGCCGCCGGAGTTAATTCCAGCGGCCTTCGTCATGTCGTGGTAGCGCATACGGGACTCGAACCCGTGATCTCTGCCTTGAGAGGGCAGCGTGTTAACCAACTACACCAATGCGCCACAAAAAAGCGGGTTGGATTATAGGAGTGGGCTGGAACGTTAGCAAGTTTCAGAATTAAGGGCGGCCTGGAACAATCGTGAAGACATGCGGGCGTCGCGTAGCGACGTTTGAATTTAGCCAGCCGTTTTAACGGCTGGAAAGGGTCATGAAAGATACGTGGGCGTCGCGTAGCGACGTTTGAATTTAGCCAGCCGTTTTAACGGCTGGAAGGGGTCATGAAAGATATATGCGCGTCGCGTAGCGACGCGTGAATGATCGCGAACGACCGCGACGTGGTTCAAGCGTCGCTACGCGACGCAAATTCTCTCGACTTGCTTCCAGCCGTTGAAACGGCTGGCTAAATTCAAACGTCGCGACGCGACGAATAACACCAAACACAATGACTAAACTTAGCGCAGACTTTTGAGCTGCGTTATACTGCGAACGCTCGACTGAACAGTCTGTCACTCCCGAAGCAGTATCACTGTTAACTTCCTATGCCCCGTAGCTGGTTGCGTTTACACGTCGTCCTATCTCCAGTCCAGCC
Source organism: Pyrinomonadaceae bacterium (assembly GCA_036518995.1). Classification (GTDB taxonomy): domain Bacteria; phylum Acidobacteriota; class Blastocatellia; order Pyrinomonadales; family Pyrinomonadaceae; genus PSRF01. The sequence goes on along the minus strand of DATDMC010000102.1, from coordinate 35,442 downwards.
ACTCATACAACTCAGGAGCGCGCAATGAACATAGTCGTCTTGCGCGAGGCACAAGCTGGCGAAGCACGCGTCGCGCTGATGCCGGAGTCGATCAAAAAACTGATCGCGGCAAAGGCAACCGTCCAGGTTGAAAGCGGCGCCGGACTCGCAGCCGCACGCAGTGACGACGATTTTCGTGAGGCAGGAGCGGAAGTGGTTGGAGATCGACATTCACTGCTAACAAACACAGATGTCCTTGCGGTTGTAAATAGGCCGCAAACGGAAGTCTTCGAAAAACTAAAAAGCGGCGCCATCGTTATTGGCTTTCTGCGACCGCTCGACGAACCCGCCGCACTTCAACCGGCCGCAACTCATGGTCTAACTACTTTCGCAGTCGAATTGATTCCCCGCATCACTCGCGCGCAGTCAATGGACGCTCTCTCTTCGATGGCGACTGTTGCCGGATACAAAGCAGTCATCATCGGCGCAGAACGAATCCCGCGCATGTTTCCTTTATTGATGACGGCTGCCGGCACAGTTCCACCCGCGCGTGTGCTCGTGCTGGGGGCCGGCGTTGCAGGTTTACAAGCGATCGCGACCGCGCGGCGACTCGGTGCTGTCGTTGAAGGTTACGACGTTCGATCAGCGGCAGGCGAACAGGTCAAATCACTTGGCGCAACTTTTCTTGAAGTCGATCTCGGTGGTCTTAAGACTGAAGACGCGGGTGGCTATGCGGTCGAATTGTCAGATGAAGCGATGAATCGCGGACGTGCATTGATTGCCGAGCATGCGAAGACTGCCGACATCATCATCACCACCGCGCAAGTTCCAGGTCGACGCGCGCCACTACTGATCACAGAAGAGGCAGTCAAAGGAATGAAACGTGGCTCGCTGGTGATCGATCTGGCTGGCGCAACCGGCGGAAATTGTGCGCTCACGAAAGCAGACGAGACAGTCGAACAAAACGGCGTAACGATAATTGCGCCCACGAATCTTGCGGCAACTGTTCCGGTCCACGCTAGTCAACTCTACTCGCGCAACATCACGGCGTTTCTGTTGCCAATGATCAAAGACGGGCAGTTGCAGATCGATATGAACGACGATGTGATTGGACCATCGTGTGTAACGCACGGCGGCGAGATCGTGAACAAGAGAGTTGTTGATCTACTTTGAGGATTTATGTCCGCAGAAACTCTTATCTCCGCACTTTACGTTTTCGCCCTCGCGGCATTCCTGGGTTATCAGGTGATCTCGCGTGTGCCGCCGTTATTACACACGCCGCTGATGTCGGCAACGAACGCGATTTCGGGCATATCGTTAGTCGGCTCGATCGTGACGGCCGGAGCAAACTACAAACTTGCCAGCACGATTCTTGGCTTCGTTGCGGTTGTATGCTCCACAACGAACGTGGTCGGCGGATTCGTGATCACCGATCGAATGCTGCGGATGTTTAAGCGTAAAAAGTGAATTGTTGTCAGTGTCAGCCGTTTCCGGTGGTCAAGAAGTCAGTACCACCTTGCGGTAGCGGGTGGGTCTTTTTGAGAATAGCGCCATTATGTTTGAGAAGACCCACCCGCTACCGCAGGTGGTACTGACTTCTTGACCACTACATCGCACTAACTCGATTGCTTTTATAACAATTTTGCGAACCTACTTCATCGAATTCAGTTACCTGCTCGCATCAATCTTCTTCATTCTTGGATTGAAGGGGTTGAGTCATCCCGAGTCGGCAAAACGCGGGATGCATCTCGCCGAGTTTGGCATGTTGCTGGCCATCATCGGCACATTGATGCACCACGAGATCGTCTCCTTCACCTGGATCATCACCGGACTGGTAATTGGCTCAATCGCCGGACTGGCGATGGGTCTTTGGGTACCGATGACCGCGATGCCCCAGCGGACCGCGCTCTCACACGCTTTCGGAGCATTCGCTGCTGCACTCGTCGGTATCTCGGAATTCTACCGACATGGTGGTGAACTTGAACGCATCACCATGGGCGCACTCGGGTTTGAAGTCATGTTGGGCGCGCTCACGACTACGGGCAGCTTGCTCGCTTTTGCGAAACTGCAGGGCATGGTCCGCGGCACACCCATGACTTACAAAGGCCAGAACGTTTTCAACATGGCCCTACTTGCCGCCACCATCGTGCTCTTCATTTACCTGGTGGTCGTGCCAGGTTCGATGACGGTGTTTTTCGTCATGGTCGGGCTCGCATTTGTTTTTGGCCTGCTGCTCGTGATGCCGATCGGTTCCGCCGACATGCCGGTCGTGATGTCTCTGCTCAACTCTTATGCCGGACTCGCTTCTGCCGCAACTGGCTTTGTACTAAACAACAAAGTCCTGATTATTGCCGGCACACTCGATGGGTTCTCCGGTTTCATTCTCTCGATCCTGATGTGCCGCGCGATGAATCGCTCGATGACCAACGTTCTCTTTGGAGCATTTGGCAGTGCAGTAACGGCGAGTGCGACGGGTGAACAAACCGGAACGATGCGCGAAGTCAGTATCGAAGATGTAGCTACCCAGTTAGCTTATGCAAACAAAGTCGTCTTTGTTCCCGGTTATGGACTAGCGACTGCGCAAGCTCAACATGCGGTGCGGGAACTGGCGGATGTGTTGGAAAAACGCGGTGTGACAGTGAAGTACGGCATTCATCCGGTTGCGGGTCGCATGCCTGGTCACATGAACGTGTTGCTGGCCGAGGCAAACGTTCCTTATTCGTTGCTTTACGAGTTGGAACAGATCAATCCCGAGTTTTCGAGCACTGACGTGTCGGTAGTGGTGGGCGCAAACGACGTCGTCAATCCCGACGCGCGCGAAAACCCGAGTAGCCCGATCGCAGGCATGCCGATACTCGACGTCGACAGATCAAAGTCGGTAATAGTTTTGAAGCGCGGACAAGGCCGAGGTTTCTCAGGACTCGAGAACCCTTTGTTTTTTAAACCTGTAACAGGCATGCTTTACGGCGACGCAAAAGACACGCTGACGAGATTGGTGCAAGCGGTGCAGGAAGCTTAGCGCCGGGGGCAGCAGCTATAAATATGTCGCTCCTCTGGAGCGAAGAAAAGCACAAAGCACCAAGTACAAAGCACTAAGTACCAAGCACAAAGCTCTAAGTCCAAGCACTTAACACAGCATACAAAGCATCAAACCCAAGCCCTAATAGTCCAGAAACCCATTGGAGATTCCATGCGAAGATTAATAACCGCATTACTGCTGACGAGTTTGTTCGTCGTTACGCTCCCCGTCGGCTACGCCCAGAAAGCTGACAAGTTAAAAAAAACCACTACTGCCGCGTTGCCAACTGCGCAACGTGGAGTGGACACCATCGCTGCCGCTCAGATGAAAGACTACTTAACGTTCATTGCGTCTGACGAGATGGAAGGTCGCGACACACCATCAAGAGGTCTCGATACGACCGCGAAGTTCATCGCCATGAATCTTTCGCGCTGGGGATTCAAACCCGGTGGCGACGACGGGGGTTACTTACAAAAGATTGCGTTGCGTCGTGATCGTATTGACGGAACACAAACTCACGTCGACCTGAACGGTAAAGCGCTCAACGCTGGAACTGATTACCTGGCCGTTGCGGGCGCTGGAAACATCAGTGGACAACTCGTCTTCGCCGGCAATGGCTGGCTGGTAAAGTCGAAGGGAATCGACGCCTACAAAGGCATCGATGCTACCGGCAAGATAGCGGTCGTGTTCGGAGCGCCAAGCCTGACGTTGCGTGGGACCACTCGTGCGGAACTCGGCAAGCCAGGCGAAGACTACATGACTCCAAGTGACTACGCTCGCAAAGTCGGCGCAGTTGGACTCATCTATATTCCCGACTACCAGTATCTCGCAAACTGGGAACGCAACCGTCAACGATTGATGGAACGAGGCACCACTGTCGTCGCCAAATTTCAGGCCCAAACAACGCCACCGCTACCTTCGATTGTCGTTTCGCCGGAAGTCGCAAATTCGATTTTCATCGGTGAAGCTTCAACAGCCACCGCCATTTTCAATGCTTCATATACAGCAACCTTACCAGCGCCGTTTGTATTGAATGCCTCCAAGAAGATGAGTGTGAATATTTCGGCGCGGACGGAAGATATTCCCACCCAAAACGTTGTCGGCATCTGGGAAGGAAGTGATCCGGTCCTCAAGTCAGAGTATGTGGCCATCGGGGCCCATTACGATCACGTTGGTATTTGCGCGCCCGGAACGGCTGATCCGATTTGTAACGGCGCAGACGACGACGGTTCGGGAACAACGGCAATCCTGAGCATGGCCGAAGCACTCGCGAAAGCGCCGACGCGTCCAAAACGTTCGGTCCTGTTTGTCTGGCATTGCGGCGAAGAGAAGGGACTGTGGGGTTCGCGCTACTTCACCGAGTATCCGACTGTTCCACTCGATCACGTCGTGGCCCAACTAAACATCGACATGATCGGTCGCAGCAAAAAGGAAGGCGACACTAACCCACGCAACAGAGACCTGACTGGTCCAAACGGCGTCTACCTGATCGGCTCAACAATGATGAGTACAGAACTGGGTGAATTAGTACAGGCCGTTAACAAGTCTTACCTGAATGTCGACTATGACACTCGTTACGACGATCCATCGGACCCAAATCGCTTCTTCTATCGCAGTGACCACTTCAATTACGCGCGTAAGGGAATTCCTATCATCTTCTTTTTCGATGGCGTGCATGAAGACTATCACCAGCCCGGTGACTCACCCGACAAGATCGATTATCAGAAAATGGAGAAGATCACCCGGACGGTTTATATGACGTTATGGGAAGTTGCGAATAGACCAATGAGGGTGAAAGTTGATAAGCCACTTCCGGCCCAATTGACCGGAAGTTAAGCACGACCTCGTTCAGCCACCAATTTGCGATAGGCTTCGGCGCGTGAGAGTCCTAACTCACGCGCCGCTTTTTTTAACGCGGTTCGGTGGTCCAACCCTGCACTTTCAAACTGCGCGACAACCTCTGCAATGCTTCTGTTTTCCGGTGAGCTTTCAACCGTTTTAAGCACAGTGCGATCAATCAGCAAAACGATTTCGCCGCGTGGCTCTTCGTGTGAATAGTGTTCGGCAAGTTCACTGAGCCGGCCTCGCTTCAGTTCCTCATGAAGCTTGGTTAGTTCCCGCGCTACGACAGCTTCACGTTCGCCTAGTGTTTCGGACGCATCTTTTAGCGTGGCTGAAAGCCGGTGCGGAGCTTCGTAAAAGATCAGTGTGCCTGGAATTGCACTCAGCTCGCGTAGTCGTGTTTGGCGGGCCACGGACTTGGCCGGCAGAAATCCGGCAAAGAAGAATTCGTCAGTTGGTAGTCCAGCGGCAGTCAACGCGGCGATCAAAGCGCTTGGACCAGGAACAGGAACAACGACGATTTCATTCTCGATTGCGTTACGAACAAGTTTAAAACCCGGGTCGCTGATCGCAGGGCTGCCGGCATCAGAAACAACTGCGAGGTTGGTCCCCTGCTCGAGTTTGTAGATCAACTCTTTGCCGCGTTCAGTCTCGTTGTGTTCGTGATAACTAATCGTCTTCGTATCGATACCGAAATGTTGTAACAACTTGCGTGTATGGCGAGTGTCTTCACAGGCAATAAGATCGACGTCTTTGAGAACTTGAATCGCGCGTTGCGTGATGTCAGCAAGATTACCGATCGGGGTTGCTACAACGTAGAGAGTGCCAGCCATGCGCTGATTATGTCCGATATTCTTCCCATCGCGTAGCGATGGTTTACTTTAGTCTGCCGTTGAAACGGCTGGCTAGAGTCACTCGTCACTTTGTGACATCAACACAAGAGGAAAAGCCCCGGCACTTTTGTACCAGGGCTTTTACTAGCAGGGTTTTGGCAGGGCTAACCGGCAGAATTATCAAGGAAATGTTTTCAACCAAGCGAATCGTTTCGCTGTAAGAGCATTTGGCAAGTGACGTGCCGATCGCGATGGGCCAATAAAAGTTGAGGAATTTGGGGAGGATGTTGTGGGTTAACGCGAAAAGGTGCAGTTGGGTTACGGAAAAGGTGTTGGCGTAAGAGGTAGATGGTTGTGGGTTGCGGGGGCGCCCGGGACGGGCGCGCTCCGACAGAAGAGGTGCCGCTTGTTAATCCCGGTCCAATGATCACGAAATAGGATCTGGGAATTTCAGCGGGCGCTCTTCTGTCGGAGCGCGTCCGTCCCGGACGCCCCCTGCGAATAGAAGTTTCCTCAATTGACTCTTTAAGGCTTCCGCTTTTGCAGATTGAGAAGAATCGCGAAGTGATGGCGAATGTCTGACTCGTGAAGATCGAAGCGAGTGTCTGTCTTATCCGAGGCCAACCAGGTTGGGGAACCCTGAATGGTCTTAGTTAACAGCAATTCCTGATTGGCTGCGGTCAATCCGAGATGGCGAATATTTCCGCACGCTAAACCACCACCACGAACAAATCCATCGCGCGGCGTTCTGGGCCAACCGGCTTCAATAAACATCTGTCGAACGCCATTGCTTAACGTGAGCAGAGTACCGACCATCGTTGAGTTACCGATCTTGAAGCGGTGCCCATCTGCAGTGGCGATTTTCAGACTGGCGCCTACGCGATTAGCGTCGCCGGCAAGTTGAGTGAAAGTGGCAATCAACCAATCGATGCCAGCCGTACGCAAAAGGTCGTTTGAATTTCTTAAGGAAAGATAGTCGGCAAGTTCCCCGCGACCAGCCGAACGCGCGCGTTGTTCAGCTTCGGCAAGTGCTAACGCCCAGGCCTCATCCAGTTCACTCACAAAATTCTCCAGAAAAACAAAGCCAAAAGTGAGGTTAGCTCAGTATCAGTTTGTCACCGTCTGCTCGCCGACATTTCGGGGCGATGGTATCATGACGCCCGAATCTTTCCCCGCAATATGAACGTGCTTCAATCTCCCGGAAAGCAACCAGCAACACTGACTTTTATGAGACTCATTTATCGCATCTTGTCCTTCAAACTCCCACTCGCAATCACAAGCCTGTTGTTGCTACTTAGCCCGGCAGGCATTCGAGCACAGGATCAACTCGCCTCACCATCAGGTCACATAAACGACTTCGCGGGTGTTGTTGATTCACAAACGAAAAGCCGGTTGGAAACTATTCTGGTAAACCTCGCCGATAAAACTAAGGTCGATTTTTACATAGCCACGGTTACTGACACGGCAGGCGAAGACATTTTCGACTTCTCACGCAAGCTCTCGAGCAACTGGAACATTGGTTCACGAAGCAGCACGAACAAGAGTCTGTTGTTAGTCGTGTCTGTCGGTTCAAAAACTTCGTTTACGCAATTCAGCAAGTTGGCCCAGGCAGATTTACCGGAAGGCATTCTGGGAGAAATTTCTCAGCGCATGCGCGCGCCGTTAAGTGCAGGTCGTTTCGCAGAAGCCATCGATCAAGCAGTCCAATTGTTTACTGGCAGTCTTGCCCAAAGTAAGGGCTTTGCAGTTCAGGACTTGGAACCAACACAAACAACAGTTGAAGCTCAAACAACCACCGAGGCCGTTAAAACTCGACCACGAGTTGTTAAAGAAACCGAGAAACCAGTTGAGAGTGATACGGCAACGCAACCGGCGGTTGCAGAAGCCACACCAACGCCGACTCCTGTGGAATCCCCATCGCCCAGTGCTACACCCGAAGTGAAGCCGGCTGCTAGCGATGTGAATCAGACCATCACAACCGTTGATCCCCAGCCCACTCCGGAAGTAAAGACACCTGAAAAGACGGTTGCCAGGAACAACCAACCAAAGTCGTCGTCAACCAAAACGTCCAAAACAACCACCGCTAAGAAACCCGAGGAACAGCAAGCGCCAGTTGAGGTGGAGGACGAACAGGAAACGGTCGAACTAACCTTAACGTTACCGCTCGCCAAGCGTGCTGAGGCGCTCAAAACTTTTCTGGACACGCATCCGGATTCAAAGTTTCGCCCGCGCGCGACGGAGTTGCTAATCAGCACTTACGCGGGACTTGGCGATCAAGCTTTGAAAGCGGGTGATACCGACAAAGGAATCAAGCAGCTAATGCTGGCGATCGACCAGGCTGACGTTTCGATCTCGGACCAGTTATTTCTTGGTGTCATTTCGCAGATTCCTTCCAACCTCTATTTGCGAGGCCAGGCAGATGCAGCGTTCAAAGCCGCTAATATTATTGAGACAAAATTCGGTGTCGATCCCAAACGGCTGTTGACGATCGCGAGTTTTTATATTGGTTTGGAACGCGGAGACGAAGCCGCTCGAATTGCGGAACAGGCAGTGAAGCTTGCGCCGGACCTCGCCGAAGCACATCGCGTGTTAGCGCTGAGTCGTCACATAAACCTGCAGCTTGAAGAAGCCGCAACCGAATACAAGAAGACCATCGAAATCGATCCAACTGCCAAAGCGTCGCGGAGCAGTCTGGCGGATTTAATGCGCGCGAGTGGTAAACCTGAAGAGGCGCTCGCGTTGTATCAGGATTTACTGAAAGCCGATCCCAAAGATCGCTCCGCCGAAGCAGGCATGGTGATTTCTCTTTTCGAGCTTGGTCGAAAAGACGAAGCCACCGCCGCACTCAATACTGCGTTAACAAACGATCCGAGAAATCTCGCGTTACTCGGCGGCATGGCCTACTGGTTTGCGGCGCACAGTGAATATGAGAAAGCGTTTGATTTCGCGCGCCGGGCTGTTAGCGTTGAACCAAGATACACCTGGTCGCAGATCGCGTTGGTCCGTGCGTTGATTGGTTTGAAGCGTCCCGTTGGCGCTGAACGGGCGATGCGCTTTGCTCGTCAATACGGAAAGTTCCCGACGCTGAATTACGAGCTCGCCAACGTTGTCGCCGCGATGGGTCTTTACGATGAGGCGGCTGAAATTTTGCGTGAGTCGTTCGCGATCAAAGATGGACAGATTGAAACGTATCTCGCCGGACGCATTCTTGCGCACGATGCATCGTTTATCGATCTCCTCGCGCCGGAACGCAAAGCGAGCATCTATCAACCAACCGCGGCTGACTCAGCTATAAACAGCAAGATGCTCAAAGACCTGTTGGCCCTTGATAGCTCGCTAAATCAAACGGGCGCGGACGACAAGTTGGACGAAACTGCCGCGGCCAAAGCGGCAACTGATTTTAGTGGCGGCGACGACAGCATGAAGTCTTACCGCCAACTCTACGCAGCCGGCCGGTTGTTGAGAAGAACAGTTGCGCTGCCAACCGCCCTGGCTCTCGTTGAAGATGCTAAAAAAGGACTTGATGAGGCGCTAAACGTTTCAGTGGTAACGACTGCGGTCCAGGCTGAAGAACTTCGCGATTTAAGAGCGAATGCGCTGGCGTCCGGAACAGTGCCGGATGTAGAAGAAGCTCCTCGCAGCGCACTCAACAATCTTATGCGCGGTCGCATGGAAGATCTCACCGGTTGGATACTTTTCAATCAGGACAAATATCCTGATGCGATCGATCATTTGAAACGCGCAGCAACGATCCTGCCCTATGGCACACCGGCATGGCGCAATACGACTTGGCATCTCGGTGTCGCTTATGAACAAACCGGCAGCAACAACGAAGCACTCGATAGCTATATCAACAGCTATAACTCCGGACTGCGAGAACCAAGCCGCCGGCTGATTATCGAAAAGCTCTATCGCAAGGTTAACGGTTCGCTTGATGGCCTGAATGAGAAGATTGGACCATCGCCGTTGACTGGCGCTACGACCCCAAACCCCGCGGCATCACAACCTTCGACGACAGCTCCGGCAACAGATACCACCTCTGACAAACCAGCCGAGGCGCCGACGACTGAAGCGCCAAAGCCGGACGCAACGGTTAGCACGACGTCATCAGAGCCAGTTCCGCAAACTGCTGCGCCTGCTACTCAACCGCAAGCGTTAAGTGATGAAGAACTGAAAGCGGCAGGTGCTCGTCTTCGTTCAAACATTAAGATCACCGGACGAATCCTGGACTCGACTAAAAACGGAATCTCGAATGCGGTTGTGATATTGGTGAGTCCGGCGGGTTCGGTCATCTCGGCGACGACCGATAATGATGGTCGATACTCTTTTACAGTAGCGCCAAGCTCAAAGACGTATCGAGTGATTCCTTCAAAAGACGGCTATACATTCTCACCAGTCGATCGAACTCTCGCCGGCCTGTTGGACGATCAAAGCGGAATCGACTTTGTCGGCCAGCCTTAAATTATTTCAGATTTAAGATTGCAGATTTCAGATTGGATTCTTCCTCCGCGTCTCTGCGCTCTCAGCGTCTCTGCGTTAAATTGATCTACAGGTAAGTGGATCTATTTTTTAACGCAGAGGCGCAGAGAGACGCGGAGACGCAGAGAAAGAGCTCAGAGATTAGCGATTTTCCGTTGGGCCGCCGATCGGTTTGCCATCAGCGTCAAACACTTGCACCGTTCCATAGTGACTCAGGATTTCGCGTGTCTTCGACGCATCTCCCACCGCCACTACCTGCAGATGTTTCATGTCCATGTACTTCTGAGCTACGCGCTGAACATCGTCAGCCGTAATGGCCGAGACTTTCTGCGGATAAGTGTCCCAGTAATCAGCGGGCAGGTTATACAACTTCTGCGTGATGATGTTCTGTAGCAAAGCAGCCGGTTGTTCCAGCGACAACGCAAAACTGCCGATGATCGCGCGTTTGGCATTTTCCAACTCAGCCGGAGAAACTTTCTCAGTTCCCAACCGGTTGAGTTCATACGTGAACTCCTTCATCGCGCCATCAGTCACTTCTGTTCTTACCTCGGCACTCGCATTCCAGATCCCTCGATATCTAAAGCTGTTGAAAACACTATAGGCGCCGTAGGTGTACCCCTTGTCTTCGCGCAGATTCAAAAACAGACGTCCGGTTGGACCACCACCAAGCACCCGGTCAGCCAACAACACCGCGAAGTAATCAGGACTGGTGCGTTCGATGCCGAGGGTGCCGAGTTGCAGGGCAGTTTGCACAGAGCCGGGTCGATCGATGAGATAGATCGTCGCCGCTGGCAGGGCCGGCACTTCCGGAATCGTAACTGCGGGAACATCTGCTTTCTGCCAATCGCCAAACGCTTTCTGCAGCTTCGGCATTAGGTCTTTCAACGTAACATCGCCAACCACCGCCAAAATCGCGTTGTTCGGCCGGTAGTAAGTCGAGTGGAAATCCAGCAGATCTTTACTGGTCAGTTTCCGTAACGAATCCGCTGGCGGAAATACAATTCCCGCGGGATGGCTGCCATAGATCGCTTTGCTGAATTGTTCCTGGACCAGTAACTGCGGAATTGATCTTTGGAACTGGAGTGCAGTTAAAGTCCGGGTCTTGTACTTGTCGACTTCCGCTTGCGGAAACGAAGGGTTCCTAACGACGTCGGCAAAGATATCCAACGTCTGATCGATATTTTCAACCAGACCGGAAGTGCTGATTACACTTGTCAATGATGACATGCTGGACACCGCGGTCAGCGTAGCGCCCAACGTATCAGTCTGTTCCGCAATGTCTTTACTTGATCGCTTCGTGGTCCCTTCACGCAAAAGCGTGGCGGTGAAGTTGGCGAGACCGTGGTAATCGGCTTTGTCAGACATGCCACCACTCAAGATCACCATCTGCATGTTGAAAGTTGGGATCTTTTCGTTGCGCAACAATACGACCCGCAAGCCATTCGGCAGCGATGCTTCTTCAGCCTTTGGCAACTTAACTTTCAACACTTCTTTGCTGACTGGCGCCTTACCTTTTATGACTGCGCCCTTCGTTGTGCCACCGGATTGCGGGGCCAGGCCTCCCTGACCAAAGGCCATTGACGACACCAGCGCAACCAGCATCAATGCGACTACAAACTTTCTGTGGTTCTTCATGGTTCTTATTGCTCCTTCTTACTCGCCGGATGTGCCGGTTGTTGGTTTGGCTTTTGCCTTAGGCATCGTGATGACTACGGTGCGATTGGTATCGATCAGATACTTGTTTGCCACGCGCTGTACATCTTCCTTAGTGACCGCCGCCATTTTCTCGAGCCGCGTGTTGATTAGATTTGGCTCGTTGTAATAGACGGTGAATTGGCCCAGCGTAATCGCCCTCAAGATAGAACTCGAAAGTCCATTGATGAAGTTGCGTCGCGTTGTGTTCTTGGCTTTCTGAAGTTCCCAATCGGCAATCGGTTCTTTCTTCAGTCGATCAATCTCGGCATAGATCAACGCTTCAACGTCTTCAGGTTTCGCGTTTGGACGTAATTGAGCGTTGGTATAGAAAGCCCCCACGCCCCGCTTTTCATCGACGATGCCGTTGACACTGGTGAGCAGTTCTTTTTCTTTAACGAGTTTCTGATAAAGACGCGAACTCTGTCCGGTTTGCAGTGCAGCCGAAAGCACCTGCAGTGCGTAGAAGTCGGACGTATTGCCGGGTACGGTTTTGTAAGCAAGATCGACTCGAATCGCGCGGGCCAGAACGTCGTCGACAGTAGTGCGTCGTTCTGCTTTCTGCTCCGGCTCAGTCATATCAACTGCAGGAGGATCAGGCTGGCGAGGAATCATGTCGAAGTTTGAACGAATCTTCGCGAGCGCGTCGGCAGTCTTGAAGTCGCCCACTACAACCAGCGTGGCATTGTTCGGCGCGTAGTAAGTTTTGAAGAACGCAGCTACGTCTTCAACACTCGCAGCATTGAGGTCCTCCATTGAACCGATCGTGCTGTGCTTGTAAGCAAAGTTGTCGTAAAGAAGTTCCTGCTGAATTTCTCCACTCTTGCCATACGCCTGGTTATCGACACCAAGTCTGCGTTCTTCCTGGACCGCGTTGCGCTGGTTGTCGAGATTGTCCTTCGTGATCGCCAAACTCCGCATGCGATCGGCTTCGAGAAAGAGCGCCATCTCCAACTGGTTCGCCGGCAGTACTTCATAATAGTTGGTGCGATCTTCATTGGTGGTCCCGTTCATGGTTCCGCCGTTATTGAAGACGAGCATGAAGTGTTCACCGGAACCAACGTTCTCAGAACCTTTGAACATCATGTGTTCAAAGAGATGGGCGAAACCAGTGCGACCTTGTCGTTCATTGCGCGAGCCCACGTTGTAGGTGACCGAAACAGCAATGACGGGCGCCGAATGATCTTCTACCGTGATAATTCGTAAGCCATTTTTTAGAGTGGTCTCTTTAAAGTCGACTCGCACGTTGCGCGGGCCCTGGGCCTGAGCAGCAACGGCAGCGAAGACGCAAATAAAGAGCGGAAACAAAAACTTCGAGACGCGTCTCATACTTAAACTCCTTCAGTAATAGGTGATGTCTTAACCATTCAGACAAAAATCGACAGCGAGGGTTGGTTTGTGCAGTAGCAACGCAGACATCCCCCAAGTCTGCTACGAATTTTTGGGCGCGGACTTAATTGTCTTATGGAGTTCGCCAGCGCGGATTAGCCGTAAACAACCTGTAACTCGCTTGGATGATTCGAATCTATGTTTTGGTTCGTTGAGTGTCAAGCGGGGAACCAGAAGGCAGAAGGCAGAAGGCAGAAAGCAACGCTCCGCGAAGCGCACTGCCTTCTGCCACTGCCTTCTGCTTTCTGCCGTCTGCCTTCTGCCTTCCCCTTCTTCCCCAGCCAACCGCCTGCGCCTTCCTGCCATCAAAAGCGTCGTCAAGCGTATAACGCCCGCGTCAGACTAGCCGGCAACTTCGGCCCTCGCATTGAGCAAGCCCCAAAATACCGGTTGTTTTTGAGCGCTCTTTGTAGCGGGTCAACCAAATTGTCGCAGCGCATATCTGCTGCCAGTCGGAACGGCTGTATAATCGTTCGTACCGAAAAAGCCATGATAAGAAACAAGCTCACGTTCCCGGGCGCCCTGGCGGCCTTGATGATAATCGCCGGTTTCGCCGTTAATACAACGGCGCAGCAGCCAGCTCCCCAACAAGCAGCCAGTCGCTTCGATGTCACTAATTACCGCATAGAAGCACAGATAATTCCCGACCAGCACCTTCTGCGAGCTGGCGCGGATGTCACCTTTATACCAATCGACGCCACTCGTTCCGTCGTCTTCGAACTCAATGGCTCTTTAAAAGTCGAGAGCATTGAGAAAGACGGCAAACAGTTGACGGGCTACGTTCAGGACTCAGTTGGCGTTGGCGCACTCGGACCAAGCGTTCGCATCGATCTCGGTGAAGTAGTACCGGCCAATCAACCAGTCACCCTTCGCATTCGCTGGAGCGGCGCGTTGATTTCGCCAGAAGGTGGACCACTTGCAACTAAGCGCTTAGCTTATGTGGGCACCGAAGGTTCGTACCTGATGTACGCGTCACGCTGGTTTCCGTTTCACGATTACGCCGCCGATCGCGCTACTTCTGATATCACCTTTATTGTTCCGGCAGGTCTTCAGGTTGCCGGCACCAGCGACGATCCAGTAGTTGCTCAACCGGCGCCAAAAGAAGGCGCGGTACGTTATCACTTTGTACATCGTCAACCGGTGCTAATCGGAAATTTCGCCGCCGGCCAATACATCAGCAAGACCCTAACGTTTGGTAATTACCAGTTGCAGTTGTTTGCGATGCCGGGCAGTGAGAAGCGCATCGACGCTTTTGCGGAACTGACTGGTCGTGTTCTTGAGTTCTATTCAAAACAATATGGCGCGCCGCTGTTTGGTAATCGCCTCGTCATCGTCCAGATCGACGATGAGAGTTTAGACACTTACTCGGGTCCCGGAATTATTTATCTCTCGTCGAAGATGTTTGATACCTCGCGTCCATTACCGGAAGAAAAAGTTGAACGCGAGATTGCTTATCAATGGTGGGGACAAAGCGTTGGTCTCAAATCGTTTGACGATGCGTGGCTTTCGCAGGGACTGGCTGAGTGGAGCGCATTTGCCTTCCGCGAATCGACCATGACGGCGGGCGCTTTGGATGCTGCCCAACGCGAACAGCAGGAACGGGCCTTAACATTTGAACAGACCGCATCGATTGCGCGCGCGCCGGGTTCACTTGACGATCAATCAGCCGCTTACCAGTCGATCGTGTTCTATAAAGGCTCAATGGTGTTTCGCATGCTGCGCGAAACGATTGGCAAAGACAATTTCGATCGGCTGCTTTACACCTACCTGAATACTTACAAAGGTAAGAACGCATCGATCGACGATTTCGAAAAACTTACTTCAAAAGTCGCGAACGACAATCTTCGTTACTTCTTCGCGCAGTGGGTGGAAGGAACTGGAGTTCCGGAGTTCACGGTTGATTATCAAATCATTCGTACTCGCGCCGGCAAGTTCCGAGCGCGGGGAACGGTAAAACAAAATCTCGAAACGCTGCGCATGCCCGTCGAACTGTTGTTGAGGGCTGAAGGTGACAACCAGCAAACGACGGTTCGAGTCGAAGGACGAAGTGAAGACTTTGATTTCGAGTCGAATGGTCAACCGATTGAAGTGGTTGTCGATCCGAATAACAAGATCCTGCGCATGTCAGACGATCTGCGCGTGTCGATTATCGCGCGGCGCGGTATCGAGCAGATGAAGGAAGGTGTTTACGCCGAGGCCCAACAACAGTTTGAAGCAGCTTTGAAACTCGATCGCTCAAACTCGTGGGTTTACTACAATCTCGGGCTACTCTTTCTTGAGCAGCGTAATTGGCAACTAGCCCTCGACAACTTCGACGCTTCTTTGCTGGGAACATTGAATCCTTCGTGGATTGAAGTCTGGGCCCACATCAAACGCGGCAACGCCTACGACGCGAAAGGCGATCGCAACAAAGCCGTCTACGAATACCAGAAAGCCGTGCAGTCAGGGATTGACTACGACAATGCGCAGGCGATCGCGAAGAGATATTTGCAGACACCCTACGATCCGAAAGCAGATCAAACTGCAGCAGTAACACCGGGCGAGTGAATCAGAAGGCAGAAGGCACTAGGCAGAAGGCAGTAAGCAGCGGCACGAGCAGTAAGCAGGCTTTATATCGCGTAGCGATGTTTGACTTTAGCCAGCCGTTTCAACGGCTGGAAAGCTGCAACATAACGATTTGCGTCGCGTAGCGACGCTTGAATTTAGCCAGCCGTTTTAACGGCTGGGATCGTGAGAAAGCTGATTTTGCGTCGCGTAGCGACGCTTGAAAATTAATCGTTGAAGACCGCGTGAGGGGTTCAGGCGTCACTACGTGACGCGATTCGTTTATCATGCGGTACCCAGCCGTTAAAACGGCTGGCTAAACTCATTGGTCACTACGTGACCACCGAACAGGTCACTACCTAATCACGACCATATATGTCACTACGTGACGACCGCTACAATCGCAATCTTCTTCTCATTCGCAACCTTGAGCATTTCCTCGCGATCAAACATAAGCGTCTTGCCGGCGGTGAGACACAAACACGTGGCGCCTGACTCAACCATCGTCATCAGAGTCGGAACACCAACAACCGGAACGTCAAAACGCATGTCCTGGTTTGGTTTGGCGAGTTTGACGACCGTCAAATGTTTTTTCACGAGCTGACCTGCGCGCCGGATCGTTTCATCCGTACCTTCCATCGCTTCAATCGCTACGCAAGCTTTGCCACGAACGACAATAGTTTGGCCCAGGTCGAGCTGCGCAATTTCGCGCGCGATCTGCAGCCCGTAGTCGATATCTTCCTGTTCTCGTTTGTCGGGTTTTCTGCGCGTGAGTACGCCCGCCTGCGGTAGCTGGTCCTGAAGAAAATAAGTTGAATCGATCAGTTCGATACCTTCACTCTGCAATTCATTGGCGATGGCCCCGATCAAAGAATCGGTGTTACGGCGCGGAAGTTTCAGCAACACTTTGAGCATGCGCGCGTCAGGAATGGCCCGACTGAAAATCTGCACGTGCTTTACCTGCCCGGCCATGATCGCTTTCTCCACACCTTCATCCTTGAAGAAGCGAATCATCTTGCCGAGCTGGCCAATGCCAACCCATTTAACAGAGTCCGCGAGACTTTCTATGGCAGGATCGGTTTCTTCGTGAATCGCCGCAACAGCCATCTTTGCGCCTGACTGGCGAGCACCCTCCAGAACCAAAAAGGGAAACTTGCCATTACCGGCAATCAATCCGAATTTCATTTTGTAACGCCGCGTTCGGAGGCTTGAATGAAGCGGACCAGCTCGGAGACTTCTGGGGAATCCTTAATCTCTTCGCCTATCTTGTCGAGAGCTTGAGTGGTGTTTAACTTAGCAGAAAGAAGTAAGTGAAAAGCGTGATGAAGCGCATCGATCGTGGCGCGCGAATAACCGCGCCGTTTCATGCCGGTAATATTTAACCCATAACAACGCGCATGATTGCCCACCGTCAAAGCAAACGGCAGCGCATCCTTTACTACGACAGAATATCCGCCGATGTATGCTTCCTGGCCCACCCGACAAAATTGATGAACGCCAGAATAGGCGCCGATGTTGGCGCGATTACCGATCTCAACATGACCAGCCAGCGTTGCCGCATTCGCCATGATAACGCCGTCGCCAACGATGCAGTCATGGGCCACATGCGCCTGGGCCATGATCAGGCAATCGTCACCAATACTCGTCAACATACCACCGCCGGCTGTGCCACGATGAATAGTGACAAACTCCCTGATCTTGTTTCGTTTACCGATTTTGGTTTCGGACGGTTCACCGTGATACTTCAAATCCTGTGAAGCCAGTCCAATGGAGACAAACGGAAAGACGTGAGTTTCAGCTCCTATCGAAGTGCGTCCATCAATCACACAATGTGATTCGAGCCTGACGCCATCACCTAATTCGACCTCCTCGCCAACGATCGTGTAAGGACCGATAAAACAGTCTTCACCAATTCGGGCATTAGGATTGACCACAGCGGTGGGATGAATTGTTGTCGAACGGGAAACGGTGGACATTGAGTTGAGTTATTTCAGATTGAAGATTTCAGATTGAAGATTGATCGCTAATCGTGGAACGTTGGTAGAAGTATAAATCTGAAACCCACAGACAATCTGAAATTTGAAATCCGCAATTCTTCAGCCTTCTCTCGGCGCTACGATGCTCATGATCTCCGCATCGGCGGCGAGTTGGCCATCTACCTTCGCTTCGCCGCGCATACGCTGAACACGCGAGCCGATACGCAAGGCGGTCACTTCAAGCACGAGTGTATCGCCAGGAACAACAGGCTTGCGAAAACGCGCTTCCTTTATTCCGGTAAACAGCACCAGTTTCTGGTCTCTGTCTTCGATCTCTCGCAACGCGAGCACGGCGCCGACCTGGGCAAGCGCTTCAACCACGAGTACACCTGGCATCACTGGCGCTCCAGGGAAGTGGCCCTGAAAGAACGGCTCGTTGATGCTTACTTGTTTGATTCCCACAATCCGTTCACGCGGAACCAACTCCACTATGCGATCAACGAGGAGAAACGGATACCGATGAGGCAGCAACTTTTGGATTGCTAATGCGTCGAGAACAGTTTCCATGGTCGAAACAAAAAACGCGGTGAAGCGGGACCTAACTCCGCATCGCCGCGTTTGGATGCAATGGCTTCCCCAAAAAATTACTGGGGAGGCGTGGTTGATGCGGTTACTGGATTCTTACTATTAAAGTCTGCAACAAAAGCTTTCGTGATGTCGATACTCTCCGCAGCATACATCAATGGGACCTGAGTACCGTCAAGAATAATATTGATATTGCGGGCCTTGGCAAAGACTTCGAGAGCTTTACCAATCTCGTCCTGTATTGGCGCAAACAAATCAGCGCGGCGTTTGTTGTACGCAGTTTGAGCGTCTTCGCCCCGGCGTTGAATGTCACGTTTCAATTGATCGAGTTGATCATTCTTCGCCTGAATCGATTTGCCGTCAATCGGAGTTCCGGCCGGTGCGCCTTGCAGCTTGGCGATCTCTTCCTGCAACTGCTGAGCACGCTGACTCATTTGCGTCAACGCATCTTTCTCTTTTTGAAACTCACTGTTCAGCTTAGTGATTAGCGAGCCAAACTTAAGAATGCCGGTCTTCGCATCGAGAAAGTCTTCAGTATAAATAATGGCAAGCTTACTGGTCGGCAGGTTGACGTTGGTGCTGGCCGGCGTTTGCGTTGCGGGCGGAGTTACCTGGGCTGCCGGGCGTTGGGCCTGGACCGCAACGCAACTGAGCGCCAGTAACAAACTCGCTGATAGGAAGTAAAATTTCTTCATTTATCTGGCCATTAAGGCCCCGGACTATTCCGAGGCCTTCCCTTGGCAATCGAGCTAACCGAAACTGCGCGTTATGGTTGGGAAACCGATGCAGTTGCGGGATTCTTGGTATTGAAGTCGATGATGAAGGCCTTGGTGATGTCGATGCTGTCAGCAGCATAAACGACTGGCACCTGGCTGCCGTCAACGATCACCGTGATTCCACGAGCCTTGGCGAATGCTTCCAACGCTTTGCCAATATCTTCCTGCAACGGCGCGAAGATTTCCTGGCGACGGCGACCGTAAGCGGCTTGAGCGTCTTCACCTTTACGTTTGTAATCGGTCTGCAACTGCTCGAGCTGATCGCGCTTGGTCGCAATCGTTTTTGGATCAGCGACGGCTTGCGTGTCGTTGATCTCTTTGGTTAGCTGTTGGATTTTCTGATCGAGAGTGTTGAGTTCCGTCTGACGGGGCTGAAACTCGCGATTCAAGGTAGTAAGCAAACTTCCAAAGCGATTAATGCCGTTCTTCGGATCAGTAAACGCCTCTGAATAAATCAGCGCCATTTTGCTGTCAGGCACGGCCACGTTGGTTTGGGGGGCCGCGGCTGCTGGTGCAGTACCAGGCTTCGGCTGTTGAGCTGAAACGGAGATTATTGCGACGGTCGTCAGCAGCGCGACAGCAGCAATCAGGCGGACAATCTTCATGACTTTCTTGTAGTACTCCTTACTTGAGGCGGTTAGATAAACTTCTTAGTTGTAAATCGTGCCACCCGGGTTGGCTCAAATAGATTAGAACGTTCGTCCTACGCTAAAGCGGACGACTTTCTTTTTCTCATTGAAGAAGAACGGAAAACCATCAATTAGCTGGTCTTTCCGCGCGTTCGGATTATACGCAAAGATTAAGCGAAACGGTACATTGATGACGGGCACTTGCACACGCACTTCCATACCCAAACTCGACCGGTAATCGCCTATTTTCGCGAACAAACTTTGGGACAAATTCACCACGCTGTTTGTTTGCGCCTGGCCGCGCAGGTAAACCGGCTGGAAACCCAGTGGCAACAAAGTGGCCGGATTAATTTCGCCGATGTTGGCGGCCTCCAATTCAGCCTGGCTGACAATGCGATTATCACGCGCCACCAAACTCAGTAACGGTGAAGCAGCCAGAGCAGGGTTTTGACATAGCGCCAACGTGCTCAAGCTAACCGGAGCAAAACCGGTAGTAAATCTCGGGCAGGGAACAACACCTACCGTACCG
Source organism: Pyrinomonadaceae bacterium (assembly GCA_036518995.1). Lineage (GTDB taxonomy): Bacteria > Acidobacteriota > Blastocatellia > Pyrinomonadales > Pyrinomonadaceae > PSRF01. The sequence goes on along the minus strand of DATDMC010000102.1, from coordinate 15,170 downwards.
AGGAAAGGCTGATCATCAAGGAAGTTACTGTTGAATCCTTGAATTCCTTTGCTACGAATATTGAAGGCGCTGCCGATATCAGCGAAAGCAGCAAGACTGACGGTATCGCTGATGATCGGAATTCGATATTCGAAGTTTCCGAGTATCTGCGTGTCGGCGCCAATCGAAGTAAATGAGCGCGGCAAACTTGCGGGGTTGGCTCCCCCGGCCCCGGTGAATACACCCAGGCTAGTCGCGGTTGCCGGCAAACCGGTAACTGGAACCGGAGCTCCTGATGAGTTCGAAGCAAAAACTACGTTGCGCGAGGTAATAAAAGTATCGACCGGCGCAATCGGACTGATCGAACGAACGTTGTAGCCGCGAATCGTAAATTCGTCGCCGAGGAAGAACCGTTCAAAGATCGGGACGCCATCGACAAACGCCAACGAGTTTGCATTACGGACCTTGTCGCTGATCGCGAAGCTGCCTACCGTTCCAGCAAGAATGCGGAAACCGAAGACTTCCGGATGTTCTGACTTCTTACGACGCATCGGAATAAACTGCGTGTAAGACAGCGTCGGTTGGTAAGTCCGAACATCTCCCAACAAGCCGGCAACTGCAACCGCCGCAGAAAGCTCGCGACCATTCGTTGGGTCAACACTCGCGTTACGAGTGTCGTAAGTGAATGTCAACGTAGCTCGGCTGGTAAGAATGTTCGGCTGGCTATAAACAACCGGAATGAAGTTACCCGATGTCGGATCAGAATTTGACTGCGGGTCCTTCACGCTCGAAATCGAAAGCGAATACGAGGCGCCGACTCTGGAAAACTGGGTAAACCTTCGCTTCTTATAAAACTCGGAAAGCGGCGCACTTAGAAACAGGGTGGCGCCATACGAATCGCGCGTGAACAGGTTCTCTTCGTTGATGTTGGTAAGGTTGAATTGCGAGTTGATGAGATCCTGTTGCGCGCTCAAATTCTGGGACAGGAATGTTCCCTCACCAAAGAACTTCTGCGAGAAAGCGAAGATTGAGAAACCGGCGCTGATCGGACGGTCCTTGATGTACGGCTCGGTAAATGAGAACTGGAACGATCGCTGACGATTACCAGCCGCGAGGTTCACCGACAACACCTCACCACGACCAAGCAGGTTGTTCGTTGAATACTCAAGACCGAAGAATGAACCACCGATACCCGAAACGCCGCCGTTGAATGAAATCTGTTGTCGACCACGTTCACTTACTTTGAGGTTGATATCGACGGTGGCTTCTTCGTCGTTCGTTCGTCTATCAACGTCTTTGTCTTTATCGATGGGATTGAAGTAGCCAAGCTGATTGAGTTTGACTACCGAATATTCCCAATAGTTGTCGTTGTAAATATCGCCTTCGTTAATCAGCACTTCGCGGCGCAACACGTTATCGCGCGTGAAAGTGTTACCAATAAACTCAAGACGTCGAAGGGTGAACTGCTTACCTTCTTCGATCGTGACTTCGAAGTCGACGATACCTTCATCCGGTTTGGCAGGATTGTCTTTAAAGGTTGGAACTGGTTCAGCGGTGTATTCAATAAAGCCCTGGCCGCCGTAATACTTCTTCAGGTTTTCGAAAAGGCCCTTACTGACTTTTTCACCGTTCGCAATGTCGCCTTTATTCAAGCCGATCACGGCGAGAATTTGTGCTTCAGAAAAGATCGAGTTGCCGGTTACTTTAAACTCGCCGAGCCGGTAGACCTTGCCTTCGGTAATTGGAACCGTGATGCGCAGTCCTTCATCGACTGAAGAAAGGAATGGCAACGGCAGGATTGGAAAACCGGTACGACGTGGTCCAATTCCCTCAACTCGCGGCTCGCCGTGTCGCGCCTGCAGATAACCTTTCGAACGCATGTAGTTATCGACCATGTGCAGATCGTAGTCCAGCTTTTCGCGATTGAGGATGTCGGAACCTTTAAAACGTGTAATCAGTCCCGCTTCCTTCACGTATTTCATTGCGCTGCGCAACGAGCCGTCACTGAAAATCTGGTTGCCTTCAAACTGAATATCGACAACGCGGACCCGATCGCCTTCATCGACATCAAACGTGATCGCCAATGAAGTTGCGGAGACTTCTTCCGTGCGTTCAGTAACAGTGGCGTTAGGATGACCGCCGGCCGCCAACAACTCCTTGATCACGCGAATCGCATTACGGACCTTGACCGGGTCGTAAATGCTCTCTTTCGACACGCCCACGCGTCGTTCGCGGAAGGCCTTAAGCACATCTGATTCCTGAACACTCTTCAAACCGTCAAACGATAAGTCACGAATGATCGGCAATTCGACCACTTCAAAGATCACGGCCACACCGCCGCGGGGCGCAGGTTCCGTAAATACTCTTGTTTTGACTTTGTCGAAGAATGACAAGGACAGCAGCGTCTGGTAATCGCGTTGGATCTGATCAACGTTGTAAACGTCACCAGGCCGCGTTTGGATGTAATAAAGAATGTCATCCTTACGCAGGCGGCGATTGCCGGTTATGTCAACGGATTCGACGAGTTGCTGAGGAGCCGGAGGATTTTGTTGAGCCGAGATGCGAACAGGCGCCGCAAAAACTGCAATGATTACTAATAACAGGCTCGAAAAGAAGAGCAAAGACGCGCGATATAAGTGCATAGGCACCAATTCCCTCTGTATTTCTTACCGGGCCTCAGAAACTTCGGGGAGCTATGGGTGAATTCTTATCCTGAGATAGAAAATTAAGACTGACTGTCAAGTGCTGAAAACTGAGTTCGAAGACAGGAACTAGGATTCGCCCAAGCCCTACCCAGTTGCCAACCGCTGACCCAGCAAAGTGGCGCATTATATAGACTGCAAAGCGTAAAGTCCAAAGCCCGAAGTCCAGCCAGGGGATTGACTTGCATGGACTTTTGACTTTGGACTAGTTGACTTCCGTTCTAACTTTTAGTGAATCAGCAGCGCGTCGTCAGCCGTTTCAATGCCGATTGGACGAAAGTCTAACTCGGTATCGCGCAGGAAAACTTCAACTAAAGAAGCTCCCTTAAGCTGGCCTTGAATCAATGCTTCCGACAACGGATCTTCAACGTATTTCTGCAACGCTCGTCGTAACGGACGCGCGCCATAAGATCGATCGGCGCAGGTTTTATCGACGATCCAACGCTTGGCTTCTTCGCTCAGCCGCACTTCAAATCCATGCCTGCTCATCGTGCGATTCATCTGTTCGATTTGCAGTTGAACCACGTCGAGCAACTCTCCATCATTCAATTGGTCGAAAATAATAATTTCATCCAGACGGTTGATAAATTCCGGATTGAAAGTCTGGCGCACGGACGACATTACCATCTCTTCCATTTTTTCCCGGCTCGCATCCGAATTGGCCTGGAACCCCATCGTGCCTTTTTTCTGAATAAAGCGAGCACCGATGTTGGAGGTCATAATAATGATGGCGTTTTTGAAGTCGACTGTGTTTCCAAGTGCGTCAGTCAAAATACCGTCTTCAAACACCTGTAGCAGAATATTGAAGATGTCCGGATGGGCCTTCTCGATCTCGTCGAACAACAAAACCGAGTAGGGTGAACGTTTGATCCGTTCGGTTAACTGCCCACCTTCTTCGTGTCCGACATATCCTGGAGGCGAACCGATCAATTTCGAGACCGAGTGCTTCTCCATAAACTCCGACATGTCGAACCGAATTAAAGCGCGTTCACTATTAAACAAAAACTGCGCTAACGAACGGGCCACTTCGGTTTTGCCAACCCCGGTCGGTCCCAGGAAAAGGAACGAACCAACAGGTCGCAATGGGTTCTTCAAACCGGCTCGTGAACGGCGAATCGCGCGGGCGAGTGCCGAAATTGCCGGCCGCTGTGAAATCACGCGTTTGTGAAGCTCGACTTCAATACGCAGCAATTTCTGGGTTTCTTCTTCTTTCAAAGAGTTAACTGGAATTCCCGTCCAACGCGCGATCACATCCTCAATATCGTCGCGTGTCACTTCAACAGAGACTAGCGCGTCTTCCTGATTGCGGGAGTTTGAGTTGTCGCCGTAGCCGCGTGACCAATCGTTCAATTCGTTCCAATCGGCAAGGTTTCCCTGCTCGCGTCGTACTCGTAATTTCACGCGCGCGCCGGCTTCGTCGATCACGTCTATTGCTTTGTCTGGCAGAAAACGATCGGGAATATAACGGTGCGACTGGTAGACCGCAGCCTCGAGCGCATCGTCGGAATAACGGACCTGGTGGAAACTTTCGTAACGCTCGCGTACGCCGTCCAGAATGCTGACAGCTTCTTCTTCAGACGGTGGCGGAACTTTTACCGCCTGAAAACGGCGTTCTAAAGACCGGTCCTTTTCGATTGATTTGCGAAACTCAGCCGGTGTTGTCGCGCCAATGCACTGAATTTCGCCGCGTGATAACGCCGGCTTCAAAATGTTTGCCGCGTCGAGTGAACCTTCAGCCGAGCCCGCGCCCACCAATGTGTGTAATTCATCAATGAAAACGATGTACTGCGGATTTTCGACCAGTTCCCGCATGATCTGCTTCAAACGTTCTTCAAACTGGCCCCGATATTTTGTACCGGCGACGATCAAAGACAGATCGAGTGAAAGTATTCGTTTATTTTCGAGAAAAGCGGGGACATCGCCGCGGACGATGCGTTGGGCCAAGCCTTCGACGATGGCAGTTTTACCAACGCCGGGCTCGCCAATTAATACCGGATTGTTCTTTGTTCGGCGGCAGAGAATCTGGACCACTCGCTCGATCTCGGCTTCACGACCGATAAGTGGATCGAGTTTGTCGTTGGACGCATCTTCGGTGAGATCGCGAGAAAATTCGACTAAGTGTGGAGTGTCTTTCTTTTGTGATGTGCGGGCGTCAGCGCCTGACTGCCGGGCAATCTCATCACGCACCGCGTTTAGCCGGAGACCGCGTTCGTAAAGAATCTCCGCGGCCATCGAACGCTCTTCGCGAAGTAAACCCAAAAGCAGATGTTCAGTACCGATGTGCCGGTGTTGGAGTCGATCACTTTCTTCATGCGCATACGCCAGAACGTGCTTTGTTTCAGGCGCTAAGGGAAGCTCGACCGAAGTCGAGATCTTCTCGCGCAACAAAGTCCGTCCCTCAATCTCTTTGCGAATCGATTCGATCGAGACCTGCGCCCGCGGAAAAAAGCGACCGGTTAAGGTCTTGTCTTCTCTCATTAACCCCAGCAGCAGATGCTCAGGCTCAATTGCCGGTGCTCCAAACTGGGACGCTTCGTAACGCGCGAAAAAGATAACTCGGCGCGCCTTTTCAGTGTAGCGTTCGAACATCTTGTTTTATCCAGAAGGTCCTAATGATTACCGTGCCGGGCGAAACTACCTGCCCGGCAATTACCTGGGATTATAACTCATGACTGAGGGGTCATGAAGTGTTTGTCTAAACTACAACTTGATAAAACTCTCAACAGAGAGCTTTTTTCAGACGGGAGATTTTCAGCTAACGGATTCGACCTGCTTCCAATAACAGCACACGATCGCAGGAACGCGCAAGATCTTCGTTATGAGTCGCAATAATCGCCATCGCCTCGCGGTCGCGGGCATAGCTGATAATTATTTTTCCGATCTCGTCGCTAATAGAGGAGTCTAGGTTACCGGTGGGTTCATCCGCAAGAAGTAGTTGTGGCCCGCTCACCAGCGCCCGGGCGAGGGCGACACGTTGCTGCTCGCCTCCCGAAAGATGCGCCGCTGGATGATCTGCCCGTTCACCTAAGCCAACTTCTGTCAAAAGTATGCGGGCCTGCTGCCGGGCATCTTTGGCTGACTTTCTGGAAATAAGTAATGGCAGAGCGACATTTTCTATGGCCGACAAATCATTTAGTAAATAGTGAAACTGAAAAACAAACCCGATATTTGTCTGCCGGTAACCGGCAACGGCATTGACGGACATCGCGCTGATGTCGTCAGTCCCGAGGAGAACTGATCCGTGATCGGGTGCATCCAGCCCACCAATGAGCTGCAATAACGTCGATTTCCCTGACCCGGAAGCGCCAACCACGGCCACGACCTCGCCAGGTTCGACTTCAAAAGACACGCCGCGCAACACTTCGATTCGTTGGCCCAGCGGTGAGTCGAAACTCCTTCTAAGATCGACTACGCGCAGAGTTGAAACTGCTACCGATTTTTTGACTGGTTGGGCCATCGACTATCCAGCATCGCGAAGAGTATCAACCGGACGCATCTTCGCCGCCGCGCGCGCCGGATAAAGAGTTGCCAGCACACTTAATACAAAAGCGACGAGGGCAGCGATCAGTGTTTCGCTAAGACGAGCGTTGAGCGGGACGTTGCTGATCGAGTAAACATCGGCGGGCAAACTCACGAGCTTGTAGTAATTTCCCAACCCACACGCAATTAGCCCGATGATAGTCCCGATCAAGGCGCCCACTGCGCCGACAACCGCGCCTTCAATGATAAAGACCAGCATGACGCCGGTTTGTTTTGCGCCCAGCGTTCGCAACACAGCGATATCGCGACGACGTTCGATAACTACGAGTATCAACATTGTCGTTATGTTTAGCGCGGCAATCGCTATGATTAGACCAATGATGAACATTCCCATTCGCCGTTCGAGTGCAAGCGCCGCGAACAACGGCTGATTCGCTTGTTGCCAATCGATCGTGTTGTAACCTGGACCAAGCGTCTCCCTGATCTTTGCGGCGACACCTTTTACATCGTCCGCATTTTTTATTTGCACACTGACGATCGAGGCCGAGTGATTGTCGTTCGCAAATGAGGTGGCGACTTGCAGTGGTAAGTAGATCCACGTGGAGTCGTACTCAAACAAACCTGAACGAAAGATGCCGGCAACACGGAGTCGCCTCGTTTGCACATTTGAAGTGTTAGTAGCTGAGCCAGCGGGAATTATTTGGAGGACATCGCCGACAGTAAGGCCAAGTCTATTTGCCAACTCGACGCCAACAACCGTTTCCGGTTCCCGATCGGATTGTTGATCGGAGAACATTGAACCGGTAATTAGCCAGTGTTTTAGGGCTGCAGTTTCACCAGCGGCCGTTTCAACTCCACGCAAAACGGCATACGCAGATCCTTTTGGTCCACGCGCGACGGCGCCGTCGTAAGTTGTGGCTGAAGCGCTGACTACGCCGTCGATCTGGCGCACCTTAGCGGCCACGTTTTCGCGATCGTTTATGGGAAGACTGTCGGTACGCAGAACATTGATGTGTGAAGTGCCTTCCAGAATTTTCGCGCGCATCTCATCACGAAAGCCGTTGGAAAGTGCAAGCGCGATTATTAGCGCCGCGACGCCCATCGCGATACCCGTAATCGCAACGAGTGCGGTGACACGAGCGAGTCGTCGCTTGTGTCGCGAACGCAAATATCGAAACGCTAAAAAAACTTCGTAAGACATAGTTAACAGAAGGCAGAAAGCAGTGGCAGAAAGCAGGACCGCAGGCGTCCCCGCCTGCCTGTTGCGAGCACAACACCCGGCGCTGTTTTACAAATCAGAACTTCCTTAACTCACCAGGCAGGCGGGGACGCCTGCGCTCCTGTACTGCCTTCTGCTTCTACACCCGGTTCCCGGGACACTTCTTCGCGTCTTCAGGTCGATTCTCGGGCAGCAATCGCTCGAGATTCGGCTGGTCCGCCGCCGCGTCGTCACTCATCGGCCGCAACTCATAGATCGTCTCAGTGACTTTGCGAAAGCGGTAGTGCTTCTGCAGGTCAACGATCATCGGAATCTCATCGCGTTGCCAACCGCACGGTAACCACCAACGTGAATCACTGTCGATAAAAACGCGCTTTCCTTTAGCGAAGTGATTATCAATCACCGAATAAAGTTTAGCGCCCGGCCAGCCGCCACCCGTTCCGATTGTTTCCCAATGGCCCGCGCCGATTGCGGCCCAATACGTCACCGCGATGGTTTGTGAACCAGAAATCATCACCGCATCTGCCGGCAGATTCTCAAGTCGTTGCTTGTAGTTCTTGCTCATCGCGCGTCGTTCGATGAACTCGAAACTCACCGGTCGCATGAGAACGCTGAACGCAGTCGCAAACCCGATAATTACAATCACACAGGCCCACATTCCCCGGCGGAGATTCCCTAACACCCTGCTCGTGATTACCAACCAGGAATGCGCAGCAAGCGGGACCAATCCCGGCAACCCCGTTAGAAAGTAGCGCCAGTTAACAGTTGTGCTGTAGTTAAAAAATAGAAGCGCATCCGCAAACAATGACACGATCCAAAGCAACGTCATTGACGTGCTATGGCGTTGGCGCCACGCAATAATCGGCGCGATTGGCAGCGCGATGAAAACAAATGGACCAGTGATGAAGAGATAAAGGAGGTAGGGCTTTAAATTACTCAGCGCGACGGGATGGCGGCTCGACTCATCAGCCATCGATTCACGCCAACCGTACCAGATGTGCCGGTAATAACTGTCAGTAATGAACCAGTAGCCAAACCAACCCACCGCCAACAACCCAAAAATCACACACGAAACAAGGACCAAAACTATCTCGCGTCGTCGCAATTTCCAACCACAAATGAATGGCGCCAACACGAGCCACGGCGCAAAAAACCCGATCGTTTCACGCAGGTTTACGCCCAGCCCCAACAACGCGGCGCCGCTCAGCACCAACCAAAAGTTGTGCTTCTGAATACCGCGAAGATGGACCAGCAACGCGACCGACATAAACAACACCGACGGCACGTCAGTCATTACCTGTCCGCCGTAAAGCACAAAAACCGGTGAACAGACGAGTAAGAGTGCAGCCAAAGTGGCGGTGTATAGCGATCTGCTAACTGAATGGGCGAGGGCCCAACAGGCAATTACCGCGAGTGGCGCCTGGACCACCACCACGTACTTAAACAACAAGTAGGCATTCTCTGGCTGCAGGTGGAACAGGTCTTTCGCGATGACGAAAAGCGTGTGGTTGCCGAAGATGAAGAGGTTTCGGCCGAGCGCCATCGACGACGGATAACCCGCGAGCGAAAGCATTGTGTAGTCGAGCCCGTCCCAGTCGCCAATAAACGGATCGACGAAATATAGGACCAGCGCGAGCGCAAGTAATGCCGGCGGCAACCACCATTTCCAGGCACGGAAAAACGACGAACCTTCACGACCTCGCTCGTCGTGCTGGTTTAAGTTAGACGTGTTTATCTTCAGGGGTGTTTGGATCAACGAGTTGAGCTTCGACCCTGGCTTCGGGTCGTTTCACCATCTTTACGCGGTTACCCTGCGCATTGTACTCAACTTCGTCCATGATGTTGTAAATGAGGAGAACGCCGCGGCCGGAAGTCCGAAATAAATTAGCCGGATCACAAGGATCGGGAATCTTGCCGATATCAAAACCTTCACCTTCGTCTTCTACGGTGAAACTAGCTTCCTTTGCCGACAGTTCAGCAGTGATTCGCAAAAGCTTATTCGGATTGTTCTTGTTTCCGTGTTTGACTGCGTTGACGAAAGCCTCGTCGAGCGCGATGAAGAGATTTGAACGCTCCGGTTTAATAAGACCCAACTTGGAAACGCGCTCCTGCAAATATTCAAGTACGCCATCCATTAACGAGAGATCGCTCGGCAGTTCAAACTCAATCTTCTCATGCACCTGTGGCAGGACAGCAGGATCGTCGAGGTGTTTGAGTTTGTGCGAGAGAGTTTGCTCAACAATTTCGCGGAGTTCATCTGGCTGGTAGGGAAGTCGTAGGAAATTGGCCGCGCCGACTTTAAAGGCTTTGATTATTGCGGATTCGGAAGTGAGGGCGCCATTTTGATGGCCGTTCGTTTCTTCGCTGAGATCACTGATAACCAGGTCAAACTGATCCAGATCGTCGCGCGACAAAGCCTTCTCGCGGTCGCCAGTCACAACTACGTCATGACCAAGCTTGCCGAGACTTTGTTCCAGGAGAGCACGCAGCTCATCGTTGTCGTCCACGATGAGAATTCGGCGTTTGTCCATCCCACTCCAATCTAGTCTGACTTTTGAGGAGAGATCACCGCGCCACGTCGCTATGACGAAACCCTGTACGAAGTTCTGACGCGCGACGTTCGAAATATATCAGAAAGGTGTTGAAGACGGGGAGAAGCGGGGGAAGGGGGTGATGGGGAGAGGGGGCGAAGCGGAGAGAGGGTGAGTGGGCGATAAGGTGATGGGTGACGCTGAATTGCTCGGGCTATGCCCACCGTTGTGAGGAAAGGCTTCGCCTTTCCGTATCGGGGTCGTTTTAATTCTTAGGCTCCGCCTTCCTCGGCCGGAGAAAGGGCGGAGCCCAAAACTATAGGTCGGCTCCAACGGAAAGGCAGAGCCTTTCCTCACAACAGGCGGCTAAGCCGGGGACGGGAAACGGGAGATCGGGTGAGGGAGAAGCGGAGAGGGGTGATGGGGTGAGTGGGAGTCGGATGTAGAGGCTAGTGCTCGAATCGGCTTAGCCGCCTGTTGTGAGGAATGGCTTCGCCTTTCCGTATCGGGCTCGTTTTAATTCTTAGGCTCCGCCTTCCCTCGGCCGGAGAGAGGGCGGAGCCCAAAACTATAAGTCGGTCCCACGGAAAGGCGGAGCCTTTCCTCACAACAGGCGGCTAAGCCGGGAACGGGAAACGGGAGAGCGGGTGAGGGGGAGAAGCGGAGAGGGGGTGATGGGGAGAGAGGGCGAGTGGGATGTTGAGGCTATTGCTCGAATCGGCTTAGCCTCAGCATCCCACTCACCCACTCACCCACTCTCCGCTTCTCCCCCTCTCCCCATCACCCACTCACCTACTCTCCCCATCACCCTCTCCCCTCTCTCCCCACGTCGCCCACTCGCCCTTCTTTCCTCCGGCCTGCTACACTACGCGTCCTTCATTTCAGATGGCGAAGCACGGAAAACTCCAAACAAACCTCGAATACATCGCGGCCAAAGTGTTGCTCTCTTCGCTCGGTAAGCTACCGATGTCGCTGGCAATTTCAGTCGGGCAAGGTTTTGGGAATCTCGCCTATCGACTCGCCGGTAATCTGCGACGCACCGGCCAGCGCAATCTGCAGTTGGCCTTCCCGGAGAAAACTGAAGCAGAGAGAGACGAAATAATTCGCGGCACGTTTCAAAGTCTCGGACGTCAACTCGGCGTCTTTAGTAAGTTTGCGAATAGTCCCACGGAAGATTTGTACAAGATTTTCAAGATCACGGGCCTCGAGCATTACGACGAACTAAAAGCTCAAAACAAAAGCGTCGTGTTTTTTACCGCTCATCTCGGCGCCTGGGAACTGCTGCCCCTCTGTTCATCGCTCCGCGGCAATCCGCTTAATGTCGTGGTCCGTCGTCTTGATAACCCGAAGGTCGAAGAACTCGTCGAAAAAATTCGGGCACGCTGGGGAAATCAAACGCTCGACAAACTCTCAGCCGGTCGACAAATGATCAAAGTCCTTCGTTCAGGCGAAGACCTTGGACTTCTTACAGATCTCAACGTAGTCAGCGAAGAAGCAATCTTTGTTGATTTCTTTGGCGTACCTGCCGCGACAAACTTCATGGTTGCGAAATTAGCGCTGCGCACCAAAGCTCCAATCGTTCCGATGTTTGCGCCGTGGGACAAAACACTCGGAAAATACGATTTGCAGGTTTCGCCGCCAGTCGAACTCGAGCCAACCGGTGATGAAGAGGCCGATGTCCATAATTTGACCGCGAAGCTTTCGAAAATTACTGAAGACAAGATCAGAGATTATCCGGACCAGTGGCTGTGGATTCACAAACGCTGGAAAACTCGACCGCCGGGCGAACCGTCAATTTATTAACGATGGCCCACTCAGTTGAAGCCAAGTTGTCAGACGATAAGCACAACGACTCGGTCGAGCGCGCCTACTCATTCGCCAGTCTTACCGACTACAGCTTCAAAGATCGCCTGCTAATCAAAGCCGCCGATCTTGCCTTCTTCGGCTTGATTCGTTTGATTGGTCTGACTGTTCGCTGGCAGGTAGTCGGCGAAGAACATTTCGAATCGATTTCCCGCGCCGGACGCCTGCCGATTCATACGTTCTGGCACAACCGAATTTTTTTGGGAACGTACTTCTTCCGCAATCGACGCATCGTGGTGATGACCTCGCGAAGTAAAGACGGTGAATACATCGCGCGCTTCATTCAACGGTTTGGCTACGGAGCAGTGAGAGGATCAAGCACCCGCGGAGCAGTTGGCGCCGTGATCGAAATGGTGAAATTGATGCGCGCCGGCTGTCCGGCAGCGTTTTCGATTGATGGTCCAAAAGGTCCGAAGTACATCGCCAAGATGGGCGCAGTGCTATTGAGTAAGAAGACCGGTAATCCGATGTTGCCGTTTTCATTAACGCCTGCGAAGTGCTGGCAAATCAATAGCTGGGACAGACTGCAAATACCCATGCCATTCACTAAAGTCTTAGTAGAATTTTCGGCGCCTATTTATGTTTCGCAAGATGCCGATGAACAAATGCTGGAAGCAAAACGAGCGGAACTACAACAAACGTTGGATGATCTGACAGAGCGAGGTGAAGACTGGCGACAATCTTTGTAATGTCCGATATGTTTTAGAGAATCTTGCAAGTCGATTTTGGTGGCGATGAGGTCAGTACCGTAACGCAGTAGCGTCAGGTCAGCTTGATTTTGTAGGCCTAAATCTCTTCGCGACCCCGACGCTACCGCGTTACGGTACTGACCTCATCGCCACTAAAAGCATATCGGACAAGGCAGCGCGCTTTTGCGTTTCTGCATCGATTTGTTGATCATAAGCTTCTCCCAAAACTCAGTTTCCGCGAAAGGTAGTTGAAGGATGAAATCTTTTCTCGCTCTTGCCTTGTGTCTCATGATCGGCGTCAGTAGCTACGCCCAAACTCCGCTCAAACCGCCGACAGAACCGGTGCTCGATCGCTTCCTCCGTTACGTAAAAATCGACACGCAGTCGGCCGAAGATCAAACGACAGTTCCCAGCACCCGCAAACAGATCAACCTCGCCAACCTGCTTTCGAAAGAGTTGACGGCGCTCGGTGTACAGGGTGTTCGCGTAAGTGAATTCGGAATCGTCTACGGCATGGTTCCGGGTAACCTGGCGGACAACTCAAAAGTGCCAACTGTCGGTTTGATTGCGCACATGGATACGTCGCCGGAAGTGTCAGGCGAAAACGTGAACCCGATCATTCACAAAAACTACCAGGGCGGCGACATCGTATTGCCGAAAGATCCTAATCAGGTAATCTCCGTCGCGAAGAATCCGATCTTAAAAGAGCTGATCGGCGACGATATCGTCACTGCCGACGGAACAACTTTGCTTGGTTCTGACGACAAGTCAGGTTGCGCGGAAATCATGACGATGATCGACATACTTCGTCAGAATCCACAGCTCAAACACGGCAATCTCGCCATCGCGTTTACACCCGACGAAGAAGTCGGTGGCGGTATCGAGAAGTTTGATGTGAAGGCGTTTGGGGCCCAGGTCGCGTACACTGTTGACGGTGAAACGTTAGGCGAGATCAGCAACGAAACGTGGAGCGCGAAAACAGCCACCGTGACTTTTCAGGGCCGCAACACTCACCCCGGCACCGCCAAAGGAATAATGGTCAACGCGTTGTTTGCGATTGCTGACTACATCAGTCGCTTTCCGCACGACATGTTGCCGGAAACTACGGAAGAACGCGTCGGCTTTGTGCATCCATACGCGGGCTCGTTGGAAGTCGAACAGTCGTCACTGAAAATTCTCTTGCGTGATTTCGATATGAGCGGCATCGAGGCAAAGGAAAAGATGTTGCGCGATATGGTGGCCCAAACTCAGGCGAAGTTTCCCGACGTGAGGATTTCGATCGACGTAAAAGAGAACTATAAGAACATGAAGGAAGTCTTAAAAGACTTTCCTGAATTAACTGACAATGCGATCGAAGCCTCAAAGCGCGCCGGGCTAAAACCGTTCATCAAACCGATTCGTGGTGGCACCGATGGCGCGCGGTTAACTTTTGAAGGTTTGCCAACTCCGAACCTGTTTACGGGCGGGACGAACTTTCACGGCAAGTTGGAATTCAATTCGCGACGCGGATTGGAGAAGACAACAGAGACGTTGGTAAACCTGGTCCAAATATTTGCCGAGAAAGCAAAGTAGACTCTGCGTCTCAGCGTTCTCGGCGTCTCTGCGTTAAAGGGGATGCAGCTAATCGAACATAGATTTTCATGCAGAGACGCAAAGAACGCGGAGACGCGGAGAGGTAGTAGTGAAGAATAATTCATATCACGCTGGTTTTGTGGCGCTCATTGGTCGCCCAAACGCCGGCAAATCAACTTTGCTGAACCGGCTTGTCGGTCAGAAGATCGCGGCCGTCTCAGACAAACCGCAAACGACCCGCTTCAAGATTCAGGGAGTAATCACCAAACCTGAGGGCCAGATTGTCCTCGTCGATACGCCAGGCGTTCATCTGCCTGGTTACGCGCTCAACCGCCGGATGATGGCCGCAGTCCAGGATGCACTGCTCGGCGTCGACCTGGTTTGTCTAATTCGTGATGCGGCTGCCTCCACCGGTCAGGGTGATCGTTTTGTGCTCGATCTGATCAAACGCGCCGGCAAACCCTCGTTGCTCCTGCTCAATAAGATCGACAAGCTCGAAGAAAAGTCAGAACTGCTTCCGCTGATTGAGTGGTATCGGACGGAATACGAATGGCAGGACGTGGTCCCGCTCTCGGCCCTGAAAAATGAGATGACCGACGTCTTCCTTGAAAGTTGTCTTCGTCATCTTCCTGAGAGCGAACCAATATTTGCGGAAGACGAATTGACGGACCAGTCAGTTCGGGTACTTGTGTCGGAAATCGTCCGGGAAAAATTGCTGCGCTCGACTGGCGATGAAATTCCTTACGTCACCGCTGTGGTTACGGAACGCTTTGAAGAAGTCCGCGAAGACTTCACGCGGATAAATTGCGTAATCGTCGTCGAACGTGGATCACAAAAGAAAATCGTGATTGGAAAAGGCGCGAGTCGATTAAAAGAGATCGGCACTGCGGCGCGGCACGATATTGAAGAGATGCTGGGCCATCGCGTTCATCTCGAGCTCTTTGTCAAAGTCGAAGAAGATTGGCGCAACAGCGAACACTTGTTGGACGAGTATGGCTTAAGCGGTTAAGGATCTTTAACCGCAGATTTCGCAGATTACGGAGAGATTGAAGTCAGTACCGTAACGCGGTAGCGTCGGGTCACACTGCTATTATGATACTGGTGGTTGCAGCGGACCCGACGCTACCGCGTTACG
>DATDMC010000101.1:0-27054 GCA_036518995.1 Pyrinomonadaceae bacterium | reverse complement strand
CGCAATAGACTAAGGCCGCACAAGATCAACCGCACCCGACGCTACCGCGTTACGGTACTGACTTCAGCGCCACTCGGATTGTTTGCAGCGTGGCCGCTCAAACCAACCTCACCCGACGCTACCGCGTTACGGTACTGACCTCATCGCCACTCGGATTGTTTGCACAAGCAACAACTTACGAGTAACTATAGACGACATGGCAATAGCATCAGTCAATCCAGCCACGGGCGAGACGCTCAAGACGTTCGAAGCACTGACCGCTGAACAAATCGAAAACAAGCTCCAACTCGCCGCCGATACGTTCAAAACGTATCGACGTTCGTCTTTCGAGAGTCGGGCGGAAAAGATGTTACGGGCCGCAGAAATCATCGAGTCAGAAAAGCGCGAACTTGGAATCGTGATGACGACCGAGATGGGTAAACCTCTCAAGGCGGCGATTGGTGAGGCTGAAAAGTGCGCGTGGGTTTGCCGCTACTACGCTGAAAATGCGTCTCAGCAGTTGGCGGATCAAATAGTGGAAACAAACGCCACGAAGAGTTTTGTGCGCTTTCAACCACTTGGACCAGTGCTCGCGGTGATGCCGTGGAATTTTCCCTTCTGGCAGGTCTTTCGTTTTGCCGCACCGGCGCTGATGGCCGGTAATGTTGGTCTGCTAAAACACGCTTCGAATGTGCCGCAGTGTGCGCTTGCGATTGAAGATGTTTTTGTTCGCGCCGGGTTTCCTGAAGGTGCATTTCAAACTTTGTTGATTGGTTCCAATGAGGTCGAAGCGATTCTCAACGATCGGCGAGTTGTCGCAGCGACGTTGACCGGCAGCGAGCCTGCTGGAAGGAGTGTTGCGGGCACGGCGGGCAAGCAGATCAAGAAAACTGTACTTGAACTAGGCGGCAGTGATCCTTTTATCGTCATGCCTTCTGCTGATCTCGACAAAGCAGTTGAAACGGCTGTCAAAGCGCGCACGATCAACAATGGACAGTCGTGTATTGCGGCGAAACGATTCATCGTCGCGGCGGAGATTTATGACGAGGTCACTGCAAAATTCGTCGCTGGAATGAAGGCGTTAAAAATCGGCGATCCGATGGATGAAGCTACGGAGATTGGACCACTGGCGACGCCCCAGATAGTTGACGATCTCACCGAACAAGTCCGGAAAGCGGTGGACAGTGGCGCGCGAGTTCTTACCGGTGGTAATAAACTCGATCGGCCCGGAAACTTTTTCGAACCAACGGTGCTCGATAATCTCGATCCAAAGATTCCGGTATCATGTGAAGAGATCTTTGGACCAGTGGCGACCGTGTTCAAAGCAGCTAATATTGATGAGGCGATTTCGATCGCAAACGTAACTTCGTTTGGTCTGGGTTCAGCCGCATGGACCAACGACGCCAATGAACAACAGAAGTTTATCGAAGAGATCGAAGCAGGTAGTGTTTTCATCAATAGTATGGTTGCATCCGATCCGCGCCTGCCGTTCGGCGGAATCAAGAATTCAGGTTATGGCCGCGAGTTGGCGGAGTTTGGTATCAGGGAGTTCGTAAACATCAAAACTGTTTGGCTGGCCTAAACGAAAACTGATGATGAGCCCAACGACTGTTGTCCGAAAATACTGGAGAGGCTTGTCGGGGGTTATCTACAGATTGCGCAGACTATACAGAGACGAGCGGATTAGCAGTCTTATTGCAATTTGTCTTCTAATTTTTTCGACGTCTTGTAAAAAAGCATCATCGACACCTGGTCCAACGCCGGCGTCAACTCCTTCTGCCTTGAAACCGATCGCCGTCGCGCCTCCGGCGATTGTCGGCAAACCTTATCGCGGAAAAGGAGTAGTCAAACTCATCAACCAAAAAGAGGGATGGATTGAAATCGACCACGAAGACATCCCCGATTTAATGCCGGCCATGGAAATGGAATGGTCCGTGCAGGACAGTTCGCTGTTGAAAAAGGTAAAGGTCGGAGACAAGGTTGAGTTTACAGTGGTGGAAACAGGCAAAGGCGAAGTGATTACGGAGATCAAGAGATTGAAGATTTCAGATTGACGATTGTAGATTGGCAATTCCGATTGCCGATTGCCAATTTGCCGCAAGTTGAGCGACTGCTTTAAATTCGGCAATTGGAAATTGGAAATCTTCAATCTGAAATCTACAATCTGCAATCTTATGATCTATCCTTTCGCAGACTTGAATCTGGCGCGTCGCCTGGAAGCGACTGAAGCGCGCGGCAATGTTGGCTTTGTAGAAGCGCGTAAAAGAGCATTTCCGGAAAGCGGCGCAACGTGGACCGAGATCGCGGGCACTTATGCGATGTTTGATGGACCAACGTCGCCGATCACGCAAACTTTTGGACTCGGAATTCTGCATCCGGTTTCCGCCGACAACCTCAACCGGATCGAAAGCTTCTTCACCGATCGTGGCGCCGCCGTGTTCCACGAAGTTTCGCCACTTGCCGATCCAACCGCGTTCGCATTACTAAACGAACGTGGCTATCGACCAATGGAATTCACGAGTGTTTTGTTTCGACCAATCGATCCCGAAATAATTTTATCGGCCTCAACAAATCCGGAGTTGAAGGTGCGGCTTATTGAAGATAATGAGCGAGAACAGTGGTCCAAAACGGCGTTCGAAGGTTGGAGTGAGTTTACCGAGTTAACAGACTTCCTGCTTGATATGGGTAAAGTGCAGGCTTGCTCGTCGTCGCCTGCTTTTCTCGCGGAATTGAACGGCGAACCAATTGCCACCGGAATGTTGACGATCCATGAAGGCGTCGCGTTGTTAGCAGGTGCCAGCACGATTCCGTCTGCGCGTCGACAAGGCGCTCAACTCGCTTTACTCGAAGCCCGACTTCGTTACGGCGCCGGCCAGGGTTGTGACATTGCGATGATGGCAGCGTTACCCGGCAGCGCTTCGCAACGCAACGCCGAGCGTCACGGTTTCCGCATTGCCTACACCCGGACCAAATGGATGGGAGCGCAGGCGTCCTCGCCTGCCAACCCCGGCAATCAACCACCTCAAAGCAACCCCTAACCTCAGGAGAAAATTATGCGTACCCAAATTCTTATCGTCGTGATCATCGCAGCAGTCTTTGTTACTGCCTGTCATAATCAAGCAACAGTTCTGCCCATAGCCAGCAAGCCTGCGCCTTCCCCCACCGAGTCAACTACAGATCTTCTCGACATCAACTCCGCTTCAAAAGCTGAACTCGAAGCATTGCCAGGGATCGGCGAGGCGTACGCGCAAAAGATCATCGATAATCGTCCTTATCGTGAAAAAACCGATCTCGTTCGGCTCAAAATCATTCCTGAAACTACCTATAAAGCAATCGCCAACAAGATCATCGCTCGTCACAAACAATAAGTCTTCAGCGGAGAACGTTTCATGCAGGACTACGAAAAACTCGGCGCCTTTTATCTGGGGCGTCCTTATGATCTAACGACGAAACAGGCAAAAGACGGCATCGTTCTTTACGACTCAAAAGATCTCGTCACGCATGCTGTGTGCGTCGGCATGACCGGCAGCGGAAAAACCGGACTTTGTATCGGGCTGCTTGAAGAAGCAGCAATAGATGGCGTTCCCGCAATCATCATCGATCCCAAAGGCGATCTCAGTAACCTGTTACTTACTTTTCCAAACCTCGCGCCACAGGATTTTCAACCGTGGATCAACGAGGAAGACGCACAAAAGAAGGGTCTCTCGGCGACTGAGTTTGCGGCCCAACAGGCTGAACTCTGGAAGAAAGGACTCGCCGACTGGGGCCAGGACAGCGATCGGATTAAACGACTGCGCGACGCTGCCGACTTCCGCATCTATACACCCGGAAGTAATGCCGGAATTTCAGTTTCTATCCTGAAGTCGTTTGTCGCGCCACCAGCGGCGGTTCGCGACGACAATGAATTGTTGAGCGAACGCATCAACACAACCGCGACCAGTCTGCTTGGTCTACTTGGTATTGAAGCCGATCCGATTCGTAGTCGTGAACATATTCTGATTTCGAACATTCTGAATCAGGAGTGGTCCGCCGGACGCGATCTCGACATTGCTGGTCTGATTCAAAAAATTCAGACGCCGCCGATGACAAAGATCGGCGTGATGGATCTTGATTCATTCTTTCCGGCCAAAGATCGTTTTGAACTCGCCATGTCGCTCAACAACCTGCTCGCGTCACCAAGCTTTGCGAGTTGGATGGAAGGTGAATCACTCGATATTCAAAACATTCTGCACACCGAGACGGGCAAACCACGACTCGCCGTCTTCTCCATCGCACACCTCGGCGACGCCGAACGAATGTTCTTTGTCTCGTTGTTGCTAAATCAGGTGCTGGGTTGGATGAGAACGCAATCGGGCACTACCAGTTTGCGCGCAATTCTCTACATGGACGAAATTTTTGGTTACTTCCCGCCTGTGGCGAATCCGCCTTCGAAGTTGCCACTCTTAACCTTGCTGAAACAAGGTCGAGCGTTTGGACTTGGTGTCGTACTCGTTACGCAAAACCCTGTCGATCTCGATTACAAAGGACTCTCAAACACCGGAACATGGTTTATCGGTCGCCTGCAAACTGAACGAGATAAGGCGCGTGTGTTGGAAGGACTGGAAGGAATCGCCGCCGGGACCGGCCAGAAGTTTGATAGCCAGGAGATGGGACAGATTCTCGCCGGGCTTAGTAATCGCATTTTTCTTTTGAACAACACGCACGAAGATGGTCCGGAAGTTTTTGAAACACGTTGGGCCATGTCGTATCTGCGTGGTCCATTGACGCGCGTCCAGATAAAGTCGCTAATGGATCCGGTTAAAGGTGTTGCGTCCAGCGCGCCAGTCGCTCAAGCAACTGTCCCTTCCGCACCAGCACCAACAGCAGCTCCGACGCAGAACCAGCGACCTGTCTTGCCTCCTGACGTGAAGCAGTATTTCATCCCGCTGCGTTCCGGCAACAATGCGGCAACGCTTTCTTATCACCCGATGCTTTTTGCCGAGGCGGAGATCTGCTACAGCAATTCCGACAAGGTTGATTTAACGCAAAATTTGACCTTGTTAACCCCGGTCGCAGATGGACCAGTTAATGTTGACTGGGACAAATCGACGCCGGCTGAAATGCCGATTGAAGATCTTGAAGGAGAGCCACAAGCCGGGGCACAGTTTGCAGATATTCCGGGAGTCGCGGGCAAAGCTAAGAGTTACGACGCGTGGAAAAAAGATCTGACCAACTGGATCTATCGCAATCAACGACTTGAGTTGTTCGAAAGTCCCAGTCTGGAAATTGCTTCCAATCCCGGCGAAAGTGAACGGGATTTTCGCGTCAGGCTGCAACAACACGCGCGCGAACAACAAGACGAAGCAAAAGAAAAGCTGCGCCAGAAGTATGCGCCGAAGATCGAACAGTTGAACGAGAAGAAGCGACGCGCCGAACAAGCAGTGGAGCGCGAGGCCGAACAGGCAAAGGGACAAAAACTGCAAACCGCGATTTCGTTTGGCGCGACTTTGTTGTCGTCGTTCATGGGTCGCAAAGCGATCAGTGTGGGCACAATTGGTCGGGCGACGACCGTTGCGCGTGGAGTCGGTCGTACGATGAAGGAATCGCAGGATGTCGATCGCGCGCAAGACAATGTTGCAACGATCGATCAGAAACTCGCGGAGCTTGACGAAGAGTTCAAAGCAGAAACGGAGAAACTAGAACGCGCGTTCGATCCGCAAACAGAGCAATTAGAAAAGGTAAGCCTGAAGCCAACAAAGACAAATATCGGAGTGAAATTTTTGACTCTCGCCTGGGCGCCTTACTGGCAAGATGGTGATGGCAACGCGACCTCGGCGTGGGAATAACTTCGTGTCTTCTTATCTCCGCGTCTCTGTGTCTCAGTGCTCTCTGTGTTAAAGATAGTGTTAACCACAAAGACTCGAAGACACTAATGGATAATAGGAGCAAAAACAATGGATGAACTAGTCAAACAAGTTGCAGCAAAAACAGGTATCTCGGAAGAACACGCCCGCACCGCAGTCACGACTGTGCTCGGTTTCTTGAAGGACAAACTACCGGCGCCAATCGCGGGACAGATCGACAACGTAGTTGGTGGCGGAAGTAGTGAAGGTGGTGGTGGCGGCGGATTGAGCGACATCGCGTCGTCAGTCGGAGGACTATTCAACAAATAAGATTTCTTCTCTGCGTCTCCGCGTTCTTTGCGTCTCTGCGTTGAACTTGTGTCGTTTGATTGGACGACTGGGCTCAACGCAGAGACGCAAAGAACGCGGAGACGCAGAGACAAGCACTTCCAATTATCACAAAAGACCCACCCGCTACCGCGAGGTGGTACTGACATCCCACTTCTATGAAGCTCGCCCTTAAATACGGACTGACAATCACCGCCGGTGTGATCCTGTGGACCATCATTGCTCACACGCTTGTTCCGAATCCACAGTCGCTTGTTCACAGCCTCGGCGCGTTTGCCTTCTTCAACATCCTGCAGTTCTCATGCATCTTCCTCGGTATCAAAGCTCTCGAGCGCGAACAAAACTCCAAGCCGACGTTTAAGGAAGGTATCAAACAAGGCGTTTCGATCTCTTTCGTGTATGCCATCACCGCGGCGCTTTATTTTGCAGTTGTCTTGCTGGTGATTGGTACCCGGTGGATGGCCGCCGAAGCACGGCCCGATGTTCCGATGTGGCTGGTTGCGCTGCAAGCATTTGCCGGATTGACGATAATGGCAATGCTTCTCGGGTTGGTTTACTCGACTCTGATTTCGTTCGTGTTGGCTCGCCGCCTTTCAGAAGACGAGTAAGTCATCAAAGATGAGCTGGTAATAATCGAAAACGCTCGCGACTGATTACCGACTGACCCTTAACAACCCGGCGCCCCAGGTAAAGCCGGCAGCAAACGCAGGCATCAATATCCAGTCACCGCTTCGCAACTCACCCGACCTCATCAACTGGTCCAACGCGATTCCCATTGACGCTGACGACGTGTTCCCGGTGTGTTCAATCACCGACACCACCTTACGTGCGTCTTTCAATCCGATTCCCCGGGCGACCTGCGCGAGTAAATTCGCGTTGGCCTGATGCGGCACAACCCAACTCACGTCATCAACCGTCAACGAGTTTCGCTGTAAAACTTGCTGGCAAGCGCTCGCCATCTTGCGTGACGCCTGCAAAATTACCGACTGCCCGTTCATGCGCGGTTCGAAGTTTTGCGACTCACCAAACGTCCCAAACTCAGAACCCGGTGAACGTATGCCGAGATCATCGACGTACTTGCCATCCGTTGCGAGGTGTACGTCGACGATCTCAAGCGCCCCCACTTCCCCCTTGCTCGAAACTGTCAGCGCGGCAGCGCCATCACCAAACAACATCGAAACAGTGCCCGCCGCCGGCGTCAGATTCAAAAATACTGACTGGACCTCAGCCAAACATAGTGCGACTTTTTCAGCGACACTTGTTTTCACTAACGCCTGGGCCAACTGCAATCCGTAAAGCGTATTACAACAAGCTGCGCGAATATCCAGACAAGGAATCTCGCGCATGGCTGTCAACGATTGCAACGACGGCGCCGAGCCAGGAATAAATCGATCCGGCGTCATGCTGCCAAAGAGCAGGTAGTCGATCTCCTCGGAGGCCGTACCGGTGTTATGAAACGCAGCCGCCGCGAGCGAACTGGTTGTTTGACCCCGATTGGCCCATCTTCGTTCCCGAATTCCGGACGACTTGAAGACCTGATCGGGTGACAGTCCGAGTCTCTCCGCTAATGTTTCGTTGGTGACGACGTTGTCGGGCAAATAAGAACCGGTTGCTGTGATAAATGCAGACATGGTTATCAATGAGACTGCGTGGCGATGAGAAGGTCAGTACCGTAACGCGGTAGCGTCGGGTCCGTTGCGGATCTGGTCCAACGATATTAGGCAGACCCGACGCTACCGCGTTACGGTACTGACTTCCTCAATCATTACTAGTTGTCAATTGCGTCGATCTGAGATGTATTGCTCAATAGCCTCTATGGTTCGGAAGTTCGCGGGAATCACTTCGGCATCAGGAACTCGTATCCCACAGTGGTCCTCGAGTACAGTCACAAAGTCGACAAGTGCGAAGCTGTCGAGTGTTCCACTGTTGAACAGATCTACCTCTGGTCCAAGCGGCGGAACTCCGTTGCTTGCGGCGGTGTTGTTGAGAAATTCGATAACTGGTTCGGGTAATGACATGGTTTGCTCCGTTTATTAAGTAATGGTTTTTCGCTACTCGGTCTTCGTGGTCCCAACCTAAAGGTTGGGGTAAATGAGAACTTTCTGACCAGTCTCTATCGCGAGGTGGTACTAGCTGCTTGTCCACCCGCTACGTCGACGTGTCGGGATACTGACTTCTCGCGATACTCCACGTAACTCTCCATCAACGCCATATAAAGCAGCGTGCCCACTGTCTGCGCGCCAATCGCACTCGGATGCGTTAAGTCAGCGCCCACTAAATGCTTCCTACCGTCGTGCCAGCGCGCCATCGTTCCTTCGCCGCCCATTGCCTGATACATATTCAGAAAGGCGCAGTGCGTTTCCCGGGCAACGCGACGCTGCATCTCGACAATCTTTGGAATCGCCGGAAGCGTCACAACTTTTCCGCCCAGCGCGTGCTGGCCACGGTCCATCGGCGAAACGATCAGGATTGACGTGTTTGGCAACGCTGTGCGCACGCGGCGGACAACTTCACGCAGCTCGCGCTCATAACGCTGCATCTGATCGTCGGACGCATATTCACTCTCGTTTGTGCCGTAGTTGAGAATCACGAGATTCGGATTGCGATGTTGCAGTTGTTCGCTCCAGTGCTGTTCGTTCATCGCCGTTGCGAGTAGTCCAGCGAATGCGCCATTTACACCAAGGCTGTCGTAAACCACACCGGGATCGTCGTTCTCCAATACGGCGCCAAACATGCGCACGTCGCCACCGAGAGTCTTTATTGAAAACGATCCCCCATTGGCGCCTGCCTTGATTTCCACAAAGCCAGACTTCTCCTGATCGCCTGCAGTCGAGATGACTTTCGTGTCCTGATCATCTGCGGAAATGCTGAACTGGCCTCCGTTTGGTCGTTCAAGGTAATACGCTTCAAAGCGGGTAAACTTCTTTCCTGTCGGGCCGTCCGAAGCTGGTCCATAACGAGCGTAGTTGCCGGCCCCGCTACTGAAGAAAGCAACACCACCAAGCCCAAACTCTCCATCGCGCGTTCGCGGAGTCATCAGCGAACCGTTGGACCATCCGCCGCCTGAGTTGAAAGTAATCGCCTGGTGGCCGTACCAGTCCCACGGGCGATCGATCAGAATGAAGCCGTGACCCGAATCGCCAAACCTTTGCTGCAGCAACTGGCGTGTCGTGCCGGTGATGCCGTCATTGGTGATAGGTGAATCGCCGTAATGGGTGACTCGCGTAATTGCGCCTTTCACTTTGTCGTCTGTTCGCGCGAGTGATTCGTTGAACGGCAACATCGCGTTGTCAGGATCTTCAATCAGTTGATCGGCGCAGACCTGCGTCGCAGGTTTGGGTGGTGCCCGGATTTCCGAGGCGGGTTCGCTTGAACTCGCGATGGCTGTCGCGGAAATCGAATGCTCTTTAAATGAAACGAGTTCGCTCGCATGCGGCAGGAGTTCACGATAGCTCTCGCCTTTTACGGACAGCCTGTCTCGCAGTGCTGGTATCGCGAGTGGCGCAAACGCGAAGAAGATCACGAAAGCAATCGTTCGGGCTGGTTTACTGGTCCAGACGATACTGGACCATGCTCTCGGCCAGATAAGTTTTTCAGAAGTTGCCATAAATAAATTGGACCTCGACGCCGGAGACGTAGTAGAGACCGAGCGCGACCGACAAGACGACGGCTGCCTGCGCCGGAGATGGCAACCAACTCCAGCCATCACGAATTACGTTCAGGGCTTTGTCAGGAATCCAGTGAGACGCGAATCCCACCAATAAAAGCAAAACGAGCGATGCCGGCAGGTTGCCGGTTGAAAACTGGAAGACGGTCAGTCGCTGCAAGACTGATAGCACCTGGTCCAATGTTTCTGAACGAAACACAATCCACGTGAGACAGACGAAGTGAAAGGTCGCGATAGTGCAAAGCGCTTTAACGAACCAGCGCGAGTTTTTATGAGTTCTGTTTCTGTGCCACCAATGACTGGCTGCCAGGCCGAGGCCATGGAGTCCGCCCCACAACACAAATGTCCAGGCGGCTCCATGCCAAAGGCCACCAATGAGGAACGTGAGGACGAGGTTGCGATAAAGATTGAAGCGTCTTTTTCTCAACCCACCGATCGAGATATAGACGTAATCAAACAGCCAGTTGGAAAGCGTGATATGCCAACGCTTCCAGAAGTCCCGCAAATTCCGGGCGCGATAGGGTGAGTTGAAATTGATTGGAAGCTTGAAGCCCAGCAGCAAAGCCGAGCCGATCGCGATGTCGCTGTAACCGGAAAAGTCACAATAGATTTGCAGCGCGTATCCATAGATCGCCACGAGCGTTTCGAGCGATGAGTAAAGTTGCGGTTGATCGAAGACACGGTCGACGAGGTTGCTGCCAATCAAGTCGGCAATCGCGACTTTCTTAATCAAACCGATCAGGATTAGAAAAATAGCTTCCACGCCCTGCTCGTTTGTCAGTTCAGCGTTTTCAAATTGCGGCAAGAGTTCTTTACTTCTAACGACTGGACCAGCAATCAGCGTCGGGAAAAATGCAACGAACGCCAGGTAATCAAAGTAACGTGTCGTTGCCGGTGTAGTTTTGCGATAGACGTCGATTACGTAACTGAGCGAGCGAAAAGTGATGAACGACAATCCCAGAGGAATGACGAGGTCTTCGATGAGAAAAGACCTCGTTTGTACGTGCAGTTGGGCAAGGAGGGACGTGGCGGAGCTGCTGAAAAAGTTGAAATACTTGAAAACGATCAGTGTGCCGATATCAGTGATGATGCTGGCGTAAAGCAACGCGCGTCGCAGGCCTGTTCTGGTTGAAGCCGCAATACCGCGTGCAGTTAAGAAATCGATGGTGGAAATTCCGAAAAGCAGAAGGACAAACTTCGGGTTCCAAAGGGCGTAGAAGTAGTAACTGGCAAGGAGGATGCAAAGCACTCCGAGGCGGCGGCGTTGGGCGACGGACCAATAAACGAAGAAGACGATGGTTAGGAAGAGCCAGTATTTACTGGTGGTGAATAACATAGCGCGTGTGTTTAGTTCGTCAGCAACATTCACGCGCTATTTTCTATATTGGAAAGATTTTGATTAGCGTTGGCCCAACGGTGCCGAGGCAGGAGAACCGTAGCGATGAGTCGAGTGCGAATGCGAGTTGCGACTGTGGCTTACCACATCCTCTCTGCGTCTCTGCGTTGAAAATGGAGTACACATAACCGGATCGTAATTTCAACGCAGAGACGCTGAGTACGCAGAGACGCAGAGTTACTTCATCGGGCTGATTTCCACGCATTCTTAACGTCGCGATAAAACATCTCCGCCATGCGCGCGTATCCGGCGCCGGTGAGATGGACGCGGTCGGTTTGCGCAAGTCCTTTACTCACCCACGCGTTCATCGAGCCCGCGCCACCCATCGCAGCAAACGAACTCCAGAAGGCAGCATTGTTTGCGAGTGCAGCTCGTCGTTCTGCATTCACTAAACTCTCAAGCCGGCCACTCAGCGGCAAGTCAGCGCGATCGGGAGGCGCATAGATCAGAATCGAAGCTTTGGGAACAGCCGTATGCAGTCGTTGAATGATGTCTCCCAACAAAGCTTCATACGCGGCAGGTGTCCATCCCGCATCTGCGGCTTCGTTCGTGCCATAAGCGATGATGATCAAATTTGGATCGCGCATCCGCACTGCAGTAGCCAAAGCCGTCTGGTTCCAACCTAAAATGCGACTGGCGCGCGCGCCATTTATGCCAAACACGTCGTAACTAATTCCTCCGGATAAATGTTCGGCAACGATTCCCAGTATTCGTGTTCTACCGGGACTCAGCGTGCGCACTTGCAGCCGGTGCGGCGCATCATCGGGTAGATCAATCGAAACTGAATCCAACTTCGCCACCCGCGAATTTAGCGTAATCGGTCCTTCGAGTGCGTCGACACCATCTACCGTGATCTCGATCTTTCCGCCTCCCGACATACGCGCAAAATACACCTCGAAGTGATTACAACTCGTCTCCAGCCATGCTCGTTCACCGGGTTCGCTCGTCGCTAAGTTGATGCCTGCTGGTCCATAGATCGCGTCCGCCGAGGAACGTCCGCCTATGCCTTCAATTATCCAACCTTCAGTGGCGCCTGCAATTACGTTGCGTCTCCTCGTTGCCATCGGGTTGCGCGGCACGACAAAACCGCTGCCTCCATCGCCAAAGTCAGCCTGAAACTTTTCGCGTAGCTCGCGGGTCAACACGTCGGCCGCAACGTGCGAATCGCCGAAGTGCATGATGCGCACCGGTTCGAGCCGTTGTTTTGCGGACGCCTCATTCAGTGCGGCAAAGAAGTTGCGCAACGCGCTCGGATTTTCGATTCCGCTTCGTTGAGTTTTGTTTTTTGGTTGGGCGCAAACAGGCAACAGGCAGAGGACAAGAACGAGCAAACTAAGCGAAATGTTTTTCTTCATCGCGCTCAAATTCGCAGTGGCTCAACTTATTAGCAACCGTGCTTGCCACAGTAATACCCCTGTGAGAGCATTACGACTCCGAAAGAAAAATGCGGAATTGCGTAAATGCGCAATTTCCAAATCCCGCAATCAGGAGCGCAGGCGTCCTCGCCTGCATAGCTCGAACACATACAGGCCAGCAGGCGAGGACGCCTGCGCTCCAACATTTCGATATGGCAACTCCAGTAACTTCCATCGGTCGACACGTTTCCAAAAAAGCAAATTCGTTCACGGAATCAGTCATTCGCGAGATGACGCGCGAAGCGTTGAAGCATGGCGCGGTGAACCTTTCGCAAGGCTTTCCGGATTTTGCCGCGCCTGACGACATCAAGCGCAAAGCGATGGAGGCGATCGCGAACGACGTTAATCAGTATGCGATCACCTGGGGCGCCAAGGATTTTCGCGATGCGATTACGCGCAAGACGAAGTGGTATCTCGGTCTTGAGATCGATCCGGAAACGGAAATCACCGTTACCTGCGGTTCAACTGAAGGCATGATTGCGGCCATGATGGCGACCGTCGACCCCGGCGAAGAAGTAGTCGTGTTCGAGCCGTTCTACGAAAACTATGGACCAGACGCGATCCTGTCCGACGCCAGGCCGCGCTATGTTTCGTTGCGCGCGCCCGATTGGAGTTTTGATCGCGAGGAGTTGCGAGCTGCCTTTAGTGAAAAGACGAAGGCCATCATCGTTTGCAATCCTAATAATCCGACGGGAAAAGTTTTTACTCGTGACGAGATGGAGTTTATCGCTTCGCTCTGCCAGGAGTTCGATGCGCTTTGCTTTACCGACGAAATCTACGAACACATTCTCTATCCTCGCGAAGGCGCCGAAATAAAGCACATCTCAATGGCCCAACTCGACGGCATGAGAAATCGCACCGTCGTTGTTAACTCGATGTCGAAGACTTATTCAGTGACGGGTTGGCGAGTTGGTTATTGCATTGCGCCGCCGGAGATCACGAGTGGCATTCGGAAAGTGCACGATTTTTTGACGGTCGGAGCAGCGCATCCTTTACAAAGTGCGGGTGCATACGCATTGTCGTTACCGCCGGCATATTACGAAAAGCTCGAAGCTGAATATCGCGCGCGCCGAGACGTGTTGCTACCGGTGCTGCAGGAAAACGGGTTTAAGACTTTTGTGCCTGACGGTGCTTACTACATCATGACTGACATTTCCGAGTTTGGATTTGCAAATGATGTCGAGTTTACGAAGCACTTGATTAGAGAGATTGGCGTCGCGTGCGTGCCGGGTTCGAGCTTTTACAGCGTCTCGCAAAACGGGAAGCAGCAGGTGAGGTTTTGTTTTTGTAAGAAGGATGAGACGTTGCAACTCGCGGCGGAACGGTTGTCGAAACTGAAGAGCCGAGTGTAGGAACTGCGAATTGTGTGATTGCGTAGCTAAGTGATTGCGTAGCTGAGTGATTGCGTGATTGTGAATGTGGTTTGTGGAATCGGGCTTTGTCGCGTAGCGACGGTTGAATGTTTCGTCGCGTAGCGACGGTGGAACTTAGCCAGCCATTTTAATGGCTGGAACGCGCGCCAAAGACGATGGCGTCGCGTAGCGACGTTTGAATTTAACCAGCCATTTTAATGGCTGGAAACGTACGCAAAAGACGATGGCGTCGCGTAGCGACGGTTGAATTTAGCCAGCCATTTCAATGGCTGGAAACGTACGCAAAAGATAATGGCGTCGCGTAGCGACGGTTGAATTTAGCCAGCCATTTCAATGGCTGGAACGCGTGCCAAAGAAGATGGCGTCGCGTAGCGACGCATGAACGCTGATTTTTCACGACGAGGTTGTATTCAAAATTTCACGACTGGATTCATGTGTCGCTACGCGACACAATTTTCCCGCGACTTTCCCGGCCCTGAAGGGCCGGGCTAAATTCAATCGCCGCTATGCGGCGCGCACATTCAATCGCCGCTACGCGGCACTACTCTTCTATTTTCTATAGCGCCCCATGCCATTAATCGCAACGCCTTCCCAATGAAACCATTTATCAACGCCCTTTTCTGCGCAATCGTCCTGGCAATTCTTCCATCGTCCATCTCGGCTCAAAATCTTGCAGACACGACATTCAAGCTTGACGTGGCCCATCCCGCCTTCACTAAAAACGCGCCGCGCGTGATGTTTGATGAAGCGCATAACAACTTTCACACGTCGACCGGTCGTTACAAACCATTCGCCGATCTACTCATGAACGACGGTTATCGAATCGTCGTCAATCGTCAGCCATTCAGCAAAAAGAGCCTCGACAGTTTCAAGTTGCTCGTGATCGTGAATGCTCTTGCGGAAGATTTCGATGAAACGGACGCCGACAAACCGGCGTTCACTGAAGAAGAGGAAACGACCGTGCGCGACTGGGTGAAAGGCGGCGGCTCATTATTATTAATCGCTGACCCGGGTGTGTTTGCCAAGTCGGCTGCAAATCTCGCGAAACAGTTAGGCGTAGAGATGCAGGGAAATGCCGTCGAAGATCCGGCCAACAACGCCGAAGAGTTTCGACCCAGCATGATCGTGTATTCGCGCGACAATCATCAGTTGCTTGAGCATTCGATCACGTCAGGACGCGACACGACCGAAAAACTCAACAAGGTGATCGTCTTTAATGGACAGGGAATAAAAGGCCCGACTGATGCGGTCGCGTTTCTCAAGTTGTCAGACACGGCGCGTGAGGTGACGAGCGGCGCCGATGGCACTGCCGCTTCGGTTGTGTCGGCGAAAGGGTTGGCCCAGGCTTTGGCGTTTAAGTTCGGTGGTGGCCGCGTAGTTGTGATGGCTGAAGCGGACATGCTCTCGGCGCTGCTTGGCAATCCGCCCGAGAACGAACCAATCGGCATGAACTACCCGGGTGTTGATAACAAACAACTGACATTGAATATCATGCACTGGTTGTCAGGCTTGCTGCGATAGACACCACAGTTGAAATCGACCTGCTTTTCAGGTTTTCTCTGCGTCTCTGCGTACTCAGCGTCTCTGTGTTGAAATCGATGTCCCATAATACGAACCCACGCTTTTAACACAGAGAGGCTGAGCACGCAGAGACGCAGAGACGGAATCAGGGAGCTTTAAGACTTAAGCTGCTGTTTTAGCGTTTCACGATCGCCGGCCAGGTAATAGTTACCATCTTCCTTCGCATAAAACTCGCGAAGAAATTTCAGTCCTTCCTCAACACTCAGTGACTGCAACACTTCCATATCCAGGTTGGAAGGAAATCGTTGTTTGCGATCGGATCGATCTCGATAACCATGTTCGTAAGCTGTCTTCACCTCAGCGAAGCGCGCGCCTTTTAACTCACGCGGTGCGATGAATGCGTTGTTGTATTCCAACTCGAGCACGCCATAGTTAAACTCAGCGCACAAATCTTCCAACACGGCGATCGAATAGCCATAAAAATGATGGCGCAACTGCGGATTTGGAGTTTCCTTCAGCAGGAAACGCAGCGGCGGCGGAATCTTTTCATTTATTTCAGTGACGATCAGTTGCGGCCTGAACTCACGTAGAATCGCCTTTAACACCCAGTAGTCGTTCCCATCAATATCCAGACTCAGCACACCAAAATCGTTTTCGATTCCGGCGGACTTCAGCAGTGCCACGATGTTGTGAGCGTCCGCGGCCTGATTGCACGCAACTACATTCGGCAGGTTCTTGTACGCGCGTTGGAGTTGAACAAACTTCCGGCTATCGGCTTCAATGCCGATGCCTTTCCACCCGTTGAGAAACAGTGAATAAGTGTTGGACCAACGAACCCCATTACCCGCCCCAATATCAACGGCTGTTCGCGAATGATTGGGCGGCAGCAAGTTGGTGATGTGTTTGTTGAGAATGCTCTCCTCACTTTGATGAGAATACCGGCGACGCAATGAATATCTGACGCGCTGTAGCCCGTGTTCAAGGGTGTCGGCGTAATGTCTGGAGAGCTCCGAGAGGTTCATTGTGAGTAAGATACTGTTGAAAGAAATATCGTCACAAGTAAAAAAGCGGATTCAAAAGTTTTCGGGCAGGCCCAAAGAAAAGCTTAAATTCAACGACGAGTCATTGCGTGACCTTTTCCAGCGCGGATAACATGCCGGGGTTCGTAGCGAATTTTGCCCGGTTCATTTTGGCAAACGACGTGTGGGACAAGAAACGACAAGCACTGTGGATCGCCGGCGGCCTAATCCTCGGCACTTATATTTCATATTCCGACTCGCTGGATGAAAATGGCAAGCTGGTGCTGAGCTTTTTTATCTTCATGGAGTCGTTGATTGTGATCATTATGGGCGTGTTGCTGTGGCTGTATTCAAGAAGAAGATAGGAACTGTTGAATTGCTGAACTGCGAAATTTAATTGCGGAATTTGAACTCGATGCAAATCCCGCATTTCCGCAATCTCAAATTCGCAATTTTACTTAGGCTGCTGCATAGACTTGGCCCGCACCGTAATCCCCTGATTTCCCAGGACCAACAAACTTCTCGCCTGGCCATACGGTGCGCTCGAAGGCACATACGAAAGCACATAACGGTTCTTTCGTAACTCATCGCAGATCGCTTTCGCGGCTTCGGAAGGATGATCGATTGAAAAAATTTGACCGCCAGTGCCTTCGGCCAGCTTATCAATTACAACTTTCGGCTTTGGCACATCACGCCTGATCGCGCCCCGCGTTCGATCAACTGCCTGGATCGCATAGACGGAAATGTTTTCAGACTGAAGTTCGGCAAGCGTTTGTTCAAACGTCGACTTGCTACCGCGATCGAGTCCATCACTAATCACGACAATGATGCGTTTCTGATTTTGAACTGGTTGCAGCGCTTCCTGAATGACAGCGCGAATCGCGTCAAACAGAAACGGCTGGCCCTTCTTCCGAAACAGTTTCAACGAAGACTCAATCGATTTTGCGTCGTCGGTCCAATCGGCGACGATTTCCGCCTGCTCGTCGTAGCCCACAATCAGCAGTTTGTCGCCCTCGAAAATTTCATAAGCGAACTCACGCGCTGCCGCTTCGAGTTTTTCGACGTCGGCACGGATTGAAAGTGAATTGTCGACTAGTAGAACGATGTGCGACGGCGATGGGTCGGGCGTGAAATTTCTTATTGCCTGCTCCATTCCGTTGTCGTAAACGGACAGTTCCTTGCTTGTGATGGGAGAGGTCGCATTGTCATCGCGCCGCGCCACTACGTTGATCATCACACCACCCGCCGCATTTGCAAGTGGACGAGTTCCGGATTGACCCAGGATGGAACCAACGAGCGTGATAGCAGCCAGCGCAACTGCAAACACAACAAAGTAAACCTTACGCTTGAGACTGCCGGTTTCTGAGGAAGTTAACGCACCCATTGTTGCTGCCGCAAAATGACTTCAATCGCTTGACGATT
Source organism: Pyrinomonadaceae bacterium (assembly GCA_036518995.1). Lineage (GTDB taxonomy): Bacteria > Acidobacteriota > Blastocatellia > Pyrinomonadales > Pyrinomonadaceae > PSRF01. The sequence goes on along the minus strand of DATDMC010000101.1, from coordinate 9,092 downwards.
TGGAAGGTGAAGTCTTATCGGAAGTTTTCTTCGCCGGGGAGCTGTCTTTAGTGTTCTTTTCTTTTTTCTCTGACGATGACTCGGATTCTGACTTGTCGCCCTTAGTTGCCTTTCCGGCGTAGTCCGTCACATACCAACCGGAACCCTTGAACTGAATTGCAGGCGCGGAGATCATCTTTTCGAGCTTCCCACCACATTTCTTGCACTTGGTGAGTGGCTTGTCGTTCACCTTTTGAAACGCTTCAGTGTGCGACTTGCATTTCTGACATTCGTACTCGTAAATCGGCATGTTTGGATTATACGAACTTGCTAAATAAGGAAGCAAAGCGGGAAGGCAGTAGGCAGGAGCAGAAGGCAGTGGTAGCGCAGGCGCCTCGAAGAAACGATCGTGCTCCTGCTTTCCGCCTTCTGCTTTCTGCATACTGCCTTCCGCCTTCTGTTCCGCTTTCCGCCTTCTGCTCGCTGGCAACTTTCCCTTCGCTTCGACTATGATCCAGATCACTTCTTAATCCATGTCAAATAGCGCACAGTCCCTGTCTTTAGAACGCAAGATCAAAATGCACGAAGCACGTGAGGGGATTATCAATCGCCTCTCGATGACTTTGCCGAGTGCAATCAATCTCGACAGATTTCTCAACGTAATCGTCTCGGAACTCGGTCGCATGATGAATGTCGATCGATGCGACGTCATTCAGCTAACTTCTTCAAGTGAACTACGCATCAGTCACGAATGGCGCGCCAGCAATGATGTTCCTTCGAGCCTCGGTACCGTCATTCCACTCGATCTAAAACAGCTATCCGAGCGAGTGGACATCAAAAAACCAATTCGTTTGGACGACGTGGCCGCCGCCGGACTGGACCAGAAAGTCCGGTTCCTGGCCGCAAGTTTGGGGACCCGCTCGTTGCTGGTTGTTCCTGTCGTACTCAACGACGACGTACTCGGTCTGGTCGGCTTACACACCACCCGCACGCCGCGTGAGTGGTTAGACGATGAAGTTTCGTTCCTTCAATCGATCGCGGGACAGATCGCGGTCGGCTATCAATACACGCGTCTCTACACCGACAAAGAGCGCGAAGCTGAAACGAAGCGCGCGTTGCTTTCGATCGCAAATGCACTGAATGCTCGATCCGACTTTCGTGAAGTGTCGAGTCTCGTCTTGGAACGCGCGATTGCTCTCGTCGGCGCCGACTATTCCGCCCTCGGTGTTTTAGATCCCGCGGGAAGCCGAATTAGTCTCGCTGCATTCAAAGCAGCGCCACATGCGTCGATCGAACTAGTTCAGGGTCTTTTCGACGAACACGGACAGTCACTCGACGTCACCGCGTTTCCGGCAATGGTCGAAGTGTTGGCCCAGGGGAAGACGCTCAAGTTACTCGAAACCGATCTGCCGTTTCCCTTCCGCCTGATGTTCAACTCAATACTCGGTGGCCGCGCGGCCTTAGTTGCTCCCGTCCGAGTTGCCGGTCATACGTTTGGGTTGCTTGGTTTAGTTTGGAGTCAGGCGCGTGATGGTTTTCAGGACCACGAAGTTGCCCTCGTTGAAGGTATCGCCGACCAAATCGGTACTGCGCTCGAACGCGATCAACTCTCTGCCGAAATCATGCACCTGCGCAGCGCCCTGCATGAACGTTACGGCGAAGAACGAATCATCGGACAAACTGCCTCGATTCGCCGGGCGATCGAATTGGCGCTGAGCGTGGCTGACACACAAACCACGGTTTTGATCGAAGGAGAATCAGGTACGGGAAAAGAGTTGATGGCGAACTTGATTCACTTCAACTCCGGTCGCGAAGATCAGCCATACGTCAAACTCAACTGCGGAGCGATTCCCGAGACGCTAATCGAGACGGAATTGTTTGGTCACGAAAAAGGCGCATTCACTGACGCACGCGCACTCCGTCGCGGTCGCTTTGAAGAAGCGAATGGCGGCACGCTGTTTTTGGACGAAGTGGGCGAAATGAGTTTGTCGGCACAGGTGCGTTTGCTTCGTGTGCTGCAGGATGGCGAGTTGACTCGCGTTGGTAGTAACGAAGTGATCAAAACTGACGTACGCGTGGTGGCTGCGTCTAATGTCGATCTGAAACGCGCAGTTGAGATGGGGACATTTCGCCAGGATCTTTATTATCGCTTGTCGGTGTTTCCGATTCGCTTGCCTTCATTGCGTGAACGTCCTGAAGACATTCATCCGCTCGTCATCCATTTCATCGAGCACTATAAACAGAAGACTGGTCGCTTTATCTCCGGCATTTCGAAAGACGCTTTGCAGGCGCTGATCACTTATGACTGGCCCGGCAATGTACGCGAATTGGAAAATGCTATCGAGCGGGCCGTGATCATCGCGTCAGGCCGCGGGATTGAATTGGAAGACTTGCCGGAAGTGATAACCAAGATTGCGTTGGAAGAGCGTGACCGGATCAAAGTTGAACGGGCAAAAGCATTGAGTGAAGGACGAACGTCGACGTTTGAAGTGACTGTTCCTTCGTCGATGGAAGAGATTGAGCGCCAGGCGATTGAAGCGACGTTGGAATATACGAACGGCGACAAGTCGCAAGCCGCCCGCGCATTGGGAATTGGCCGGAAGACGCTTTATCGAAAGCTCGATCAGTACAACCCGGAAAAAGAGTAAGCAGAAGGCACTGGCAGAAAGCAGTAGGCTGGCCAGGTGCACCTGCTTACTGCCTTCTGCTTTCTGCCTACTGCCTTCTGCCTAGTGCCTTCTGCCTCCGGTTACCGCCTTCTGCTTGCTGGCTTTCCAACCCATTTGCTATAGTCCAGACCGCAATAATCCTTCGGTATTTTACGAAACCAGCGTGGCAATAGGGCCTCGCTTAGAAGAAAGGACCCAACAAAATGGGACACGACGATTATCGGCGAGATAGCGGCGACAACATCTCAACCAGATTAACCTACCTGCTCATCGGCGGCGGCATCGGAGCAGTGATTGCTCTATTGTTTGCGCCGAAGTCAGGGCATGAACTTCGCGGCGACATCGCTGATGCAACACGTAAAGGTATTGATCGTTCACGTGATGCAGCACAACAACTTGGCGATCGGGCTGGCGAGTATTACCAACAAGGTCGCGAACGCGCGGGTGAGTACTATCAACAGGGACGCGAACGGGTCGGTGAATACTACGAAGCCACTCGCGATCGCGCGTCAGAACTTTATTCACAGGCTGCTGACAAGGTCGGCGAAGTGGCCCAAACAGCCCGCGACGCCGCCTCGCGACAAACTAATACCGTCACTGCGGCCATCGACGCCGGCAAGAAAGCGTACCAGGAAGAGAAGCGGAAAACTGAAATGTCTGGCCGCCTCGACGCCGCCCCAAACTACGACAACAAAGCGAACTAAGACATTGAAGATTGTTGATTGCCGATTGCCGATTGTTTTTCTAATTGGCATTCGGCAATCGGAAATCGGCAATTCATGACCATCAATCTCGCACTTCAAATGACTCCCCATGATCCGCTCTTCTGGATCCTGGTTGTTATTGCTGCCTCGTTCATCATCATTGCGATCGCTATGGTGGCGATTGCGGTGTTTGTGAGTCGCGCAGTCAAGTCGGTAAATCGGTTGGAACAAAAAGTGGAGCCGCTGATTGCCCAGGTCACACAGATAAGCGAACAGGGCAAACAAATTGCGATCCAGGGTAAGTTTATTTCAGAGCAGTTCCACGCTGTCTCGGGACATCTGGCAACGGCGACCCAGCATTTGTCTGAGTCGCTGGCAATCGTGAAGAGTGAAGTCGCCGAGTTGAAGATACTCGTCAACGACACTGCGATTGAAGCACGCGACAAAGTGGAACTCGTCAGCAGAACGATCGACCGCACGAACAAACAAGTCGTAATGACTACTGACTTCATCCAACATAAGGTCATAGAACCGGCCCGTGAAGTGGCCGCAATTATGGCGGGTTTCCGCCGCGGCCTCGAGGTACTCGTGGCGCCGATGCCGAAGCCCATTAATCAGACCTACGGAGAAGACGAGATGTTTATCGGTTAGTCGAAACGTTCAGCAGTTGTTTCCCGAAACCCGAGCCATCGAGTCAAGAGATGGGTCGGGTTTTTAAATTGGCGATTTCCGATTGGCAATTGCCGATTGTCCCGTTCAAGATCCGGCTAACTCAAATCCGCAATCGGCAATCCTAAATCGGCAATGTTAAGATGATTTCCTAAACCTATGTCTACAGAAACCCCACTCGATCTCAAGAAGACGGTCAACTTGCCAAAAACCGCATTTGGGCAGAAGGCCAACCTGGCGCAGGCGGAACCTGCTCGTTTGAAGAAATGGGAAGAACTGAACCTGTACCAGTTGATTCGTGATGCGCGCGCTGGCCGGGAAAAGTTCATCCTCCATGATGGACCACCCTACGCCAACGCCAACATTCACCTCGGCACGGCGATGAACAAGATTCTCAAGGACTTCATCTTGAAATCGAGAACGATGATGGGTTACGACGCGCCGTACGTGCCCGGTTACGACTGTCACGGTTTGCCTATCGAACTTTACGTCGATCGCAAACTCGGCGCGAAGAAGGCAAACATGTCGGCCGTGTCTATTCGCCGCGCTTGCCGCGAACACGCTGCACAAGCCTTAAAAAATCAGACGCGCGACTTCAAACGACTCGGCATCCTCGGCACCTGGGAAAATCCCTACCTGACGATGTCCAATCATTACGAAGCCGAAACTGCCCGCATGTTTGGACGCTTCGTCGAACGTGGATATGTCTATAAAGGCGCGCGACCAGTTTACTGGTGCATTTACGATCAAACGGCACTCGCCGAGGCAGAGGTTGAGTATCACCAGCACACCAGCCCGTCGGTCTATGTAAAGTTTCCCCTGCGCAGCGATCCGGCGCAGATTGATCCGGCATTAGCGGGGCGAAAAGTTTTTGTCATCATTTGGACCACTACACCGTGGACACTTCCCGCCAATCTCGGCATCACGGTACATCCTGACTTCGAATATTCGGCGTTTGAACACGGCGATGAGGTCTACATCGTTGCCAGCGAGTTACTGGAAGTCGTAGCGAAGAAATGCGGGCTGGGCGGAAGTGACGAGGACAGTAAACCAAAGGTGCTCGCCCGTTTTCCCGGATCGAAACTCGATCGATTGGAATGTGGTCACGCGTGGCTCGATCGCGTTTCGTTGTTGATGGTTGGCGAACACGTCACCCTCGGCGGCGAAGCTGACGCAGAAACCGAGTTAGACGTTAGTGAGGCGCAGAAGAAATCGGGTGACGGTAAAGCCGGAACCGGCGCTGTTCACACTGCGCCCGGGCACGGACATGACGACTTCGTTATCGGCAAGAAATATGGACTCGAAGTCTATTGTCCAGTTGATAACGCCGGACGCTTTACTCCTGAAGTTGAGCATTTCGCCGGTCAAAGAGTTTTCGAAGCCAATGCCGTGATTGTCGAATTCATGAAGCAACAAGGCGTGTTGTTGTTTACTGAAAATTACGACCATCGTTATCCGCATTGCTGGCGTTGTAAGAACCCGGTCATCTTCAGGGCAACACCGCAGTGGTTCATTGCGATGGATCACGCAAACGTCGACGTAGTTGAAAAAGATGAAGATGGCCGCGATCGTTCGAACTACATCGACAATCTTCCGGAAACACCGCCATCCTCGTTGCGCACCGCATCATTACGCGAGATCAAAAATGTGAATTGGGTCCCCGCCTGGGGCATCGATCGCATGGGCAACATGTTGAAGGGACGTCCCGATTGGTGTGTGTCCCGGCAACGCGTTTGGGGAGTTTCGATTCCCGTTTTCTACTGTGAAAAGTGTACTGAAGCAGTTGCCGACCCTGTAGTAATCAATCACGTGGCCGACATTTTCGAGAAGGAGTCGGGCGACGCGTGGTACACACGTGAAGCGAAAGATTTGTTGCCGGAGGGTTACGTTTGTAAAGGCTGTGGCGCCGCGGAATGGACCAAGGAAACTGACATCCTCGACGTCTGGTTTGATAGCGGTGTCTCTTCGATAGCGGTTTTGGAAAATCGCGAAGAACTACGCTGGCCGGCGGATGTTTACATCGAAGGCGGCGACCAGTTTCGCGGTTGGTTCAACTCTTCATTGATGGTTGGACTTGCCGCTCATGACGCCGCACCTTACAAAACCGTGATCACACATGGTTGGACGCTCGACGGCCAGGGCAAGGCGATGCACAAGTCTGCCGGAAACGCGGTCGAACCAGACGAGGTGATCAAACAGTCAGGCGCGGAGATCATTCGTTTGTGGTGTGCTTCGTCAAACTATTTCGACGATATGCGTGCCTCCGACGAGATCCTGCAACGCGTGACCGACGGCTATCGCAAATTGCGAAACACTGCACGGTTTGCACTCGGAAACCTGGCTGGCTTTGATCCTGCGCAGGACTCGGTCCCGGACGAGGAGTTGCTCGAAATTGATCGTTGGGCGCTGGCGGAACTAAACCGAGTTTTAGTCAAGCTGTTAGCGTCGTACGAAGCGTATGAGTTTCATGGTGTGTATCACGCGCTTTATAACTTCGCGACTGTCACACTGTCGGCGCGTTATTTCGACATCATCAAGGATCGGCTCTACACCTTTGCTCCACGCAACTACGCGAGACGTTCAGCGCAAACCGCGCTCTACAAGATCGCCGATGCGTTGGCCCGTGTGCTGGGACCGATTCTGGTGTTTACTGCGGATGAAGTTTGGGAGAATTTGCCCGGTCGAGACGAACCTTCGGTACATCTGGCTGAATTTCCGAAAGCATCGGAGCGAGACGACTCGAAGTTGTTAGCAGATTGGGAACGACTGTTTGAAATTCGCGACCAGGTTTTGCGCTCGCTTGAAGAAGCACGTGTAGCAAAACAGATTGGCAGTTCGCTGGAAGCCAAAGTTGTATTGTCAGCTTCCGGCAAAACGCTGGAGTTGTTGAAACAACACCAGAATGAATTGCGTTACGTCTTCATCGTGTCTCAGGTTGAGTTGAACGAAGGCGGAAATGATGTTTCCATCACTGTTTCAACGGCCGAGGGTGAAAAGTGCGAGCGTTGTTGGAACTATTCGACGCGAGTTGGCGAGGTAGTGAAATACCCGACGGCGTGTGAACGTTGTGTCGCCGCGCTTGACGAGATCGAGCAGTCGCATAACGATAGTTCGTCGTCGTAGCGATGGTTTTCGTCGTAGCGATGGTTGAATTTAACCAGCCGTTTCAACGGCTGGAATGCGTGGCAAAAAGCTCCGCGTCGCGTAGCGACGCCTGAATCGTGTCTCGGTTGAAAACAAACATCGCCGACACGCGCGCCAAAATTCATGCGTCGCTATGCGACGCGACATTGATACGCCGTCAATTTCCCGGCTCTGAAGAGCCGGCCTAAATTCATCCGTCGCTACGCGACGCGACATTGATACGTCGTCACTTCCCGGCTCTAAAGAGCCGGCCTAAATTCATCCGTCGCTACGCGACGCATGCGACTTCCAATATTGCCGTAACTGGCATCTAAAGATTTTTCGCGATGAGCACTCAAGATCCAATCGTCCACACCCGGTCTCGCACCCGCTTCGGTTGGCGTGCAGGTTATTTGCTCGCTGCTTTCGGAATCTATCTTGCTGATCAATCGTCGAAAGCGTGGGCAGTTCGCACCCTGCGCTTCGGTGATGACAAACAGATCATCAACGGCTTTCTCGATCTGATCTACACCGAAAATCCGGGCATTGCGTTCGGACAATTGCAGGAAGGCGGATCGTTTGGTCGCTGGTTTTTTGTCGTGCTCGCAGTTTTGGCCGCCGTCGCGGTTTTTTATTACTTCATCCGCACTTCTCGAAACGACGATCGCGTGCTGGGCGCATGTTCATTACTATTGGCCGGTATCGTCGGCAACCTGACCGACCGCGCCCGCCTCGGTTACGTCATCGATTTCATCGTCGTGCACGCCGGCAACTATCACTGGCCGACGTTTAATGTCGCCGACTCCAGCATTACAATAGGAGCGATGTTGTTGGCGTATGATTTGATAATTGGGCATCGAAGAGAAGCGAAGCTTTGAGTTTTTGTGCTTTGTACTTTGCTTTTAACAGCTATGGTCAGTAATAAGCCAGGTACTAAGCACTAAGCCACGTCTTTACCATGTACCCCGAAATTTTTCACATCGGCTCGTTCCCCATCAACACTTACGGCGTCTTTCTCGCCATCGCCTTTCTGTGCGCCATCATGGTGGCAGTGCGACTGGGCGCGCGCGATGGTTTGCCGCGCGAAAAGATCTACGACTTGAGTTTGTGGATGTTACTCGCATCACTGGTCGGCTCGAAGATCCTGATGCTCTTTACCGAACCGGAGTATCGCGACCATCCGGCCCAACTGATCTCACTCGATTTCTTAAGATCAGGTGGCGTCTTTTATGGTGGACTGATCGGCGCAATCCTGATGGGCTATTACCTCATCAATCGCTACAAACTTCCGTGGTGGAAAACAGCCGACGCTTGTGCGCCGGGAATCGCTATCGGGAATTTTTTCGGACGGCAGGGATGTTTCGCGGCGGGTTGTTGCTGGGGAAAACCGACGACGTTACCGTGGGGCGTTAAGTTTACTCAGTTGGGCCACGAGATCACGGGTGTGCCCACCGATGCTTACCTCCATCCGACGCAGCTTTACGAATCGTTTGCGATGCTGATCGTCTTTTTCTTTTTGCTCTGGTTGCATAAACACAAAAAGTTCAGCGGTCAGGTAATTCTCGTTTATGCGTTGTTGTATTCGATCGTCCGGTTCTCGATTGAGTTTGTGCGTGACGATCCGCGCGGCGACATACTCGGTTTGACTACCCTGACGCATCTTTCGACGTCGCAGTTGATTAGTCTCATCGTGGGTATTGGCGCGGCAATCTTGTTGTTCATTCGCTGGCGCCGTAATCAGACAACAGCCACCACTAAGGGTCTGGTCACGTCAGGTGCTCGAGCCTAAGTGTTTCAGATTCAACTTGCAGATTTAAGGCTGAAGGCTTTGCAGAGTCCATCTGCGTGGCGATGAGATCAGTACCGTAACGCGGTGGCGTCGGGTCGCGCAATAGGATGAGGTCCATAAAGCTTAAGTTGACCCGACGCTACCGCGTTACGGTACTGA
>DATDMC010000100.1:0-39668 GCA_036518995.1 Pyrinomonadaceae bacterium | reverse complement strand
CAGTACCGTAACGCGGTAGCGTCGGGTCCGCTTGATTCTTGTGGGCTCAAATCTGTTGTGGCGACCCGACGCTACCGCGTTACGGTACTGACCTCATCGCCACGCCTGCGGTCCCATGTCTGTTTGGAATGTACGTTTATTATTTTCTTGCCGCAGTTGCCTGCTTCTTCGGTTTCCAATCCCTACTATCAGGCTTTCGTTATGTTGCTTACGTTAAGCGTGAGACGAGCAAAACTCTGCCTGACTATCAACCCTTCGTTTCAGTGATTGCTCCCAGCCGCGGATTAGAGCCTAGCCTCGAAGACAACTTGCGAACTTTACTGAACCAGGATTATTCAGCGTATGAAGTCCTGTTTGTGTTCGATCGCGAAACTGATCCCGCAATCGAAGTGCTGCAAGATCTTAAAGCGGACGTAAAGATCGTGATCAGTGGACCAGCCACTGATAGCGGCCAAAAGGTACACAACCTTCGTGTTGCCGTGAACGAAGTTGATCCAAAAAGCGAAGTGCTGGCTTTTGTCGACACCGATGCGCGACCTGGCAAACGCTGGTTGAAAGAACTGGTTGCGCCATTAGCCGATGAAACGTTGGGAGCTTCGAGTGGTTACCGTTGGTTCGTGCCGAAGCGCGGTGGTTTTGCTTCGCGCCTGCGATCGGTTTGGAATGCTTCGGTTGCGTCAGCCCTTGGTGAAGATAGAAAGAAGAATTTTTGTTGGGGTGGTTCTACTGCGATCCGTCGCTCGGTTTTTGAGAAACTGAAAATTCGTGAGCGCTGGCAGGGAAGTGTCTCCGACGATTTCACGGTCACGACTGTTTTTAAGGAAGCAAATCTTCCGATTCACTTTACACCGCATTGCCTGGTTGCTTCGGTTGGTGATTGCGGTCTTGGCGAGCTGTTTGAATTCACGACGAGACAAATAAAGATCACGCGAGTCTACGCGCCACAGCTTTGGAAACCTTTGTTGCTCGGCTCTTCACTCTTCACGATCGTTTTCTTTGGTGGAATAGTTTTGCTATTTACGCGAGTGGCAATGGGATTGTCCTGGATAGTTCTGTTCCTCGTGCTTTGTCTCGTTTTTGCTTTGGGCGCAATCAAGGCGGTAATTCGTTTGCGCGTAGTTCAGATACCACTGGCCGAGTACCGTAGCGAACTAAGCAGAGACATGATCGCGCACTTCTTCCTTTGGCCCGTTGCGTCGCTTCTTTATTTGTACAATGCGATCGTCGCTGGTTTTTCGCGTCGCATCGAGTGGCGTGGGATAACCTACGAATTGAAATCGCCAAATGAAGCTGTCATTATCTCGCGTGACAATTAGTAGGGGCGGCCCTCCATGGCCGCCCTAGGGAATTAGTTGGTGGACCGGTTAGTAAAGCGGTGTTGATGTTGACGGCTTCGCCGCCTGTTGTGAGGCATGGCTTTGCCTTGCCGTAAGGTTCATCTGCAGAAACAGGCTGCGTCTTTTCTGCTTACGTCGAAAATAATTTAGTGCCAAACAAAGCTCTCCAATTCGTTCAGCTCCTTCGTTCTTCGAAACGCGAAAAGCGTCTCGGAACGGTGATTCTCTTTGTCACTTCGCGTTGCAACGCTTTCTGCCAGACTTGTTTCTATCACGAAGAGTTGAATCTGCCTGGCGACATGACCTTCGCTCAGATTGCAAAGGTCTCTGAGACAATGGCGGAGATCACGGACCTCTGGTTGTCGGGTGGTGAGCCCACGTTACGTCGCGATGTCTCAGAAATCATCGACACGTTTGTTCGCAACAACGGAGTAAAGCGCGTAATCATTCCTACAAACGGGCTGATTAAAAGCCGTGTTGTCGACATCGTCGATCGCGCGCTTGGAAATAATCCCGAGATCGATCTGTATCTCAACATTGCACTCGATGGTTATGGCGAGACTCATGATCGAATCCGCGGTGTTCCGGGAAACTGGCAGAAGGCGCTCGACTGTATCGAAGCGCTCTATCCAATTAAGGAAAAATACACCGATCGATTTCGGCTCAATGTGAACACCGTAGTGTGTGCGGCAAACTACGCTGAGATTGAGATGTTGTCGGAGTTTATGTGGTCCAACTACAAGTTGGACGGACAGTATTTCAATATCATTCGCGGTGAGACGTTAGTCGGCGACGAGATCAAGCAAGTGCCCGCGGAAGTATTGCCGGCGATGTATGCGCATATTTCGAAGATGACGAAACGCTACGGCGATCGGATGTTTGCTGATGACGAGGCGAGCAAGCGCTTTATAAAGAACGCCGCATACGTTGGCGCTATCACGACTCACTACCGAGTTCAGCACGCCAACTTTCAACAATCTACTCCGTGGCCATTTCCCTGCACGGCTGGTGAAACAACAGCAGTCATTGATTACAACGGTGACGTGCGCGCCTGTGAACTGCGCGAGAAGTTTGCGACGCTTGCGGATTTCGATTACGACTTTGGCGCGTTATGGTCAGCCACTGATCGCGAGCAGGAGTTGGCCGCGATCGACGGCGGCAAGAGTTGTTGGTGTACGCATGTTTGTTTTATTCACGACTCGATGCGTCATTCGCGTCGCGCGCTTCTTTATAACGTTCCGAAGAATTTTCTTAGACGTGAGAGTTGGTGATCAATGCCAGACTCGAAAGAGGAAACAAACCGTAAAACCGGATTCGCCTATGCTGCCGGGATAACGCTTTTCGCCACCGTCGCAGTCTTTTGCGCTATAGGTTGGTTCCTGGATAAATGGCTCGGAACTCAACCCTGGTGTTTGATCGTCGGAATCGTAGTTGGCTCAGCGTTGGGCCTATTTGAATTCGTACGCATCAGTTCAAAGACCTACTGATTTTATCTGCGCCTCTGTGTTGAAATCGAGCGTTCGCGAAATCCGACTCCAGGTTCAACGAGACACAGAGATCGAAATTCTCACCTATCAAAAACTAACCCCGTCCGGTTGACTCAATGACTAAGTACGGAGTAGAGTGCGCGGAAAGTTTTCCCGGTTCGCTGCGCCTAACCCCAATAGCAGGGCGAGCCTCAGCACTAAGATTTAAGGATTATTCTCATGCTACGTCCCTCGTTTAGTTTCTCTTTCATCATCCCGCACCAACATAAACTGCATTCCAACTGCAAGAAGACAAGCAGGAATCTCTTAACAGGATTCTTCGTCAACTAGCATTCTTTCAGACTCGCAACAACACATCATCTTCGTCTGAACGCAGTATAGGCCAGTCTGGCTGTCGCGGAGTAGTCAACTGCATTCACCTTGAGCGGTACACCAGGAGTACGAATCGTGAAATTCTTTTCTTCGATAATTCAACGACCCCTTATCTCTCTCTTCGTTCTTATCCTGCTGGTCCCTTTCTGCGTCGTCGCGGGTAGGGCCATCACCAGGTCATTTCTTGACGGTAACCACGAGATACAGGAAGCGAAACCGTCCTTACCGATCAATTATGAAGGCAAGTCGATGCGTCGAAACCTGCTGTTACAACCTGAAGCCGCGAAGGTGATGCGGCGGCTGGGCCACAGGTTTAACGGATTCACGGACGACACTTCGGTCATTAGCGGCACGCTTACGATGGAAGGCGCAAGCCAGCCAATTCAAATAACGCGGCGGCAGAACGAAGCCAACGAAACAGTCGATATTGTTACTGCGGGGCCTGCCTTTGCGTGGGATGACGCAACTGGTTTCAAGGAAACCGGACGCGAGTCACGTTTGGACTTATGTCTATGACGCGAGTGGCCAACGAATCAAACGGACTGTTGATGGTGTCACCACCTGGTCCATCTATGGTTTTAATGGTGAACTGGTGTCCGAATATCCGGCGAGCGGTGTGGCCTCGAGTCCACAGAAAGAGTATGGCTATCGGAACGGAAAGTTGCTCATTACCGCGGAAGCTGCGGCCGGCGTGCAGGGAACCGAGAACGTTGTTTGGAACAACGCGCTGGGTGTGACGGTGAGTAGTAATAACCTGACGCGCACGGCGAGTGGCGATAACTGGGACAATGCCGGCGCGGCGTCAACGCAGACGTTGGCGCGCGGTGATGGCTATTTTGAATTCACCGCGGCCCAGGCAAACAAATATCTGATGTGTGGTTTGAATAACTCCGATAACGATCGCAGTTATGCTGAGATCGATTTTGCGATCTATCTCCAGGACTCGGGTTACCTATCGGTATATCAGTCGGGCACGAATGTTTACACGTCAGGCGCGAGTGCTTACACGACCGGTGATGTCTTCCGTGTCGCAATCGAAAGCGGCGTGGTTAAGTACAAGAAGAACGGCACGGTGTTCTACACGAGTGCCGTCTCGCCAACTTATCCACTGCAGGCCGACGCCACGATCTACTCCAATGGTGGTGGTCTAACTAATGCCGTCGTCTCGGGCAAACTTGGCGCAGCAGTGCATTGGTTAGTAGCAGATCAGCTCGGAACACCACGCATGGTGTTTGATGAGACAGGCAGTCTGGCGAGTGTTAAGCGACACGATTATCTGCCGTTTGGTGAGGAACTGACGGGTGGTCTAAGTGGCCGAACAGTTGCGCAGGGGTATAGCGGCGATGGTGTCAGGCAGCAGTTTACGTCGAAGGAGCGGGACGTCGAGACGGGGCTGGACTATTTTGGCGCAAGATTCTACCAGTCCTTGCAAGGAAGGTTTACTTCTCCCGATGAACCTTTTGCGGGCCAGGACGAGGGTGATCCACAAACCTGGAATCTGTACTCTTACACATCTAATAGTCCGCTAAACCGAATAGATGAAGATGGACGGCGATGGTTTTACAAGTGTGACCCGGATCAGGGCTGCGATGTCCAGTGGGTTAACCCGAATCCGGATGGTACTTACACTTCACCAGGAGCGGGTTACATTGAGTTCATTCCAACAAAGGATCAACCCACATTGCACCTGTACAGTCCCGATGGCTACAAAAGTTATCGTTTCGGAGAGAAAAAAGATGGTAGCCCCACGGTCAAATGGCTATGGACGGGGAAGGTAGAGGATCGACCGGAACACATCATCATGGCTGTAGCCGTTGTTCAAGACATTTACGCTATTCTTACAGGAGCGGTGAAGTCTTTTCTTGAATGGCGCGCTCAAAAAGCAATCCGAGATGCCGCCGCGTCAGCAGCAGAGAGACTTCCTAATTTGACCGGCAAAACGCGAACTGAAGCAAGGAAAATATTGGAAGAGGGTGGCTTCGAGAACAAGGGAACAACATCCGGCGGATATGAGAAATGGTACCATGAAGACGGTAGTAGAGTGCAAATTAGACCTAACGGAGAAGTTGTTCGCTCAGGGCCAAAGATAACGCCGACGGGTGGAGGACCTAAGTACCGTCCAAGGATTGGCCAGGATGGCAATCCGACGTCATCTCACAATACAGGAGAGAAAGTAAGTGGGCATTGAAAAGTTGTCATCAATACACCAGGAACTTCTGAAGTACATGGAAAGTTCGTCCGTGGGTGCAATTTTTATTGACCCTTCAGGCCAATGGTTGAGCATCGACTTCACCTCCAATATTGGCCACACGGGCATTATCCTAAAACTTTTCAATCTGTCACTTCTAAAGGTTTCGAGATCGCTTGATGATGAAGGGCTATATGTTGTGGGTGAGGTTTCCCTTACGCCTTTTCATGATGGTGGGGGACGGCTCCTCAATTCTTTAGGATACGGCTTCAAGAATGAGCGGGGGGAAACCATTTCGTATTCCGACAGGACGTTTTGGCATTTTCATCTTGAGGGCGATATTTGTATTGACGCGGTTTGTGAAAATTACGAAATACTAAAAACTGTCTTGTAGGTGAATTTCGGGTCCATTAACGAGTCGCTTACTATCCAGATAGATTGTGGCCCATCCTCACTCCGGAGGAGTGAAATATTTATAGCAACGTTGTAATAAGCACTCCGTGCTCCGGAGGAGTGCAATGTATCGACCCTTCTGGGTGGTTTTTTAGCTGAGGCAATGATCTCTGCTTCAAGTTGTTTGGGGAGTCAATTCGATGCCTTGGTTCACTTCCAAAATTCGATTAGCGTGCTTGATTGAATCACGAGGTCTAGGGCGCTATATGATTCCATTTACATCTCTGAGAGCGAAGACTTTGGCAGTGCTTTCGCTATGGCTCTTCAATTGGGATATGGCGTGGAGCGGCGATATTCAAATGAGGAGAAACAAGTGGTTCGATGGAAGCTAAAAGAGATCATTTCACGGATATTATTCCTAAAATGAAATCAACAGGAGTTGAAGTGTACTCTGAGCCGGTTTATCCCAGCGATGAGGAAACGTTTCCATTTGGACACGCGAAGCAGCACGACAGGGAGATGCGATAGCGCAGTACAATCTGGGGCAAGCGTACCTCGATATGGGGAGGGTGTGCGGAAAAACGAGAAGTACGCGCGCGCCTGGCTGAGCAAAGCCGCGAAGCAAAAGCACAAAAAAGCGGTTAAGCTTTTAAAGACTCTGGAACACGCGAAATGACTTTTAGTTCGTGAAGCGCTTTTATTGCCGGGAGCTTTAACGCTCGTTAGCTATTGTCCTGGATGACAACGATATGGGCCAGAAGAAGCAAACGCGGGTTGGCTCATGCCAAAAAATGGCAGGAGGTTTACTTGGGTTGTCAGTGATAGACGTAGATGAGGTAGTTGTAATTGGCGATGAAATAGTGCTGTCCAGTAATTCACCAACCGATGTGTTTGGAGTTGTTTTTGAGGATGACGGCGAAACTGGCTACTTCTATGCACTTAGTCGTAACGGCGAGGATCTTGCCATCCTGAACGCCCTGCATATCTACAATGTGCAAAATGTAACCGACCGGGATAGACCATCACGAGTAACTATTGTTTGGTCCTCAGATGGCTGGAAGTCCGCGTTAATTATCAATGAGCACCCACATGCTGTTTTTAACTTCTCTGAGAAGCAGGCCTATTGTCGAACGAGTTTCCCTAAGCCGGCGTTAGGTTGGCAAGGACACGAATGGGATGATCAGGCCATGGCGGACTTTTAACGAAGAGTTCACCCCACATGTTTCGGAAGATTGAAAGACTTCCTTTAAATCATTTTTCCATCTTTCATCAAATGTAGAAAAGCAAATGTCTGACTCACTACTTCTTCACTCCGCTAGGAGGCAAGAGAATCAGTTTAACCCAGTTGACATATTGCGCTCCTCCGGAGCGCGTTGTTGGCTCATCGCAAGCTATAAATATGTCACTCCTCCGGAGTGAAGAAAAATATTCACTCCTATGGAGTGAAGAAGCGTCGAGTTTGTAAGGCCGCTGAATCCTTTCGGACATTCCTCACTCGACAATTCGGCAATTTCACAGGTAAAATCTCCGGCTTCGCCTAATGACCGATATCGCTGACAATACGGTCGATACGTCTGTCCAAATCGAGGAAGATCTGGCTCTAAAAACGAGGATTTTCCGCGCGATGGTGGTGGTCACTGGTGTTGCCGTAATCGTCTCGGCATTTGTTTCACCCTGGCGTGTCACGACCGGCTTATTAATTGGTGGAGTGCTGGCGCTTTTTAGTCATCGCTGGTTGAGCAACTCAGCAGCGGCGGCCATTCGGCTTTCCAGTGGTGGCATTGTTCAGCCGGTCCATTTGGTACAGTTTATTCTTCGTTATGTTGTGGTTACCGCCGCAGTGTTTGCCGCTTCTGAAGTTGGTTGGGCTTCGCTGACGGCGATGTTAGTAGGCTTGAGTAGTTTTGTAGTGGCGTTGTTTGTCGAAGCAATAAGAGAGTTCTATTTCGCAATTATTCAGCGAGAGGAAATTAGTTGATGTTCTGGTTGCAGGAAGCTGCCGAAGCGGTAGCAGAGCATGCAGAAGAAGCTGAGCACGAGGCGCCCTTAGTCGTCCAATTGGTGAACCATTGGTTTGGTGAGCCGGTGCTTCGGTTTGAGTTGACTTATACCAAACCTCTTTGGGACAAGTTTCTCGGTTATTTCGGAACTAATGCGGAATCCGCCTTTGGTCCATACACCGCAGATAACGCGATACCGTGGTACACGGTGATGTTCTTCATCGCCTGCATTCTCAGTGTGGCAATCATCTGGATTCTCAAAGGCCAACTCTCCTCCGATAAACCGGGACATGGACAGCAGACACTGGAAGTCGGTGTGCTTTCCGTGCGCAGCATGCTTGAAGACATTGTTGGACCACACGGTCTCAAATACTTCCCGGTCGTGATGACCTTCGCAGTTTTGATTCTCGTCTCAAATTTGATGGGACTCTTTCCGCTGTTCATGAGTCCAACTTCAGCGACGAGCGTCACATTTGCGCTCGGACTCAGTTCGTTTCTCTACTACAACTACATCGGTATCAGCGAGAACGGTGTTTTGCGACACTTCAAACATTTCGCTGGTCCAGTCTGGTGGATTGCTCCGCTAATCTTTCCAATTGAAATCATTAGTAATTTGATTCGCCCGTTCTCGCTGGGCATTCGTTTGTTCGGTAACTTGTTTGCTGATGAAAAGGTGCTTGAAACGGTTGCCGGTCTTCATCCACCGGTGACGTGGTTTGCGCCGATTCTGTTGATGCCGTTGAGCGTGTTTGTTGCTTTCGTACAGACCTTCGTTTTCATTTTGTTGTCGCAACTTTACCTGAGCGAAGTTTCGCATGCGCCCCATGATCACAGTCACGACGGCCATCATGATCATCATCAAGAACCGCGCGAAGAAGATGGCGACGAGTTTATTGTTCCTGTGTTGACCTAACGGCTTTATCAAACGCGAAGCGAGCGACACGAGATTAGACTCGTCGCACGTTGTTTCGCAGAAAATTTACCAGCGTTTTCTTCCGGTTGGTTTGGGTAACTCCTAGCTTTTTGTCAGGTCTGTTTCGCAGGAGCGCCGTTGTAAGAGGGGCGGTGGATACCGGATGCAGGCGAAATTATAAACGCCCGTTCTCCCGGATTCGAAAACGCATATTGCTCCCAATCACAAGTTGGGAAGGAGAAGAGAATGAGAAGCAAACTTAGATTCGTGATGTTTGCCGCGGTCGGAATTTTGATGAGCGGAATGACGGTGTTCGCACAGGAAGTCGGCGCCGCTGACAATCCGAGTTCAGTCAGCAAGTATCGCGCGATCGCTGCTGGCATCGGTTTTGGCATTGCAGTGCTGGGTGGGGCAATCGGCCAGTCACGCATTGGCGCGTCGGCTTGCGAAGGTGCAGCTCGCAATCCGGGTGCTGCCGGTCGTATCCAAACCATGATGATTCTTGGTTTGGCGCTGATCGAGTCGCTGGTTCTGTTCGCACTGCTCGTTGTTTTCGCAGTCGTCAAACCCAGCTAATAAGTCAGACAGCAACGCAAAATTATGCGGGCGTGAGTTTGAAACTCACGCCCGCATATTTATTTAAGAATTCAGCTCGCCGATTCCGATTCATAAGACGGCTTCTGATACCTAAGTGGTAATGAGGTCAGTACCGTAACGCGGTAGCGTCGGGTTAGTTTGATTTTCAATCTACTGCACGGCCCGACGCTACCGCGTTACGGTACTGACCTCATTGCCACTACAGCCGTGACTTTGCAAAAGCCTCTTTAAGCTAAATCTGCAATTTTAAATCTGCAGTCTGTATGTTAGGCTGGCAATACTTCTCTACTAATCGGATGAGGCGCAACTCCAGATGAAAAAATGCCCAAAGTGCGGTGTCGAGTATGCCGACACTACAACTCTGTGCCCCGCTGATGGTGTTGCCCTTGAAACTAAAGACGACTCTCTGATTGGCAAAACATTAGCGGGCAAATATCGCGTCGACGCCCGGCTAAGTGTTGGAGGAATGGGCGCAGTCTATCGCGGCACTCACATCCTGATGGACAAGACGGTCGCGATCAAAGTTTTGCGACCATCGCTCGCGGCAGACGAAAAGATCGTTGCGCGTTTTTCGCGTGAAGCCCGTGCTGCTTCGCGCATCTCTCATCCAAATGCTCTCAGCGTCACAGACTTCGGCGAAGATGAAGATGGAATAGTTTTCCTGGTCATGGAATATCTGAGCGGCAAAACGCTCAAACAGGTAATTCGCGACGATGGTCCGCTTTCACTTTCGCGTACGGTAGACATCATGCGTCAGGTCGGTGACGCGCTTGCTGCGGCCCACGCGCAAAATGTCGTCCATCGCGATTTGAAGAGTGACAACATCATGCTGCTGACTACCGCAGTTGGTGATCACGCAAAGGTCCTGGACTTTGGTATTGCGAAGATCAATGAACCGGAAGACGAGTTTGACGCGGGTCTGACTGCGCCGAATCTGGTCATCGGCACGCCGCAGTATATGTCACCCGAGCAGTGTTCTCAGGATAGTGAGATCGATGCGCGTTCGGACATTTATTCGTTTGGCGTGATTCTGTACGAGATGTTGGTGGGGCATGTGCCGTTCACCGGTGAATCACCGACGATGGTGATGATGAAGCACCTGCAGGATCCGGTCCCTTCAGTTTTAGATGAACGAAAAGACCTGCCGCCGGCGATTGGTCGGGTGATCGCGCGCGCGATGGCGAAGTTACCGGCTAATCGTTATCAAACAATCAATGAACTGATTGAAGACCTGACGATCGCCGCCGGCATGACTCTTTTGAGGCTCGACCCGGTCAGTCACCAAACTACGCCGCCCGTTGCTGAAGATCCTGATGAAGTCACGATAGTTAGACCGCGGGTGGAAGCACCTGGTCCAGGTACGAGACGGGCGCCGGTTACAGTTCCGATTGGCCAACCTCAACCGCCAGTTCCCGCTGCCCGTAGCGGTTTTAATCCGCTAAAGGTACTCATTCCCTCAGTAGTTGGTTTGCTGGTCGTGTTCGCAGTGATCTTTGCTTTTACTCGTAATTCAACGCCGAACGCAAACACGAATACGAACAGTAATCAGGGACCGGGACTTGTTTCAGATCCTAATAGTCAACCTGTGCAGCCAAGCCAACCGCCCAGCGGAAGAGGTGAAGCGGGAATACCTTCGGGTGGCGTGATTACTCCTCCGGTGGATGCAAATGCGAATGTAAACATCAACGCAAACACTAATACCAACGCGAATGCGGAAGTTTCGCCTTCACCGCTCGAGTCGGTGACCCCGATTGCCAATAGCAACGCTAATGAGAATAGCAATCGCAAAGCTCCGTCGTTGCCGGAACCCACTAAAGCCACTACTCCTGATAACGTCCCGCCACCAACTCCACCAGGAGCTAAGCCGTCACCAAGTGTGAAACCTGTAGCGACGCCGGTAAGCTCGCCGGACGGACGTTAATATCCGCGAACGCTGAAAGCGTTTCGTCCAAAAGCCCAGGGTTGAGCTTTGGCAAACCCTGGGTAACAGGTGATGCCTGATATCCAACTCCGAAGGAGTTGCGCCTCGTGGTGCGAGCGATAAACCCGGGACGCAACTCCTTCGGAGTTGATCTGTTGTTTGTACAGGTTACCCAGGGTTGTCAAAGCTCAACCCTGGGCTTTGAGACAAAACGCTTTCAGCGTAACGCCGAGAACACAGAGACGCAGAGACGCAGAGACGTAGAGGCGTAGAGACTAGAGCGTAGCCTGCAAAATTAGTCGCTGAAGTTCCGCAGCGTTTTCTATTTCGATTTCTATCTCCACAAAATAACAGGGCAGGAAAAACTTAAGACCGGGAAGTTTTACGGCGTCTTTGGCCGTAGTGATGAGCGCTTCGGCTTTGGAGTTTTGAGCAGCGAGGTTGAGATAGTCGATATCTGTTTGTGTGTAGACGTGATGATCGGGAAACGATTTTTCCATCCGCACGTCGTAACTAGTGCGACGCAACTGTTCAAAAAATGAGGTTGGATTTCCCACAGCGCAGAACGCGGCGATTGACATTGTCTCCAGTGGACCATGAATTGTTTCGTCCAGTGGTTTAACTCCGGTCGTATGCATTCGCGAAATAAAGATGGGCCGATCGCCGGACAGCTTTGCCAGGTCCGATCGCAATGTCTCAATCGAGTCGACCTGTTCGCACCTGGTCAGCACAAAGCAGTCAGCGCGTTTGAGTCCGGTGAGTGGTTCACGGAGTCGACCAACCGGGACCATTCGGCCACCGCCCCATGGATCGGTCGCGTCAATCATTACGATGTTTAAGGAACGGGCTAGGCGAAAGTGTTGAAACCCATCGTCAAGCACAAAACAATCTGTCCGCAAATGTTTGATGGCGTCCTGACCAGCCGCGAAACGGTTCGCATCGCTGATTACGGCCGCCTGTCCTTTTAAAATCGACGCCAACAAATAAGGCTCGTCACCAGCTTCGGCCGGTTTCGAGAAAACGGTTTTGCCGTCTGACACTAAGACTCTTTGCTTTGGATTTTCTCGTTTGTATCCGCGGGTGAGGATACAGACTTTCTTGCCGGCAGACGCCAGCGTTTGGGCCACCCACGCCACCATCGGCGTTTTGCCAGTTCCGCCAACCGTGATGTTCCCGACACTGATAACCGGACGCTCGAGTGTAGCCGCGTGAAAAGTGCCACGTTCATAAAGTCGGGCATGAGTACGAGTGATAATCCCGTACAAGGTTCCCAATGGCGGCAAAATCAAAGGCTTCATTATCATTGCAACTCAGCAGTCACCAGCTTTGCACGGTTGGTTGGGTTGCCGATCAGCGGAGTAAGCATCGCGATAGTTCTGTCGGTTGCCCCCTGATTGTTTATGACGATTTCTTTGGCGCGGTTAGCGAGTTCAGTACGTCTTTCGTCGTCGGTTAAGAGTGCTGCAAACTCGTGAGTGAGGCAGTCAGCCGCGTTCCGCAGATCAAGTGGAGGCAACTGGACGATCGCATCGGCTTCATTCAAGAGTTGGATGATGGCCTGGAAATTATGCGTATGATGACCTGTCACTACACATGTTCCTGCTGCGGCAGGTTCCAAAACGTTGTGGCCTCCATTATCGACAATACTGCCGCCAACGAAGACCAGACTCGCCAACGAATAAACGGCCGGTAGTTCACCGATCGTGTCTAGAAGAATTACTTCGGCAGTTTGATCGGCTGCCTGCTCGGGACCAGTTTTCCTGACCCAACTCACTCCGGATGCACCTAACACTTGTGCGACTTCGTGAAACCGTTCTGGTTTACGCGGCGCGATCATCAGACGTACAGAATGTTTTTGCCTCAGCGTCAAAAATGTTTCGAGTAGGATTTTCTCTTCAGGAGAGTGGGTACTCGCCGCGAGAATTAACGCTTTACCCTGGTCCAAGCCAAAGCGTTGTTTGATTAGTTCAGTTTGCGCAGTGGGTGCAACTGAATTGGCGTCAAATTTAAGATTGCCTGAGGTCAGGATCTTCTGTTCACTCAAGCCAAGTTCTGCTATTCGGGCTGCGTCAGCTTCAGACTGCATGATCGCCAGATTCAGATTTTCCAGTACCGACCGGAGCAGGAAACGAACGAGTCGATAGCGGCGGAATGATTGTCGCGAGATGCGTCCATTAACTAATGCGACCGGAATTTTCCGGGAACGACATTCACGAAGGAAGTTTGGCCACAACTCCGTTTCCAGGATCAGGACGACAGCGGGATTGACCTTCTTAATTGCGCGTCTCACCGACCAGCGCCAATCAAACGGAAAATAGATCACCTCGTCAGCAATGTTTTCGAAGACCTGGCGCGCCAGGTTCTGTCCGGTGTTGGTTATGGTTGAGACGACGAGTGAATAGTCCGGGAACTCTCTTCGCAGTCGCTCGACGAGAGGACGCGCTGCCTGGGTTTCGCCTACGGAAACACAGTGAAGCCAGATTACCTTCTTCGATGAGTGCTTAGGCGGAAGTGAACCGAGTCGTTGGGTCAGGCCTTCGACGTACTTTCCGTGAAGAAGGACCTGGAATAAGAAGTAGGGACTTAGAACGATGAGACCGAGCGTTAAAAGAAGACTGTAGGCCAGGTACATGTGGATTTGAGATCTCGACAAGCGAGCCGCGATCTCATTGGTTTATTACTTGGCGCGCTCGATATATCGCCCTTCGGAAGGATCGACGCGGATTTTGTCGCCTTCATTAATGAATGGTGGAACGGTGATCGTGACGCCGTTTTCAAGCGTCGCCGGTTTGTTGACGTTCGAAACAGTCGCGCTCTTCAAAGTCGGTTCGGTTTGAGTTACGACCAGTTCCATTGACGGCGGAAGGTCAATTCCGATCGGGGCGCCTTCGTAGAACTCGGCCTGGATCTTCAATCCGGGAGTCAGCCACTGCGCGGCATCACCGAGATCGGCTTCGCTTAGGGCTACCTGCTCGTAGTTTTCCGTGTTCATGAAGTGGTGGTGCGAGCCATCGGAATAGAGATATTCCATCTCATGCTGTTCTAATGCGGCGCGATCAACTGTATCAGCGGAACGGAAACGATGTTCAAACGAAGAGCCGGTTCTGATATTGCGCAACTTGGTTTGCACCATCGCGCGCAAGTTGCCGGGGGTATGATGTCTGAACTCAACTACTTTGCACGGTTGACCTTCGAAAACGATAACCATACCGCGTCTGATCTGGGTTGCCGGAATAGCCATGAAACTGAATTCTCCGTCTAAAAAAGTATCGAATTGTGTTACTGCGGATCTACGGGAGAGCCAAACCTACTCTGAACAAGCCGCGTAGTCTAACCAGCCGTCTCAGCCTTTGTCCAGCCGCCCACTTTGGTTTCACTCCGCGTCTCCGCGTACTCCGCGTCTCCGCGTACTCCGCGTCTCTGTGTTGAAAATTACAGTATGAGTAGGTGATCGCAGGTTTTTAACGTAGAGACGCAGAGTACGCGGAGACGCGGAGAAGTTCAAAGGACATAAAAAGGCGGCCAACTCTGAAACTTAGTTCCAGGCTGACCGCCTTCTTGAGGAGCCCACCTACCTCGATTGTACTAACGCAGCAATAGAAATTTGGTTCCAAAAGCTGTTACGCGGCGCGCGCTCGCGGTACGCGACGTAGTCGAGCGAGCTGTTCCAACCATCTTTGCGCTTCTTCGTAATAAGGAAACTTGCGTTCGTCCATGCGAAATGCGCTCGTGTGGTAATAACGACGACCCTTGATCAGACGCGCCGGATGTTTGATGTGGAGCATTTCGTGATAGAGGATATATTCCACAAACCACTCAGGCACTTCTTCAGAGTCGAGCGTCTTACTGATCGTGATGCTGTCGTACACGTGATCGTGATGACCGAGAATGCTGCGTGTGCGTCGCCGGGACCACGTTAAAGTTGGCTTACTAATCTCACCATCAAAGTATTTACGATTCAACTTAACAAACATGCGTTCGAGATCGTAAACCTCACCCTGGGCGGTCGAAATCTGTTTTCTTCCTCGTCCTTTGCGGGCCAGATCAGAGGCGCGCATTACGGCCGGAGTTAAAGAATACTCCCGGTAAACCCGGTCATGAATAACCGGCAGACGTTTGCCCAACAGTCTGGAAACAAGAATCCACGCCAACGCTCGGATCACGTCTGAGGGTGCGTCTTTGCAAATATCTGAGAGCCGAACGTAAACGCGACCGGAACGTAAACGAATAGTGTGACGGAGACCTGCGTATGGATAGAACCGCACTTCGATGGGCGGCACACCTCGATTTGGACCCAGATGGCGGAAGGCTTCAGCGAAGATTTTTGCGGCTTCACTCATCGACTTAGTATTACCAATCTGGTTTGGGAGACAGGTCTAGCTTACCGGGAATTGAAGTAAATTCTGATATAAGACCGAGTATTGCTGGGGGGAACCAGAGTTGAATTCCAGCGAAAGCAATCTTAAAGATGGCGCGCACGGCGAGTCAATCAATGTCCGGCGGCCCTGGAGTGCGATTTTCCTAAGAAAAAGGCCGGTTCGGGGCAGTAAGTGCACACGTCGTGTGCACGTTTGCCGCCAAGTCGAAAGTTATCAATAGTTTACGGGAAGGAAAATTTTTTCAGCGGTGCGATTTCCGTTAATACAAGCCTTTATTTGCAGGGGTTTGCCGAAATCCTTATACTGCAAAGGTCGATTTCTCAAGGTTTTCATCCCTATAAGTGAGAAGCCCGGCAGCCCAGATCCAGAGAATTAACATGCCCCGTCGTAGTTCAAATTTACAAAGTAGCGACCCGCGTGGCTTCGACTCCCGTACGGAAGCCCTGCTCGCAGCCTTAATTAAGGAGCACCTGGTGACGGGTGAAGCGGTTGGTTCGCGGGTTTTGTCCGACCGGTTTGCTCATGGTTTTGGCTGGAGTCCGGCCACTATTCGAAATGTTATGGGTGAACTCGAAGAAGCGGGTTTCGTTGAGCAACCGCATACGTCGGCAGGCAGAATTCCAACTGACAAAGGTTATCGTTATTACGTCGACAACATGTTGGGCGAGGCGCGTCTTTCGCGTAATGATCTAAAAGCTATCGACGACTTATTCGCGGCGAATGATATTGACGGCACGGCCTCTCCTGATCGATTGATGGAAACTGCTTCGCATGTGTTGTCGGAGTTTTCCCAAAATGTAGGGATAGTGATTTCGCCTTCGTTAGCGGAGAACCAGTTAAAGCATATCGAGTTTGTTCAGTTGCCCGACCAGCGAATCCTGGTCGTGTTGGTGTCGAGTTCAAACATCATTCACAACAAAGTGATTAGGACCACGGATGATGATCTGACTCAGAACGAGCTCGATCGCACGGCGCGTTACTTGAATTCAGAGTTTAGTGGCAAGAGTCTGGCGCAAATTCGCTCCGAAATCGTCATCTTGATGAAAGAAGAGAAAGCGTTATACGACAAGTTATTAAGAAATGCCGTGTTGCTTTGTGAACGCAGTCTTGAAGGTGAAGAGGCCAGTGGCGGCGACGTTTATGTCGACGGCGCCTCAAACATTCTGACCAAACTGGATTTTAGTGATATCGACCGGATGAGAGATTTATTCAGGACATTTGAAGAGAAGTCTCGGCTGATCAAGATACTTAACGAGTGTGTCTCTCACGATGGTTCTCACACCGGAGACGTCCACGTCGTAATCGGTCGTGAACATCCAACCAGTTCGATGCGCAGTTGTGCCTTAATTACGGCTCCATACCGCGTAGGATCCAATGAAAGCATCGGGACTCTCGGCGTGGTCGGCCCGATGAGAATTGAATATGCCCGCATAATGGCTATGGTAAACTACATGGCGCGGTTGATTGAGCACCGATTGAATGGCGCCACTGCATAGTCGCAACTGAGTTTCGATCCCCTCAATGACCTCTGATAGCAACGATAAGCGACCGACGCGTATTCCAATTAGATTTGTGGATGACGAAGAAAGACAAGGGCCTTCAAAGAGCGTGAATCCAGCCGATATGGACAGATTTGATCCCGATACAGAAGCAAACTCATCTGAAGACGAGATTGAGCTCAACCAGATTTTCGAGGGAAGCGAGAACTCGACTTCGAACGTCGAAGGTGGGCCGGTCACCGCGGAACTCGTCGCGACCCGGGCAGAACTGAAGCGAGTTCAGGAAGAGAATGCCGAACTCAAAGATCGTCTCGCACGGCGGCAAGCGGACTTTGAAAATTACCGCAAACGCGTCGAACGGGAACGTAACGACACCTATAATCGCGTAGTAGCAGATGTCGCCGTAAAGGTGCTTGGCGTGCTCGACAATTTAAAGCGGGCGCTGGAAACCGAAGCCTCGGTTGAAGCCAGCGAGTCAGATGAGTTCAGACATTTTCTCAGTGGCGTCGATCTAATTTACAAACAGTTAAATGGCACACTTGAGGGCTTAGGCGTTAAGCCGATAGTTGCGGTTGGCGAAAAGTTTAATCCACACATTCATGAGGCAGTGGTAACCGAAGCCTCAGACGACCTTGAACCCGACACTGTCATGCAGGAAATTCGCGCCGGCTATCGATTGGGTGACAAGCTCATTCGCCCGGCGTTAGTGAAGGTTTCCACTCGAGGTTAATTCCACCGGCTGAGAAGCGCGATAAAGATGGGAAAAGCGATCGGAATAGATTTGGGTACTACGAACTGCTGTGTTTCAGTGTTAGAAGGCGGCGCTGTTCAAATCGTGCCCAACAAAGAGGGCGGACGTACGACTCCCAGCGTCGTTGGCTTTACCGATAAAGGTGAACGCCTCGTTGGTCAGATCGCCAAGCGCCAGGCGGTGACGAATGCGGCCAATACAGTTTACGCGGTCAAGCGCTTGATTGGCAGAAAGTTTAGCTCCGCGGAAGTCGCACGTATGCGTGAAACATCGCCGTTTGAGATTGTCGATTCGCCAAATGGTGATGCACGCGTAAGAGTTCAGGGCCGGAGTTACAGTCCACCCGAGTTGTCGGGAATCGTGTTGCAGCGACTGAAAGCCGCTGCTGAAGACTTCCTCGGCGAAGCAGTTACCGATGCAATCATCACGGTCCCTGCCTACTTCGACGACACACAACGCCAGGCCACTAAAGACGCGGGAAAGATTGCCGGTCTTCGCGTTGAACGAATCATCAACGAGCCGACAGCCGCAGCGCTCGCCTACGGCTTGGGAAAGAGCGACGTCGAGCGAATCGCGGTTTACGACTTAGGCGGCGGCACTTTCGATATTTCCATCCTGGAAATGAATGACGGCGTGTTTGAAGTTTTATCAACTTCCGGCAACACGTTTCTGGGTGGCGAAGATCTCGACGAGCGGATTATGAACTGGATGGCCGATCAGTTTCTGGCCGACACCGGAATCGACCTGCGTCAGGACCGACTCGCGTTACAACGTCTCAAAGAAGTTGCCGAACGGGCCAAGTGCGAACTATCGTCAACCAGCGAGACGAACATCAACTTACCCTTCATTGCGGCTGACGCGACTGGTCCGAAGCACTTCAACAAAACATTGACGCGCGACCAGTTTGAAGAGCTGGTTAAGGACCTCGTTGAACAGACAATCGAACCCTGTCAGACCGCGTTACGTGATGCGAAGCTACAGCGCACCGACATCGATAAAGTGATTCTGGTGGGTGGGCAAACGCGTTCACCAATCGTCGAGCGCACAGTTGAAAAGATTTTTGGTAAGAAGCCGTCGGCGGAGATCAATCCGGATGAAGTAGTGGCCATGGGCGCGGCGATTCAAGGTGGTGTACTGAGTGGCGATGTGAAAGACATCGTGCTGCTCGACGTGTTGCCGCTTAGTCTTGGTTTGGAGACACGTGGTGGATTGTTTACCAAGATAATCGAACGTAATTCCACGATTCCGCTCCGCAACAGTTTGACGTTTACAACTGTTGTCGACAATCAATCATCAGTTGAGATTCACGTTTTGCAGGGTGAGCGTGAAATTGCGCAAGGCAATCGTTCACTCGGCAAATTTGAATTGGTGGGTATACCGCCGAGTCCGCGGGGCGTGCCGCAGATCGATGTATCGTTTGAAGTTGACGCCAACGGCATCGTGTCAGTTTCGGCTCAGGACAAAGCGACTGGCCGTGAGCAGCAGATGCGGATTACGCCCACTTCGGGATTAACTCCCGACGAGATTGATCGCTTGATTCGCGAAGCCGATGATTTTGCTGACAGCGATCGCGATGCTAAGGAGATGGTGGTGTTGCGCAACAAGCTGGAATCGCTCCTGCGAAACACACAGAAGTCGTTCACCAAATTTGGTGGACTTTTGTCCCAAAACGATCAGGACATTGCCGAGCGCACGTTTGCTGAAGCCGAAGCTGCGAGTCGTGCTGCCAGGGTTGACGAAATCAACAAAGCTTTGACTGGACTCGAACGCACCGCTTCCCAACTCACGAATGCCATGATGAACCCCGCGCCAGATGCCACGGCTACCGAAGCGTAGCCCTATCAGCAAGTATTTTTCAACGTAGTTTTATAGTGAGGAAGTTAAGACCGCATGAGTAAACGCGACTATTACGAAATATTGGGTGTTAGTCAGACTGCTACTGATCAGGAGATTAAGAGCGCATATCGCAAGCTGGCAGTGAAGTATCACCCTGACAAAAACCCAAACGACGCGACCGCCGAAGATAAATTTAAAGAGGCGGCCGAGGCCTACAGCGTTTTGCAGGATGGTGAGCAGCGTCGCCGCTACGATCGTTTTGGACATGCCGGAGTTTCCAGCAGTGCCAGTAGTGGAAACTGGGGCGCGCCCGGATTCGGAGGCATTGAAGATATTCTTGGCGACCTGTTCGGGTTTGGTGATGTCTTTGGCGGAGCGAGAGCGGGTTCGCGCCGGAGCGCTGCCCAACGAGGCGCCGATCTTCGTTACGATCTTGAGATCACACTTGAAGACGCAGCTAACGGTATGACCGCGCAGTTGCGCATTCCTCGTCTCGAAGGTTGTGAGACGTGTAAGGGCTCAGGCGCTGCCGCGGGCACACAGCCTGAGAGTTGCCACACTTGCGGCGGCACTGGCCAGGTCCGTTATCAACAGGGTTTCTTTTCTGTCGCTCGCACTTGTAACGCTTGTCGCGGCGCTGGTCGTGTGATCAAGTCGCCATGCAAAGACTGCAACGGCGCCGGCCGCATCGAACGCGAGAAGCAGATGGAGGTGAAGATCCCGGCGGGTGTCGAAACCGGATCGCGTTTGCGTGTTCAGGGTGAAGGCGAAGGCGGCACGCAGGGCGGACCAGCCGGAGATTTGTACGTGGTTATCCACGTTGCCGAGCATGAGCAGTTTGAGCGACAAGGTAGCAACCTTTACGAGGCCGTGCCGATCACGTTCACGCAGGCGGCGTTGGGTTCAGATGTGATGGTGAAGACACTTGATGGCGAAGAGAAATTAAAGGTCCCGATGGGGACCCAAACGGGCACGGTTTTTCGCGTTAAAGGTAAAGGCATGCCGCAATTGGGTGGCCGCGGAAAAGGCGATCTGTTTGTTTCAGTAAGTGTTGTCACTCCTACTTCGCTGACCCGTGAACAGCGGAAGTTGTTGGAACAGTTGGCAGAAGTTGAAACGAAAGATCTTGAAGATAAAGGTTTGGTAGATAAGGTTAGAGATATTTTTGGGTAAGTCAGTGATTAGTAAATCTCGGTTCTGACTCTGCGTCTCAGCGATCTCTGCGTCTCTGTGTTGAAATGATCTCCACCCCAATCAAACTTCGATTTCAACACAGAGACGCAGAGATCGCTGAGACGCAGAGTCAGAACTACAATTTTACGGACCACCAACCCTGCAAGTGAGCCATTATGAAATTACGTCCCCGATTAATTATTACGACTTGTGTTTTCGTCGCACTATTCTCCTTAACGGCAGTTGCGCAGGACACGATGGAGGCGTGGAAAGACTTCGACTTTGCGAAGACCGCCATTAAGCCAGCTCAGCTCAAGCCGTTATACATTGAAGATCTGAAATTGCTTCGCGGAATTGTGTTTGGTCGACATGGTCGTATTTTTAAAGATGCCGAGATTAAGGCTTATCTCGAAGAACAACCGTGGTTCAAGGCGAATCCTGATTTTAGTAATGCGATGCTCAATGATACTGAGCGTCGTAACCTCGATCTGATTCGTATCGCCGAGGCGAGTAAGCACGACACTATTCAACCGGGCGACATGCGCTACTGGGTGGATCGTCCAATCACGGCCAGGAAGTTAGGAAAACATAGTGGCGCTGAATGGAAGGTTTTGATTGCGGAAGTTGAAGCTATCCACGGGAAAAAGTTCGAAGACGATCCGTGGTTGCAGCAGTATTTTGATGAGCGCTACTGGTACTCAGCAAGCAACAATTTCGATCCGAAACAACTGAACGCAAACGAACGCAAGAACCTGGAAATGTTGAGTGGCGCGCAGAAGCGTCAACGTAAAGTCGCGCTCCTTCCGGGCGATATGGAACTCTTCGAAAAGAAGAACATTCCCGAGTCGATGTTGGCCGGATTGAGTCTTCATGAACTACGTCTGCTCCGCAATGAAGTGTACGCGCGCCACGGCCGGTCGTTTAAGGCTGAATGGTTGCAGCAATACTTCTATTCACAACCCTGGTACACGCCGGATGAAAACTTCAAGGACGAAGATCTTTCCGGCAGCGACAAGTTGAACGTCGAAACGATCGTTCACTACGAAGGCAAGATTCACCAGGGTTTAAGCACGACACCAATCTCTCGGTCATTGCTGGAAGGACTGTTTCTGGAAGACGCCGTGCAGATGCGTCAGGAAATTTATGCACGCCACGGCAAAGTTTTTAAGGAGCCGTGGTTGCAGCAATACTTCTCCAGTTTCGACTGGTATAAGGCCGACCCCAACTTCGCCGAAGCCTCGTTGAGTACGGTGGAGAAGAAAAACATCGCCACCATTACGGCCTACGAGAAACGCGCCGTAACGGCGATGAGTACGATAGAGGGTTGATAAGGCCCACTTCAGGTCTCGCGTGACGAGACCACGACAAACTAAAAAGAATAGAGACACGGACGAGCGGTTCAGACCCGGCTATAGCGAACGTCGAAGGCGTTTCATCTCAAAGCCCAGGGTTGAGCTTTGGCAACCCTGGGTAACAGGTGACTAAAGCCGGTATCTAACTCCCGCGCGTTTGGCCGCTTCTTCCTCAAGGTCCATGTTCTGAAGTCGCAACGTCACATCTGCATTCAGATCAAGCTGACTTCTTTCACCCGCTAAAAGCTTTACAGTTCCGGCTGCTGCGATCATTGCGGCGTTGTCGGTCGATAAGTGCGGCGTGGGAAAATACACGGGCAGATTGAGTTTCTCAGCCGTCTCGCGACACACTTCCCGAAGTTTTCCATTGCACGCCACACCACCGGCCACGATCAAAGTCTTTGGATAGTACTCAGCGGCTATGCGCTCCATTGTTTGCACGAGCGACTGCACCACGACGTGTTGAAAGCTGGCTGCCAGGTCCTTGATTCTCTGTGACGGTTCACCGCCGTGCTCGACCGGCTTCAATCCAGACTCACGAACATGTTTTGTGACAGCAGTCTTCAAGCCACTAAAGCTGAAATCGGGTAAGCCATCACCCATGCGCGGAATTGCAAAGCGGACTGCTTTGGGATCTCCTTCGCGTGCGAGCCGTTCAATAATTGGACCACCCGGATAGCCAAGTCCTAACAATTTTGCGACCTTATCAAATGCTTCTCCGGCTGCATCGTCACGCGTGCGCGCCACCACTTTATATTTACCCGGTTCAGGAATGAAAAAGATGTTGGTGTGGCCACCCGAAACAATCAAAGCTTCTGCCGGATACTCGATCGGCGGATTATCAAACGCCACTGAATAAATGTGTCCTTCGATGTGGTTCACGCCCACAAAAGGTTTACCGAGCGCGTAGGCTGTAGCTTTGGCGTAGGACACTCCAACGAGCAGTGAACCAACCAGTCCTGGTCCAGCGGTCACGGCCAGCCCGTCGATCTCCTGATAAGTAACTCCGGCACGTTCGAAAGCCTCCGTGACGACCGGGACGATCTTGTCGAGGTGCTCGCGCGAGGCTAGTTCGGGAACAACGCCGCCAAAGCGTTTATGGATGGGGATCTGAGATGAAATGACTGACGAAACAATCTCGCGCCCATCGCGAACAACAGCGGCAGCAGTTTCATCACAAGATGTTTCAATACCGAGTACGAGCATAGATGGATTCTAGCAAACTAATGGCGGGAAAAATCACTCAGCCTCGGGGTATCTCTCTCTGCGTCTCTGCGTCCTCGGCGTCTCTGTGTTAATCAAAGGCTATCGAAATGTACCCTCATTTTTAACACAGAGACGCCGAGGACGCAGAGACGCAGAGAATACCCGCGAGGGTTGTACCGAAATCCCACCACTCAAGCTGACTTACTATAAAAACTCAACGATGTATCGCCTTGTTTCACGATGCGCCTTTGCTGTAATTCACCCAACTCCTCCGGAAGCTGGTTCTTGTAGTAGTGCTCGACAATCACGCGTCCATCATCCGTCAGCAGTTCTGCCGTATGACTGCCAAGAAAATTTAGCACGCGGAGATAGTCGTCCTTATACGGCGGATCGAAATAGACGACGTCCCAGGGAGCGAGTTTGCGAGCCACCGCCTGATGAAGGAAATCACTGGCTTCCAAGTTGATGACTTCTGTTTGATCTTCAGGTACGCGACACAAATCCAGGTTCGATTCGATCAGCCCACAGATCTTGCGTGAGCGATCGACGAACGTTGCATGCGACGCTCCACGCGAAAGGGCTTCGATCCCAACAGCGCCTGACCCGGCACACAGATCCAAAAACCGCACATCGCTGATCGCCGGCGCCAGAATATTGAACAGAGTTTCGCGCAGTCGATCAGATGTCGGTCGCACTTCCAACGAAGGTGGACTCTTGAGATTACGGCCCCGATAGATACCTGAAATAATGCGCATAAAAAAGGAACAACCTTAACCACCAAGACGCAAGGCGCAAATCCTTAACTTCATCATTATCCAACGCTGGCCAAACCAAAGCGCTTCGTTTCAGACAAGTATTTGATCATCTGTTTCGTCTCAGCCGTTTCAGCTTTTTCGGTCAGGTAGTGTTCGGCGGCAGCTCGCGCCTTTTCAAGGATCGATTGATCGCGTACGAGATTACCGATGCGAAATTCGGGCAGCCCCGATTGTTTGGTTCCCAATAACTCACCTGGTCCGCGGATCTCGAGGTCCTTTTCTGCAATTAAAAATCCGTCGCTTGTTTGGGCCATAATGCCAAGTCGCTCACGCGCGACGAGGGTTTTCTTGTCAGTAGTTAGCAAAACACAAAAGCTCTTCTCAGCGCCTCGTCCAACACGGCCACGCAGTTGATGAAGTTGCGATAAACCAAAACGTTCAGCATGTTCAATAATCATCACCGACGCGTTGGGCACGTCTACACCCACTTCAACCACAGTGGTAGTCACTAAAATATCAGTTTCGCCCGCCGCAAACTTTTTCATTACCTCTTCTTTTTCGATCGGCTTCATCTTGCCGTGTAACAGACCGACAGATAATTTCGGAAACACAGTGTCGCGCAGATACTCATACCGGCGCGTCGCGTCCTTCAGGTCCATCTTTTCCGATTCTTCAACAAGGGGATAAACAACGTAGACCTGTCGTCCTGCTTTTACTTCGCGCGCGATCAGTTGTTTCACTTCCTGACGCTGATCCTCACCAGTCACCGTGGTCTCGATCGGCGTTCGCCCGGGCGGCAATTCGTCGATAACCGACACTTCAAGTTCACCATAAACCGTCATCGCCAACGAACGCGGAATCGGCGTCGCCGTCATAACAAGCACGTCGGGATTAACTCCACGTGCTCGCAACTCCGCTCGTTGCATAACGCCGAAGCGATGTTGTTCATCAATTACTGCCAGGCCGAGCCGGGCGAAAGACACGGCATCCTGAATCAACGCTTGTGTTCCGATGCAGGCGTGGATCTCGCCTTCTCGCAACGCCGTTTGGAGCCGTCGTTTCTCGGCGGCTTTTAGTGAACCAGTTAAGAGCTCGACTCGATACGGCGTTTTGGCTAAAAGCCGCTTGATATTTCTGGCGTGTTGCTCAGCCAGAATTTCAGTTGGCGCCATTAGCGCTGTTTGGTAACCACTTTCCATCGCCGCCATCATCGCTATCAGTGCGACGATGGTTTTGCCACTACCTACATCGCCTTGCAGTAGACGATTCATGGGCAGCGAAGACTTCATGTCATCAAAAATTTGTTTCGTTGCTTTTTTCTGCGCTGCAGTCAATTTAAAAGGGAGAATCGACGCGATGTGATCTTTGACTTGTTTGTCGATCCGTATCTTTACGTCCTTCGACTCCTGCGCTCGTTGACCGCGTTTCAAACCGACAGCAAACGTCAGCCAGAAAAAGTCTTCGAAGATCATCCTGATGTGGGCTTTGCTGCGCGCTCGTTCGTAATCGATCATCGACGCGTCGGCCGAAGGGAAATGAATTTCACGAATGGCTTGCGCACGACCAATCAGTTTTGCTCGTTGGCGAAGGTAGCCGGGCAAAGTTTCCGGAATGTCCTTGTCAGTTAGGTTGCTTAACACTGCATGAACGATTTCGCGCACGCGTTTGGAATTGAAGTCGCCGAGTTTGCGATAGACGGGAACGCGGCGGCCGACGTGAATTGCGGCGAGGGTGGGATCGGCAATGTTTGCTTCCGATTGTCCCGGGCCGGCTTCGTCTACGTGTTCAGTGTCGGTGGTCGGAAGTAATTCGAGTTCATCGGCCGGGCGTTGTAGTCTTAGCGAATACGTGCCGCGTCGTTTGTCCCAGTCCCACTGACCGAACGTTATGAACCTGACGCCGCGTTGCAGTTTCTTTGTGTAGAACTTGACGACGTCGTGAGCGTGAGGTCCGGAAACAAACCACCAGACCACAACCTGACGACCCGTGATATCGTCCAGATCGACTCCGGAAACTTCGAAGATGAACAAACGCGCCCTGGAAAATGACTTGTTGTTTCTAACCTGGTAGCCGCCGGCGTGTTTCACCTGCAGTTCAAGCGTGGCTTCCATGCCAGCTTCAAGATCCTTTATCCTCGCGAGATGAGACCGGTCCTCGTAGCGCATCGGAAGGTATGTTAATAGGTCTTCGACGGTGGCTTCGCTGGAATGTTTTTTACTGGCATGTGCGGCCAAAGCTATCGCCAGTTTGCGGGTGAGGTTTGGTCCCAATCGAGCGATCTTAAAGTTGTGGAGGTCCTCAATCGCTGTGTTGAGGGTGATAGCACCGAGCATCGCCGTGGATCATAGCAGGGAATGGAACGCCCTGCATTGGTGCAAATGATTTTGTCGGGGTGGTCTCCGTGGCCGCCCCTACAAATTAAACATCGGATGAATTAAAGTGGGCTCGGCGGCAAACATCGAAGAAAAGAAGGGCGGCCCAATGTCAGAACCAATTTCAGACATCGCACGTGACTCGCTAAAACATCTGCGGCAGGGGTTGCTTCGTTTACACAAGATGCTGCTTGATCAGGAACGAGTGGATTACGAACGCGCTCGCGGAAAGATCGGCAATAGTTATGAGTTTCTTCAGCTCGCCTTGAAGGATCCGTGGTTTGACTGGCTGCATCGATTATCTGAACTAATAGTGCAGATGGATGAAGCGCTGGACACACGCGATCCGGAACATCCGACTACAAATGAGGATGCGACAGAGTTAGTGGTGCGAGCGAAGACGCTGTTGAGTCCGAGCGAGACGGGCAGTGAGTTTCAGAAGAATTATTTTCTCGCGCTGCAGCGATCGCCGGATGTTGTGTTGTTGCATTCGGAGATTATTCGCGCGCTGGGGAAAGGAAGTAAGGACGATTGACCGCGAAGCGGTCACGTCCCAGAGCTCAAGGTTGCTTCAACCTTGGGTACGCCCGAATAAATGAGTACCAACCCCGAAGGGGTTGCGTCCCGCGCGTCCGAGTAGACCGATTGCGCGATAAAAGATTCTGGAAACGGACCACGTTGAATTCGAATTATCGTGAAGCGACGGGACGCAACCGCGTTGCGGTTAGACGTTGTTTGCGTTGTTCCCAGGGTTGAAGCAACCCTGGGCTTTGGGACGTCACCGCGTTGCGGTGAAAACCGTTGATTAAATACAAGCACCGGGACTAAGTCCCAAGTTCTAGTTCTTGCAATACTCGTCAAACGCCTTCGTCAGTTCGCCGGCGATCTGCGTTGCGTCACGTCCTTCGATCTGGTAACGCTCCAACATGTAGACCAACTGGCCGTCCTTCAAGATCGCGATTGAGGGCGACGACGGATTGTAACCGGTGAAATAACTACGCGCGCGTTCGGTCGCTTCGATGTCCGCGCCTGCAAATACGGTCGCCACTTTGTCTGGCTTCACCTCATGTTGCAGCGCCAGTGCAACTCCGGGACGCGCTCTTCCCGCCGCGCAGCCACAGATCGAATTTACAACCACCATCAATGTTCCTTTACTGTTTGTGACAGTGCTGTCGACGTCTGCTGCAGTCCTCAGCTCTTCAACACCCAGTCGCGTAAGGTCCTCACGCATTGGTCGAATCATTATTTCCGGATATGGCATTTAACTAATCTCCTTTTGAACTTAAAACATGATAACAATTCCGCTAGCTATTAACGCAAGCGCTCAATATGTATACGACGCGAATCTTCTCCATCACCGGTAATGTCGATCCGCCAGACATTGTTTGGTAACGGATATCCACCCATTCGTTCGGCCCATTCAATGACAATGACAGACTTCTCGTCTGACAGCAAATCATCCAGATCAACCGCATGAGCAGCCGAAGCTCCTTCGTCGAGCCGATAAAGATCGAGATGATAAAGTTGCAGGCGGCCCGAGTAAGGATTTACGAGGGTAAAAGAAGGACTCGTTACGTCGTCATCTTCTATACCCAGAGCCGAACAGATTCCTTTGACGAAGAGCGTTTTGCCGGCGCCGAGTGGACCACTAAGTAACAGAATCTCCCCACCTTCAAGCCGCGCGCCCAACTGCTCG
This sequence comes from Pyrinomonadaceae bacterium, assembly GCA_036518995.1. Lineage (GTDB taxonomy): Bacteria > Acidobacteriota > Blastocatellia > Pyrinomonadales > Pyrinomonadaceae > PSRF01. The sequence continues at coordinate 11,441 of DATDMC010000100.1, read as the reverse complement.
CCAAAAGTAAAAGTTTCTTCCGGTGAATGACTAATAAACTCGCCGATGGGCAACTGCTGACTCGTCATTAATTTGGCTCTTCTCCGATTGGATCCAAATGGCGAATTGCGTCACTAAAATGTTCGCGAACATCCGAAGCGACCATGGTCCGCATTCCTAATTTACGAGCGGCGAAATCACCCGCGAGTCCGCCGACATAGAGGGCTGCAATCGTCGCGTCGAGCGCATTCGCCCGGTCTTTGAGTGTGCCCACTGCTTGTGAGACGAAGCCGGTGATCAATCCCGTCAACGTGTCACCAGCGCCGGCTGTTCCCAGTCCGGCGTTTCCAGTTGTGTTTACAAAAACGCGCCCGTCCGGTGCAGCAATTAGAGAACGCGATCCTTTGAGCACGAGAATCAATTTGTGCTGCGTCGCGAATTCGCGTGCAGCGGCAACTCGTCCTGCCAGGGCGGCTTTGTTGTCAGCCCCGATGAGTCGCAGCATCTCGCCGGGATGGGGAGTCAGTATTAAAGGATATTTCTCCGAACCTGTTAATTCTCTGGGCCAGGGGGACAGGCAGTTTAGTCCATCAGCATCGATCACGACTGGCTGAGTACGCTTTTCAACAACTGTGCGCACGAAACGACGCGTGCGTTCATCGTCAGAAGTCAAACCTGGTCCAATAGCGACTACGGCTGCTTTCGCCGCGAGCTTGAGAAAATGGTCGACAGCTTCATCGCTGACAGCGCCGCGATCGGTTTCTGCTAAAGAAGTTGTGATGACTTCAGACATCAAGCTACTCGCCACCGCAATCTGCGCCGACGATGGCGTGGCTACTGTGACTAATCCCGCACCCGACCGCATTGCTGCATTGCCACACAAAGCCGCCGCGCCGGAGTAGCCACGCGAGCCGGCGACAATTAACGCGTGCCCATGGGTGTTCTTGTACGACTCAGGTGTGTAGCGAGTGCTCTGCAACCATTTGCGCGCATCGTCAGCTTCAGTGACGAAGAGCCACGACTTTGCGGCTTCAATTAATGATAGCGGGGAACCGATGTCTGCGACGACGAGTTCACCATTGAATTCAGAAGCAGGCGGTAAGACGTTTGCAGGTTTGGGCGCGGTGAATGTGACAGTCAAATCGGCTTTTACTGTTGGGCCGATGGGATTTGATTGATCGGCGTTCAGACCAGATGGGACGTCGACTGAGAATATGAGTGGGCGCGCGCCAGAGACCCGCTCGCGCGCTCGTCTCAGAAGTGCGAGGTGTTCGATGACTTCGGAAAAAACTCCTTCGAGCGGACGAGTCAAGCCCGTACCAAACAGGGCATCGATGATCAGATCGTAAGTTTTACGAGGCCTCGCGAGTTCCTCCCAGGCTGGGATGCCGTCGCATTCGGCAAAAGTGAGTGGCGCAGGGGTTGAAGCTGAACCGGCGTCGAACCCCGCGAGTTTATGAACAGCTTCCAGATTTGTGCGGGCGTCGCCGTTGGTCTCTGAAAGTTTGCCAAAAAGGATGACGTCGCAGTGGACGCCGATGCGAGAGAGTCCGCGAGCTACCGCGGCCCCGTCGCCACCGTTGTTGCCTTTGCCACAAAGAATGAGGGCTTTTTTGCCGGTCACGTCGTGATTGAAGTGGGATTTGATGGCGCTGACACACGCATTTGCGGCTGCTTCCATCAGCAGAATCGACGGAGTGTGGAAATTTTCCACAGTCAGGCGATCAATCTCGCGCATTTCTTGGCTGAAAATGACAGGTTGCACGTGGAGGATGATAAGGAGAGGGAATTGGCCGGTCAAATGCTATGACTGAACACAGAAATAGGCCGGTCCAGTCCGGCCCCCCTGTGTCGCCTGCCGCTGCACCAACCGTCCATCTTTCCAGGATGTTTATGTAAAAGAACTAATGGATTTTGGTTTCCAGAAAATCGGGGAAGTTTTTAAAAAAAGTTTTTGAGGGGGAAGATAGCAGCTATCCAGTTCGGTTTCAGGCTAATACCGGGACGGGAGGCGGCGATACCACCGACTTTATGTCGGTGGAGTTTCAGCTTCAGGCTACTGCGGACCGGGAACGCGGCGAGATACCACCGACTTTATGTCGGTGGAGTTTCAGTTTTAGGCTACTGCGGGGCGGGAGGCGGCGAGACACCACCGACGTAAAGTCGGTGGTGTGTAAGAGGATAGAGAGGTCGTTGTGTTAGGTAGAAATTGAAACACCACTGACGTAAAGTCGATGGTGTCTAAGAGGATAGAAAGGTAGTTGTGTTAGGTAGAAATTGAGACACCACCGACGTAAAGTCGATGGTGTCTAAGAGGGTAGAAAGGTAGTTGTGTTAGCTAGAAGTTGAGATACCACCGACGTAAAGTCGGTGGTATCGGGTCACGTTTCACCGCGAGAGCTTTGCCATGCGGAGACCGCGGCCGATAACGCGCCGGGCTTCGCCGACGCCGAACGCTGCCGTTATCCCAAAATAAGTCACGCCATAGCCGCCTAAAATCACGATCGCCATAATCAGCGGATGACGATGCCCGAGCAGGATCTTTAGTCCCCAACCGACGGCGGCGCCAACACTCGCTCCTAACCAGAGTTTGGCTATGTATGACGCGGGTAGCCCGGTTTTTCCAATTCGTCTATTGAGGGACAGTCTCAATAGGACAAACTCGACCCAGCCTGCGATACCCGCCGACGCAGTCAGGCCTGCGACACCCCATTTCTGATCGATACCCAGCGCGCGCGGCAGTGGCAGCGAACACAAGTAACCCAACACTGTAGTCAGAACCACTCGAATGATCGCGAACCGCAACGGAGTCTTTGTGTCGTTAAGCGCATAGTAAGTCGACGAATAGAGTCGACCGAGGGTTGAGGCAAGCAAACCGACTGACGACCCTGCCAAAATTCCCCACACATAAGTGGAATCCGAATGCGTAAACTTTCCAGTCTGATACAGGACTGCCGCAATGATGTCGCCCAACGCCAGGAATGCCATCGACGAAGGCACGATGAAAAAGGCAATACGTTGTAGTCCCTGATCGAGTCGCTTTCGCAGTGTTTCAGCGACAACTTCCGCCGCGCCGATCGCGCGTGACATGGTCGGAAGTTCGGCGGCCGAAACTGACATGCCAAAAAGACTAACTGGAAGCGTGTACAAACTCTGCGCATACGTAAGCGCGACCACCGCGCCCTGGCCCAGATAGCTCGCCAGAAACGCATCGACGAACGCGCTGATTTGGACCACACCTCGACTCATGAAAACCGGGAAGAAATTTCTGACCACCTGTTTTACGTGAGGATTGGCGAGATCGATAACCGGAGCGAGACGATGAATGAGACTTAACAATGTCGGTAGTTGAACGCTGAATTGCAAAGCGCTTCCAACCACCGATCCCCACGCCGTGAATTCTGCCAGGCGCGGCAAATCGACTTTGTTGCCGAAGAAAATCAGCGCAGCAATGATCGCGAGATTCCACGCCACCGGCGCCGTGTAAGACATGAAGAACTTATGGTGGCTGTTGAGCACACCAAGACACCACGCCGACAGGACCAGTAGACCGGCGCCGGGAAAAAGAATTCGGACCAGCTTGATCGTGAGGTCGCGGCGTTCGTCCTGGAAGCCCGCCGCGATGGCAGTGACGAAATAAGGAGTTGCGAGCACACCAATCAAAACGATGATGGCTGTAACAAGGGCCAATAACCCGAAGACGGCATTCGCAACTCGAGTCGCCTCCTTCTCGTCGTCCTGGGCCAGAAGTTTTGCGTAGACCGGAATGAACGAAGCTGATAGCGCGCCTTCACCAAAGACGTTTTGCAGGAAGTTTGGAATTCGGAACGCGGCACTAAACGCGTCGCCCACACCTGAGCTGCCGAAGTAATGGGCGAAGATTCGTTGTCGCACCAGACCGACGATGCGACTAAGCAGAATTCCTGCGCCGACGAAGAAGGCTGAACGACCGGTGCTTGGTTGCGTCTTCTCGGGCTTTGACTCAGGAGTAGCTGCGCCTACCTGTTCGAGGGTCTCGCCGGCAATGACCTCAGCAGCCTGATCGTCTAGAAGTTTTGGTTGTTTGGAAGTTAAGTTGGCGGGGTCTTTCATCAAGCGTTAGAGACTGTAGTCTTTTATTTTGGTTAGCAGAGTTTTGTAACTGATTTCCAGCTCCTCGGCGGTCCTGGTTTTATTCCCGCTATTGGCCGCGAGCGACGCCGCAATCTTTTTACGTTCGACGAGGCTTACCGCGCGCTGCGCAACGTCGGACAGTGTACCCGACAAATCGAGTTCGTGGAGGGTTTCCTCTTCGCCGGAAGCAGTGGTGACAAACCCGAGGTCCTTTGGTTGCAGGACCAGCGAGTCAGACAGAATGCACGCGCGCTCAATCGCATTTTCAAGTTCGCGCACATTTCCCGGCCAGCTATGTTTGCGAAGTCGAGCAACGGCTTCAGGGGTCAGTTCGGCTTCTCGACCGCGTAAGTCACGACCAAGTTCGGCGGCGAAGTGCGTTGCCAACAAGACGATGTCATCGTCACGATCTCTTAATGGCGGAATTTCGATCGGAAACACAGCTAACCGGAAAAACAGATCGCCGCGAAACTCGCCCTGGTCCACCGCGGTTTTGAGATCTTTGTTTGTCGCTGCGACGACGCGAACGTCAACCGGCACGGGTGCGCGCCCACCGATTCGATCCACCATTCGTTCTTCAATCGCCCGCAAAAGTTTTCCCTGAACAGCTAGCGGCAATTCACCAATCTCATCGAGGAACACGGTCCCGCCCGAAGCGAGTTCAAACTTTCCCTGGCGGCGATCGTTCGCTCCGGTAAACGAACCGCGTTCGTGTCCGAAGAGTTCATTCTCGATTAACGTTTCGGGAATAGCGGCGCAGTTGATTGCGACAAATGGTTTGTCGCGGCGCGGCGACAGGTGATGTACCGCCCTCGCGAACAACTCTTTTCCTGTTCCAGATTCGCCCAACAACAAAACAGTCGCCTCAGTTTGCGCGACACGTTGCGTTTCACCAACCACGCGTTTAATTACTTCCGATTCACCGATGATGCGTGGAAAGCCGTAACGTCGCGACCATTCTTCGCGCAGCAAAATATTTTCGGTGCGCAGTCTGGCTTGTTCGAGTGCTCTGCCGACGAGTAACAGCAAATGATTTGAGTCGACTGGTTTTTGCAGGAAATCATGGGCGCCGTCTTTCATTGCCTGCACCGCGTCTTCGATGGAGCCGAAAGCCGTCATCACTATCACCGGCACATCAGGATTTGCTGCCCGTGAAGCCCGCAATACATCCATTCCGGATCCGTGCGGCATTTTGAGATCAGTCAGGACCAATCGATGTGGTTCGGTTGAGAGTTGATGCAGTGCTTCTTTGGCGTCAGCCGCTTCGGTCACTGAGTAGCCGGAGTTTTCGAGCGTCAAGCGCAACACGCGGCGCAGCGTGTCTTTGTCCTCAACGAGAAGTATTTCAGCCATTAGGAAGCAGAATCAAAGCGGAGTATCCAATCAGAAGCCCTCGCATCATTGTCATGGCGGCGACTTACTGTCAAGCAAACAAAAAGGTGGTCATGACGAGAAGTCATGACCACCGTAGTTTGCCCGTGACCTGGTCTAGAAATTCTGACGGAATGCCGTGGGCTCGATGTACTGGAACTGCGGTGTGCCCGGCGGCAGCCGATCCGGCGCGAGGAACGTGATATCAAACGCCCAGTCGCGCGTTGGCGGGCTGTAGATCGTGCCTTCAGCGTTGTACTGACCCAACGCCTGGGTTGAGTGCCAGAGTGGTATCAACGATCCTACGAAGTTGAAGCGTTGGCTGCGCCAGTCTTCCAGAAAACGTGGGAAGTTGTGCATACCACCATTCAAGCGCGACTCGTTATCAACGTTGTCGGTATCAGGATCACCCGCCAGCGCCGACAAGTTATTTCCGGCAATGACTCCCATACGCATCGACGTTTCATCAGCGACGCTGCCAAGCGAAGCATCGGCCCAACGTTTACTGATGTCGTCAGGATAGATGCTGGTGCTCGCATCGAAGAAGGTCTTCGACAATGCAAAGAACGCATCGCATACGAGTGACGAAGGGACCTGGTTGCCATTGTAGTAATAGTCTTCAGTGTTGTCGTTCAATGCTGCAACGCCGTCGGGTGGAGCAGCATTGATACCGGTCGTATTGAAGTTGCCCCAGATGTAGACCATGTTCTCGGACGAGATGGTCACGCCTTTGGTAGTAGAGAGTTTGTTCGTACCCCCGGTTACCTGAAGGCTTTCGCCGTTGAACACTCGGACGGCGCGCCGGAAATAGTTGCTGGGGTTGGTCCATTTAGCGGTTGTTTTCGCGCGTGATACGCGAGCATTAAAGTCACCACCTGATGTGCCGGACAAAACTGCCGGATAAGGCAACTCGGTCAGGTCCCTTTGTAGAGTTCCTTTCTTGTTGTTGCCAGTCGCCAGATCAACGCCGGCGTCGATGACGTCTTCACCCGGATCGAGCGAGTTGTTCGCGCCATAGATGTCTTCGTTGTCGACCAAACCGTTGCTCGTGCTGAGCGTCGTTCCGGTGGAGTCGCGTTCGGATTTGACTTTGTCGCCGCGGCGATCAGACACGTAAACAATGTAACCATCCGGCGCCGCGATGTTGCTTGAAACAGCTTGGGTACCGGTGAGCAGGTTTGCATCGTAAACACCATCCAACCAGCGGACCAGGTTGCGCATATTCAATTCAACGATCGACGTCATACCGCGTTCGTAAACCGCGTTTGCCTCGATTGAGTTGTTGGTGCGACCTTCACGAACATTGTAGAGCGTGATGGGGACGATGCTGTTCCAATCACCCACAGCTCCCGGGGTATCGGAACGTTGCGGCTGTGAACCTGAAGCCGTGTCGTCGACGATTCCGGTCAGATAACCATAGGTGGAGTTCTGCGAAATTGAAGCAATCTTAATTTCACCGTCTGCGCCGAGGTGAGTTTTGTTCATGATCTCGGTGAGACAATTCTTGTAGGTCGGATCTCCGTTCAACGCCGGATTTGAACTAACACCACTCGCGTCGCGCATTCCCTGCGTAAAGGCAGCCCACAAAGGACGTTGCAGGTAGACGATTCCGTTTGGCTCACCTTCAGTCATTCCCATGCTCAGAATTTGGGAGGTGACATCGTAAGTAACACCATTGGTATCGACGATTTGGATAAGAATGCGGCCCGTGAGTCCAGCTCCGGCAGGAATCTTGGTGGCCGTGCTGTTCAGCGTTACGGACTGAGTAGTGCCTCTGACGCCGCGAACGGTCAATGCCTGAGTTGGCGAAGAACCATTTTGCTGCATCACAAAACTCTTTGGTGAACTGGTGGCTTCGTTGTAGGTGCCATCGTCCTTTACGCGCCACAGCGCTCTACCACCACCCGAGCCAACGGCCACGTTTGGTAATGGGATCGGATTAAAGGTCGAAAGAGCAACTCCCTGGCCGGAAGGAATGCCCGAAGAATCAGTGGTTGACGGACTTTCATCGTCCAACAGAATTCTGATCTCGGCTTTAGTGTGATAACGCGATTCGCTGAGCGTCACGTCATCGTTAGGCATGCGTCGTTTGATCAACTCGCGCGTCTGATTGCCGTCGAGCTGAAGCGGCAACAGCAACGGAGCTACACCAGTAGTGCTCGTTTGCAACTGACCGCCAAACTTATTGTCAACACCTGCTTGTGGAGCGGCCACGGAGGTAGACTTCCAGGTGCTATTTCGCGTTCCCGTTGGTGAACCTGGATAGTTGCCGTTGATATTTGGTCCGTTGTTAACGCTGCCCTTGCTTAGATTGACATCGATACCACCGACGTTAAAAGAAACCGTTCCGTCGTGCGTACCGCCATTGCGAAGAACGTCGCGCACGACTTCCGCTGCGGTCGTAACCTTCGCGAGAAACTTCACGTTACCGTTTAGATAAAGATTGCCGTTGGCGTGCACGCGTCCATTGAAAGTGAAATTTGGACCAGGATGAATCTCCATGTCTTCGTTGCTGAACATACCGAACTGGAAGATTGGGACCAGGTAGTTGTTCATCTGACGCGTTAAGGAAACCTGGGAACTGGTCGACTGCGCAGTCGAACTCAACGTGTAGGGAGCAACGCTCGCAGTCAAGCCGGCGAATGGACCAGTGGGAATAGTCACGTGCGGATAAGCTCCGTTCGTGATGCCCTGAGTTGCTCGCATTGCAGCGAGTGTAGTCGTGTCGAGCGAGATGCTCTGCGACGGAAAAGTAAAACCCTCAGTCGATAAATCCGGCGGCGCCGCGGCGATAGCGTTGAGCTGCGTCGTCGTAGGACGAGAAGTACGAGCGAACAACGCACTAAAATCACTCGTCATCTTTTCAATTCCCGAAGCTGCAGCGTAGAACGCCTGGGTCCGTTCCAGATCGCTGCCGGCTACCTTCGTTTCCGTGTGGACCACTGCCACCACGGTCATGGCGATCGCACCCATGACAGCCAACATGAGAATGGCAGTTGCCATTGCGGCGCCGCGTTCTGAGTGCCGGCCGGCCTTAACATTTACAGCGTTTGAATCAATTGCTCTCATATTATTTCTCCTGAGTATGATCGTGCTGATCAGCCACCTGAGGTCGGTTGTAGTGCTTGTCTAAACTGCATGTTCCGCACACTCGTGCTCGTCGTGCCGGACAACGTAGGTTGCGTACCGTTGGCAAGCGTCTTCGGCGATTCCACCGTCACAGTCACTTCCACCTGGCGAACAGCAAGACGTTGTTCAGTGTTGGCGATTGTGCCGGTGGGTTGGGCGACGTTACCGGCGTCGTCGACGATGTTCAGTGAATAGTTGAACTGAACGTTGAGAACGTGCTCGGCGATGATGCTGTCGCGAAAACCGGCATTCGCCACGCCAAATTCCCGGCGCATCAATAGCTTGTCGGTAGTTATGTAGTAGTGAATCATCTTCATCCTCATGAGTGAGGTTGGCAGTGTGCCGCCGGTGGAGATGATTTTGAGATTGCCTGACGTACCGGTGACATTGAGTCCATAGTCGTCACCATTCGCAACTGTCAGGACTCTGGTTGAATTGTTCTTTGCCGTGATAGCGACGAAGGTGCCGCCGAGTGCAGACGTCACGAAATAAATTTCGCCAACGTTGAACCGGCTGATGTCGGATGCCGAAACCGTGATGGAGCTGCCAGTGGAATTGATCGAAGCCGTCGGACTCGCCGGCAGAGCGATAGGCGTAAAGGCTGAATCAAGTTCCAGAACTGTTTGTCGATCGGAACCGGAACGAACAGTAGCGGCCGGATCGCTATCGGTGACGGCTGTATTAGCGGGTGTGTTGTTGTCCGACGTGATGATGCCGAGGTTGATCGTACCGTTAGGCATGCTCGTGTCGGTAACCGGATTTAATGTCAGATAGTTTTGAACAAATGTCTTTGGGACACGAATCGTGCTGATGCTCTTAAGACCATCGCCCGCGTTCATCAGATCGCGATTGATATACTCCTGCGCGATTCGTAACGTCTCCTGCGCGTCGGTCATTTCATAAGTCGCAGTGGTCACCTTCATCGTGTCGCGCAGCAGGGTTGAAATACTGGCAGTGAGCACGACCAACACTCCTAGAGCGATGATCATTTCTATGAGCGAAAAGCCGGCCTCGTTTTTCTTTTTCGATGTTGAGTTCATGTCGGACTCCAGTTGAAAGCAGCACACTCGCTTACGGAATGTAGTTGCTGTGTGCGTCGTCATTCAGGTAGCTGATGCCGACCAGGTCGCGCGTCTCGCCGCCATTTGGCGCATAGCGAACGGTGACTGTGATCTTTTTCAACAACGGCTCGTTGGGAATTGCCGAGATGAGAATTTGTCGCGTCACACCGGGGCGGGCCCGCGTAACGTCGGTGAAATCGTCACCAGTGAAATAGAAGCCATCCGGTCCTGGCGAGATCAGATCATCGTTGGTGCCATAGATTCCGTCTGGTCCAGGGTATTGCGACACCGGCATGAACTCGGTAGGGAAGTAGGTGAAGCCGCTGCCGTTAACGTGACTGTTGGAGATCTCAGCAAAAGTAAGTTGGCCCGTATCGCGCAACGTTTCCATCTGCTCCTGGACCGCAACGATAAGCATCTTGGCGTTGGTAATTCCGCGACCACGATTGCTCGCGAGCAGCGCATAACCAATTGCTGAAGCAACGCCGAGGAGTCCAACCGTCAGGACCAAAGTGGCCATGACTGTTTCAAGCAGAGTGAATCCCGCTTCGCCCGAGCGCTTTGCCGAGGGTTGCCGGTTAACAAGCTTATTCAGCGTACTTATTGCCATTAGTTGTATACCTCCAAATTTTCACGCGACCAGATGCTCCAATCACAGATAGGGCGGTAGCCGTTTCCTGAGCGGCTTTGTTGTTGAAGAAGAACAATGCTTTGTTTGCCGGCGCTCCGGTCGAATCGATCACAGTGCCGTCGGGCTGAAACGTGATATTCAGCAGATGAGCAGTAAGTGTGCTCTTGGAGACGCCATCGCCTAGTGCTCCCGTGGGTATCGTCGGCGAACCGGCGGGCAGGCCGGTGCTGGTTGTCGGAATGCCTTCAATAAGTTCTGACGCGGACAAACCTGCCTGGGTTAGGGGCACGCTCAGGATGACTGAACTTCCTGTGTTGTTCGGATAATTAGTATCGATCAGTGCTGCAGTGCCCTGTGGGATTGGGCCAATGACTTTAATCAGCTTATTGGTGTCGTCGTATTGAAATGTAAAGGCCGCTCGGCGCGAGAGCGCTAGCTGTCGCGTGTAGCGAATCTGCACCATGATCTCGCGGGAGACAGTATTTGTTCTCAATAGACGGCGCTGAGAAATGATTTGAGGAATAGCGACTGCGGACAAGATGGCGCCCACGGTAAGCACCGTTACCATCTCGGCGACGGTGAAGCCCGCAATACCTTTGCGAAGACCACGAGTTTTCCTGGTTACTCTCATTCGATTCCTCTTTAAGAACTTCAGAACAAATGCCGCGGATTTGTAGACCGGCTAAATCTTGCCGGTAGCGAACAGGCGGGTGTCCGGTGACTTGGACCCACGCTTCGGTAGCAATGTCTATGCCTCGTTAGTTATCAGCCTAAAATCGATGTTGTGGTGGCCGGGAGTGAAGTTGAAGAGCGTGAGTCGTTACTAAAGGTGACACAGGTGTGAAATCGATTCCCTAATCGGATTCCAACGTAACCCCCCGCTACCGCGAGGTGGTACTGACTATTTAACGCTGGTTTTTGGGAAACGGGGCGTCTTCAGCATTTACTTAAGAGTGAGTGATCGAGTGGCTATCGACCACTTGTGAGGTGTTCATTTGTTAGTTAAAGGAATCGTCCGCTGCGGCGCGGTGCCGCACGCCGCGTAGCAGATTGGACGGTAAAGCGCCCCGGTGATCTTCGGATTGTCGGGGCGCAAAACTATTGAAGATTGCAGATTGTTAGGAGCGCAGGCGTCCTCGCCTGCTTGCCTGGCATGC
>DATDMC010000099.1:0-43322 GCA_036518995.1 Pyrinomonadaceae bacterium | reverse complement strand
TGTCAAACACTTCTTCACCATCAACGAGTTTGGCGCCTTTGTGGAGCTTGGTTACCGCTGGGGAATTCATGCTCCGGGTTTGCAATTACCCCCCGCGCGTTTTAATCAAACGAGACATCACGCGGTGTTGGGCCATGGTCTGGCGGTGCAGGCGATCAGGGCGAAGGCGAAGCAAGGTACGAGGATCGGGTTGGCAGAGAACATGGCTATTTGCGTTCCCGCTATAGAGACGCCGGCGAATATTGACGCCGCCGCCAAGGCCTGCCGGCAGCTAAACGCTCAGTACATGACTGTCATTCAGGAAGGGAAGTACACGGATGAATATCTGGCGATGGCCGGGGCCGACGCGCCGAAGTTCACTCCTGAAGATTTGAAGACTATTTCAAGCCCGCTCGACTTTGTTGGTATCAACATTTACACGCCAACTTACATTCGCGCGAACAGTTCCCCGATTGGTTTCGAAGTTGTACCACTTCCCAAGTCTTACCCGCACATGGCGTCGCAGTGGTTGAACATTGGACCAGAAGCGCTCTACTGGGGACCACGACACGTGGCAAAAATCTGGAACGTCAAGGAGATTTACATCACCGAGAATGGCTGCTCGTCGTCGGATATTCCCGCTGCAGATGGAATGGTCTATGACACTGATCGCGTGATGTACCTGCGCAACTATCTTTCACAACTCCAGCGCGCGACGGCGGATGGGATTCCGGTGAAGGGATATTTCCTCTGGAGCTTGATGGACAACTTTGAATGGGCCGACGGTTATACAAACCGGTTTGGTCTGCATTACGTCGATTACGCAACGCAGAAGCGAACGCCAAAACTGAGCGCGAATTTCTACAAAGAGGTAATCGCGCGCAACACCGTGGTGTAGAGACTATTCTTCTCTGCGTCTCCGCGATCCTCTGCGTCTCTGTGTTAAAAACTGGTCCAGCTACCTAAACTCCGTTTCAACACAGAGACGCAGAGGATCGCGGAGACGCAGAGAAGTGCAAGACTTTTCACATGAGATATCAGTGTAGCCGGTTATTGTGCTGTTTCATTGCAGCACTTGGAATGGTGGCCCTTCACTCGGTTGCGGCCCAAACAACCGAGTGGCGCTTCTATGGTGGCGATGAAGGCGGATCTAAGTTTTCACCACTCAATCAAATCAACACCACAAACATAACTTCACTCCAGCGCGCCTGGACCTATCACACCGGCGAACTCGATCTCGGCTTGAAAACCGCATCGTTCCAGGCTTCATTCTCTACCACTCCAATTGTTGTAAACGGTGTGATGTATCTATCGACGCCATCGAGTCGAGTAATCGCACTCGATGCTGAAACCGGAAAAGAACTCTGGAAGTTTGATCCACAAGCCAATAAGCAGCAGCGTGAATTTAATTCTCATCGGGGTGTTGCCTACTGGGAAAATCAAAGCAAGACGGAGCGCCGGATTCTTTTTGGCACAGTTGATGGACGCCTGATTGCCCTCAACGCCGACGACGGCAAACCGATTACACAGTTTGGCATGAATGGCGTTGTCGATTTGCGAGCCGGCGGCGCTGATAAGTTCAAACAAGATCCATCTTGGGGCGCGCGTGTCACGTCTGCCCCGGTTGTCGTTAAAAACCTTGTGATCATTGGTTGGGGACTGCCCGAGTATCCGGCTAAAGGACCCAGCGGTGACGTGCGGGCTTATGAAGTCAGTACCGGAAAACTGGTCTGGACTTTTCACACCGTTCCTCATCCCGGTGAGTTTGGCAGTGACACCTGGAGCAACGGGGCCTGGCAGGATCGAATGGGTGCGAACGTGTGGTCTACGATGAGTGTGGATCACGAACGCGGAATCGTTTATCTACCGATTGGTTCACCTGCCTACGACTTTTATGGTGGCGATCGAAAAGGTAAAAACCTCTTTGGAAACTGCATCGTGGCCCTCAATGCTACGACTGGAAAATTGATCTGGTACTTTCAACTGGTCCATCACGATTTGTGGGACTACGATCTTCCGGCCCAACCTTCGCTGATCACGGTTCGACAAAATGGTCGCGCTATTCCCGCCGTTGCCGTTGTTACCAAGATGGGATTTGTTTTTGTCTTTAATCGTGTTACGGGTAAGCCGCTATTTCCGATTGAGGAACGGCCTGTGCCGCAGAGTGATGTTCCGGGAGAAGAAACCTGGCCCACCCAACCATTTCCAATTAAACCCGAAGCACTGACACGGCAATCGATGACGCGCGCGGAGATTAGCAAAGTCACGCCCGAATCAGAGCGTTACTGCACCGAGTTGTATAACAAGATGACGGAGAGCAAAGGCATGTACTCACCGGCTGGGCTTGCGCCGGTGGTGATGTTTCCGGGTTATCACGGGGGCGGAAATTGGTCTGGCGCTTCGTTTGATCCAGCTTCGGGTTATCTGTTTGTGAACATGAATGAGGATGGGGCGATCGGACAAATGAATCCGCAGCCAGCCGGCGCGCCGATTCCCTATGTGCGACGCGGGCGCTTTGAGGAGTATGCGTGGTTTCGCGATCAAAAGAACCGGCCGTGCCAGCAACCGCCGTGGGGAACACTTACGGCAGTCGATTTAAAGACCGGGGAAATTGTTTGGCGTGTGCCGCTCGGAATCGTCGAAGAGTTGGAAGCTAAAGGTATTCACAATACCGGCACGCAGAACTTAGGCGGATCTATTGTTACGGCTGGAGGATTAGTCTTCATTGCCGGTACGACCGATCATCGCTTTCGAGCTTTCGATGCGAAGACTGGAAAACAACTCTGGGAAGCTGAACTCGAGGCAAACGGGCATGCGACCCCGATGACGTTTCTCGGAAAACGATCGGGAAAACAGTTTGTCGTGATTGCGGCGGGTGGTGGCGGGTTCTTGCGTGACTTGAGTAGCGTGTTGTCAGACAGCCTCGTTGCCTACTCATTGCCTTAATGTCTTTTGAAGATTTGAACCACCAAGGCTCAAGGACACAAAATGAATAAAAAGATAACTGAACCCTTTTATTTCACTTTATGTCTTTGAGCCTTGGTGGTTAAGTCCTTCTCGTGGTTAAGCCTTCCTCGGATCTGCTATCCTTGCCGCGTTTGATAAATCAGCTCGTCAGGTAATCTGGATGTTCAGTAAGTTGCGGTTAATACAGTTTTCTCTTGTCTTATTGCTTGCTTTCGCTGCGACCACTGCCGCGCAGTCTCTCGACGCTTCCACACCCGCCCCGATTAGAAGCACGAGTTTGATGGGCCGCATTGCGGCGCGTGATCTCGGCGACTCGCGACTTACCGATCATTACTACGCCTTTACCGGCACACCCGGCGATCTCTTAATCACTATTCAAACGCGCAATCTGAATGGCGATCTTGATGTGTTCACTGCCGGTAGTCTGCGTCCGCTACTGAAGTTGGCGCTATATGCGGAAAACACGAGCGCGATTACGAAAGGCATCTATCTCCGCAAACGTGAAGATTTAATTCTTCGTATCGAAGCACGCAGTCCAAATGACGACGACGGTATGTATCAGTTGTTCTTCGGCGGTTCGTTCCAACCGATTGTAGGTGGACCAGACATTGCCGAGAACAGCGACTCAACAAACTCCGGTAGCCTCGATCCAAAGAGTCGACGTGTTTCATCTGTCGGCGCGCGTTTGCCGGAACCTGAAAAGCCGGTGACTGAAGTTGCGTCAACGCCAACCCCTGAACCGACGCCAGAAGAAAAACCCGAAGAACCAAAACCGGTAACACCGAAGCGAACTGCTACTACGAGCACTGCCCGAACTCGCCGGCCTACCGGTCGTCGCACCTCAGTGCCGGTTAAGCCAAAACCGGACGAGACGACTGCCGAGACTGAATCAAAGACAGAAGAGTCCACACCTGTTACCGAACCTGCCAAACCAAAGACAACGACTGGGCGGAGACGTGGATCAACGGCTGCGGCGCGTGCGGCAAAACCGAAAGTCGAGACCCCGGTTGAGACGACGCCGGCCGAACCGGAAATGGGACCACGATTAGTGATTGAGACGAGCGATGGGACACTGATCAATCGTTCGATGAGTACTGTTCGACGGGTAATTGTTGAGAATGGTCAAGTAGTGGTAACGGCGAAGGACGGCAAGATTGATCGAATACCGTTAGCAAACGTCGTCCGCATGTCAATCGCCCCGTAATTTCCGATATGCTTTAGAGTTCTTGCAAAACTCAACTACGCTGCGGCTTAGCCGTCTGTTGTGAAGAATGGCTATGCCTTTCCGTTAAAGCGCGCGCTACAACCTGGGCTACGCCCCCTCGATCCGTATGTTGTTTTTTCACTTACTATTTGTTAATGACGCGACTCAAGAGGGCACAGCATTAGACCAAAAGGCCCCATGAAGCAGAAGCCATTCCCCACAACAGACGGCCAAGCCGCAGCGTAGTCGAGTTTTGCAAGCGGCTAAGCATATCGAAGAGATTATTTCTTCTTCAGCGTCGCGAGTTGGTCTTTAAATTGTGGTAGGTCAACACTGGTGGGATCGACTTTTTCGAGTTGTGCGATCGCATCTTCAGCGGCCTTCGCATCACCTTTACTCAACGTTGCCGCCGCTAATCCTGAAAGCACCATCACATCGCCCTGCTTCATTTTCAACGCCGCGCGATACCACTTTTCCGCAACGTCGTAATGACCCGCATCGAGATTTCCCATACCCAGTAGGACCACGGTGTCGTAGTCTGTCGGTTTGAGTTGATTGGCTTTCAACCAGAACTCGATCGCCTGGTCATAGCGTTGGATTTGATAGAAGAGTTTCCCGGCTTCAACCTGTGCTTCGAAGTTATTGGGGTCCTTGCGGGCCTTATCGATTGACGAAGTGACTTGTTCGCGAACCGCTGCCGGATCACCCATCGCGTTTTGCGATCCAACCGGAGGATGATCGGCAGGAACTGACTGCGCGGAAGCCCCGAGATTCGGAGTTCCTTGTGCTGGTCCATACTTCTGGCCCATAGCACTGGCAAACATAAATCCAACAATGAATCCAAACAGGATTCCGATGATGGCGAAAAGTAGGTTCTCTCTGGTCATTAGTAAGTTATTTCGTGCCTGCTAATTTTTTGGCTTCGTTGATTCGATCGTTGATTGCCTGGGCAACGTCTGAACCCGGCGGTACACGACTCAACACACGCTGCCAGATCTCGATGGCTTTTTTGTAGTCTTTCGCATCAAACGCCGCGGTACCGGCAAGTTGTAACGCTTTCGGGTTTTGCGGATCAACTTTCAGCGCCTGATTGATCAGTTCCGTCGGCTTACCTTCGAGTTTGCGATCGTTGGCCATCGCGGTCGCGAATGCATACTCGGCCCAGATGTCCGCATCGTTGGGATTGAGTTCGACAGCTTTTGCGTACGCGCCGGTCGCCTCGCCATAACGTTCCATCGAATTATAGGAACGCGCGAGCATGATCCAACCCGCCGGATCGGACGGATTTGCTTTTAACTTGTCAGCTAATTTCTGAACGTTCGCTTCGATCTGGGCCTGAGTGCGCTGACCGCCGCCACCGGCAGCCATTGGTGGCGCTTCAGGCGTGGCTACGCGATCGTCGCCAATCGCTTTTGGTGATCCAACCTGAACGTAGAAAATTACCGCCACGAGTGGGATCGCTACAGCCAAAGCATAAGCAGCGTTTCGACTCTTAGGTTCAGCCTTTTTCGCGGGCGCAGTATTCGGTTCGACGTGCTCGAGCAAACTCCGCTGAAGCTCTTCACTGTCCTGCGTAAACTGTTCCTGACTAATGATCCCGTTTTTCAGAGCAGCTTTGAGCTCCGTTAATTTCTCATGATAGATGCCGAGGTTCACAAGCGAGATCGCTACCTCCGAAGTAGCGTTTCCACTCGCAGGTTCCGCCTTTTTGGCCACCGGAGTTTTCGACTCCAGGTCCTCGAGTAAACGGCGCTCGATCTCCTCACTATCCTGCGCAAACTGTTCCTGACTGATTATCCCGTTTTGCAGGTCGGCTTTGAGTTCTGTTAACTGATCGCGATAGACGGCAACGTTGGCTTCTTTGCGTTCTTCGGGGGCAGCCGGCTGCGCGCTTTTATCGAGTAACGTCGGCAGGATAAAGGCAAGGGCAATAGCGATCAGCGCTGCGCAAACGATCCAGAAAAAGATCATGCTGACTCCTTTCCGGATCCGGCCGCTAATAATTCAGCCGCTCGCCGATGATCGTCACCCGATAATGGTTGATCGACGATACTGTCGCGACGCTGTCGTATATAACGAAACAGAAGAATCAAACCAATAATCAGTAGGACAAATGGGCCAAACCAAAGCAGGTAAGTTGTTGGTGTCACCTGTGGTTTGTAAAGAATGAACTGGCCATAGCGGGCCGTCAGAAACGAGATGATCTCTTTATCACTCTTGCCCGCTTTGATTTGTTCGCGAATCTCGCGGCGTAAATCCTCAGCCAAATCGGCTCTGGAATCGGCCAGTGTTTCGTTCTGGCAAACCAGACAGCGCAATTGCGAAGTCAGCGTTCTCATGCGCTGCTCAATTTGCGGATCTTCGTTAGGCTGGGCTTCCTTAGCGATTACCGCACTCGCAAAAAGCAAAGCGAAGATGAGGAAGAGAACTCGTTTCATTTGTTCAATTCTCGAGCGAGTGGCAGGATTTTATCGTTCCAAACTTCGTCGGTGATTGGACCAATCTGTTTGAAGCGGATGACGCCCTTCTTGTCGATTAGAAAACTTTCAGGGGCGCCATAGACACCATAGTCGATCGATGTTCGCGCTGCCGGATCGTAAACTACGACCGTATAGGGATTGCCTCCCTCGGCGAGCATCGCGGTGGCGCCGGCGTGTTCATCGGTATCGTCGTTTGCGTACTTGTAGGCGATTCCGTAAATCGGCACTTCACCTTTCGAATATTTCATCAACACGGGATGCTCTTCGCGACAGGCGATACACCACGAACCCCAGAAGTTCAGCAGCCAAACTTTGCCGCGCATATCCGTGGCGGAAAAGTTTTGCGTGGGATCTTCGAGATGGGCAAGCTTAAATTCGGGAGCCGGAGTATTGATTAAGGGCGATGGAATTTCGTGCGGATCGCGATTCAGACCTATCGCGAGAAAGACTACGAGTCCGATGAATACAACTAATGGAATTAAATACTTAAGCATGAATTATATTGAGATGTTTTGCTTTGCCCCGAAGGGGCTAGGCCACAAAGCCCAGGGTTGCCGTTTCGGCTACCCTGGGTAAAGCGACGTATAAGGTTCCAACCGCAACGCGGTTGTACCTCCGCAACGCCGTTGTACCTCCGCAACGCGGTGTGCCCTCCGCGACGCGGTTGTGCCCTCCTGTATTCCAGCCATGACGCAGCCGCGTTGCGGTTGGGCATCCTCGAGACAACTCCTTTACCCAGGGTAGCCGAAGCGGCAACCCTGGGCTTTGGGTAGTTGCCCCTTCGGGGCAAACAGAATCTCCATCATTACTCAGTTTCAACGGCAATCGACGCTGTCACTGAAGCAGGCAAAGCAACGACTTTACTCGTCGCGGCTTTCGCTTCGCGTTGTTTCCGCGCTGCGACAGCGTAGCGTCGATCACTCAGTGCCAGTCCACCACCAATCGCCATCAATACTGCGCCACCCCAAATCCAATCGACGAAAGGCTTATAGTAAACGCGCACACTCCAGACGCGATTATTATTGTTCACCGGCTCACCAAGCGAAACATAAAGATCGCGAAACAGTCCCGTATCAATCGCCGTCTCAGTCATCACGTTTCCGCTCGCTGTATAGTTTCGCTTCTCCGGATACATACGTTCGAGTTCGGAACCATTCTTACTGACAATGATTTCAGCCTGCGCCGCCCGATAATTTGGACCAGTCGTCTCACTGATACCGTTAAACTTGAATTCATAACCACCGGCATTGACCGTGTCGCCGGTTTCCATCCGCACGTCTTGTTCGGATTGATAGCCGGTAACAATCGTCACCCCAACGATGAATGCGGCCACGCCCAGATGTGCCACCTGCATTCCGTAGTAACTACGCGTCTGCGCTCGCAATTTTTGAAAAGTAGTTAACTGGCCGGAAGTAACTCTCGTTCGTTCCCAAATGTTTACTACGATTGTGGAGACAATCCACACCGCGAGTAGTAATCCAAGACTCACCAAAAATTTGAATTTACCAAACGCAAATGGCAGTGCCGCAGCCGAAACCAGACTAACGAGCAGCGCCCAGCGCAAACGAGTCGAGAGCTCCGGCAGACTGGCTTTCTTCCAACGCGCAATTGGACCAACGCCCATCAAAAACATTGCGGGCGCCATCAAGGGAACAAAGACAGCGTTGAAGTACGGTGGACCAACTGACAACTTACCCATGCCGAGCGCATCGACGATTAAGGGATAAAGCGTTCCCAACAGAACCGATCCTGCGGCAACGGTCAGCAAAACATTGTTCGCAAGTAAAAGTGATTCCCTGGAAATGACGTCAAACTTACTTCCCAGGCCGACTTGTTTCGCGCGCCACGCGTATAACACCAACGAACCGCCGATTACAAAAACCAGAAAGCAGAGAATGAAGATGCCGCGTTTTGGATCAGTCGCGAAGGCGTGAACTGAAGTCAGCACACCCGAACGAACCAGGAATGTTCCCAGGAGACTGAGAGAGAAGGCGGCTATTGCAAGTAAAACTGTCCAGCTCTTGAAGCCGCCTCGTTTTTCGGTCACGGCCAGCGAGTGGATCAATGCAGTTCCAACCAGCCACGGCATGAACGACGCATTTTCCACGGGGTCCCAAAACCACCAGCCGCCCCAACCAAGTTCGTAGTAGGCCCAAAAACTTCCGAGCGCGATGCCGCACGTGAGAAACATCCACGCGATCGTGGTCCAGGGACGTGACCAACGCGCCCAGGTCGCATCGAGTCGTCCACTGATCAAAGCTGAAATCGCAAAGGCGAAGGCCACTGAAAATCCGACATAACCCATGTAAAGCATGGGCGGATGCGCAACCATTGCGGGATCCTGCAGCAACGGATTCAAGTCGCGACCATCAGGTGGCGCCGGCAAAATCCTCGTGAAAGGATTCGACGTCAGCAACATGAATAATAGAAAGCCAAAACTAACCACGCCCATCACGCTCAAAACGCGCGCGACCATGTCTTCCGGCAGATGACGGCTGAACAACGAGACGGCAACCGTCCAAAGTCCGAGCATGAGAGTCCAAAGTAGTAATGAACCTTCGTGCGAACCCCAGGTGGCGGCGAGTCGATAGTGAAGGGGAAGCTGGCTGTTGGAATTTGTTGCGACGTTGAGGACCGAAAAGTCGTTAGTGATGAACGAGTAGGCGAGGCAACTGAACGCGATTGCTAAAAAGATAAATTGCGCCTGACCGGCGGGCGCGGCGAGTGCGATCCACGAACGATTGCCGCGGTGTGCGCCCAACAGCGGAATAGTCGCCTGCGTTAATGCAAGTAGCAAGGCGAGAATTAATGCAAACTGCCCTATTTCAGGAACCATTGTTGATTGGAAAGTCTAATCTCAGATGACGGTTTACGAAAGCGAAGGTTCAAAAAAATACTTTATGAAGACGCGGATCCGATGACGCGTAGCGTCTTCTGAATTTAGGCCGGCGTTTCAACGCCGGGAAAGATGAACAACAATTGACGTCGCGTAGCGACGATTGAATCAGGCGTCGCTACGCGACGCGGGCTCCTTCAATACACCGATCCCGGCTTTGAAAAGCCGGTCTAAACTCATTCGACGCTACGCGTCGCAAACCGTAATTCATTCGACGCTATGCGTCGCAAACCATATTCAGACGCTACGCGTCGTGCAGGCGAGGACGCCTGCGGTCCTAATTAGTTTTCGACGACGGTTTTCGCGGCTTCTTGAGCATGCTTGGCTTTATCGATTGCCTGACCGGCTTCCGGCGGCATGTAGTTTTCATCGTGCTTGGCCAACACTTGATCTGCGTGGAACACACCGTCAGCACTCAAGTGTCCCTGGGCCACACAACCGCGTCCTTCTTTAAATAGATCCGGAAGAATTCCTTTATACACAACAGGAACATTCGCCGCCGTATCGGTTACGACAAAGCGAACGGTAAGACCATCTTTGTCACGTTGCAACGTTCCGTCCTGAACGAGGCCGCCGACGCGAAATGTGCGATTGACAGGCGCTTCCTTAGCTACGACTTGCGTGGGACTAAAAAAGAAAACGAGGTTATTACGAAAAGCGTTGGCTACAAAAAAGGCGGCGACACTTAGTCCGGCAAGACCAACCAGGATGAAGGCGATTCGCTTATGACGACGTTTCATTAGCATTCCTCGATAAAACCTTAGGGGCTGATTTCTCCTGTTCGCGGGCGACCTTCTTACGATAACTCAAAGTGACCAACTCCCAAACTATAGCGAGCAGGGCAAAGAGGTATGAACCCCAAATATAAAATCCGTAACCGCCCATCTTCAGACTAGGCCAGTTCATACGGTCACCTCCACAAATCTAGCCGCATTATGTTCGCGCTCCAGAATAATGCAACGCACCCGAATCAACACAACGGCGACTGAATACAACCAACAGGCAGCGAGCATGATCAGCATCGACCATAACATTGAACCGTGAATCGTCGGTTTTTGCAGGATGCGAATCGTCGCGCCCTGGTGAAGCGTGTTCCACCACTGGACCGAGAAATAGATGATCGGCACATTGATTACGCCCACGAGGGCCAGCACAGCGCCGGCCTTGTCGGCCCGACGCGGATCGTCGATCGAAGATTGTAGAGAGATGAAGCCGATGTAAAGAAATAACAGGATGAGCGTCGACGTCATGCGCGCGTCCCATACCCACCACGTTCCCCAGGTTGGTTTTCCCCAGAAAGCGCCGGTGACAAGGGCGAGAAAAGTGAACATGGCGCCGGTGATGGAAAGCGATGAAGCCATCATCGAAGCGAGTCGCGCATTGAAAGCCCAACCGACACCAGCGTAGATCGCCATCAGCACATACAGAAACATTCCCAGCCACGCGGCGGGCACGTGAATAAACATGATTCGATAAGCGTCGCCTTGTTGGAAGTCCGGCGGCGCGACAAAGAATCCGAGAAACAAACCCACCGCGAAGAGGATTGCCGCCGGTGTTGCAAACCATGCGATCAACTTTCCAGCGAGTGGATAGAAGTTAACTGGGGATGCGTATTTGTAGAGGTTCATGGGTGTTAGGGCTTAGCGCTTTGAGATTGGTACTTGGTGCTTTGATTCGATCCTTCGCGTGATAGTCAGTACCACCTCGCGGTAGCGGATGGGTTGATGGTTTAGTTGTCTCGGCGAACCCACCCGCTACCGCGAGGTGGTACTGACTGTATTACACCGCCGATCGCGCTATGGAAACCGACACAGCAGTGCCGTCACTCCATCGAGATCTTCAACGCCGCCGCTGTCGCCCACGGCGCAAATATCAGTGCGAGCACAAACACCGCACTCAACAAATACAGATGCGACGTCGCGGGCATACCAATGATAGTTGCTTCAACGGCCCCAGCTCCAAAGATCAAAACCGGTATGTAAAGCGGCAACACCAGAATCGACACCAAAACACTGCTACTGCGCAAACCTAACGTCAGCGCCGCTCCTATCGATCCGATCAAACTCAATACCGGTGTGCCCAGCAAAAGTGTCACAACCAGCACGCCCAAAGTTTGATTCGAAAGACCAAATTGCACACCCAACAACGGGGCAATACAAACAAGTGGCAACTCTGAAGTCAGCCATTGCGCGACGACTTTACCCAGCACGATTAAATAGAGCGGCTGCGGCGTCATCATCAACTGTTCGAGCGTGCCATCCTGATAATCGTTAGCGAAGAGTCGTCCCAGCGACAGCATCGAGGCCAACAACGCTGCGACCCAAACAACCCCAGGCGCAATCGAACGAAGTAGTTCTGTTTCAGGTCCAATACCCAACGGAAACAGACTGACGACGATGACGAAGAAAAACAGCGTCGACAACGCATCAGCGCGGCGACGCCACGCCAGAATCAGATCGCGCCAAACGACCCAGCGCAACATCGATAGATTCGAAGGTGCGTTCACGTTGCCAGTTCGAGGCGTTGTACGCGGCCGTCGCTCAACTCCAAATCCTGATGAGTTGCCACGACAGCGATTCCGCCGCCATTGAGATGTTCACCTATCAAAGATCTCACGAGTGAAATTGCTACTTTATCAAGCGAAGTCAGGATTTCATCGAGTAGCCAAAGCCTGGTGTTTACCACGAGGAGTCGCGCCAGGGAAACTCTGCGCCGTTGGCCTTCAGATAATAGACGCGCGGGGACTGAATCTCTTCCCGCCAGTCCCACCTTTTCCAGCGCCATCCGGGCCGCGTTTCGATCGATTTCGATTCCGCCAAGCCCAGCCGAAACGCGCAGATTTTCAATTGCAGTCAACTCGTCTTTGATGCCATGCCGGTGACCGATGAAGGTTAGGGAAGTGAAATATTCCTCACCGAGTGAATGGATATTTGTACCGTCCCAGTTTACCTGACCTTCCGCAGGTGACAGCAGTCCACAAAGAATTCTAAGGAGACTCGTCTTGCCGCTGCCATTTGCGCCGGTGACTTGCAGAAACGTGCCGGGCTGCAAAGAGAAATTGACGTTGCTAAAAATTCTGCGATCGCCACGAATGCATTCGAGATTTACGACGTCCAGAATGGCCGCTCATCCTCCACTGAATTTCAGTTTTTCTCTGCGTCTCTGCGTTCTTTGCGTCTCCGCGTTAACACCAGTTCTTCATTGCGAGCATCGATTTCAACGCCGAGACGCAAAGAACGCGGAGACGCAGAGAAGAATAGAACACGTCTCATTGTATTGGAGTTTTGAGTGAAACGCATTGACCAAATTTTTAATTGGTGGCGCGCGCTTCAACTGGACCATTTGCTTTTTGCCATTCAGTCCAGCCGCCTTTGAGAGCTTTGACGTTTTTGAATCCGTTGTCGAGGAGGACTTTTGCGGCGACAATGCTGGCTTCTTCACTCGGACAAGCACAATACGTAACTACTGCACGATCTTTGGGAACGTCTTTCAGCGGCGGAAAACTCAGACGGAATTTCAGTTTACGCACACTGAAATGGAGCGCGCCTTTGATCTTGAGTCTACTGTTGGCGTAGCTCTCGGATGAACGAACATCAAGAATCAGAACCGGTTCGTTGGCGGAGACTTTGTTTTTGAGTTCATCGACGCTAATTAGAGCTACCTTCGTATCGTCGACATTGCTTGTAAAAATCCCCTCAGAGGAATGCGAAACATTATCTAGCGCAGTTAGGAAGGGCGATTTACCCCCGCCGATCTTAACTAGAATCTCTCGTTTGACAGCCAGCGGGGGTAAACCGCCCTTCCCAACTGCGCTAATCTCGGTTTGGCTTTTCAGTTTTGCTGAAGCCATTGACGCATATTGGACACTCAACATTCCGCTAAGCAGGATTAGTACAAATAGATATTTAACGAGGTGCTTCATTTTCACTTCTCCTATTTGCTATGAAACATACCTGTATTGATCGGCTTGGGTTTGTAGGTCTTCGGGTCGTACCAGGCATAACTGGAAGTCGCGAAATATAGATAGCCATTTGTGCCGTGCAATGTTTCACCTATTAGATCGCCTTCGGCCGGCGGCGATTTATGTCCTTTATTACTCGTGGCGAAGTCTTTACCGGTAACAATTGACATGTTCGAACCAACCGCGTTCTTCAGTAAAAAAGTTTGGGTCGCTTGCGGGTCGCGCCAGTTGTTGTTTCCGTAACCATGAATGATAGCGAGCAGAGTTTCCTGATCCGCGACCTTCAACGAAGGACGTTTGTCACTGTCGATAGTCGGATCGCGCAATAACCACGACGGATACTCTTCATTCATCGCGGGGAGCTTACCGGCTGCTGGTTTGATGACGACTGCCAGATCCTGTGAAAGGTCGCCATTGAAGTCGCCAACAAAAAAGTTTGGGTTGGCGTTAGCGTCGATCACGGCTGAGTCTTTGAATACTCGTTTGACTGCTTCCTCGACTTCGGGAAGTTTAGCTGAGCCGAGAGTTGGCAGGTTTACTTGCGCGTCGCTGGAAGCAGCCTGATAACCAGGCGGCGCTTCGACGGCAATGGGTTTGGATTTCGAACAAGATAGAATGGCGAGACATGAAATAACAATGGCGAGTGTTCTGATGTAGAAGTTGGCCATGTCTGGGACCCCCGTGAAAATTGCCTCAGCGTCTCTGCGTCCTTTGCGTCTCTATGTTAAAAGCAAGGTGCACGGATTCGAGCCACCACTTTCAACACAGAGACGCAAAGAAACGCAGAGACGCAGAGAAGACACTCGATCAGAGCGACAGAACAAAAGCGATCAGATCGTTTCGCTGTGCCGCTGTTAACGAATTGAAGTTATTTCTGGCAGTAGTTGCCTGGCCTGCGTGAAGTTGAATCGCGTCAAATATCGTGACGTTCAAACCTTCATGCATCAAGCGGTTGCGTGCGCGTATTCCCCAAAGTGGCGGAGTACGGAGTTGATTGGCAGTACTTTGTCCGGCGTTTTGGACGATTCCATCACCCGTGCCAATGTTGTGCAATGCAAAGTCACTGAACGGATGAATAATTTTGTTGCCGAGCGCTGTCGGAACGGTAAACGCGCCACCATTGATGAGCGTTCCCGGAGCGGCAGTCGTGAAAGTGCGTGTGTGACAAACCGCGCAGCCAACAGAAGTGAATAATGAATCACCACGAGTAGCAGCAGCGGGAATCGGGTTTTGACGTCCGGGCGCGCGGGTAGCAGCCATGAAATCTGCAAACGCTAAAACGTCGCCACCGTCATCTTCAGGATCGGCCACCGGATCAAACGGCGACGGGAAGGTCACGTTGAGTACACCTTCAGCCGTGCTGGCCGGATTTTCCGTGGTGCCTGCGTTTGGATCATCAGAACTTCGTCCGTTAAAGCCATCGAACTTGTTCGTGATGCCCATTTCGTTTAGATACGCGTCGCCGGCAAACGAAAGCAGACTCGCATGCTGTGCTTTCCAGCCGAAACGACCAATACGGAGTTGATTACCTGCTTCAACGACCGGAACTGCAGTTAGCACTCCACGTTGCGCTGCCGGTTGAGCAGCGACGTTGTTTTGCAGCGCGGTGTTTGATAGACACTCGATATAACCATCGCCGAGTGTGCTGAGCGTGATGCGGAAAGCTTTGACTGTTTCCGCAGTCGAGATGTGTTCGACGACGTCCGAGTCTGTGCCTCGAACATGGATCAACTGACCGCCGGGGGCATCGACAAACGTAGAGCCAGAAAGGTGGCCGGCTCTAAATTCCATCGATTGACTAAAGGCGCCAACGTCCACCGATTGGTGACATTCAACACAACCGACGTCGTTGTAAGTTGGTCCAAGACCATCTTCGATATTCTCACGTTCGCTGAAAATAAATTTGTTGTCTTCAAATCTACCGTTCCCTCGGGCGGTAGGCGGGACTGGTTCGGCAACACAGTCGTCGATTGGCGTGCCGACTGCGCCGAAGCCATTGAAGAGATCGTTGGTTTTGGCGTCCATGTCAGTGGTTAGTGCTTCCGTTGCACCCTGACCTTCGACAGCTCTTGGTAAGCTAAGGGGCAAACAAAGGGCGGCCGCGAATAAGAGTAAAGCTAGAATCTGGAGAGTTGTTCTCACTTCCTGCCTCCTGGTAAGCGTAAACGAGTCCATCGACAGGGCCTGAGAGTTTTCCTCAAAGAGCGAAAATGCACAGTCCTGCCTTTACAAGTTTTGGGTGAACCCTGCTTGTTCTAAAGCGCCTGTCGGAGTTAAGCGAGGAGCAAGTTCCAGTCTGCGGGGAAGACTAGA
Organism: Pyrinomonadaceae bacterium; assembly: GCA_036518995.1. Lineage (GTDB taxonomy): Bacteria > Acidobacteriota > Blastocatellia > Pyrinomonadales > Pyrinomonadaceae > PSRF01. The sequence continues at coordinate 27,522 of DATDMC010000099.1, read as the reverse complement.
ATGAATAAATCCTCTCACGCAGAAGAGACTAAGACACCTTAGCCGTGAGAGAGAGCAAGAAGCAAAAAATCGCTTTTGCGAGAATTCAGTAAACTGGGCTTGCTTATTGAAAGAAGTCGGGAGTGGCCGAACTCTAGACTATGGGGTGCGGGCAAGTCAAGATTTTTTTGGATCAGGGATCGGATAATGCAGATTTCACGATCCGTCTCTGCGTCTCTGCGTACTCGGCGTCTCTATGTTGAAAATAGGATTTTATCTATGCGAACGTCCATTTCAACACAGAGACGCCGAGTACGCAGAGACGCAGAGGAGAAGGACACAATTTGTAAGGTACAATTCGAAAGCTTGCCGCGGTAGCTCATTTTCCGTTAAAAGACTGACAGCACATGCCGAGCAGAGGTCCCCAGCAAAAATCAAGACGAAGAGCGCCTGCCTATCCTTTCTCAGCAATCGTAGGTCAGGACGAGATGAAGCTTGCCCTGATCTTGAGCGTCATCGATCCGCGTATCGGTGGTGTGTTGATAATGGGCCATCGCGGCACGGGTAAGTCGACAGCAGTTCGCGCCCTCGCCGGTTTGTTACCCGAGATTAGTGTAGTTGCTGATTGTCCCTACGGCTGCGATCCAAACGACGAGGCCAACCTTTGTAATGAGTGCGCTGAGAAAGAAAGTTGGACTACGACAACGAAGCCGGTCCCCGTTGTGGATCTACCGTTAGGCGCCACCGAAGATCGTGTCTGCGGAACGATTGATATCGAACGCGCCATCAACCAGGGCCAGAAAAAATTTGAGCCCGGCCTGTTAGCACGGGCCAATCGCGGGTTTCTTTATATCGATGAAGTGAATCTGTTGGACGATCATCTCGTTGATGTTTTGTTAGATGTCGCAGCGTCAGGTTGGAACAAAGTAGAGCGTGAGAGTGTTTCGATCGAACATCCGGCCAGCTTTGTTTTGATTGGATCGGGAAATCCGGAAGAAGGTGAACTGCGACCACAACTGTTGGACCGATTTGGTCTACATGCGGAAGTGAAGACCGACAACTATCTCGAGAATCGAATCGCGATTGTTGAATATCGTGAAGCTTACGATCGAGATCCCGAAGCCTTTGCGAAGCATTACGAGAAGGAGCAGAAACAACTCCGCAAACAGATCGCCCGAGCGCGTGAAACTGTCGGCGAAGTTACGGTCAGCCGGGAACTGTTAAGACGAATCGCACAGTTTTGTGCGGAGTTGAAGGTCGATGGTCATCGCGGCGAGTTGACGATAATGCGTGCGGCGCGAGCGTTAGCCGCGTTTGAAGCTCGCAAAGAAGCTGACGAAGAAGACGTGCGCAATGTAGTAGGAATGGCGCTCCGTCATCGTCTCCGGCGCGACATTCTTGAAGAGACTGCCACGACTGAACGCATCGAGCAGGCAGTCGAATCAGTGATGAATCAGCCGCCGCCAAAACCGCCAGTCAATAAAGATCAAAAGAAAGATCATTCATCCGATAATCGTGGCAACGAGCACGGACACGATGAAATGAATTCGGAAGTCACTCAGCCATCGGGCGCTAAAGGCAGAGTTCGCAGTACTGGCGGAGATCTTCCGACACCGCCACCGGAAAAAAACCAGAAAGCGACGCCGCAATGGGACGACGATCTGAGTAAAACTCAGCGCGCGCAAAAGTCGCCGCAGAATCGGAAAGCACGCGGAATGAAAGCGGCGAGTGGTCAATCACGCGGGCGTTACAGTCGTGCGGTGTTGTTGAAAACTGAAGGCGCGCGGGTCGCATTGGATGCAACGGTGCGCGCGCTTGCTGTTGATCGTGCGCGTGGCGCAGACGCCATTCGCTATAAGTTGCTAAAACACAAAGAGGGCACACTCTATATCTTTGCGATCGACACCTCGGGTAGTATGGCGGCCAATCGCATCGCCCGCGCGAAGGCTTCGATTCTGAAATTGCTCCGCCAGTCGTATTTGAATCGCGATCACGTGGCGGTTATTTCGTTTCATGGAACCGAAGCGGAGGTTGCACTTCCACCATCAAGAAGTATTTTGCGGGCGCGGCGCGTACTCGATTCGTTGAGAATGGGAGGCAGCACGCCGCTCTCAGCCGGCCTTGCATGCACGATCGATTTGATCCGGCGCTTTCGTGACACTCATCGCGACACCGCAGTGCTATTGTTTACTGACGGTCATGCAAACGTGGCGCTTAGTAATGCCGGCAAGAAACAACGGGCATTGCGGCACATCGCAATTGAAAACGAAATCCGCAGGTTGAGTGCGGCGTTACAAGAGATCGGATCGCGAGTCGTCGTGATTGATGTACAGCGTGAGTATGAGTCGAGTGAAGAATCGCGGAGGCTGGCGGCGTTGCTGCATGCGCGGTTTGTAAAGCTCGGCGTTGAGCCACGGACGCGAATCAACACGCCATAATTCCTACTCCGCGTCTCAGCGTTCTCTGCGTCTCTGTGTTAAAACTGGGTCCAATTAAACGACACATCGTATTAACACAGAGACGCCGAGAACGCTGAGACGCAGAGTAGAACCAATCCTTTATGAGCGATGACAACCCCCAGGTCCGCGATGCGCGTGTGCTGCAACTGTATGAACAGTTGCTGGAGATCGAACAGCGTCTGATTCCTACCGGGCTGCACGTTTTTGGCCAGCCTTCAAACGCTCACGAGAAGGTCGACTTACTAAAGATGGTTGCGGCTTTCGATCGACCGGAAGTCGGCGCGAGGTCCTTAACTGATCTCGTTAAAGACGAAGCGATACTCAATGACGCCATCAATAATCTGATCTCTAACGGTGTCGACTCTGCCTGCAACCAGCTCGAAACTGCAGTTAACGTTCCAGCAAATTTATCTCGACCAACATTCAATCTCCTCAATTCGATCTCCGAATCGCTAAACACAAACCAGGAACTCGATTCACTAATGCGCGCGTTGCGTGGCGAATTTATCGAACCTGGACCAGGGGCTGACATCGTTCAAAATCCTCAGATACTTCCCACCGGCAGAAACACACACGCGATCAATCCCTACAACGTTCCGTCTTCTGTCGCTTACGCGCGTGGCGAGGGTGTCGCAAACAGTCTGCTCGACCGTTATAAAGAGGAGAACGGCCGCTATCCCGAAGCGATGGCGCTCGTATTGTGGGGACTCGACAACATCAAGACCCAGGGTGAAGGCGTCGCTCAGGCGTTATGGTTGCTCGGCGTGAAGCCGGTGCGCGACGCAATGAACCGCACCACCACAGTCTCGGTCATTCCACTCGCCGAATTAGGTCGACCACGAATCGATATCGTGATGACGGTGTCGGGAATCTTTCGCGATCTGTTTAGTCCCACAGTCCAGTTGCTCGATCGCGCAGTACGCCTCGTTGCCAGTCTTGATGAACCTTCAGAAATGAATTTTGTGCGCAAGCATGTGCTCGAAGAGATGGAGCGCGAGTCGTGTGAACTAGACCAGGCCGCTATTCGAGTTTTCTCAAACGCGCCCGGTAACTATGGAACTAACGTCAATTTCATGGTGATGGATTCGCAATGGGACCGCGAGGAGACGCTTGGCGATCTGTTTGTTACGCGGAAATGTTTTGCTTACGGTCGCGATTCAAAAGGACAGTCTATCGAGGGAATGGAAGCGCGAGTGGCGATGGAGAAGGCCCTTGCGCGGGTCGAAGTCACGTATCAGAACATCGATACGTTTGAGATCGGACTGACAGATGTGGACCACTACTTCGAATATCTTGGTGGTGTCTCAAAAGCAGTTGAGCAGCGCGCTAAGTCACGGCCGGCGATCTATCTTTCGGATAGTCTTTCACGCGAAACAAAGATCCGGTCGTTGGAAGAAACCGTGCGTCTCGAGTCACGCGCAAAGACGCTTAATCCAAAGTGGTATGAAGGAATGTTGAAGCATGGTTTTCGTGGTGTGGCGGAGATTGAGAACCATGTTTCGAATACGTTCGGGTGGAGTGCGACAGCGGATGCGGTTGATGATTGGATCTACTCGGAAGTGGCAAATACGTTTTTGTTTGATGAGTCGATGCTCGATCGTCTGCGTGACTTAAATCCGCATTCCGCGCATTCATTGGTTAGACGATTGTTGGAAGCGAATGGCAGAGGTTACTGGGAGACTGAGGATTCTGTCTTGAATCGACTGCGTGAGATTAGCCGCAGCCTCGAAGATCAGTTGGAGGGAGTTATTGCAGATTGAAGATTTCAGATTGCAGATTGCTTCAAAATTCCTCTCTGCGTCTCAGCGTTCTCTGCGTCTCTGTGTTGAAAACTTAGATCCATTTACTCGCACTCTAATTTCAACACAGAGACGCAGAGACGCTGAGACGCAGAGAACTAAACTGAAGATGAACATCACGGTCCTGTATGTTGGTTCGAGTTTGCTTTCGCCGCTGAAAGATGCGGAGCGGGAGATAAACCGTGTCCACGATTTGGACCTGCGCGTTGCTGCATACAACTTCGGCGCGACGCTAAGCGATACCGAATGGTCCAACGTCGATCACGATCTCAGTAACGCCGACATCGTCTTTGTGATTCATGTGATGGATGGCGAAAATGCCTCACGCCTGATCGCCGCCATAGATTCCTACAAAGCAAAGCACCGCGCGGTCATCGTTATCAACTGTATGCCGGAGCTCATGCGCAAGACCCGCATGGGCAAATTGAACATCAGTTCGTTTGCGCGCGATCGAGAGAAGGGAAGTAACACTCAGAACCCGCTCAAGCTCATCAGCACGATTGGTTCATGGATGGGTAAACAGGCAAGTCGGGGAAAATCAAACAAACGCGATCACAGTCAATATTTAAAGATCGCCGATCGTCTTCCCTCAATTCTCAAATTCGTGCCAACCGCCGGCGCGCTGACAGACGCGAAACATTATCTCTATCTGTTTTGCTATTTCCTGCAGCCTACTCCGGCAAACATCCGCTCGATGCTGTTGTATGCGATCAAGGTTTACGTTCCGCATCCGCATTTAAAATCTAAGGTCCGTATTCCAGAACCAGAGCACGTTCCCTCAGTCGCCATCTATCACCCGGCCGCGGACAGACTCTTTGAATCTTATGCCGATTATCAAAATTGGTACGAAGCTGATCCAACTAAGCCACGATTAAATCCTGCTTCGACGATTGGTCTACTGTTAATGCGGCCGCAAGTTGTCAGCAAAACGACCAAACATTACGACGCTCTGATTCACGCGCTCGAAGCTGAAGGACTTGGCGTTGTTCCAGCGATCGCGACCTTGATGGACAATCGCCAAGCCGTTTCAAAATTTTTCGTTGAACGCAACGGTCATACTAAACCGCTGATTTCGCAGATCGTCTCGTTGACCGGCTTCAGTTTTGTTGGTGGTCCAGCCATGAACGACAGCGAAGCCGCCGCAAAGTTTTTAACTGAACTCAATGTACCGTATCGATCGTCAGTAAGTTTGGACATGCAGACGATCGAGGCGTGGCAAGACTCGGCCACCGGTTTGAATCCAGTGCAGGCCGGGATGCAGATCGCGATTCCCGAGATAGACGGCGCTACCGAACCGTTGATCTACGGCGGCCTTCCTTCAACCGGTCAGCAGCCGGTTGCGTTGATCGATCGCACCGAACGCCTGGCCCGACGTTTGAAGCGTTGGAACACTTTGCAGACTTTGCCACGTGAAAAAGTTCGGCTGGCGATCGTTTTATTTTGCTTCCCACCAAACAAGGGAAACATCGGCACTGCCGCAGATTTAGATGTGTTCCCAAGTATTTGGGAAACGCTGGTCCAACTGAGAAAAGACGGTTACACCGTCGATCTGCCCACGGATGCTGATGAACTGCGCGAACGTTTGCTAAATGGAAACAGTGAAATTTTCGGCGCGCCGGTTAACGTCGCGTATCGAATGAGCAAGGCGGAATATCGCAGGCTCTGTCCTTATGTAAACGAGATTGAAAAAGACTGGGGCACTGCGCCCGGAAATATCAATTCGTTTGGCGGTGAGTTGCTTATTCAAGGTCTTCAGCTCGGAAATGTATTCATTGGCGTGCAGCCTACGTTTGGTTACGAAGGCGATCCGATGCGACTCATGATGGCGCAGAGTGGCGCGCCGCATCATGGGTTCATGGCTTTTTATACTTACTTAACGAAGGTGCTCGAAGTCGATAGCGTGGTCCACTTTGGTACTCATGGCGCGCTTGAGTTTATGCCGGGTAAGCAGGTTGGGATGTCGGGAAACTGTTGGCCGGATCGATTGATCGACGAACTGCCGCACTTCTATGTGTACAGCGTAAATAACCCGTCGGAAGGTTCGATTGCAAAACGACGGTCGTATGCGGAGTTGATTTCATATTTGACGCCACCGATTGAAAGCGCGGGATTGTACAAAGGTTTGGCGGAGCTGAAGGATTTAGTGCTTGCGTATCGACAGTGTGGAAACGAAGCGGAGCGGGCGCGAATGTTTGAAGGAATTGAAGAGCTCGCGACGCAGTTGAACCTTAGCAGCGATGAGGTCAGTACCGTAACGCGGTAGCGTCGGGTCAACTGGACCTTGCCGTACCTCAAATCTAATGTGACCCGACGCTACCGCGTTACGGTACTGACCTCATCGCTACTCACCGGCCGCTTCAAGAACCAATTCTTTAAATCTCTCCACCTCGACGCGGTGACGAAACGCCTCAACGCCATTGATCGTCACCACCGGAATATCGAACTGGTATTTCACTAATAAGTCTCTACTCGTCTCAATATTAATTTCCTCAAATGTAAAGCTTTCACTACAGCCCGCCGCCTGCATTGCATTCTTAGCATCGTCACAGAGATGACAGCCGGGTCGCGAGTAAACAATCACGTGAGCTTTCGGCAACTAAAACCTCCTCCTGTGCACATTTAGAAAGGTTTCCGGGAAAATTTCTTGCCAGAGAAATACGAAACGGGTATAACTGTCACGCCGACCATATTATATAGATTTTTGCAGGGACGGCGCTCTTCATGTTTAAGCTAATAATTCGCTTTTCTCGCAGAGGATGATTCCTACTTTTCGGGGAATTGTATTGTTCACACTCTGCAATAAAATCGAAGTGTATTTACCGAAGTAGCGCCAAACGCATTCAAACCTGAATCACCCGGAGGTTTGGAATTGGATAGCCAGGCAGATCAAAACCTGTCGTCCGCCACGACTGCCGACACGCCTGTGTCGTCGCCGGCGGTGACCCCTGCGCCATCGTCGAACTCTGTCGAAAGCACGCCGGATCCGAACGTCAACATCATGCGCCGCAGAATTGTCTGGTCAGCGGTCGCAGCGTTTCTGGTGACCAGCTTTCTGATGTTCGTGCGATTTTTTCTGACGCGCTCGATTCTTGAGCCGTCCAGCACTTTCAGAATAGGACCACCGGGCGACTACGCTTTGGGCGTCGATACAAAGTGGCAGCAGCAATATCGCATCTGGGTCACTAAGACTTCCGATCGGCTATTCGTAATTTATGCGCGCTGTACTCATCTGGGCTGCACACCCGATTGGAAGGCGAGCGAGAACAAGTTCAAATGTCCATGTCACGGCAGTGGCTACGACAGTGAAGGCATCAATTTTGAGGGACCGGCGCCCCGACCAATGGACCGGGCGAGGGTCGCACTCGATGCAGAAGGTCAGATCGTTGTCGACACTGGCAAGCTATTTTCATGGCCAAAAGGAGAGCCGAGCCAGTTCGATAACGTGAAAGACGGCGCTTATCTTCCGATGTAATTAAGTTTTCACTTAACAAGCTGATTTAGGGTTTGCTTCAGAAACGGAGTAGGTAAAGCTGTATGGCTTCAGAAAACCCTGATCCTAAAGATACAAAACAACTGACGACCGGCGACGACTCCGATAAGAACCTGATGGACAAGGTTCGGGCGGGTACCAGCGCGCTGAAAGATCGCGCCCTCGACGAAGCCCAAAACTACAAGGATCCGCAGGACACTCAGTTATGGAAGTCGATCTTCCGTGTCTCACATGATCGTTCCGACCCGCGCAATCGATCGTTAGCAGTTCTTTCCAACGTCTTTCTTCATTTACATCCGGCCAAAATAAATCGCGACGCAGTGCGTTACCCGTTCACTTGGGGAATGGGCGGTATCACCTTCTATCTCTTTATTGTGCTTACATTTACGGGTGTGTTGTTGATGTTCTATTACCACCCGACGAAGGTCGATGCGTTCCGCGACATTCTCTATCTCGAACACGATGTTCCATTTGGAAAGCTGCTGCGTAACATGCATCGCTGGGCAGCGCACTTGATGGTCATTACGACCTGGTTGCATATGTTCCGCGTGGTCCTGACCGGCTCTTATAAACGACCGCGTGAGTTCAACTGGTGCGTTGGGGTCGTGCTTTTAGTGTTGACGTTGCTCTTGTCGTTTACCGGCTACCTGTTGCCTGACGATCAACTCGGATTCTGGGCAGTGACTGTCGGAACGAACATGGCCCGCGCTACTCCGATGCTTGGTCACGAAGGACCATTTGGTCCACAGCTCGGGATGACGGCCTACAACGACGTCCGGTTTGGTCTGTTGGGTGGCTCCATCGTCGACTCGAATGCGTTGCTGCGTTCATATATCTGGCATTGCATCGGCATTCCGTTAGTCGCTTCGATCTTTATGGCGGTCCATTTCTGGCGCATCAGAAAAGATGGCGGAATATCCGGACCAGCGCCCGTCGTGCTGGAGTCGGAAATCAAGGCAGTAAAGAAGAAGAAGTAAACGCTTGTCTATTTACGCATTTTCCGAAAACTAATGCGAAGACTATTCAACAAGTGGACACTGCTGGTTTTGGCGCTGCTGATCCTGATCTACTTTATTATTAAGGTGCAGGATTGGGGCCAACTCTGGACCATCGCTTCTGCGCCCGACAATGTCCCGATCGTCGCGATGCTTTTCCTCGTGCCTTTCTTTACCTGGCTCGGTATCAAGCAGGCGCGGGCCAACGATCGCCTTGTCGATCAATTGGAAGCAGATCCGAAACTAGCGAAGAGCCATCATCGCAAAGCTGAACCGTGGCGTCCGGGTTGGGCCAAAGAAATTCACGTCTGGCCATACCTTGTTCGCGTTGAATTTCTGGCCACGTTGATTGTTACGGTCATTCTGTTTATCTGGTCCATAACGTTGAATGCGCCGCTCGAGGAACCTGCAAATCCGAATCTGACGATGAATCCATCGAAGGCCCCGTGGTATTTCCTCGGTCTTCAGGAAATGCTGGTTTACTTCGATCCCTGGATCGCCGGCGTAGTGATGCCGTCGGTCATCATGGTCGGTTTGATGGTTTTTCCCTACGTCGATTCGAATCCACTCGGCAACGGCTATTACACCTTGAAGCAGCGGCGCTTTTCGTTGCTCATGTTTGGCTGGGGCTTTTTTATGTGGATCATTTTGATCGTTATCGGAACATTTATTCGTGGGCCGGGCTGGATCTGGTTCTGGCCGGGACAGACGTGGGACCACAACGCTGTCGTGTTTGATAAGAACGTCGATCTGCACGACATGATTGCGACCAGCACGATCGGGAAAGCGCTTCACCTGGGCTTCCTGTCGGCTAATCCGTTCAAGTTTTTATTTGGACTAATCGTGGTCAGCGGTTTTTATCTCGTTGGCGCGCTCTTCTTCCATTGGTTAATGACTGTTGACTTCTCCAAATTAAAAGTCTGGCCAATCGGCGAACGAAGACTCTTCCCGAAGAATGCGTTTGAAGAAAAGCTGCTCGCGCGCACCAGTCTCCTGCAGTATTTAACTTTTCAGTTTTTTGCAGTGAGTGTGTTGCTGGCGTTGCCAGTGAAGTTGATTTTGCGATTGGCCTTAACGATCAAGTATGTGTGGGTAACTCCGTGGTTCAACATCTGAGTGACGTGGAGGAACGATCATAGTGGCTGATGCTCCAGGCCCCGGCGAATCTCTAATTAGACAAGAGCCTGAGTTACCGGCGCAGGATCCAATTGTCGGTCGTTCATCGAGCGGCTGGATGTTGATTGCCGCGCTACTCCTGACGCTTACGTTAGCGTGGGCCTTGTGGGACGAGGCTTTTGGTCAACGCCCGTGGAAGGGCATGCAGAAGCAGTTTGTCAGTCGCTATTCAAAATATCTCACCAGCATAAAGGACCACTCCGCTGAGACCGAGCAGTCCGTAAAAGATTCGCCTGAATATCAAAAATTAGACGAGGACGCCAAAGCCGCTCGTGAGGCGGTGCAGCCCGAACTTGACGATATTAATAAGGAAGTTTCGGTAATCCAGAAAAAACTCGACGCCATAACCGACACGTTTCAGAATCAACGAGGCAAGCTAACGGTTATCAATTACAACGTCGAGACCAGCCAGGGCTCCAAGAAGGAAAAGTATAGACAGGAAGCCGAAGACTTAAGACAAAAGAAGGTGACGGTTGACGTGCCTTCTGACGATGGCTCGTCGATAGAAAAGAAGAGTCTGAACTACAGTGAACTCGAGGCCCTTTACAACGGGCTGCGCGACCGTAAAGCGTCGCGGCTTGGCGAACAAGCTGAGAAATTGAAAGTTCCCACCGAACTGGCGAGGAAACGTGAAGACTATCTGAAGAACCACGTGGTCGGACTTGGTCCAACTCAGATCGATGGACTGATTTCGAAGATGGACAAGTTTGACTACACGATCCTGGGCCATCAGATTAGTGTTAACGACGTCAACATCGTCGACCGTTGCGAAGTTTGTCACGTCGGTGTTCGCGAGCCGCTGGATCTGAAACCTGAGAACCTGCCTGATGCAGATGGAAATACCGACGCGTTATCGAGAGCTTTTGTAAGTCATCCCAATCGCGAACTGCTGCAAATTCACAATCCCGATAAGTTTGGCTGTTCAAGTTGCCACTGGGGTAATGGCCGGGCCACGACCGGCGAACTTAAGGCCCATGGTCAAAATAAATTCTGGCTGTGGCCCATGTTTGCGAAAGAGAACACTGAAGCTGGTTGCCAGCAGTGTCACGCAAAAGATCGCGTAACCCAGGGCGCTGAAACACTGAATCTCGGACGCGACTTGTTCTCGCAACGTGGTTGCATGGGTTGCCATCGTTATGAAGGTTTCGACCGTGAGAACGATGCCTTGAATAACACGCGCCAAACGCTCGGCCAGCTTGAAGATCAAATTACGGCAAACGAAAAACAGATTCGCTACTACGAGAACCCGCCAACCGAAGGCATCTCCGATGAAGAAGCGAAGTCGTTCCTGCCAAAAGCCGAAGCATTGAAAGTCACAAACAGTTTGCTGGCGGCGCGCATCGATCAACTCAATCAACAGTCGAAATACCTGATGGAAGATGTCAAGAAGGTTGGTCCAAATCTTAAGGACGTCCGGTTGAAGTTACGTAAAGAGTGGGTCCCGGTCTGGCTGGAGAATCCGCAGAAGTTCCGCCCGGAAACCAAGATGCCGACCTTCTGGCGTTTTGCCGGCGGCATCGGTGATCGCGACGCGCATCTTCGCGATAAAGACGGTGAAGATCAGATTCAGGCGATCGCGGCTTATCTATGGCAAGACAGTTTTGATGGGAAGCTCCCGGAACAACAAAGAGGCGACGCCGGACACGGTAAGACGCTTTTCGAGCAGCGTGGTTGTTTAGCTTGTCACTCAATCGGCGAAGGCGATCAAAAGTTGGGTGGCACGTTTGCTGCCAATCTGACTAAGGTCGGCGAGAAGTCGAACTTTGATTACATCGTTCGCTGGATTCACAACCCGCGCGATCGCTATGCGCCCTATTGTCCAAAAGAGAAGCGTGACTTAACTCCCGACGATTACGCAAAGAAAGGTTTGCCCTATCTCTTCGATACTGAACTGCACTCGCGTTGTCCGAACGATGGCGCAGAGTTGCAGGTTCAGAATATGACGGTGATGCCGAATTTCCGTTTGTCGGAAAATGACGCGCGCGACATCGCCACCTACTTGTTCACGTTGTCAACTCCGCCAGGTTATAACTCGGCATCATTCATGGATGATCAAAATCTCCGTGAAAAGGGCCGGCTCTTGATCAAGCAATACGGTTGTGCCGGCTGCCATGAGATCAAAGGCTTCGAAGACGAGCAGCGAATCGGCAAAGAATTAACGGTTGAAGGCGCGACACCGATCGAGCGTTTAGACTTTGCGCTTCAGACAAAACACGCCGAAGAAGGTTTTGAGCCACTTGAAGGGTTGAAACCAGAGAGCGCTGAAGGACAACCAAAACCGGAAGAGAAACCCTGGTATAACCATAAAGGATTCTTCGAACACAAGATCACGCAGCCGTCGATCTACGACGAAGGCAAAGAGAAAGATCAAAAAGATCGACTGCGCATGCCGGAGCCTTTCCTGACTCCACAATGGCGCACCGCGTTGACCACGTTCCTGCTCGGGAGTGTTGGCAGCGAAGGCGCAAATGTTCCGACGTCACTTTTCTACAATCCGGAGGACCAGCGTCGCCAGGACATTCAGAATGGCTGGTGGGTGGTCAAGAAGTACAACTGCATGGGTTGTCATCAACTGCAGGTGGGCCAACGCTCGGTAGTGATGGACCTCCCAATGTTGAAAGATACGCCGGAATTGTTGCCACCGCGCTTATCGAGTGAAGGTGCACGTGTCGATCCTGATTGGCTGCTGCGCTTCCTGCATGATCCATCGCTGAGTGGCGAGAAGACGCCGGCACAGGCTGATCAGATTAATGCCTTGACAGCAAAACCCGCAGCGTCTCCTGCTGCTGCACAAGCGGCTGCAACCACGGCAGCGCCAACGACGCAGAAGTTACGAGCGCAACCTGGTTTGGATCGTAATGGCGTTCGTCCTTATTTGAACTTCCGCATGCCGACGTTCACGTTTTCGCCAAACGAGTTGCAGGTTTTAGTGCGCTTCTTTATGGCGATGTCGGGACAACAGGATCCGTATATCAAAGCGCCGATGGAGCCATTGACGGACCAGGAACGGGCGACAGCGCGACAGATGTTCACCTCGGGCACTCCGTGTTTGAAGTGTCACGTGACCGGTGATCCGACGCATGATGCGAAAGCCATTGCGCCAAACTTCCTGTTGGCGGGTGAACGCCTGAAGCCTGATTGGACTTTCCGTTGGTTACTTGATCCGTCGCAGATTTCGCCCGGTACGGCGATGCCGAGTGGATTGTTCAGACGCGAGGGCGATCGGTGGGTGGTAAATCTTCCGAATCCGCCGGCCAGCGCGACTGCTTATCAGCATGATCACGCTCGTCTGTTGGTACGTTATATGTTCCAGATGTCGCCGGAGGAACAACGTGCTTTGCTGGCGTCGACCCCCGCGGCTCCGCCAGCGACGGCTGCTGCTCCGGCGCCTGCCGCTACACAAAATCACGCGCGGAGTTCTCGAAGACGGACTAACAGTCACGCAGTGCGGCGTGTTCGTCCCTGGCGAATCGCAGCCCGCGTGATGAAGTATCCGTAGGGGCGATGAGGTCAGTACCGTAACGCGGTAGCGTCGGGTCGCAGCCAGACTGGGACCTCAAAGGTTACGGAACCCGACGCTACCGCGTTACGGTACTGACCTCATCGTCGCATATCGGACATATGGCGCGTTCTCTAGAAGGGCGGCTTCCGTGCTACAGTAATTCGCACGCTATCCTACATGTGGAGGAATTGATCATGAAAAAGCAGACAAAAGTCTGGCTTGTGCTCGCAGTGGCATTATCCATTCTGGGTTTGGGCTCATCTTGTACGAAGAAGGAAGGCGGCGGTGGCACAAAAGAAAATGCCAACGCTGTCGCTTATAGCGGTGCGACCGGCACTATCTCGGGTACCATTTCATTTAACGGCACGCCACCGGCGCCAAAGAAGATTGATTCATCCGCCGACCCGGTATGCGGTCAACGCAATCCAAATTTGGAAACTGAAGACACGGTTGTAAAAGATGGCAAACTCGCCAATGTCTTTGTCTACATCAAAGACGGAACCACCACCGGCGGCAAGAAGATCGGCGACTTCAAATGGGAAGCACCGTCAGAAGTAGCCAAGCTCGATCAGAATGGCTGCCACTATCGGCCCCACGTGCTCGGATTACAGGTAAACCAGAAACTGAGCATTACTAATAGCGATCCAACTCAGCACAATATTCATCCGACGCCGACCAACAATCCGGAGTGGAACCAGTCGCAGCCAAACGGCGCGCCTCCCATTGAAAAAACTTTCGCTCGGTCGGAAGTTGTTATTCCGGTTAAATGCAATCAGCATCCCTGGATGAAGTCCTACATCGGTGTAGTTCGCACGCCGTTCTTTGCGGTCACCGATGAAAAAGGATCGTTTACGATGCCGAAAGTTCCAGCCGGCACCTACACTCTCGCGGCCTGGCGTGAAGGTGGACCAAAGGGAACCGAGAAGACGATTCAGGTAAAAGTTGATGCCAATGGAACCGCCACGGCAGACTTTAGCTTTGACGCTGCTCCAGTAGCGGCCCAAACAGAAGGCTCACTACAAGTTTTGCCAGCACTTGAATTTCCAATGTTAGGAAGGCACTGAAGAGATTGAAGATTTGCGATTGCCGGTTGCCGATTTGTCCGAAAGGATGAGGCTCGATTAGCAATTTTGGCGCTGAGTTAACAATCAATCGGCATTCGGCAATCAACAATTGGCAATACCATGCGTGGTTTGAATCGATTCGCAATTCTTGTCGCTTGCGCGACGTTTTTCTTGATCATTGCCGGTGCTTTAGTAACGAGTCACGATGCCGGTCTGGCAACTTCAGATTGGCCACTTTCAAACGGTCAGGTCTTTCCCAAAATGGTCGGCAATCTGTTTTGGGAACACGGGCACAGAATGGTCGCCACTACGGTCGGAATATTGACGATCGTGCTGATGGCTTACGTGCTCACCACTGAGAAACGCAGTTGGGTTAGAAAACTCAGCATGGTCGCGTTGGGTGGGGTTATCGCGCAGGGCTTACTCGGTGGATTGACAGTCAAATTGATGCTCCCGCTCGCAGTTTCTGCTGCACACGCGACGCTGGCGCAGTTGTTCTTTTGTACCACAATCAGTTTGGCCGTCTTCACTTCACCCAGTTGGATGCAAGCCACGCCGCTTGGTGAAGAGAAGGGAAGTCTACCGCTTCGTTACTTATGCACGGCCGCGTTGGTAACGATCTTTTGTCAACTGATTCTGGGCGCGACGCTGAGACATTCAGCGACCTGGGACAAGCCTTTACCGACAGAGTTGATAGTTGCTCACGTTGGCGGTGCATTCGCAGTAGTTTTGATGTTGGGTAGCGCGGTAATCTCTATCTTGCGCAAACATAAGGGCCACACGTTCTTGACGAGACCGGCCCAACTCGCATTGTCGCTACTTATCGTTCAGTTGTTTCTCGGATTGGCCGCTTATCTAACCAGGGCTGCTTCGCCTTATGATCCGCAGCCGTTGAATCCGATGGTTGGAGTGACAGTGGCCCACGTGGCTTGCGGTGCTTTGGTTTTTGCCACGACGATCGTTTTGACCTTAAGAACATACAAAGTTTTGCCAGCTTCGGAATCAACAGTCGAGTTGGCAGCAAGTCCTCAGGAGTCGTAGTTTCGAATGGAAGAGTTTGCCATAGATTTACCTTCAGCGGGTGTCAGCGAAGTTGAGCGACGTCAATTGTCGGCGCGTGAACGTGTCAGTGCTTTTTGGGAATTAACCAAACCGCGTATCACCTTCTTAATTGTTTTGACCTCAGCGGCCGGATTCGGCCTGGCTTCAAAGGGTCGCTTCGACTACCTGAATTTCGTCAGTTCGCTGTTTGGTATTGCACTCTTATCTTCAGGTATCGCAACTCTTAATCAATACGCGGAACGTGATCTCGATGGACTGATGCGGCGCACTGCTGCGCGTCCATTGCCGGCGGGTAAACTTGCTCCGTGGGAAGCACTTGCGTTTGGCGCCGCGATCACCGCGCTCGCTGAAATTTATTTACTCGTCTTAGTTAATCCACTCAGCGCTTTGCTGGGTCTGACAGTTATCGCTGGATATCTCTTCGCCTATACCCCGCTCAAAACCCGTAGTTCACTCTCGACGATAGTTGGCGCTTTTCCCGGCGCTGTTCCACCACTCATCGGTTGGACCGCAGCGACCGGAACGCTCAGCATCGAAGCGTGGGTACTCTTCGCCATCTTATTTCTCTGGCAGTTTCCGCACTTTCTGGCAATCGCATGGATGTACCGGGAAGACTACAGTCGGGCGGGCATATTGATGCTTCCCGTAGTCGAACCTGATGGTCGCGTCACCGCGCAGCAGATCGTCATCTACACGCTCATGCTCGTCCCCGTGAGCTTATTGCCCACAGTCCTTCATTTATCCGGAAGAATATATTTCTTCGGCGCCCTGGCGCTTGGACTTCTCTTTCTCTACAGCAGTGTTCGCGCGGCCTTCTCCATGTCGCGACAACACGCGCGACGTTTATTGTTGGCCTCGGTTCTATACTTACCACTACTGTTTATTCTGATGGTGGTTAACAAGTAAGTCCGGCGAACTTCTGTTCGTCGTCGTGTTCGACAGCTAGCAGTCTACCAACCAAAGAGTACCGGCAAACTTGTGTGTTTGTCGGACGAGAATGAAGGAGAGGTAACCGATGGGACGAGCTCTTGCGGTTATTATCTGGATCCTGACAGCTCTGTCAGTGCTCCTTTTTGTTAGTAAGAAATGGTGGTTTCCAACCGCGATTTCTGAACATGGTCCGGCCCTCGACCGGCAATTCATGATCACAATTGTGATTGTCGGCATCTCCTTTACGGCTGCTCAAATTGGTCTCGGTTACGCCGTCTGGAAATTTCGTGACACCGGCAACCCGAGTGATCGCGGCCTCTACACGCACGGCAGTAACAAACTCGAGATGATCTGGACTGTTATCACCGCCGTCATATTCATCAGTCTCGGCGTGATGGGCCAAAGCGTGTGGGCTTCGTTGCGTTTGAATGATGTACCGCCAGGTTCTTATTCGGTTGAAGTGGTGGCCCAGCAGTTTCAATGGAACTTTCATTACCCGGGTAAGGACGGGGTCTTTGGTCACACCGATCCTAAACTGATTGACGATGGTGGACTCAACTTCATCGGTCTTGATTCGTCAGATCCAAATGCTAAAGATGATGCGGTCACAGCTTCACTCGTTATTCCGCTCAATCATCCAGTTGAACTAAAACTCCGTTCCAAGGATGTGATTCATAACATCTGGGTCCCACCGCTGCGTTTCAAACAGGATCTCGTGCCCGGCATGGAAATTAAAGTCCACTTCACTGCGACTAAACCAGGTAAGTATGAACTGGCTTGTGCGGAATTGTGTGGACAGCTTCACTTCAAGATGAAGAGTTTCATGCTTGTGCTGCCGGATAACGAGCTGAACGAGTTAAAGGCGTTGCCGCAGGAACAATTTCAAGCGCGCATGACCGAGTTGCTCGCGAAGTATCCATTGGTCACCAACTAACCAACCACGAGGAGACGTCAGATGTCTGAAACTCACGAAGGAGTCCATCGGCACCCTGCTCCAACGGGCTTCATCCGTAAGTACATTTTTAGCATCGACCACAAGGTCATCGGCATTCAGTACCTCATTCTCGCTCTGGCCGCGGTGTTGGTTGGCATGATCATGTCGCTGTTGATGCGCCTGAATCTTTCGTGGCCCGGAACGCATTGGCCCATTTTGGAAACGTTGTTTCCCAACGGTGCTCCCGGCGGAGTGATGAATCCCGAGTTTTACCTGTCGCTCGTCACCATGCACGGCACGATCATGGTCTTCTTCGTGCTGACAACTGCGCCGCAAGGTGGCTTTGGAAACTATTTTCTGCCCATCCAAATCGGCGCGGAAGACATGGCGTTTCCCCTGCTCAATATGTTGTCGTTTTGGGTAACGCTCGTTGGTTTTATCGTGATTCTGTTGGCTATCGTAGTCGAAGGAAACGCGAGAGTTGGTGAATGGTTCGCAGCTTTAGGTCCTTCATGGGCTGGCGGGAGTGGAACAGTTGGTCCGATTGGCGGTTGGACCGGATATGCGCCGTTAAGTGCACTCGGTAAGATCGCTGGTCCAGGTCAGGGCGCAGGCATGAACTTGTGGGTGATCAGCATCGCGATCTTCTGCGTCGGTTCATTACTGGGCGCGCTCAACTTCATCACCACACTTTTGAATATGCGCACCAAAGGCATGTCGTTAATGCGCATGCCGTTGACCTGTTGGGCCTGGTTCACGACTGCAGTGTTGGCGCTATTGTCTTTTCCAGTGCTGCTCGGCGGTGGCATCCTATTGTTGTTGGATCGCATTGCCGGCACAAGTTTCTTCATTCCGGGCGGACTCTATGTCAGTGGACTACTTTCCGGATCAAATCCAAACTTTCCACTACACACCGGCGGTTCACCGATTCTCTGGCAACACTTGTTCTGGTTCTTCGGCCACCCGGAAGTCTACATCGCGATTCTTCCCGGTATGGGTGCGACGTCACACATTTTGGCGACCTTTGCGCGCAAGCCGGTCTTCGGTTATCGCGCGATGGTCTTTGCGATCTTCGCCATCGGACTACTCGGCTTCTTCGTCTGGGGCCACCACATGTTTATCAGCGGCATGAGTCCGTATTCGGCGGTCGCGTTTTCAGTCCTGACGCTCTCGATCGGTGTGCCGTCAGCAGTCAAAACATTCAACTGGCTGGGGACACTGTGGGGCGGACGAATCAGATTCACGTGCGCAATGTTGTTTGCGCTTGGTTTCGTTTCATTGTTTGTCGCCGGTGGTATCAGCGGTTTGATTCTGGGTCAGAGTTCACTCGACCTGGCTATGCACGACACCTACATCGTGCCCGCTCACTTCCACCTCGTGATGGGTGTGGCCTCCATCTTCGGAATGTTCGCCGCTTTGTATTTCTGGTTCCCGAAGATGTTTGGCCGGTTGATGAATGAGAGCATTGGCAAAGTCCACTTCTGGATCACATTCGTCGGCGTCTACTGCATCTTCGTGCCGATGCACGTGATGGGTTTAGTTGGCATGCCGCGTCGCTATGCGCAGTTTACGGAGTACGAATTTCTACATGGACTGCATCCGCTCGTGTTGTTTGTTTCCATATCGGCCATCATCACAATCAGCGCTCAATTGATCTTCTACTTCAACGTTGTGTGGAGCGTATTCAAGGGTGAGAAGGCGTCCGCGAATCCCTGGGAAGCAACGACGCTCGAGTGGAACACTCCATCGCCGCCGCCGCACGATAACTTCGCGGGCGTATTACCGGTTGTGTATCACGGTCCATACGAGTTTGCAGTTCCTGGCGCCCCAAAAGATTTTGTAATGCAGACAGACAACAGTGTCGAGGTTGGTACTAATGGCCACAATGGTCACCACTAGACCAGTAACAACTAAATCGAACACGGGTGGGACGAAGTTTCCTGGTCCAAACGGCAACGGGAAGAACGGCCATCATCGTTTTGAGCCGGACTCGAATGCGAACCGCTACCGGCTCGGAATGTGGGTGGCGCTCGCCTCGATCGCGATGTTGTTTACGGCGCTTAGCAGCGCCTACATCGTGAGGGCCGGCTCTTCAAACGATTGGGTTTCGTTAACGATGCCGCGCGTGCTGTTGTTGAGCACTGCAATCCTGTTAGCGAGTAGCGTAACGCTCGAACTTGCGCGCCGGAATTTAAAAGCAGCGTCTTTCAACGGTTACGCGCGCTGGATACTCATCACCATGTTGTTGGGATTGAGTTTCCTGGGTACGCAGTTGTTGGCTTGGCGAGCGCTCGCACGACAAGGCGTTTACCTGGTCAGCAATCCGCATAGTTCTTTCTTTTACCTGTTGACTGCAGCACACGCAGTCCACTTGATCGGTGGTTTGTTGGCCCTGATCTTTCTTTGGATCAGAACGTTGGTAAAAAGAGAAGTAAAGGTAACGGTGACCGGTCAGGCCGCGGCTGATGCCGTTTCGATTTACTGGCATTTCATGGACGGTCTTTGGATCTATCTATTTCTACTCCTATTCCTTTGGAGGTGACAGTGAGCACAGAGGTAGAGGTACAGACAGGACATTTTCCGGCAGTAGATTGGAATGGTGGAACCCATCCTTACCGCGTGGGCCATCGCAAGTTGGGCATGTGGCTGTTCATTGTTTCCGACTCGCTGACCTTCTCGGCCTTGCTCATGGCGTATGCCTATTTAAGAGCATCAAACAACTGGCCCACACCATTTCCTTTTTATCCGAGCATCGTCTTTTCGTCCGTGATGACCTTCTGTTTGTTGTCATCCAGTTTGACGATGGTGTTTGGTGTCTCTGCCTCGGCAAAGGGAAACAAGGCAGGGGCGCAGAAATGGATACTTGCCACCATCTTTTTCGGCCTGGCCTTCATCGTGCTGCACTTGATCGAGTGGAACCACCTGATCGAAGAAGGCTTGCGTCCGTTCTTCCTGCCGGAGCACTGGGCCAAAGCCTTTACTCTCTCGGATGGAACGCCGCCCACCGCGCTGTTTGGCGCCACCTTTTTCGGCATTACCGGCCTGCACATGTTTCACGTTGCGACCGGAGCAATTTATCTGATGGTCGTGGCCATCCGAGCCAAGAAGCTGCGTCATGAAGACATCGAGATCAGTGGCTTGTACTGGCACTTCGTCGATCTCGTCTGGATGTTTGTGTTCCCGCTGATCTATATCATGTCAGTCGACATGCACGGGGCTTTAAAGGCAGTAGCTCCCTAAAACCGAGGAGAGTCTGACCGATGAGCGCACACGCAGAAGAACATTTCTCAGGTTCTAACAAACTCTTCACTTCGGTGTGGACCATTCTGGTGGTGTTAACGCTCGTGGAGATCGCGTTGGCATATAAAACGATGCCAATCCACTTCATGTTGACGATCCTGCTCGGGCTATCGATTATCAAAGCGGCGCTAATCATGGCGTACTTCATGCACCTGAAGTTTGAGCGGTTGAGTTTGATACTGACGCTAGTGCCGATGCTGGTTGTGTGTATTTGCCTGTTCTTTGTCTTCTTCCCCGATAGTTTTCGTTCATCGGGGTTACGCTATAAGTTCCAGGAGTCGGCGCCGGTGGCGCCGGCGCCAACAGAGGAGCCGTAATGAAATACAAGTGGCGACTATTATTGTCTCTGGTCATTGCTGCAACGCTTATTTGTTTTTTGGCGATTGACGCGAATGCCCAATGTTCGATGTGCCGGGCGGCATTGACTGGTGCTAACAACGGCCGGTTTCTGAGGAATTTTAATATCGGCGTTCTGGTCCTGCTGCTGCCGCCAGTCTCCATTTTTTGTTCGATCTTCATCGTCTTAAGACGACATCGAGGTGACGCTTCGGAGAAAACCGAAGCCGTGGATACTGATGTCGATAGGTAAATCGGTGAATACTCAAACGATGAGCAAACAACTTAAACTTCTTAACTTGATCTGTGCGATTGCCGCGGCGGGTTTTCTGATCGCAATCATTGTGACCGCTCTCACCGCAGGCGAGATTCTGACCACCGACACGTTATTCATCATAACGGTATGTTTGGTGATGGCGGTGATGTTCGCGGCGAGCCCGCTCCTTTACTTGAAGCAGGAAGGCAAACTGCCGTTGCCGGGTATGAAGAAGATCGGAGCGGCCGCTGCCACTGAACAGTTAACTGCAGGCGCGGACTCGCATGATCATGTTATCGAACACGAGGAAGTTCACTTTGCCGGCACGAACAAATTGTTCTCGATGATTTGGCTCGTACTCGTCGCTTTGACTCTGATCGAAATTTTCCTGGCATACGTGACGATGCCAATCCACATCATGTTGACGGTGCTGATCGGCTTGTCAGTAATAAAAGCGGCGTTGATTATTGCCTACTTCATGCACCTCAAGTTTGAACGGCTGAGTTTGATCTTGTCTTTAATACCGATGCTGGTAATCTGTATTTGTTTGTTGTTCATCTTTTTCCCGGACAGTTTCCGATCGTCGCACTTGCGTTATAAGTTCCAGGAGAGCGCGCCTGTTGCACCACCGCCGAGCGAGGAACCGTAGATCGTTTTATGAGTCAGGAACTACTCGCAAAGATCGACGTTGAGAAGCGGACTACGCGCGGACGTTCATGTCCACGCTGCGGTGGCAAAATCATTCCGTCGGATCGGGCGGTTTATGGCGCCACAAATCCCGAGGAGGCGTTTCCGATCTGGCAGTGTGAGCGCTGCGGCTATGAGGAGATGGGAGCGCGAAAAGAACCCGCCGGCAAGAAACATGCCCCGGCCGCCACTGTCGCAGCTCCAACTACACAACTTCCAGCCACTCGACCCAAACTAAAACCAGCGATGCTCGATGCGAAAGGACGTTCGCTTCCGCCCGACGTAATGGCTATTATGTCGGAGTTTCAGAAAAGCGAAACAAAGGACATCTGAGCTCGCCGGTGGATGAACTTTCAAAAAAAGTCTTAGGCAGCTTCGCGGTTTGGCGTAAGGACCGTCTTGACCTGCATGAACTGTTCGAAGCGGGTGGTAACGATCCGGACGCGCGCACGGCAGTGTTTGATATTGTCGAGCGCTTTGTGAAGGAAGGATTGTTGGCCGAAGAAGGGAACGATTTCTATTCGCTTACCGAAAAAGGTAAGACCGCGGCGAAGTCGATCTGAAAGTTCTGCATGCCCGAGTTCATACCGTATCTTCCCCATCTTAACGCGTGTCTGAATGGAACCAGCGCTGTGCTGCTGTTCGCTGGTTACTTTTTTATTCGCGCCGGAAAAATTGCGGCCCACCGCGCGTGCCAGATCTCGGCCTTAGTAGTTTCATTACTGTTCCTCACGTCGTATGTGACATATCACTACTTTCATGGCACAACACGATTTCCGGGAACAGGTTTAGCGCGTCCTATTTATCTCACGATATTGTTTACTCATACGATTCTGGCGATCGTGATCGTGCCGCTGGTGGCGATCACTTTTTATCGGGCTTTTCGACAGGACTTTGCACGTCATCGGAAGATCGCAAGGATCACATTGCCGTTGTGGCTCTATGTGTCGATCACCGGCGTGATTGTTTACCTGATGCTGTATCAGCTTTACTGATCTTTCTTCCTCTGCGTCTCTGCGTTGAAAAACTGAGGTTGGTTTAATGAGAGCAGGTATCAACACAGAAACGCAGAGGGTTGGCTCGATGAACTCATCACCGCCTCAATTATCAGGCAATCGCATACGCGCATCTGGTCCAATCCTCATTCTCGCGGTCCTATTTTTAGCCGCTACTTTCCTCGCGTGGTACTTCACCTGGTTTGGTCGTGGTCTCTCGGATGCAGACATCTCCACTTATCTCGCGGACACTAAGAACCCACGTCACGTCCAACACGCATTGCTCCAGGTTCAGCAAAAACTGGAGCGTGGCGATTCTTCAGCGCAAACCTGGTACCCGCAGGTTCTGGCGCTCAGTGAAAATCCCGAGACCGAGTTTCGTTTAACTACCGCGTGGTTGATGGGCTTTGATAATAAGTCGAACGAATTTCACACCGGGTTGTTAAGACTGGTCCACGATGAACAACCAATCGTGCGACGTAATGCAGCTCTCGCGTTAGTGAGATTCAATGACAGCGGCGGCCACGACGAACTGTTAGCCATTCTGAAACCGTATTCGGTAAAAACTCCGGTAGCCGGAACCATCTCCAGCACGCTGAAGCAAGGAGCGGAAATCTCGCGTGGTGCTTTGCTGGTTCGGATCGAGCAAGACAATCAGAGCGTAGAGATTCGCTCACCTTTGCCGGGTCGCATTAATCAGATCTCAAAAGCGAATGGTGAGCGAGTGGCAATTGGAGATGAACTTCTGACACTGAACTCTGACGAAGAGAGTATTTGGGAAGCGTTACGAGCGTTGTCGCTGATTGGGACTAACAGCGATCATGATTTGATTTCCGAATATGCAAATTCCGCTACGGCATCAAAGCGTGTCCAGGAACAGGCAAAGCTAACGTTGGAAGCGATCAGTAAACGGAAGTAGAAGCGCAGGCGTCCTCGCCTGCCCGCGTCATCTCCATTCACTCTCGGACAATTTATATCAACCAGCAGGCGAGGACGCCTGCGCTCCTAAACAGATGGTGGCGGAGGTGGAAGATCGGGCAAGACGATCCCGTGTAACGACTCCCAATCATCGGTTGGGACCATTTCGATCGCGTCCCATGGACAGCCATCCAAAAACGCGCCATCCGGACCTTTACTCGTACATTTTTGACAACCTATGCAGAGATAAGGATCAACTTCGATTCGTCCGAACGGCGGATGATCTTCGTCCGGGACCCAGAACATACAGGCCTCGATCGGGCAGTATTCGATGCAAGCGGGTGAGCCTGAACAACCGGTGCAGCAATCAGTGGTGATCGCGAGAATGCGCGGGCGCTTTTTACGGGCAGCTTTGCCGTCACCCTCCGACATTGGCCAGTGCTTATCTACGATGTCGAACATACGTGTTAGGCCCTCGCAGCAGTTTCTTTATCGCCGATTACATAGATGAAGAAGAGTATTAACAACTCTGCTTAATCGGCGTAATTTGCGGATAATTCTTATGTGGACTCTAACATAGCCGTGCAGATTTCCTCAACGATTTGTGTCGCCGCAATCTCTGGCCCAATGATTGATACGAATATGCGAATATAGGTGGAACATACAGCGGCGGAAGGAGACGGCATGGAAGTCATTACCAGAGTATTCGAAACGTACGATCAGGCAGTTGAGGCAGTGAAAGAACTTCGCAGTCTTGGTTTAGGTGATAATCGCTTGGCCTTATTGTCGAAGGGCCATCAGAATGAGGGATCGGCCTCGACAGTTCCTGTAAGCGACACTGAAAATCCGGGAATGGGAACAGCAATGGGCGCAGCCGTAGGTGGCGCAATGGGTGCTGCGGGCGGTGCGACACTTGGATTGGCGGCAGCGACGTTATTAATTCCCGGAGTTGGACCAGTTATCACTTTGGGCCTCGTTGGCGCAGCACTCCTTGGAGTCACTGGCGCGGCGGTAGGAGCAAAGGTAGGTGATACGCTGGAGGAAGAACTTGGTGAAGGATTTTCTCACGAAGACGTTTACCTATTTGAAGATGCATTGCGACATGGTAAGTCAGTCGTAGTAGCTTACGCCGAAGAAGGGGAACAGGCGGCGAAAGCGCGGGAGGCACTGTCGCGTGCGGGCTCTTTAGACCTGGACACTATGCGAGACAACTGGTGGGCTGAAGTGCGGGCCGATGAGTTGGACCACTACCGTTCGCTTGGCAGAGACTTTCAAAGCGATGAGCCAAGTTATCGAAAAGGGTTCCAGGCAGCATTGCATCCGAATCGCAGAGGCAGGAGTTTTGCAGACTGTAAATCGGAACTCAACGATTGTTTCAAGCCGGATGACTTGAACGAAGCCTTTGAGAACGGCTACGATCGGGGCGCCACGCACCACTCAAAACTTTCGGAGACGAACAAAGTTTGAAAGACTTCCTGTTGAACGCCGCTGTCGCGATCGCTATTCTCGGCGGCAGCGCGTTCATCACAGCGTGGTTCGCGCGAACGATGTATGTTCGCTGCACTGCTTGCGGCACTCTCAACGCTCGACGGCGTTCTGAGTGCCGTTCTTGTAATACTTCGTTATAGGACCGTTTTAGGACCGCAGGCGTCCTCGCCTGCAGGTTTGGGAAAGAAGCCTCTTAGTTAACACAGCAGGCGAGGACGCCTGCGGTCCTATTAGTTAACATAGCAGGCGAGGACGCCTGCGGTCCAATTAGTTAACAGGGCAGGCGGGGACGCCTGCGCTCCATTTAGTTAACACAGCAGGCGGGGACGCCTGCGCTCCTGTAAATCAAAATGACCAACACGAACATACCTTCCGAATGGTTAACGCCAGCCGAAAAGACCGACTATAGAGAAACACCAACTTACGCAGAAACAATTGCCTTTTGTGAAAAGCTTGCTGACGCATCCGCAGCCATCGAGTTTCATTCATTTGGGCGAAGCGGTCAGGGACGCGAGCTGCCGCTGTTAGTTGTATCGGAAGCTGGACTCTTTTCGCCAGATGAAGTAAAGGCCCAGCGAAAAGCGGTCGTATTAATTCAGGCGTGTATTCATGCGGGTGAACCCGATGGAAAAGACGCGGGATTCGCCCTCATTCGCGACGTCGCGATCACCAAAAGCAACGCCGGCTTGCTACAAAACGTCGTGCTGTTGTTCATGCCGATTTACAACACCGACGGTCATGAACGATCGAGTCCTTACAATCGCATCAACCAGAATGGTCCAACTCCAATGGGTTGGCGGACCACAGCTACTTATCAAAATCTCAACCGCGATTACATGAAGGCCGACACGCCTGAGACGCGAGCCTGGTTGCGTTTGTGGACTGAATGGCAACCGGATCTTTTCATCGACTGTCACGTAACGGACGGCGCCGATTATCGTTGCAACATCACCTATCATCATGAACATCATGCCGGCGTCGACGCAGGTCTTTTGGCCTGGGAACGCGAAGTATTCGGCGGCAGAGTAGCTCCAACCACCGCGGCAGCGGGCAATGTCATCTCCTGGTATCTCGAGTTTATCGACAATCGAAGTTTGGAACTCGGCACCCGCGACTTCAATGGCTCGCCGCGTTTCTCTACTGGTTATGTGCCGTTAAGAAATCGACCGGGAATTTTGATCGAGACGCACATGATCAAAGACTACAAGTCGAGAGTCATTGGTACGTACGACTTTCTTCGCGCCGCATTATCTGAAGTGAATCAAGATCCGGAGCGACTGCTTGAAGTAGGGCGCGCCGCGGATGAAGCTGTAGTCACGGACTTAAGTAAAGGGGACCTCTATCCGCTTGATTTTGAGTTGACGCATGAGGTCACGCCTTTTGAGCTCAAAGCGTTTACCTCCGAAGTAAGTCATAGCGAGATCTCCAATGATCAGCGCGTTGTATTTGGCAGGGAACCGTTGGACCTCACGATTCCGATGTATCAAACATTTCAGGTGACGGCGGCAGTTGTCCCGCCGCTCGCCTACATCGTTCCCGCGCAATGGGACGAAGTCATTGAGGTGATTGAGGCTCACGGATTAACGACGGAGCGACTGGATGAAGCTCGAAGTATCGAAGTGGAGAGTTATAAGTTTAAGAATGTGCGTTGGGCGGATGGTCCATTTGAAGGCCGGTTCATGCCCCGGGTTGAGACGGAGACGGTGATTGAGACGCGTGAGTTTCCGGCCGGGTCGCTCGTTGTCTCGTTGGCCCAACCGTTGGCAAAAGTCGCGATGAATTTGCTTGAGCCGTTGGCGCCGGATTCGTTTGTGCGTTGGGGGTTCTTTAATGCGATTTTTGAAGAGAAAGAATACGGTGAACATTACGTACTCGAGGCACTCGCACGCGAGATGTTGGCCGCCGAACCGGGACTCCGCTTAGAGTTTGAGGCGAAGTTGGAGAGGGATGCTGCGTTTGCGGCGAGTCCGGCGGAACGGTTGAGGTTCTTTTACAAGCGCTCGCCGTATTGGGATCCGCAGATGAATCTGTATCCAGTCGGACGGATTTTGAGGAGTTAGTACCACCCCGCGGTAGCGGAAGGGTGAATAGCTAGATGCGTCCCTATCTTAAGTTGACCCACCCGCTACCGCGAGGTGGTACTGACTCTGTG
>DATDMC010000098.1:0-34432 GCA_036518995.1 Pyrinomonadaceae bacterium | reverse complement strand
ATTTCCGGTGAATTGCTCGAGTTGTACGTCGGTCCTGGCGCGGATGATAGTTTTGCCTGGCTGCCTGGTGAACTGTCGCCTGAGCTGGGCTCATTCTGCGGGCGATATTTGTCCGGGCTAAAAGAAGGACAGACTGCCGAGGTCAATCCCGGTATCGCTGAATGGTTTGCGACGCTCGATCAGAAGTTATTGAGTGGTTTTGTTATTTCGGTCGATTATGGCGCCGGCTCGGCTGAGCTTTACGATGATCCGCGATTTGACGGCACGCTACGCGGTTACCGTAAACATCAATTTGTCGAAGACATATTGAGCGAACCCGGAGCTTACGATCTTACGTCAACCATAAATTGGAATTACGTACAGGCAGAAGGTGAAAAATACGGTTTCGCTGTTGAAGAATTGATTCGGCTCGATCGATTTCTGATACAGATCGGATTACCCCAGGAACTTGAACGGCAGTTTACGCATGCGTTGAGTGACGTTGAGAGAGTTCAGCTAACGACAGCCGCGCGTGAAATGATTCTGCCAGGTGGGATGGCGGAAAGCTTTCAAGTGATGGTCCAAAAGCGATAGCCGTGTCCGATATGCTTTAGAGGTTCTTGCAAAACTCAACCAGGCCGGACATTATGACTCGAAACTTCAACTTAATAGACCTGTCTCATTCGGTTGATAACGGGATGATCACGTACAAAGGTCTGCCCGCTCCGGTAATAACCGATCATCTTTCACGTGAAGCTTCAAAGCAACTCTATGAAGCAGGCACTGAGTTTCATATTGGCCGGATCGAGATGGTCGCAAATACCGGCACTTACCTGGATAGTCCGTTTCACCGGTATTCAGACGGTGTCGATCTGGCCGGACTCGATCTATTTTCAGTCGCGAACCTTGATGGCGTTGTGATCAAACACGAGGGAACACAGCGCGCTATCGAACCAGATTCGTTAGCAGGCATCAATGTCAAAGGTAAAGCCGTGCTGTTTCAAACGAATTGGGACCAGCATTGGCGAACAGACGAGTACTGGAGTGGCCGGCATCCTTTCGTTTCGGAGTCTTTGGCCCAACTGCTGGTCCAATCAGGTGCGGCGTTGGTTGGGATTGATTCTTACAACATCGACAACACTGAAACTGGCGCTCGTTCTGCGCACTCGATCTTGTTGAAGAACAATATTCCGATTGTTGAACACATGTGTGGGTTGCGCGATCTTCCTGTTGATGGGTTCAAGTTTTTTGCCGTTCCCGTGAAAGTGCGCAAGTTTGGCACATTCCCAGTCCGCGCATTTGCGATAGTTTAATATCTCAGTCTCGGTTTTCTCTGCGTCTCCGCGAATCTCTGCGTCTCTGTGTTGAAATCGAAGTGCGAATAAATTGGCCGCTGGTTTGACACAGAGATCGCAGAGACACAGAGAGAACCATTAAACCGGAGAAGTTATGGCGCTGAAAAAACGGACTTCAATCACAATTACAATTCTCTGTATCACACTCATTCTTGTTGGAAAGCCCGCAGGCGTGGACGCCCGCGCTCCTATCGCCGACGCTGAGATTGCTCCGCAGCCGTACTTCACCGAGCCGGCGCTTTCTCCCGATCGCAAAGAGATCGCCTTCGTTTCGGGTGGTGACATCTGGACCGTGCCGGCAACCGGTGGTAACGCGTCGTTGCTTGTCTCCAATGCCGCAAATGAATCGCGCCCGATCTATTCGCCTGACGGTAAACAACTCGCCTTCATTTCCACGCGCACCGGCAACGGCGACATCTATCTGCTTACGCTGGCCACCGGCGAACTCAAGCGACTGACCTTCGACGATGGCAACGATCAACTCGATGGCTGGTCGCGCGATGGTCGCTGGATCTACTTCTGTTCAACCAGCCGGGACATCGGCGGTCTAAACGACATCTATCGCGTGAGTGTCTCCGGTGGTACGCCAATGCAGTTGAGCGCGGACCGTTACACCAACGAGTTTTTCTCAGCCCCTTCTCCGGACGGTAGTGCCGTTGCTTTCAGTGCGCGTGGGATTGCTTCAGGCCAATGGTGGCGCAAAGGACGTAGTCATATCGACGAAGCGGAGATCTGGTTGTTGCGTTCATTTGAAAATGGACCAGGAACTTATGAACGCGTGACTGAAGCAGGAATCGCGAAAGAGTTGTGGCCCATGTGGAGCGGTGATGGTCACAGCCTGTTCTTTGTATCGGATCGTAGCGAGACGGCCGGTAAAACTGGCGCGCAAAATATCTGGACCATCACACCCGGCCGCGCCGGCGCCAGGAAAGTTTCAACCTTCACTGACGGCCGGGTCTTGTGGCCCAACATTTCTTACGACGGACGCGAGATAGTTTTTGAGCACGACTTTCGGATCTGGAAACTCGACACCGAGACCGGTAAGTCTGCGGAAGTGACAATTCAACGACGTGGCGCATCGGCCGGTCCAGCCATTGAGCACATGCGGTTAACGGACCAGATTTCTGAGTTGCAACTATCTCCAGATGGAAAGAAGGTCGCCTTTGTCATTCGAGGGGAAGTGTTCGCTGCTTCATCGACAGACGGTGGTGATGCTGCGCGAGTGTCGAATAGTGCGGCCGAAGAATATCAGGTGAACTGGTCGCCGGACAGCCGGCGGTTGGTCTATGTTTCCGATCGCGACCGGGTACCGCATCTTTTTCTCTACGACTTTGGCGCCAACACCGAAACTCAACTCACCCGCGATACTGTCGACGACTCGACTCCCGAATTCTCACCAGACGGAAAATCTCTTGCGTTTCTGCGCGGCGCAAAAGAGCTTCGCGTAATGAACATGGCCGAAAAGAAGGAGCACGTCGTTGCGTCAGGCGTTTTCGACCGTCCGCCGATTATTCCTGAACGACCTTTTGTGTGGTCTCCGGATAGTAAGTGGCTGGCTTACATGCCAATCGGCGCCAGTCAATTTAAAAACGTCGAGGTGGTCCAGGTTGATGGCGGCAGCGGTAAACCGGCCAGTTTTCTTTCGAACACGTCTACTAATACTTTGTCATGGAGTCCTGATGGGACATTCCTGCTTTTCGTGACAGGGCAGAGGACTGAAGACTTTCAAATTGCTCGGGTCGATTTGATTCCCCGGACACCGCGCTTTCGCGAAGACCAGTTTCGCGAACTCTTCCGCGAAGAGGTGCCGCGTATGACCCCAGGTCGACCTGAACCGCGGCCAGCTTCGACTCCAACTGCAACGCCAAGTCCTGAAGCGTCTCCCTCAGCTTCTCCCGCGGCGAAACCGGAGAAGAAACCGGTGCAAGTGGTCTTTGACGATATCCGCCGGCGGTTGAGCTTGCTTCCTGTTGGTGTGGATGTAAATCAACAGATCATTAGCCCTGATGGTAAGTGGATAGCGATGGTCGCGACGGCGGTCAACCAGGCCAACATCTATCTGTATTCGATCGATGATCTCGCACGTCAACCCGCGGTGGCGAAACAGTTGACCTCAACTCCGGGCTTCAAGTCGTCCATTCAATTTTCGCCGGACAGCAAAGAAATCTACTTTATAGAAAATGGTGGCATTGGCATCGTAAATCTCGAAGGCCGCGCCAGACCACTCGCAGTTACGGCCGAAATGGACGTGGATTTCTCGCGCGAGAAATTGGAAGTGTTTCGTCAGGCGTGGTCCTACCTGCGCGACAACTTCTATGACGAAAATTATCACGGCGCCAACTGGGAAAATGTTCGCAGGGAATACGAGCCGCTCATTGCCGGAGCGAAGACGCCTGATGAGATGCGACGATTACTGCAACTGATGATTGGCGAACTAAATGCTTCACATCTTGGCGCAGGTGGTCCAGGTGGCGGAAACTCAGCCACGACAGGAAAGTTGGGCTTGCGGTTTGATCGACTCGAGTATGAGAAGAACGGAAAATTGCGTATTACCGAGGTCATTCCCTTGAGCCCTGCGGCGTTACCCGGAACTGTCAAGGTCGGTGATTATTTGTTGGCGATTGATGGGCGTTCGTTGGACCAGTCAACAAACCTGGACGAAGTTATGAGTTACAAGACGAACCGCAGAGTTTCAATGACTGTTGCTTCGTCGGCTGATGGTGGTGGGAAGCGAGAAGTCGTTCTGCGTCCAATCAACGGAGCGACCGAACGTGGGTTGCTTTATCGCAGTTGGGTTGAAAGTAATCGCGAGTATGTCTCGAAAGTCAGTGGCGGTCGGCTGGGTTATGTACACATGTTCGATATGAGCGCCGGATCGTTGGCCCAACTTTATATCGATCTGGATGTGGAGAACCAATCAAAGGACGGCGTTGTTATTGATATTCGAAACAATAGCGGTGGCTTCGTCAATGTATATGCGATTGATGTGCTGGCGCGCCGTGGTTATTTGACGATGACGCAGCGTGGACAGAATGGAGCGCCGGCTCGCAATGTGCTCGGTCAACGCTCGCTCGATCGGCCAACAATCCTGGTAACAAATCAGCATTCCTTGTCTGACGCTGAAGATTTTACTGAAGGCTATAGAGCCCTGAAGCTAGGCAAGGTTGTTGGTGAACCAACTGCGGGATGGATTATTTTTACGTGGAACCAGTCGCTCATCGATGGGACCAATTTCAGGTTGCCGCGAGTGCGCATCAGTGCGAACGATGGCACTGATATGGAACTACATCCGCGTCCGGTTGATGTTGAAGTGACGCGTCCGATTGGTGAGACACTGGCCGGAAAAGATTCGCAGTTGGATACGGCAGTGAAAGAGTTGTTAAGACAGCTTGGCCCAACAAGAGGCGCCTCGCAGCGTTAATGTGCTCGGCACTGGTTCCACTCTGCGTCTCGGTCTCTGTGTTGAAAGCATGGTGGCGAATACTTAGACATCATTTTCAACACAGAGACGCAGAGAACGCCGAGACGCAGAGAGTTATGGCCAATGATTAGAACAGTTCGAACTTGATCGTCAGGTACTTCTTCGGGTTCTGGCGGAAGTCGTAGATCAGTTTTACGCCTTCTGACGAGAGTTGGTTGATGTTGGTGTAGAGAGTGTCGTCGGTCAGAAGTTTACCGACCGTGCCTTCACCGCGTTGGGCGGCTGCGACCATGTTGTCGATTCGTTCCGCTGTGGTATTAAAACGGGCGATAGCGGCGCGGGCGTCGTTATAAAGTTGCTCGTCTTTGATCAACTTACCAAGCGTCCCGTGTCCCGTATTGATGTCCGTAATGATTCCGTTAATCTGATCCACTGAACGATCGAGTCGCTCGGCAGTGCGATTAATCCTGATGTACAACTCATCGTCAGTAAGCAGCTTGCCTGCTGTGCCGCGACCGGCGCGAAGATCGCCGGCGATGGCCCGTAGTTGAATGGCGATTTCGTTCGCGTTGTTATAGAGAGCGGGATCGTTGATGAAGCGTCCAGCCGAGCCGTTACCCGAACGGACCTGTTTCAACACGTCCTCAGTTTCAAGAATCGTCGCATTGAGATTGTTGTAAAGCGCTTCGTCATTGAAGAGTCGACCTACTGTGCCTTTGCCATCCTTCACATCTTTGACGATACCGCTGATTTCGTCTGACAGTTTGCTGAGTCGTTGAGCGAGATCCGTTCCAGAAGTAGCGAAATCGTTGACTGTGTTAGAAGAAGATCCGGGCAATGTGTCGCCATCTTTAACGGGCGCGCCGACTGCAGTGCCCGGAGTGATGTTAATCAACATCTCGTTGCCGAGCAGACTCGGCGAACCCTGTTGAGCAGTTGAGTCGGAGCGAATTCGTTGACTTGCTGGTTGCCCGTCAATCGTCGAATCTATCGTCATCAATGCTTCGACGCGCGGCACATTCGGTACGTCTGACGGAGGCAGGAGGGTTATCTTTTCAACTTTGCCGACCCGCACACCGGCGAGCCGCACTTCCGATCCTTCGCGCAATCCGTTGGCATCGCCGAAGCGGGCCTTCAAGTGAAGTTTACGACTGAAGGGATTGATGTCGCCTGACGCATTCAGCACCAGAAAAACGAGAATCGCAATCGCGACCAAAACAAAGATGCCTACTCTTAATTGGCCCAGCGATACGCTCTTTTTTGATGAAGGCATGGTGTTCTCCTAACAGAACTCACGATGAGATCTGGTTTTTAGTGTCCCCTCAGAAACTTTTGAATGTAAGGATCCTCAGCCCGGCGCAAACTCTCATCTGTACCACTAAAAATTACTTTGCCTTGCTTCATCATCATGACTTTACTGTTGATCAGACAGAGCCGTTCTCCTTCACGTTCGAATATGACTTTTCCTTCGTCGTCCACGACCGCGTATTCGGAACAGATGTAGTCGAGATTGTTCATCTCGTGTGTGACAAAGATTGACGAGACATCTTCAAGGTCGCGAAGCTTCATTGCCAGTTCGCAGATAGTGCGCGCGGTGGGCGGGTCTAAACCTGCCGTCGGCTCATCGAAAAGAACGATCTTTGGATCACCGATGAGAGCTCGCGCAATTCCCACGCGCCGCCGCATACCACCTGACAATTCGATCGGCATTTTGTCGATGGCGTCTTCGAGGTTTACGAAGCGCAACATGCGACGAACTTCCGGCTCGACCTCGTCTTCAGGTACATCCTGCTCATGCAGCCGGTAAGCAACATTGTCATAAACCGAAAGGGAATCGAATAATGCGCCTTCCTGGAAGACCATTCCGATTTTCTTCCGGATCTTCATCATCTGATCTTCGCTATAGAGAGTGATGTCTTCCCCATCAACGAGGACTTGGCCGCTATCGGGTTTTAACAGGCCTAACACGAGCTTGATGATGGTGGATTTGCCGCCGCCCGATCCGCCGAGAATGATCTTCGTCTCACCCTTCATTACTTTGAAGCTGAGATCGCTGAGAATCACCCGCTCGTCAAAAGCCAGTACCACGTTGCGAAATTCGATCGCCGGAATAGCGCGCTCGAGATCGTCGACTTCGTGAAAAGTCGACTCGGCAGCATTGTGACTCACGCTGGACTGAGATAAATGAATCGAGCTTGACGACATTAAGACACCAGTTCGTTATGGAGTTCCTAGAATAACCTGAAGCGCTTTGGCCAGGAAATAATCCGCAATAATGACCACGATTGAAGCCATGACTACAGCCCGCGTTGTGGAACGTCCGACGCCGACAGTTCCGCCCTCTGTACCCAATCCCTGACGACAGGCGATGGTTCCGATGATTAGCGAAAAAACAAAAGGTTTGACCAAGCCGCCAATTAAGTCGTCGGTCGTTATTCCATCACGCACGGCCCTGATGAAGACGCTCGATGATATTGAGTAGAGGCCGATCGCTGTTACCCAACCACCGAAGATGCCCAGCACGTCAGCCAGGACAGTCAATAAGGGAAGACTGATCAGGAGGGCGAAGAGTCTGGGTGCAACCAGTTTACGAATCGGATCCGTTCCGAGTGCGCGCATCGCGTCAATCTGTTGCGATACGACCATCGAACCGAGTTCGGCGGAGATAGCGGAACCGACCCGTCCGGTTACCATCAGGGCACACAAAACCGGACCGAGTTCACGCACCAGTGAAATGGCGACGAGATAACCGGTTTGTGATTGGGCCCCGTAACTCTTGAGCGTTGGAAACGTTTGGACGGTTAGGACGCCGCCGGTGAAAAAGCCCGTCAGCACGATGATGGTCAATGAGCCGACGCCAATCGCGTCCATCTGCGCGATCGTTTCAGCGATATACCGGGGCCGTTTGAAAATACCGCTAACTGCCCGGAAGGCCAGCAACGTTGTTTCTTGCAGTTCCAGCAGGGCCCGCGTCGCAAAGTTCATTGGGAATTTAGAAGTTAGTCAAGAATGCGGCAGAGCATAAGTAGTTTGACGGCTGCGAAAGCGAACTTAGAACGATGTTTAGGTGTTCGACTTGTCGGGACGACGCCGAGACCTGAATACGGTCCACTACTTTAGATAAGAGCGGCCTATCATGCTCAAATTGTGACGGACGCGTCAAGCGAGAAGTGTTGCTGTCAGACGGTTTTGTCGATGTATTGAATGGTTTGGGGTTTCGTCGCACAGCGACGGTTGAATTTAGCCAGCCATTTTAATGGCTGGAAATGATGCGGTGTAATACGCGTCGCGTAGCGACGCATGAATGGGTCGTGGCGCTCAAATTCAACCGTCGCTACGCGACGGGCGTGTATTTGTGTCATGAAACCAGCCGTTAAAACGGCTGGCTAAATTCAAACGTCGCTACGCGACGCGGCAGGCGGGGACGCCTGCGCTCCTGCTTTCTGCCTTTCTTATGGTCGAGGGCGGATTGTGTTGTCTCGACGCGGATTCAATGGCGCGACGCCGTTTCGTTGATTTGGTCGTAGCTCTCGATCGGCCGGACGTCTCTCCTGTTGACGCTGATTTTGCTTCGCACGCATTACATCTCCCGCACGCAACCGCAAATCATGCCACTTCGCGAGTTGCGCCGGAGTCAAAATGCGCCTGATTTTCATCTCCGTCTGAATGCGCATCCGGAGTTGTGCTGTTTGGGCCGAAGCTACTTCCTGAAGTCGTTGCTCAACTATGGCATCATCTAAAGTGGTCGCATCCATCGCGTCTTGCAAGGAGCGATTTGACTGGCGTAAACGAAGTCCGATCGCCGCGCGTTCATCTTTGCTGTCGCGCTGGATGATGCGAATGCTACGGATCTGGTCCTGGGTGAGTTCGAGTTGTCCGATTACGTCGGGGCCTTCAAATGGCGGTGGTTCTCCTGGCGGTGGATCCTGAGGAGTTTGGGCGAACACAGTCAATGTGGCGCAAAACATCAACGCCACGAGGGGGAGTATGATTCTGCCAAGTAGTCGCATGATAACCTCTTAAAATTCCTGGTTAATTCTTTCTCCAATCAAACTGAGATCATCGTCGTCGTCAGTTGAGAGCAGCCGGAGATCAGTCGCTAACTGTTCTCGTTCAGATTTAGACAGGGAATGACGTCCCCATTGAGTTGAGCGGTTAACCGTCCGGCTCTCTTTTGGCTTAACAGTTTTGACTTCGTCAACTTCTTTTTCCGGTTCGGGAGGCGAAACTGACGCGATTTTTTGTTGCTGCTCTTGTAAAGCTTTTTGAATCGAATCCTGCAGTTGTTGCTCCGTATATTTCGCAGCGTTCTGTTGCGCGAGCGTTGGTACCGGTTGAGATTGTTGCTTCGCCATGACTAACGCGATAGCCAACACGCATAACAGTATTGCCGCAAAGCCCACCGCGCCTTTTAACCAGAGCGGCGAAAGATCGAAAAATTCACGGAGCGCAGCGAAGGCAGACTTTTGTCGAACGGGCGCGACGATTTGTGGTGGCACAAAGCCTGCTAACGCTTCATCTTTCCACTCGGCGATCGATTCGCGCACAAACCCAAACGACTTCAATTCATGCCGACACTCGCGACATGCCTGCAAGTGTCGTTCGAAATCACGGGCTTCGTGTTCCTCGGCTTCACCATACAGAAACGAAACCAAATCGTTTCCGCGTTCGCATGATCCTATTTTCACCGTTTCGTTCATCTCTTTCCTACTTTCAAGCTGCCTCGCTGCCAAACCGGTTCAGCTTCATCTGCAACTGCTTCAACGCCGTATACAATCGGCTTTTCACCGTACTCAGCGGAATATCCAACGCATCCGAGATCTCTCTAAAAGTCAGTTCTTCAAATTCCTTCATTACGACGATCTGTCTCAACTCCGCCGGCAGACTGTTTACTGCGCGACGTACTGCCAGAGTTACCTGTGCGCCTTCTGTTAACGTCGAAGGTAACAAACTCAACGGCGCAGCAAAGTTGCTGGCGTTCTTCTCCTGTTCATCCTCGAGCGCTGATTCGCCTCTGACTTTTGCTCTTCGCTGTCGAGTTATGCACTGGTTGACCGCGATCCGGTGCAGCCACGACGAAACCTTTGCCTCTCCGCGAAAGTTACGAAGATTGCGAAACGCCGCGATAAACGTCTCCTGGGTTGCGTCGCGCGCGTCTTCTTCGCGGCCGAGCATGCCATAGGCAAGTGCAAAAATCCGGCGCTCCCAGCGTCTCACAATCTCGCCGAAAGCCTCCGCATCCCCAGTGAGCGCGCGCTCTACGATTATCTCGTCAGTGGTAACAGTTTCCATTTCCTGGTCAATGGGGCTCGTCAGCTTTTCTCGACCGATCGAGTGCCAGCCGGGTGTTGGCGCTCAAGGAGTTAGACGCGAGTTAGGGGTCGGAAGTCGAGAAAAGTCCGACTCCATCATTCTGGCTTTGCCAACTGTTGTAAGGAATGGCTACGCCTTTCCGTTGGGTGCTCCCTTCTTTGGACCGGGCTATGCCCTCGTTGGTTCCACAGACAAGAAGGGCGCAGCCCAGGAATTAAATGTACGTTTACGGAAAGGCATAGCCATTCCTCACAACAGTTGGCGCAGCCAAAGACATCTGTACTATATAACCCATTGTTAAAACTCGTTGACACTCTTCGCACCTCTCGCCGATAATGGCTACTCGGTCGAACAACCTCGACCTAACCCGATACCCAACCTTCTGCGTTCCTGCCGATTGTAGCCACCTAAGCTTGAGAATGCTCGAAAAACTCGGACGAATTCGTCTTCTCTACATCGTTCTGGGAGTTCTGCTCCTCGTCGGTCTACTGCCGCTTGTCTTTGCCGGCGTGTTGCTCTCCGGCCGCAGTGCCGCGGAACTTCGCTCGATTGAAGGTCGCTATCAAGCTCAGCTCGTACAGAACAAGGCCCGCCAGATCGAGCTCTACGGTCAGAGATACCGGGACGTTGTCACCGGCCTGGCGCGTGCGTTTGAAATTGCCGGCGGCATACAAGCCTTTGATGACAAAGGTTACGACCAGCGGCTTCAGAAAACACTTCAAGAGGATCCGAACTTAATTGCACTGGCTTTGTGGCCCGTTAAAGGAAATCCTCATCGTGCTTTTCAACCCGACGTGATCAAACTTGAAGAAGTTGATACGAGGGTTAGCGAAGTGTTGGCGCGTATGAATGGACGCGGCGTGGTTGTGAGTCGCCCTGAAATCATTCGTTCCGGGCAGGAGATGGCGTTGACCATCGCCGAGCCCGTGCTCGCAGGGGACCAGAACCAGGAAGTAGTTGCCGCGGTCATTGCCATAGTTTCTTTTCAGGAAGTTTTTCACGCAGTTCAGCAACCGACTGCGAAAAGTGAGCGAGAACTGTTGGAAGCCGGTTTGCCGATCGTCTTTGTGGTCGATCAGGATGGAAGGGCGGTGGCGCATCCCGAGGCGAGTGTCGCCTTTTCCGAGAAGTCGATGGTGGATTTGAAGGTCGTGCAGGACTGGTTGGAATCGGGAGCCCAGGTCCAATCGGCGCTGGCGCCTTTCACGACCAATCGAGATGGTCGCCAGGTTGAAATGTTAGGTTCGTATGCGACTGCGGAACTCGATAAAAACTCGCGTCTCGGTGTAATTGCAGTTCAGGATGAGTCTGCGGCGTTGGCGTCAGTGGCAGACATGCGGCGCCAGACGATGTGGATCAGTCTGGTAGTGGGTTTTCTCACGATTCTAATCGGAGTTTTCTTCGCTAATAAACTGACTCATCCGGTGCGTGAATTGGCGGGGGGCGCCCATCGCATTGCTTCAGGTGATTTTTCACAACGTATTCAAGTTACGAGTCGCACTGAATTAGGTGACCTCGGTAATTCCTTTAACGTGATGACCGATCAGGTCGAA
The DNA here is from genome assembly GCA_036518995.1 of Pyrinomonadaceae bacterium. Lineage (GTDB taxonomy): Bacteria > Acidobacteriota > Blastocatellia > Pyrinomonadales > Pyrinomonadaceae > PSRF01. Next base: position 22,811 of record DATDMC010000098.1, on the reverse strand, counting down.
CGTTTCATTGGCGACTTGCAACAGTCGGCGGCCGCGAACCGTGAACTATTCATCGGCACAGTTAAAGGACTGGCCGCAGCGATTGACGGCAAAGATCCCTACACTCGTGGTCATTCGGAACGTGTATCGCGTTTTTCAGTGGCCATCGCGCAAAGAATGGGACTGAACGATGACGAAGTCGAAAAGATTCGCATCAGCGCCCTGCTTCACGACGTCGGCAAGATCGGAATAGATGACAACGTGTTAAAGAAACCGGCTGCGTTGACTGATGAAGAATACGAGTTGATGAAGAAGCATCCGCAAAAAGGCTACAAGATCATGTCGCAGATTCCGGCGATGAAAGAGTTTTTGCCGGGAATGTATATGCACCACGAGATGGTCGACGGCAAAGGTTATCCGCAGGGATTGAAGGGCGACGAGATTCCCATCATGGGCAAGATTGTCGCGGTGGCGGATACGTTTGACGCGATGACGACTGATCGACCTTATCAAAAGGCGATGAAGTTTGAAGATGCAGTCGCGCGGATCGAGAGTTTTGTAAATACTCGTTACGACGCGGAGGTAGTTGCGGCGTTTACGGCCGCGTGTCGTGAAGGGCAGATACGGCCTGGGTCGGTGAGATTGAAACGACCGTTAGCAGATACTCCGAAACCGGGAATGTTATCGCCTGCTCAGGAATCGGAACGCCTCGCAGTCAGTTGAACTCTCTGCGTCTCTGCGATTCTCTGCGCCTCTGTGTAAAACTGAGTTCGATTAAGCGCACGACAATTTTCAACACAGAGGCGCAGAGGAACGCAGAGACGCAGAGGATAAGTCACCCGCAGCCGCGGTCCTTTTTGAGAGGACGCGGCTGTTGTGCTTTAATCGATTTATGGGACTTTTTTGGCGAAGAAAAACTGGGGACGAGTTTGTAAAGCTGGGACTAAATGAACCGGCCGCGAAAGAGAAGCCGCCCTCAAGAGAAGTAGAAAAGCCTGCAGTCCCGGTGCCTGAGATGGTTCCACCTGTGGTCGGCGCGGAACCAGGCCCGATCCCGGTCGAGACCAAACCCGAACCTCGAACACCCGTTGCGCCAACGGTTCGCGAAAAACCTGTTCCCTCCAGATCTCCATTCACGACTTCAGTCCTGGGCCTGAATCTCTCGATGGAAGAACTCCAGGCGCAGGAAGCGGCGCTTGAGCAGGAATTTTCCACGCGCTTCCGCCGGGCAGTTGCGGCGACCCGCGATTCGCTATCGGAAAGACTCGACACCGTCTTCGCCGGCCGGAAACAGATCGACGAGGAGTTGCTCGATGAGTTAGAAGAAATTTTGATTGCAGCCGACATCGGTGTGCCAACGACGCTCGGAGTGTTGGAAACAGTTCGGCGCGGCATCGCCCGCAAACAGATCAACGACATCGACGCTCTGAAAACGGCGATCAAGGACGAGTTGTTGACGATCCTGAAAGCTTCCGAGGCGAAAGGTGTGGCGTCGGAGACTTCAGTTCCTGAAAACGTTCTGCCCTACGTCATGATGATTGTCGGCGTGAATGGCGTCGGCAAAACAACGACCATTGGTAAACTGGCCCAACGCATCAAGGCCGAAGGCAACGATGTTTTGATTTGCGCCGCCGACACCTTCCGCGCCGCTGCGTCTGATCAGTTGGCGATCTGGGCCGAACGCACTGGCGTTCCATTGATCCAGCAGAAGCAGGGAACTGATCCGGCCGCAGTATTGTTCGATTCGTTGAAAGCCGCAAAAGCGCGTGGTTCTGACGTGCTGATAGTCGATACGGCCGGCCGTTTGCACAACAAGTCAAACTTGATGGCGGAACTCGAAAAGATGAAACGCGTTGCGGCCCGCGAAGTTGAAGGCGCGCCCCACGAAACACTGCTGGTCGTCGATGCAGTGACCGGACAAAATGGTCTCGAACAGGCGAGACAGTTTTTGAAAGTTGCAGGTGTCACCGGCATTGTATTGACGAAGTTGGACGGAACCGCGAAAGGCGGAATCGCCGTCGCCATCGCCAAAGAATTAGGACTACCGATTCGCTATGCCGGCATTGGCGAGAAAGTTGACGACCTCGTTGTGTTTGACCCTGAGCAATACGTGAATGGTCTATTTGGATAATTTGTGGCTGTGTCCTCGACAATGTTAGTTGAACCCATCCCGACCTGGACCGACGAGGATCGTCGCCTCATGTCCCGTGCGCTTGAGTTGGCGGCGAAGGGAACGGGCTTAGTTAGTCCTGGTCCACTCGTTGGCTGTGTGATCGTTGATGCTAATGGAGCGATCGCCGGTGAAGGGTTTTATGTGTTTGAAGAGATTCGACACGCCGAAACGATTGCCCTGGCAATGGCGGGTGAACGGGCGCGGGGTGGGACGGCTTATGTCTCGCTTGAACCTCATGCACATCATGGCCGCACACCTCCTTGTACCGATGCCTTGATTGCCGCCGGAATAAAACGGGTCGTGGCGCCGATCGAGGATCTGAATCCAAAGGTTTCCGGCAAAGGCTTCGAGCATCTGCGCAATGCCGGTATCGAAATCCAGGTTGGACTGATGTCGGAAGAAGCCGCGCAGCTCAACGAAGCGTACATGCATTACATGCGTACCGGCCGGCCATTTGTTCATTTGAAACTGGCGACTTCATTGGACGGAAAAATCGCGACGCGTACTGGCGATGCACGTTGGATAACGGGACCCGAAAGTCGTGCCCGCGCGCATGAACTGCGCCATCAATACGATGCGATCCTGGTTGGCGTTGGAACAGTGTTGACTGACGATCCGGAGTTGACTGATCGATCCGGGTTGCCGCGACGCCGGCCGTTAGTGAGAGTAGTTTTAGATGAGGCGTTGCGTTTACCGGCAGATTCTCGTTTGGCTAAAACCACGAATGAAGCTCCAGTCCTCGCTTTTGCTGGTCCAAATGCAGATGCGGGTGCGCTTGAAGCCGCCGGTGTTGAAGTTATTAGAAGTAAAGATAGAGATTTGGTTTCGATGTTGGACACACTCGGCGCAAAATCTCTCCAGGGTGTTTTAGTTGAAGGAGGATCCACAGTTGCCGGAAAGTTTCTCGATGCCGGACTCGTAAACAAAGTGACCTTTTTCATTGCGCCAAAGATTGTTGGTGGTAAGGACGCACCGGAAGCGGTTGGCGGCGCCGGCGTTGAGCGGATGGCAGATGCGCTTCAGCTCGATAATGTTGAAATCACTCAACGCGGCGATGATATTGAAGTGACCGGCTACCCGCGAATTGACGAGAATAACACTCGTGTCCGATGAAGCTGGAAATGCTTTTGCCGGGCATCGTCCAAGCAAACGGCTCGGTCAGAATTTCCTTCATAATCCTTCCATAATAGATCGCATAATTAAAGAATTTGCTCCGCAAGCCAACGAGACAATCGTTGAGATTGGTCCAGGCAAAGGCGCGCTAACGACGGAACTGATAGCGCGCGCTGGACGCGTAATCGCGGTTGAGTTTGATAACAACCTGGCCCCGGCGCTGCGCGAAAAGTTTTCCGAGTCGCCGAATTTTGAATTGTTGCATGCAGATGCTTTGGTAACTGATTTCTGTTTAGCGATTCAACCTGCGACTCGTGCTCGCCTCGTCGCAAATCTTCCTTACAACATCTCAACCGCTATTCTTCAGCATTTGATTGCACAGCGGAGTTGTCTTGATGAGACGGTTGTGATGCTGCAAAAGGAAGTTGTCGATCGGATTCAAGCCCCGGCAGGGTCGAGCGAGCGTGGTTATCTGTCTGTGCTAATCGAAGCTTATTGTGAAATTGAAAAACTTTTTGATGTGGCGCCGGGGTCGTTTCGACCTCAGCCAAAAGTGTGGAGTAGCGTCGTGCGGTTAAAGTTCCGGCCGGAACTGAGCACAAAAGTTGGTAGCGAAGAGTTGTTGTGGTCAGTTGTTAGTGCCGGGTTTATGCAGAAGCGCAAAACGATTCTCAACAATCTTCGAAATGCGAGCGGCAAGCTTCAGGAAGTGATTAAACAAAACGGCGGCGCGAGTATCGTATTGTGTAAAGCCGGTGTGGATCTTCAGCGAAGAGCCGAGACTTTAAGCGTGGAAGAGTGGGGACAAATCACGCGTGCCATGGAATAATTTTAGGCGTCCTCGCCTGCCCGCTTAACGAAAAGAACGATCGGATCTTCTAATTTTTCCGGCAGGCGAGGACGCCTGCGCTCCTAATCAGCGAGAATTCACGATGACTCTGATTCCATTCTTTGGTCTAAGCGACAGCACCGGCAACAATTCAACTTTGTAATCCGGCGCAACTGAAAATCTAAACCGCTGACCGATCGTCGCTAACAACAGCACGACCTCCATCATCGCGAAGTAGTTTCCAATACATTGACGTGGACCACCACCAAACGGGAAGTAGGCATACTTCGGTAATTTCTCCGCTCGTTCCGGCGTCCACCGCTCAGGTTCAAACTGATCAGCATTTTCGAAGAAACGCGGATCACGTTGCGTGGCCCACTGAAACGCAAACACCTGACTACCCTTTGGTATGCGATAACCGCCAACCTCGACGTCTTCCAACGCTTCACGGCCAACTGCATAAGCTGGTGGATAAAGACGCATCGCTTCCTTCGCGATCATCTCCGTGTAGACAAGTTTGCGCATGTCGTCGACAGTCGGTGTTCGGCCTTGTAGCACTGCCGCTAACTCGGCGTGAAATTTCGCTTCTGCTTCAGGATGTGTCGCCAGTAAATACCAACTCCACGACAGCGCTAATGCCGTCGTCTCATGCCCGGCGAGAAAGAGTGTCATCACCTCATCGCGAAGCTGAGCGTCAGTCATCTGGCTACCGTCTTCGTCCTGCGCTTGTAACAACATCGAAAGCAGATCGCCTTCGTCAGACTTACTTTTGCGCCGCTCGGAAATGATCCGGAAGACAATACGATCGATCTTTGAAACCGCGTTGAAGTAGCGACGGCGACCGGGTGTGGGCAAACGATTGTCGAGGATCCACTTAAGCGTGGCTTGCGAGGCGAATGGTTTGACTACGTCGGCGAGTGCGACGCCGACTTGATCGGCATCGTTTGAAACGTCGGCATTAAAAAGAGTTTTGACGACCAACTCGAGCGTTAATCGCGTCATCTCCCGGAAGAGATCGAGTTCTTGTCCAGGATGCCATTTGTTGATAGCGCGCTGCGCAAAGTCGACCATCACTTCGCCGTAAGAACTAATTCGCTCGCGGTGAAAAGCAGGTTGGGCCAGACGTCGTTGCCGTCGCCAAAAATCGCCTTCACTCGTGACGAGACCATTGCCTACGAGCCGGGCAAAGAACGGAGATCTAAGTGATTGCGCTTTGCGAAAATTTTTGGCTTGAGTGGTGAGAATTGCTTCGATGTCTTGCGGGTGGTAGAGAAAATATGCATAGACCCAAAGAAATCGGGTTTTGACAACGTCTCCATAATCACGACAACGCGTGATGAACGAGAGTGAATCGTCGTTGAACTCCCGCATCACACCGAGAAACAAATTCCCCTTTGGTCCAGGCGGAGTTTTTGATCCAACTGCCGCAACCGGCGACATCGATAACTGCTCTTCGGCTCGCATTAATTACTCTTTAACAAATCAGTATAAATTCCGGGATCGCTGTCGGGAATTACGATTGCGCCAACTTCCTTTTGATAAAAATCGATCGGACCGGCGTGACCTATAATCGCATAGACGTAACCCATTTCTCGCAAGCCCTGTAACGCCGACAATAAAAGCGCTTTGCCGATGCCTTTGTTACGCGCGTCAGGCGCCACCCCAGTTGGGCCAAAGAAGCCGCGTCTCGTGCATTCATAAGCAGCGAAACCGACGATTCGTTTTTCGGAGGTGGCAATGAAAATCGAAACGGGTTGCCGACTAAAGCCTATCGAGACTTCATCGGTCCACGCCTGGTTGAAGTTGGTAGTAATGAAGTCGCTTAGGAGCGAACTTTCAAATGGTTGTGCTCTGCGGATTGTGATGGTGTGATCCGCTAAAGGCGCAGGCGCGGGCGCCTTTAGCAGATTGACGAGTAAGTCAGGCATTGATGAATGGCCGCTAAATTCAAGCGTCGCTCCACTAATCTAAGCATCGGCTGCGCCGCCTGTTATGAGGCAAGGCTCCGCCTTGCCGTAGCTCCTTAAAAAAATTCCGGGCTGCGCCCTCTGGCTGACCAACCTAAGCAGAGAGAGAGAATAAGGGCGCAGCCCTGATAATTAAGTCTGATTGAGGCAAGGCAGAGCCTTGCCTCACAACAGGCGGCGCAGCCGAGCTTAATCCACTTGAAACTGTAGCCGTTGAGACGCTGAAGATTTAGCCAGGCGATCGGTAATGGTGATCCTGAGTTCGTAGCGCCCGGCCTGCAAGGCTTCAAGCGGGAATTGACCGCCGTAAGGAATTCTTCCCAGGTCAGCCATACCGTCCATGTTGAGTTTGCGTACCGGAGTGCTGACCACTGCGGCGCCGTTTCGCAGCACTTCAACCTGGGCTGTCACATCCGGTGACTGACTGGCTGGTGCATTGCGAGTCGCGTTATAGATGAACATCAGAAAATTCAGTTGTGAACCACGATGGAAATGACGATCGACGCTGAATTGCGGTTCGGCGCTGGCCGGCGCCGCTTCATTCTTTTTGCTGGCGCGAAGCAGAAGCGAACTGAGCGCCAACTGCTTTTTAGACAAGTCAGGCACTTCGATCCACTGCGTCGCGCTTCCAACTTTGCCGGTCTTTTCATCGCGGACTGCTGCGCGAAGTTGATATAGACCAGGCGCTAACTTTGCTTTGTAGTTGTATACAACTCCGGTGTCCTGGCCCATCAGTTCAACAGGAATCGCATTTACTGTTAAGCGAGTTCGAAAAGTGGCGGCAGGCTTGCCTTGATCGTTGAGTATTACTCCAGCGAGATCGACTGCTGCTTGTTTTCCATCGTCACCGTAACTCAAAGCGGTGGCAGCGGTTTGCACGCCCGCCGTAACGATCGCTCCATTATCGGGAGCATCAATAAAACTAACCGAAACGGTGGTCGGAATCGTTGTTTGTGGCAGGGCGGCGGAAAGTGCGCGTTTGAGATCCACGTCAGCCGGTTTGTCGGTTGAAGTTGTTCCGGCGAGCGGTTCGGGTTTGGTTGTCGCGCGCGCGTTCGCCAGATTGTTCAGGTAGCCCCTGGGTAAACGCACGGTTAGATCGCTTCGACCGGCGACTGTAATTTCAATACGCTTGAAACTTGAACTCTTCTGCTCGTCCGTGTCGGGTCGCCACCCGATCAGGTAATAGTTCGAAGTTTCCTGTAGGGCCCGATCAACTGCATCGCCAAGCATTTCGGAATTGAATAGCGCGCGGCCACCAGTATCTCCCGCGAGCGCATTCATTCCATCTTGAGAAGCACTGACTTCCCCCACGTTTGAGCGACTAAGTCTTCCTTCGGGATCAGCCCGGTTGGAGGTGGCGTCGGTGGTTGAAATTAAGCCACGCGCATCGAGTGAATAAATAACCACTCCAGCGCGCACTGCGACGTCGGTAAGTTCGTGAATCTTTGTATCGGCTCCCGTGTTGCGATCGTTTAAGAAAAAACCATCAGAGACGAAGAACACGAGCTTGCGTCCGGTTTGTTGGAGAGCCGTATGAAGCAGGTTTTCAAAGCCGGCCAGCGTGCTGGTGGTGACTGCGGCAGACTGCTTCAGGATCATCAGCGCACGTTCTTTGACTTGATGTTCAGCCATCTCTCGCGACATTCCGCTCGACTGTTTATTCGGGTTGTTAGCTTGAGAAGTACCCACGGCGCCGCCACCGCGCGGTGGTCCAACCGGACCGCCCTGGCTTTGAAAATTCATCGCTTTCAACAGTTCATTTGCGTAATAAGTCAGAGCGTCTTTATCACCGGCATCGACACGTAAGGCGGCGTATTCAGTCATCGGTATCGACTCGGTATCATGGACCACGTAGGGCTTGTAATTGAGACGACTAACGGCCGCGAGTAAGACAGTCTTGTTGTCAGTGAACTGCTGAAGGAATCCGATTTGTCCCGAAGAAGAGGCGATGGCCACGGAGTCGTTTGGCGCCATCTGGGTAGTGATGAAGTTAGTAATCAACTGCCGGGTCTTGCTTACGCTCTTGGGTGACAAATGAAGATCGTCGATGAAGAAGATGATCGTTCTGCCGATTGACTCGGAGCTTTCGGGTTGCGGCGGCGCCGCTGTTGATCCTTTTCGCAGCGCTTCGTATTGCGCCCGCTCGGCAGCGGTGCCCGCGGTGATGCGACTCAGAAATGAAATCGTTGCCGGTCTGCCGTCTATCCGAAGTTGAAAATCCTCGGGTTTCAGGCCTTCAACAAAGTTTCCCTTTTTGTCGAGCACAGTGATGCTGGTCTGTACGAGGTTCGTCTCAACCCGGATGACGTCATCATCGGGTTTGGGTTGTTGTTGTGAGAGAACGGGCAGAGCGGCGACAAGTAATGTGCAAAGAGCGGAGGCGAATTTTTTCATTGAGTAAATCCCCTGGGTGGAATAGCGGCGTTTCCGAGACGTTGGGATTTTAGCATTGAGTGGGCGGGTTGTTGAGTAAAAGTCTACGATTTTTGGGATTTTTTGAATGTGTTGTTGGAGTGATGGTGTGTGGTGGTGTGTGGTGGTGTGTGGTTGTTGTTGGATAACGCTGAAAGCGTTTCGGCTCAAAGCCCAGGGTTGAGCTTTGGCAACCCTGGGTGATGGTGACACAGGGTATCAACTCCGAAGGAGTTGCGTCCGCAGTGCGGAGTTAAAAGGAATTGAAGGAGGGAAGCAGTATGTATCGCGTAATTAACAATTGCATCGCCAGCAATTCGAATGGACGTAACTCCTTCGGAGTTGATCTGTCTGTTCGTACGTTTACCCAGGGTTGCCAAAGCTCAACCCTGGGCTTTGAGACAAAACGCCTTCGGCGTTCAGCTATCTAATCGTACGTTTACCCAGGGTTGCCAAAGCTCAACCCTGGGCTTTGAGACGAAACGCCTTCGGCGTTCAGCTATCTGATCGTACGTTTACCCAGGGTTGCCAAAGCTCAACCCTGGGCTTTGAGACGAAACGCCTTCGGCGTTTCTGCAACTGCTCCTGCTCCTGCGCCTACCCTCTGCCTACTGCCTACTGCTTCTGCCTACTGTTCACAGCCTCGGCGGGGCGGGTTTGAGCGGCTTGTCCCAGGCTTGCGCGCCTTTGACTTTCATTTTCCGCTTGTAAATCTTGTCACCACACGTCGCATAGAGAACGTCAAAGTGTTCACCGCCAAACGCGAGATTCGAGACGCGTTTGTTCGGCGTCGGCAAAATGCATTGCACCCGTCCGGCCTGATCGCAGACCTGAATGCCCATCGCAGTCGCCACATAAAGTCGACCATCGACATCTACTCGCATGCCGTCGGAATTTGCCTGGTCGCCTGTATCAGGGACCTGAATCCAGTAGTAACGCTGTTTCGATTGCAGCGTCCCGTCCTGCTTGACGACATAACTGTAGACCCAATGAGATCGAAAATCGGCGGCATAAAGCAGCGTCTGATCAGGACTTAACGTAATGCCATTCGCATACTTCAACCCAGTGTCGACCACAGTCTTCTCGCCGTTCGGTTTAATCAACCAGATCTTGCTCATGCCGTTCTCATTGTCCGGCGGCGGAGCGGTGACGTACATGTTGCCGTTGTTAGCGACGACGATGTCGTTACCTGCAATTCCATCAGTAATGACAGACACCTTGTTGTTGGCATCGTAGGCAAGCACCTTCCCGGTTCCACTTTGCACGATGTATAGTCGTCCATCTGGTCCAAACGCCTGACCATTACTCTTCTTGGAATCGGCCATCACCTCAGTGACCTTGTTTTCAGGCCCGAGTTTGAACGACTTACTGCCACCGAAGTCGTTGAAATAAAGTTCACCTTTCGCATTGACCGCGGGGCCTTCGGTAAACTTGTAGCCTTCAGAAACGAGTTGCCAACCTTCACCCGGAAGCAGGATGTCATTCAGCGTCGGATTTTTGGTTGCGGTGTTGCCGACGGGTTTGGGCCAGTCTTTCCAAAGCCAGCGTAACGCGTCGGGAAAAATTAACGTGGCATGTTTACCTGTGTGACCACCGTCGCCCCACGCGTGCTCGACTTCGTAGCCTGAGAAAATCAGGGCGCGCTCCATTGTTTGGTTGGCCATCCACCAGTCGCCGCCGTAAATGTTGAGATCGTTTGAGCCGTCTTGTAAGTAGACGCGAATTGGCCTTGGCTCAAACTTGCGAATCAGTGACTGATAACGCATCCCACCGCGTAGATCGACATAAGTTCCAATCGAACTGAAGACGCGTGAGAAGGCGTCGGGTCGTTCCCACGCCGCCGTGAACGCTGCGATTGCTCCGCTCGATGCGCCTGCGATCGCGCGATCGTTGCCGTCGTGCGAAAGACGTATCGCGCGCCCGTCACTCGTCTTCTTTGTTTCGACTTCTGGAAACAACTCTTCAAGCAGGAAGCGAGCATACGCGTCGCCGAGGCCGTCGTACTCAAAACTGCGATTGAAACGGTCCAATGCCGTCGCTGCGTTGGGCGACTTCACAACGCCCGGAGTAATGAATACGCCGATGGTGATCGGGATCTCTTTCTTCGCAATGAGGTTGTCGAATACCGTTGGCGCTTCCCAACGAATGCCGTCCTGGACGACGAACACACACGCAGGTTTGTCGGGTTTGTATTGGGCCGGCACGTAGATCCAATAGTCGCGGACAGTGTCGGGAAATATCTTTGACTTATCGAAGCTAAGTTTGATGATCTCGCCCTTCGGGACGTTGGGTTGGGGCTTGGAGTCTGGACCAGGATCGTAATTGTCGAAGGTTGGCGAAGGCGAAGGCGCGGGCGTTTGAGCCAACACACCGACCGGAATAAACAGCAGTAGAGCAAGAAGGAGGAGACTAAGTTTGATCATTTCGCGAGACTCCAGAGTTATGTTCGATATGTCGCGATGAAGTCAGTACCGTAACGCGGTAGCGTCGGGTCTGTTTGACTTTGTGCACTTTAGTCTGTCGCTGGACCCGACGCTACCGCGTTACGGTACTGACTTCATCGCTACTAGAGTTGTGGTTTTGCAGATTTACTTCTTTGTGCTGGTCAGTAGACCAAGCCGTTCGTTCTTTGCCGATATGTCGATCAACTGGTCCAACCGGCGCAGTTGTGTCTCTTCTTTCTTCGCGTTCATCACCCAGAAGGAACAAACCTTGACATAGTACGGCGGTTGGGCGTGAAAAAACTCCCACGCCTGCTTATTCATCTGAAACTTCTTTTTATACTCCGCCGACAATTCGCGCGGTTTGTTTTCAAACGCGTAGACTCCAGTCCGCTTATCTTCACGTGCCGCAAACGCCCTAAGTCCAGGCGCCAGCATGCGACCTTCTTTCTTAAGTCGCTCAACATGACGAACGTTGACCAGACTCCAAATGCTTCTGGGTTTGCGTGGCGTGAAACGAATCGTATAACTCGTTTCGTTGATGTTCTTTCTTACGCCGTCGATCCAGCCGTAACAGAGTGCTTCGTCGAGCGCTTCGGGATAGGTAATGCTCTTCTTGCCAGAATCTTTTTTATGAAAACCAACCAGCAGCTCGTTTTTCAAGTCGTGATTCTGGTCCAACCAGTCATGAAACTCCGGCTGAGTCTTGAAGAACTTTGGTCTGGTCATCTCGCCGGCGCCTGGCCCGGCAACCAGGCTGGTTTGAACGAAGAGTCAGCTAACCAGCGAATTGGTTTCATCAACGATTGAATCGATTGCGTCATGAAAGGGAAGTCGACTTTAGAGAGTTCGTCACTCACGCGGTGATAGTCATTGTGTAAACCAAAACTTGAAACCGTGTGGGCCACCACCCCACGAAGCGCGAGCGTGTAGTTGTCGGAGCGTTGAAAAAAGTTTTGTTCAGGATGTGGATCGGCGACTATCAAAGCGCCTTGTTTCGTTAGCTCCGCACCAAGCGTCGAGCGTTCATAACCCGTCAACCAAAGCGTGTTGGCAGCTACTTTTGCGTCGGGCCGGCCGAGCATTTCAAATTCCACATTCGCAATAATCTGTTCGAGCGGCACCGGTGAGTTGGCAATGAAATACTGGGCGCCGTATCCACCACGCTCTTCACTGCCGAAGCAGACAAAGTAAACAGTTCGCTTGGGTCGTTTTCCCGAGGATAGTTCTCGGGCCAATTCCAGAACGGCGACACAACCCGACGCATCATCGTCGGCGCCGTTAAAGATCGCATCTGTTCCGGCGGGCGCCGAGTCGTTGACACCGAGATGGTCCAGGTGCGCGCTCAGAATGATTACTTCCTTTGCGGCAGTTGGATCGGAACCTCGCAGGACCCCGACAGCATTCCACGTGTTCGAGTTCGCAGTGTTTTGTGTTGGCCCACCAAACTCGACTTTCGCCCCGGCAGGCAGTGCGGCGATTGTGTCGAACGCTGCTTTACTGAGCACGATCATTGCGAACGACGAGTCGGTACTTGTCTGACCCTGCAGGCGAGTCGGCAAGTTTGGCAGTCGAACATTTCCGGCCTGGCGAGTCTTGGTATTGTCTTCTGTCTCGATCAGCATCACGGCGTTGGCTTGCGCGCTTCGAGCTTTGCGAACTACGTCTTGTCGCTTCTGCATGTCTGCGCCGTCGGGAAGTTTGACGAGGACGACTGAACCTTTAGCGGGCGTTCCTTCGGCGTCGATGATTTGCAGTGGGCCACTGAGCGCTGGCGTGCGCAGCAACGAAACCAGAAAGTCGTCGCGATAAGAAAATTTCTTGACGTCGGGGCCGTTGGTAATCGTCAGGGTAGGCGCTTCGCTGTACCTGGTTGCCGATAGAGCGACGCGTTGCACAAATCCTTTTTGTCCATTGCTGTCGGTGTCACCCGCGGCTTCGAGACCGAACTGACGGAACTGTGAACCGATGTACTCGGCGGCGAGTCGTTCGAAGTTGGTACCGCTGCCGCGACCCTGCATCGCGTCGCTGGCCAGGAAGCCAAGCTCGGCGCGGATGTCTTGTTCGAGTGTGGCGTTTGCCGGCGTCTGGGCCAGACAAGGTGAGAATGTGAATAGCGCAATAATAGCGAGCGCAATGAGTTGTCGTAGTTTCATTAAGTAGTCCTTAGTTCTAAGTTTCGAGTTCAAGGTCCAAGTTCAAAGTCCAAAGTCCAAGGTCCAAAGTCCAAAGCAGCTAACGCCTATCCAGCCCTGAGCCCTGACCTCTGAGCCCTGACCCCTGACCTCTGAGGCCTGACGTCTAGTATCTGACCTTAACCGTCTTTCCAGTCTTGGCTGCTTCATACACCGCAGTAATAATTTGCATGTGCGTTTTGCCCATTTCGCCGGGGACTGGTGTTTTTCGTCCCGTCAGCAGGCAGTCAGCAAAGTCGTCCATCTGTGCGGCTTGTTGATTGATCCAGGGAAAGTTCATTGGACCACGACTCGTCTGGCCCACGCCGCCGTTGTAGTTGAACGCACCACGCGTCATCTCGAACCAGCCTTTGCTACCTTCGGCGCGGAAGCTGCCGCCGTTGCCGTTGAAGCTGGTGCTGGCATCAAGCGTCGCGCCATTTGGGAAGTTCAAAGTGAAGTTGATTGTCTCTTCAGTCTCGTTGAAAAAATCAGGACGTTGCTTTGGCTCTTCATGCGCAGTCACTGAAACTGGAGCGGCATTGGTTGCTTGCATTGCCGCCTGCACGATGTAGATACCGAGATCCATCATCGCGCCGCCGCCCGCCAGTTTCTTTTCGATGCGCCACTGATGTTGGCCCATCACGAAGGCGAAGTTACCAGTGATCTTCATGAATGGACCAAACTCCTGCGCGGCGACAATCCTCATCAACTCTTTGCGAAACAGGTCGTAGTGCATACGGTAGCCGACGCCGAGCTGCACTTTTGCCTGTTTGCAAGCCGCGATCATTCGATCACAGTCAGCAACCGAAGTGGCCATGGGCTTTTCAGAGATGACGTGCTTGCCTGCTTTGGCCGCGCGAATTACAAATTCCGGATGTAGCGCCGGAGGCGTGACGACGTAAACGATGTCGACGTCTTTATTATCGGCAATACGATCGAAGGTTTCGTAGCTGTAAATGTTTTCTTTTTTCAGATTGAAGTCGCTGGCCCACTTCTCGCCTTTTTCCGGGTGACCTGTCACGACGGCCGTGAGTTGGCACAGCTTGGTTTCGCGCAGGGCCGGGGCAAGTTGGCCGCCAGCATAACCGCCGAGACCGAGCATGGCGATGCCGAGTTTGCGACCACTGTTTTGCGCGAGAACTTCGGCGATATATTTTGGGCCAAGCGCCAGACCCGCAGTGGTGACTGAAAGTCCGCGCAGAAAGTCGCGGCGCGAAAAGGCGAAGCGTGATTTGGTCATAGTTAAGTTCTCAACTTTGGAAGTGTTGAATACAGCTGCGCCTGGTTATGGGACAAGCTTTTAGCCGTCAGATATTACGATGGAGCTGCGTGTTTCCTCTGCGTCTCTGCGTTCTCGGCATCTCTGCGTTAAATCCATACCAACTTTTCGCAGGTTAATTTCAACGCAGAGACGCTGAGATCCGCAGAGACGCAGAGAAAACACGCAAACAAACAGCTACAGAATATCGGTCAATAGCGGCACGTCAACTGGTTTGTTGGTGCGGGCCGATTCGTAGATGGCCTCGACTAAAGCGACGCTGCGCCGGCCTTCATAACCATCGCATCTGGGTCGTTGACCAGTTTGAATTGCCCTGACAAAGTCTTCAATAATTCTTTTGTGGCCGCTTACATCCGAGACGATCGGCGATGACGAACTGCGATTCGTATCCTGAGGTTTAGTCTCTAAGCCGCCTGAGATTGGCCTTTTTAAGTCCGCACTAATAATACGATCGTGTTCGAAGATGATCGTTCCTTCCGAACCGGTGATCTCGATACGCCGATCGTAACCAGGGTACACAGATGTCGCCGCTTCAAGTGTTCCTATTGCGCCGTTGGCAAACTCCAGAGTCGCCACTACTGTGTCTTCTGATTCGATCGCATGAAGGGCAGTTACTGCTTTGGCGTAAACACTTTTTACATCGCCCAGCAACCACAGCAAAAGATCGACAGTGTGAATGCCTTGGTTCATCAAGGCGCCGCCGCCATCCAGCGAAAGGCGACCACGCCAACGCGAATTGCTGTAATACTCGGGTGGTCTATACCACTTGACGCGACCCGAAACCAAAATCAACTTTCCGAGTTCACCACTTGTTATCAACTCCTTGAGACGAATGCTGTCAGCCGCAAAACGATCCTGATAACAAACAGCGAGCTTGACGTTGTTACGTTCGCATTCACTAATCAGTGCGTCGGCTTTCTCAACTGTTACGTCGATTGGTTTCTCGACCAGAACATGAAGCCCGCGTCGTGCACACGCGATTCCTTCAGCGGCATGAAGGCCGGATGGGCTGCCGATTATCACCGCGTCCATTGGCTTATGCGATAAGAAAGCGTCCAGGTCAACAAACGCAACGCCGCCGTACTTTTCGCTTAGTTGCTGAACTTTATCTTGATTGGCGCCACAGAACGCGGCAACCTTTAGCCCCTCCAACTCGCTAACTGCACGTGCATGCGTCTCACTAATCCCACCGCCACCGATGAAGCCGAAGTGGACAGTAGACAGAGGGCCGAGAGCAGAAGGCAGAAGGCCGAAAGCAGGAGCAGGAACGGAATTATTGGTCATTTGTCATTTGGAGCGGCGCGCACGACTCAGGCCAGCACTCACTAACCGAAACATAGACCGCGGCGAAATAATGAATGTGGCGAAGATTAATGATTGACAGTCCTCACAATTAATCAACAATCTGTCTGCCTTCTGCCTTCTGCTTACTTCGCCGTCGCCGTACTACCCGGTCCAGCAGCTTTCTTCACATACTTCTCGTACCACGCCAAATAACGCTCGTAGCGATCGCGTTGATAACTCGGTCGCTGAATCCCGTGAAACTCATTTGGATAGATAATCAGTTGCGTATCAATCCCGAGACTGCGCAGCGCCTGATACATCTGTTGTCCACCCTGGACCGGAACGTTGAAATCGCGTTCCCCACCAAGAAACAGAGTTGGCGTTTGAATCCGATCAGCGTGCAGGAATGGATACGACAACTTCTGATAGATCTCCCATGACTTGGGGTTCCATGGTGGTCCAATTTCGTAATCGTATTGCAGGATGTACTGGTCCGTGCCGTAGAACGAGACGGTGAATGCGGTGCCAGCGCCGCTGGTTGCGGCTTTGAAGCGATTGTCGCTGGCAATCAGGTAGTCGGTAAGAATTCCTCCGTAACTCCAACCACCAACTCCGAGTCGATCCGGATCAGCCACACCCATTTTCACGACGTAATCTACGCCGGCTTGTAAGTCCTGTACTTCGTAGTTGCCCCAATCAGCAAAGATGGCGCGCGAATACTTTTGGCCGCGCCCGGCGCTGCCCCGATAATTCACCGCGAGCACTGCGTAACCATTGGCTGCGAAGAATTGTCGTTCGAGACTTAGCGAGTGTTGATCCTGACCGTTTGGTCCACCGTGAATACGAAGCAGCAAGGGAACTTTAGTCCCCTTAACATAACCAACCGGATACGTCAGAAGACCATGAACGTCCGTACCATCTTTGGCTTTGAATTCGACTTCCTCGGTAGTGCCAAAATCGAGTTCTGCTACCAAAGCATCGTTCTGATGAGTGATTTGCCGGAGTGAATTATTCGCAAATTCATAGATCTCGCCGGCCTTAGTATCACCACCCGAAATAACAATCGTTCGATCGCCGGCCGAGTTCCATGCTCCCAACACGACTGGTGGCTTCATCAACTTTTCAACTGGTCCACCACCCGACAAATTCGCGCGCGCCGGATAGACGGAACGATCATCTGTGACGAGGAAAGTAATTGAACGACCATCAGGACTAAACTTCACAGTCGATGTACCCCGATCGAGATCTTCAGTCGCTTTGAAACGAGTTGGCGCTGACGAACCGTCACTCGCGACCAGCAGCAGATGGTCCATGCTGTAGGCGCCAAATTTCTTTTCATCGCCTTCAAAGAAAGCGAGCCACTTTCCATCCGGGCTCCACTCGGGACGCGAACGGCCAGCGCGGACGCTCACCGGGCTTAAAGCTTTTTCTGTTGCACCTAGCTTCGCATCAACGACGAACAGTTGTGCAGCCGGTTCACGATCGGGATCGTCAGAATGGTTACTCATGAAGGCGATGCGCGCGCCATCTGGTGACCACGCCATCGAACTCTCGTCCCATTTACTCGTCGTCAATCGATCGAGTTTCTTAGTCGCAACATCAAACAGGTAAAGGTAACTATGACGTCCCGAAAGCAGATAACCCTGAACGTCTTGTTTGAAACGATAACGATCGATGACGATGGGTTTTGGCACGCGCGGAGTTGCGGTTGCGCCCGGGGCTGGTGACGGTGTTGGTTCTGAATCCGGATCGGGATCGCCGACGATCAAGGCGAGCCGTTTAGCATCGGGCGCCCATTCATAGCCCTGGAGTCGGCCTTTGATGTCGGTGAGTTGTTGCGCTTCGCCGCCGTTTCTATCGAGGATCCAAACCTGGCTGCCGCGCGCTTTACCGGGTCGAGATGAAGTGAAAGAGATGTATTTACCGTCGGGACTCCAGCGTGGCGAACTCTCACCTTCCTGGCCAAAAGTGATCTGTCGATCGTTAGTTCCGTCGATACCGATCAGCCAGATGTGAGAAGCGCTTTTGTCTTCCTTCGCATCGATTGTTCCGACCACGTAAGCGATCCATTTTCCATCGGGAGAAAGTTGAGGATCGCGGACGTCGCGAAAGCGCGTCATATCGTCAAGTCGTAAAGGATGACGAGTTTGGGCGGCGAGACTAATCGCGGTGAGTACTAAAACAATCAGAATCCAAGCGTACGCTTTACGGAACATAGGGAGTCCTCCTGAAAGTGAACCCAAGGCTATGACTAGATTTGCAGAGTTACTAAAAAGACGTCTGGAAGATGAGATATTTTACACGGAGACGCGTGGA
Source organism: Pyrinomonadaceae bacterium (assembly GCA_036518995.1). Taxonomy (GTDB): domain Bacteria; phylum Acidobacteriota; class Blastocatellia; order Pyrinomonadales; family Pyrinomonadaceae; genus PSRF01. The sequence continues at coordinate 4,838 of DATDMC010000098.1, read as the reverse complement.
TGTCACGCAGTTTCTAAACAGCCTCAGGACCGCAGGCGTCCCTGCCGGATTATAAAGCGCCCTGATCAATAAGATCCCGTTCTTGTGAAGTGGCTGATCTGAGAATCGGCGTCGCCGTCTGTTGTGAGGCCTGGCTCCGCCTTGCTGTAGTCAGACTTGAAAATTCAGGGCTGCCCTCATTCGCTTTCTTCTTTAGGTTTGATCTCGGATCAGAAAGAATGCGCAGCCCTGAATTTTTGCAAGGAAGCTTTACGGCAGGGCAGAGCCATGCCTGACAACAGAAGGCGAAGCGATTCTCAGATCAGCCTCTTTCAGTGAATACTGAACGACATTTCCACCCGCATTGTGTAAGTCGCAAAGACGCCGTTCTGCACGGCCGGCAGAAACACAGCTTTCTGCGCCGCTGCGACTGCCGATTCATCAAGTCCGTAGCCGAGATTGTTTAGCGGCGTTACCTGGCCGATTGTTCCATCAGCCAACACTTCAATGCTCAAGCCAATTCTGGCGTTGATATGATTTTGCCGCGCCTCTTCAGTGTATTCTGGCGGGGTTTGGACCAGCGGAATCGGTTTGTGATCGGGAATCGGCGGAGCATAGTTTTTCGTTGCGCCTTCCTGTAGCAACTCAGCAAATCGTTTGCGATCTTTATTTGATCCCCGTGAACGCATAACCCTGTCGCCGGCATCACGAAGCGCATCCCACCACGCTTTCACTTCGGGTGAGCAGTGAAGTGATGCTTCAGGAATTTGCCTGCTGATCTTTTTGCCGTCAACGCCCAGTGCGATTGGCGCTCCAGTAAGCGCGAGCGAAGTGAAAACTACGGCAGTGGTAAGGATTAACGCTCTGCGCGTTTTAGTTTGGTTGTTTCTCACGAGTGAGTTGCTCCTTATAAGCTTGCTCAAATGAGGCGATGTATTGTTGATAGCCAGCGGGATCGATAAACGGATTCGTTGTCGGATTCGTTTCAAGTTTGTGAGCTTTATTTTCCATGTCGAAAAATCTGGCGTGTGGACCAAGGAAAACGTCGCAGTGAAGTTGTTTGAGCATCGCGAACGACTGGGCGTAAGCGTCGGCAACTCCGGGCCATGGTTTGAAATTTACGAGGTGAACGCCGTCATTGATCGACATGCTGGGAACAAAAACGACGTCATACTTCTTGTCGTTGTCAGTTACCACCATGGTCCAGCCCGTATTTCCTTCTGTGTGACCCGGAGCAAGATGCGCCGTCATTTTTGTATTGCCTAAGGTAATTGTCTCGCCGTCTTTGAGAATGTGATCGACTTTGACGGGCTTGTAATCACCAAGCGGGTAGAAACCCTTTTTGCCACCACTTTCGAGCACGACTGCGTCAGCCGCCGAGGCAAACACACGCGCGCCCGTGGCTGCTTTCATGTCTGCGTGACCCGCGACGTGATCGAAATGCGCGTGACTCGAGATCATGATTTTGATGTCTTTGAGTTTGAAACCGAGACTTTCGATGTTGCCCTTAACGATGTCGTGCGACTGCTCTAACGCCGTGTCGAGCAGGATGTGTCCTGATGGGGTAGTGATCAGGTAACACGCAAGATCGTTTGTGCCGACGTAGTAGATGTTGCCGACGATGCGAAAGGGTTTGAAGGGTTTGTTCCACTCAGCGCCAGGGTATTGTTGTTGCTGGGCCAGGGCCGCGGACGGGAGTGAAAGTAGAAGCAAGAATAAGGCGAGGGGGCGTATCGGTTTGATCATTGAATGTTCCTTGTGACTGAAGGTTCCTGGGTATTCTAACCCACAGCGTCACATCGGAACATCGAGGCAGGTGTCGCTTCTGAGAAGTGCCATAGGTCTTGACCATGAACCATTAACCAAAGGCACAAAGACACGATTGTTTGTGCCTTTGTGCCTTAGTGGTTAACTTTTTTCGTGGCGCGAACTATTCCTCGTCGCTTTGGTTTCTGGTGATCTGACGTCGACCGGGCGCGTAACTCACTCGTCGTAATTCGCGCATACGACCATCGTCGATCTTGCCTTCAACCAATTCGTAACCGAGTAACGCGAACACTCGTCCACGTAAAAACAACGGTCGCGCATTTCCATACCAGTCAACACACGAAGCCTTGCACTGATCATTAACCGCGCGTTCCGGTTGGGCATTTAATTCACCAACTTCATGAAACGCTAACGAATCGTTTCTTAAGAAGAGAATTGCGGCCGAGTTCTCAAAGAGGTGACGATAACCTGGTCGACTCGGAACACTGATCGGCAAACCAAGTGTGCCCGAATCGTCGCCATCAGGTTTGTAGAAGAAGCCCTGACTCCTCAACTCGCCTTGTGAAGCGCCTTTACGTGTATAGCGCGAGACAACTTCGGGCCAGTTGCCGAGCTTCACCGAACTAAAGTGCAGATCAGTTCCGTCAGTGCCAACGATCACCGCGTCCGAACCCATCTGTTCAATTCGATCGACACCGTGTGGCAGCGTTAACTGATGTGAATCGCCTTTGGCCCAACGCACCAGAAACAAGTTTGACTTGTCTTTATTCTCAGGCTCACCCCAACCGCTGCCAGTTCCATAGATCAGATAGTCGCCGACGAACCGGTTCTGGAAAGTGTAGCCTTCGGGTTTTGGTAAACGTCGATAATTTGATGAAGGCACGTTTTCACTGCCGTCGGAGAAGTTCACGATTGGACACGCAACAAAGCGACATCGCCTTGCGCGACCTCAGCGGCCCACATGCCATCGCCTTTGGCTTCTGAACGAACCAGGACGTTGAGATTGTCGTCATCGCTCTCGAGAAACGAAAACTGGTCCACCGGACTACCGGAGACACCGAGTGCGCTTGGTCCGGATCCGTCGAGCGGCATTCGAAACAGCAGAGAGGTTTGCTTCGGCTTTTCACCATAACCAAACCATGAGCTGGCCCAGACGTAAACTGCTTCAGGTGAAACGTAGAAGACGCGACCGGCTGGTCCAATTACCGAAGTGGCCTGGCAGTCGAAACCGCCATTGGCAAGATCGCAAGTGGTGACTGTATGAAGCGCCATGCCATTCTCGTCGTTGAAATCTCCTGCTGGACGATAGACATGATTGGCGGGTGCGATACGTTGAAACTCACCGGGCGTTGCGCCTTTGTGCCACTTGCGAACTGCGGGAAACGATGAAAAGACATCGTCGCCACCGGGGTAGAAATAGAGTGGCGTGTAGAAGATGAGTTTGCTGCCGATCAAACGGCTCGCGTAATTGCGCGACGAGTAATAGTCGTTTGAACGCAGGTGATAGGTTGAGCGATACGCGAGGTTCCCGGAGTCGTCGATCTGGAACAGGCCGACTTCCGTACCGCCTCGTTCATAGCTGTAACCAATAACGACAACCGTATCTTTGGAGACGAGCATCTCGTCATACCACGTGCTGGCCGGATTGATGTCTGGTCCATAAGCGTCAACCGACGAAACCGGTTTCAACGCGCCATCACCAATCGCGACGGTGAATAGACGTCCGCGTCTGAGGACAACCAGATGATCGCCATGGACCTTGACGATTCCACCTTCATCAACGCCTGCGTGCTGAACGTTTGTGACTGACTCTTCATCTTTCGCAGCTTTGGTTGCAACAGCGGGCTGCGCTACTGAAGCGGGTGCTTCCGCCGCAACGTTGCTTGAAGCAGCATCGGCGCCCCTGTAGCGCCGGCGCTGTTTCTCAGCCAGCTTTTTCAGGTATCGGGAGAGTTCCTGATCGGAGCTAAACGCCTGCATGGTTTTCTTTACCGGCGATAGCGTTTGGCCAGTGACTGGCGGAACCTGCAGCGTTGGTCCGGTGGCGCAGGCGACGAAGCTTGAAATGATCAGGCTGAGAGAAAAAGCGGTAAGTGCAATAACTTTCATCTTGATTTCCTCGCGAATTTTGACGGGATTGCGTTGTTCATCGAGGAAAGAACGGAGTTGTGAGAAGAAACTTGCAGGAAGGCGAGCTAAGATTGCAGATTGTAGATTTCAGATTGCAGATTCAGATTGAATAGCCGTGGGCTTCAGCCAATCTGAAATCTTAAATCTGAAATCTGCAATCCTTACAGTTTCCCGCACCAGCTCCAATACGCTCCGTTCGGAAACGTAATGCGATTGCCTTTGTAGAACATGTCGCCCTTCATCGATTCTTCGCCATCGTCGAGAATCAGATAAGAGCCGTCCATTTGACCGCCCATGCGAGTGCCGTCCTCGGTCGTGATCTGCAGTCGACCCTGCGCATCGTGAGTGACGCGCCGTGGACGCTTGTTGTCGCCGCCTAAACACCATTGACCTTCGATACGGTTCATCGTCCACGAGCCGTCTTTCACGCGCGAATTGTGCCATGGGCCACCGAGGAAGTTGGCCCAACTGAGTTCGAGCCAACCGGAACCACCGTTGCCGGTATTGTCTGTCCAACTGTGCTGAAGTCGTTTACCAACTAACTTGCCGGTAAGTGAACCAGTCCGCCCATCGGCCCAGCGAATCGTGCCGGAAACGTCGGAACCGTTTTGAACAAAGACTATTTCAGATGGGCCAAAGTCGTTTCCGGTAGTCCACCACTTACCATCGATGCGATCGAGTGTCGCGGGGCGTTTGCTGGGAGCGGGAGTTTTGGCGGGTGGCGTCTTCGGCTCCGATGGCTTGGTAGGAACCCGTCCTCCACCAGATTGAGCAAACGACATCGCCGCCAGCATCACGACGAGGAGCAAGATGTTTAGTGTTCTCATCGGCCGTGAGTTTAGTTGATCAAAGCGTTAACCACGAAGGCACAAATGAGTAGGACCTCGGCTTCGATATAACATCGAGAGACTTTCAAAAATTAAATAAGAACCATCTGGTAGTGCAGTCAGGAAGGGGGGGTT
>DATDMC010000097.1:0-59062 GCA_036518995.1 Pyrinomonadaceae bacterium | reverse complement strand
TAACGCGGTAGCGGCGGGTCTCGCAATAAATATCAAGCCTACCCGACGCTACCGCGTTACGGTACTGACTTCCATCGCCACCAAATCTGCGGATGGTCTGGCCGTTACTCACATTTGCGGTGACACATACCTCACAAACTTCAAGTCAGCTAACTGCTCGAGCTTATCGATCGACAACCTGCCAATAACCAACTTCGAGTTCGGCTGGTCCAACATCACCTCGACTCCCAACTCTTTGAGTTTCGCCATCGACCCCGCTGATTTGTCTAACAACCAGATCTGTACTTCAGCTTTACCGTCACGAACAAACCGCGCTTCATCTGCGGTCGTCGCGCCTTGCTTATTCAACAAGCGCTGAACTATAGCCAGAACCGCCGGATGTAATTTTGGACGTACTTGATCAACTCGCCTCTCTTCTTCTGATTTAATCGGAAGAGGAGTGGGGCTCGCCGCTGCGTCCGCAACCACCATTCCGCTTAAAACAGATGGCGCTACCGAAGCACTGACCGAAACTGACGGCGCAATGTTTGGTGGCGGTGCTGGCGCCATCAATTTGCGACGCGCCACAACGCGACCACTACCGAACCCGCCACCAGTGCCGGACTTCGCAACTGTGCCGATGAAACCCGTTGAGAAACTCTCGGACTCCGCCCCGACCATCGCTGGATTCACGCCTGACGGTGTCTCAACCGGAACATCAATGCGTCGCGGCTGACCACCCTCAGTAACAATCATTTCCTCAACCGCCACAAACGAAGTGAACTGCGTCATCAAACGATACTCCAAACCCACCGCAGTGATCGTTTGTTGCAATTCCGGTTGCATCTGACCATTTTGCGCGCCGCTGTAATCCTTCGACATGAGATCGTCGATGCGACGCCTGGCCCATAGTGACGACAACACGTCGTGCGCGGCCATGTTCTCTGGAAACGAAACCGGGATCTCGCGAACGAAATCGTTACCCGCTATTTTTCCCTTGAGTCTGATTGTTCCACTCGCTGCGGCAGTGAAGCGGCCAGACAAAATAACCGGCTTCGCCGAAAACAAATCCGGAATTCGTTGGGGATAAACATCAGCGACAGGAAGGCCGTTCCAATCGATTGAAATGTCTGTCAATAACGGATTGCGAACACGTTGATGAAACCTGCGAGCTGCGGCCGAACCATCATCGTTGAGTGATACGTATTCGACTTCACCACGACCCGCTTCCGCCATTTTGTCCAGCAGGAATCGATTCACCGAGTCACCAATTCCAAAAGCAAAAACGCGGGCATTGGGATGTTTCTGGACTTCGGAAACGATCTCCATGTCGTTGCCTACATAACCGTCAGTCATGAAGCAGACGATTCGCAGATGGTCCTGTTTGTCTGAGGGTTCGAGCGCCGCTTTGATCGCGGTCATCATCTCAGTGCCGCCACTGCCGCCGCGTCCTTTCAGAAACAACTGCGCCTTCGCCATGTTTTCTTTGGTGGCGGGGACGGGCTTCGGAAAAAGGATGTCTGTGTCACCTGCAAAGGTGATGAGATTAAACGTATCAGACGGATTGAGACTGTTGAGCGCGAGCTTCATCGTCTCCTTAGCTTTCTCGATCGGAAAACCTTCCATCGAACCGGACGTATCCAAAACAAACACGAGTTCCTTCGGCGTCACATCTTCAACCGTCACACGATCCGGAGGTTGAAGCATCATCGTAAAGAAACCGCCCTTCTCAGATCGGTGAGTCAACAGAGCATCCTGAATCGAACCGCCGGCGACGTCGTAACGAAGCACAAAATCTTTGTTAGGAATTGTCGTGATGTCTTTGAGATGGATGTGCGCGCTGCGTGGATCAGCTCGTTCGATGTCCACGTCGTGCGTCTTTGAAGTTAGACCATCAACTATCAAGCCGGCATCGAGTTGAATATCAAGCGAGATATCGTGTCCGCTGCGCATTGTTGGCGGGACCATTCTCGGAGTGATGCGCGACGCATCGGGAAGCTGATCAGTGTTAGGAGCAAGACCTTGCTTTTGGACCGCTGGCGCGCTGGGAATGTAGCGTGGGCCAACAACCATCGGAAAAACAAATTCGTAAGCGCCGTCTTCATACTTCAAGGTCTCGACGTAACTGATTTCAATCTTGATTTGTTCACCGGGAAGAATATTGGCCACCGATTGAGTGAAGATGTTTGGACGTTCCTGGTCCAAAAGGCTGGCAACCTGTCCATTCGACTTGGCGGAGTCGTAAACAGCCTGCGCCTCTTCACGCGGGAGGATCTTGCCGCGAATCGTGCGCGTGCCAATCGTCATGATCATATCGTCGACGGCGGCATCCTGCGGTAACGGAAAAGTGTAAACAGCTTCGATCTTTTCTTTGAACGAGTTTTCAAATTCCTGGGTGACGCGGACGCGCGAGATAAAGCCGCTGATCTCTGCTTTTACGTCGGTGTGTTTGAGCGGACAAAGCGAAGCGGCTGCACCTTTCGCATTGAGCACGGTCAGGGATCCGGCCGTTGGCCTGGTTTGTGCCACAACGTTGACTTGCACGAAGAAAAAAGCGGTGAGGGCCAACAGTGCTATCGGGAATTTGCGAAGTAGCTTTGCGTACATGAGTTTCTCCTGTGCTTTGTCTTCGTGCTTGGTGCTTGGTGTTTTGTGCTTGGCTTTGTGCTTTGTACTTGGCGCTTGTACTTGGTGCTTTGTGTTTACTTGGCTTTATGTTTAGAACCCAATTAATGAAATTAGTTCAACTGTCGTGTTCGCGATTGATCAAACGAACGTTACGCAAGGAACCGTCGCGTAGCGACGAATGAATTTAGACCGGCATTTCAATGCCGGGGAGCCAAAGACAAAGAGGTCTGCGTCGCATCGCGACGCTTGAATTTAGACCGGCATTTCAATGCCGGGAAGCCGAACGCTAAGGCGGCTGCGTCGCATCGCGACGCTTGAACTACCGGGGCATTTCAATGCCCTTAACGCGACACGAAATTACAACCTGTGTCCCGCAATTCATGCGTCGCTACGCGACGCAAACCGTCTCGCTATAACTAACCCGGCATTAAAATGCCGGGCTAAACTCATTCGTCGCTACGCGACAACAATCATTCAACTTTTGCTTGAACGCGCCATTCACCTGTTCCTTGCACCACTAATACAAATTAAAGTTGTACTCGAGCTGCATATACACCGACACCGGACGCCCTCCTTTCATTGCCGGCGTAAACTTGATCATTCTCGCCGCGGTAATTGCACGTTCCGTCAATCCAAACGGCAACGTCTGCACCGCCCGAATCTGTTCAACCTGACCAGAACTCGAAAAGATCACCCGCAACATCACGGTTCCCGAAATCTGGTTCCGGCGCGCCTCTTCCGTATACTGCGGCTCAGGCTTCGAAATTAAGCGCGCCCGTTGTTCCACTTCTGGACCACGAAAAATACGGTTCTCAAGGCCGGTGTTGTCCTTTTGTCCACCTGATTCGCCACAACAGCCGGTCTGCTTTTCACCGTTACCTGTATTTCCCTTCTTACCTGGTCCAAAACCTGGTCCATCTCCTTCACCGATTCCTAAGCCACGATTCGTTCCGATTCCGTCGCCCTCGCCCGGACCTTTAGAAGACGCTGTCGAATTGGACCGTGGATCGCCATAGACCGGCGCCTTCATGTCTTTCCACAACGCTGGATCGATGTCCATTCCCGCCACCGGCAATGTTGGCGGATAGACTGGCGGTGTCTTGGGAATTGCCGCGAGAATGTTTGATGGCGGCGGCAGCTTTCCTAACTGCGGAGCTAACTGTTCGTGACTACCACCGCCGCCTCCACCTTGCGCTCGCTGCTTAACTTCACCCGATCCTTCGCCTCGACCTTGTCGAAAACCAACTCGTCCCGAACCGTTTCTGCCAATACTTCCCTGATCAGTCTTCTGGTCCAATTGTTTCATTTCAAGCAACGTAACATCGCGGGCCAACACTTCGTCTGAAATGTTCTTGGCATCAGTCTTAATTAGTGTCCGTTCAGCTAACAGGACAGCGATCACGACCACTCCTACAGTGCACAATGCGGCCAGCACATTCGGTGCAAACAACACGCGACGACCTCGCCTGATACCCGCCTGCAAAACACTTAAGCCAATACTCAGCGGATGTTTTTTGAACTCCGGCCAGGCACGTTTGCATTCATGTTCAAGAGCTGAAAGCTCGGTGGCGAGCCGGGGAAGAAGTGGGCGAGCGTCGATGATTGTGGGGACAAATCCTCTACTTGAATTGGTGCTCATCTGATACCTCGTTGGCGAATGCACGTGTAGACACACGTTCACGCTCGTTAGTGATGACTAATTGGAACTAAGGATGGGGAGACAGACTGAGGACCACCACTGCGACTTATCGCAGCGTTTGATGCTCAAAATAAATTAGAAGAGGCCTCTGAAGAGTTATTACCGTGAAGGAAGGAAAGGTTACGGGCGGAAAATGGTATTAGTCAGTAGTCAGCGGTCATCAGGCGTGGCGGCTAGTCAGTGGTTCAGTGCTCGTAGTGATCAAAGGACTAAGTACAAAGTACAAAGATCAACTAACTACCAGCTACTGACCACTGACTACCGACCCTGCCCTAATTATTTATCGCATTCAACAACTTCTGTGCGCGGTTCTTGTCGATTCCCTGTAGAGCTCGATACTGCTCCATCGCCATATTGCGATTGCCCAGCGCCTTATACGTTAGACCAAGATTGTAGTAGGCCAAACCATAGTCCGACTTCTGACGAATCGCCGTTTGATATTCCTGGATCGCTTCCTGGTAACGATTGAGTTGATGATATGAATAACCCAACTCGTTATGCGCTTCCGGACTCTCTGGATCCTGCCGAACTGATTCTCTCAACACCTGCACCGCATCCGCGAACCGATCGGAGTCGTTGTAACACCAGCCTAAGTTGTATAGAGCAGTCGGACTATTTGGTCGGATACGCACACCTTCACGATAAGCTTTGACAGCTTCCGGATATTGCTTGGTGTTGTAGTAATAAACGTCGCCCAGGCCGAGATAAGCCAAACCATGCGCAGGATTAATGCGAATCGCTTCCTGGTATTCTTCAATCGCTTCCGAATATCGACCGAGGTTACGCAACGCGTAGCCCATTTCATTGTGAGCGTCGGCGTAGTTTGAATCGGCCTGCAACGCTCTCTTCAGACTCGCAACCGCGTCGTCGTAGTTTTTCTGATCGTTATAAATCCAGCCAATACGAAAATGGCCGCGCGCATTCGACGGATTTAGTTCAACCGCTTTTTGATAAGCTTCGAGCGCAGCGTCGTAATTCTTAGCGTCGTACTGCGTGTCGCCGGCGGCCATAAAGGCATTTGCATCAGGACCGCGGCTTACGGTGCCGGTTGGTCGCGTTGTCGTCGCTGGCTTGCGCGAACTCGACGCCGTAGTGGTGGTCGGCTTTCTCGTTGGTTTGGCGGTTGGTTTAATAACGGGCTTGGTCGCCGTTCTGCCAGTGGTACTTCCACCGACCGTTCCTCCACCACCAGTGATGGTGCCACCGCCCGACTCATGTTGGGCCTGGGCGAGGTTAAATGCGGAAAGCAAAACGATAACGGCGGAAAGACAAAGAAATCGGAAGCGGGGTCCTGTGAACATTGAAAAATCTCCTGCTACTAGATGCGTTGGCGGAATCGAGAGAGAATAATGACGACGGCATTATAGTGCGGAACGCGTAATGGCGAAACCGAAAGATCGTCTTACTTAATTTGGATCGTGGCAGGACCCCCTTCTCCCTATCTCTTATCCCCGCTTCATGCGGCTAAGCCGCCTGTTGTGAGGCACGGCTCCGCCTTGCCGTGCAACCTTCTCTAAAATTCTCTCGGCTTCGCCCTTCCCGCTTCTCTCCGTCAACGTTTTTCCCCTCTCCGCTTCTCTACTCGCTCTTCCTCCGTTTGACAGCTTCCAAACCCTTACGTTAAGTTAACCGCTTGCCATAGCGCACGAACCACTCACCTGATGCGTCCCGTTCGTCTAGTGGCCTAGGACACCGCCCTTTCACGGCGGCGACACGGGTTCGACTCCCGTACGGGACGCCAAACTAATCAATAACTTATAAGTTTTCGTCCTATACCACCCGACGATAACTGTTGAGAGTTCCGTTCATATACAACAAATAGTCCTCTCACATCTCAAGCGAACTTCTTAAGTAAAGTTTGAAAAATCGCCTGGCGTGGCTTTTGAAGTGTTGACTAGTTTGCTTTCATCCCTGTCAGGATTACGGCATTCAAATTCAACGTACTCCGCACGAAGGCTATTTGGCCGTCGCTGGGCGAGATGTCGAAATCCAGGATTCGCTCCGAATTAAAGTTGGTCAACTGTTGAGGATTGCCGCCCTGAAGTGATTGCTGCCAGAGATTACCCACGTAGTTTGAATCGATATTGAAATAGACCACAGACTTGCCGTCTTTTGACCAAACGATCCTTATAAAAGAAGGCGTGTCGGTCTTTGCGTCAAATTGTTTCACCGGAACGCAGCCGGGAAAGGTCTCGATTAGTAATTTCGGATGACCTTCAACATATTCAATATGGGCGATCTTCGTTCCGTCCGGAGAGATCGTTACTCGTCGATGTTTCTCTTTTGAAATCTGTTGTGGGGAGCCAGGCACAACCGGAACCTTCCACAGACTGCGGTCCTGGCTCGAAGTATAAATGACCCATTGTCCATCCGGTGTGAAGGTTGGAAAGTTTGCTCCGCCGCTGCTTGTGAGCTGCGTTTGATTGCCACCGTCCGCATCCATTCGCCAGATATTTTGCTGTCCATCGCGTTCGGACACATAGGCGATTAAGCGACCATCAGGCGAGACTGCGGGAGATCTTTCGGACGAATCGTCGACGGTTAACTGCTTCTTGTCGCCGCCGTCGGCTGTGGTTAGCCAAAGATCGGTGGAGACCATCTCTCTGACCTGAAAAATAATTCGATTGTCGTGTGTCCACGCCAGGTCAAATTCCGATTTGGCGATCACATGAGCGTTTGATGGATTGTCTCCTGGAGCTATCCAGACGTTAGAGATCTCCTCGATTTGGGTCACTAGAATTTTAGTCAGATCCGCCGTCGCTCCATTTAGATTGAGCGAGGAAGAATCATTTGTAATTTTTTCGGCGTGCCCCTCAGGAAACGAAAGCCGCCAGATTTGATTTACCTCGTCATTTTTCCCTCGCCCTGTGACCAACAGCCCGCTTTGATCGGGTAGCCAGAGGATATTGCCCAACCCGCTCCATTTGAAATCGGTCAAGGGCTTTTCTGTTTTACTCGAGAGATCAAATCCATAGATGCCGAGGTCTGTGCCTCCTTCGACTTTCCGGTCCGAACAATACGCGATCGTTTTGCCATCCGGAGACCAACTAACGCCATTCAGATGACGCGAAGGGGGGATTGTCAGCATCTCGTGCTCATTTTTCCCATCAACGTCTGAAACAATCAGCCGGGTCGCCTGGCCGTCAAATCGGACAAACGCCACCTGTTTTTCGTCAGGCGAAAAGCTCCAACCGTTGTGCAGCCCCGATACGACGAGTGTCGGCGTTCCGCCGAGGATTGAAATACCGCTTAGTTTAAGCGGTTCGCTTCCCCGTTGATGAGTAAAGTAAATCTGTTCACCGTTGTTCGAAAAACCCGCGCTATTAAAACTCTCTTCGGCGGAGGAATAGATCGGGATGGTTTTTCCAGTCTCGAAGAGTCGCAGCCAGATGGTATTTTTTCCGTTATCGTGCGTTAGATAGACAAGAAATTTTCCGTCGCGTGAGATGTTCAACCCAAAGGCGTCGCCGGAATTTGTAAGTTTCTGAACACTCAAAAACTTCGTGCCTGGGCCAACCAGTCTTTGATAAAAAGACGACCGATCCCGCAACAGAAAAAATCCTGTCAAAAAACAACCGATCAAAGCTATTGCCATTGAGAACAGTAATGGACGCGAACGAACGGAGAAAACCGTCCTATTCCATCGAGGACTTTCGGCAACCGGCTGTTGCGCCTGAGAACGAGTGTCGGAAAGCTCCAACTCGTTTGCAACGCTTTCGGACTCAGAGTTCCCAACGTGCGTAGCGGATACAGTTTCAGGTTCTATTAGTTGAAGCGGTGTGACCGGGCCGATAAAACGGTAGCCGCGTTTGGGAACGGTTTCGATAAACTGCGGCCGTTGCTTATCGTTGCCGTTTAGCGCCTTGCGCAGAAGGCTGATGGTAAATGTCAGATTGCTGTCTTCAACAAAACTCCTTGCCCAAACCGCCCTCATTAACTCCTCTTTTTCGACGATGCGGCCGTGATTTTCGACCAGCACAAAGAGCAGTTGAATGGCTTTGGGTGTTAGAGCTACTGGCTTTCCGTCCCGCAGGAGTACCTTTTCGCTCGCGTCAAGATAAAATTCATCAAACTCAAAACCTTGTATTCCCAATGGTTTACGCTCTCTAAGACTTTTCTAACAATTCTCTAAGCCAATTCTTAGGACTTCACCGTCCGGTAACGAATTAACTGCTCTTTATTAAAAGGATGTACCACCCTGGAAGACAAGCAACGCCCTCCGCAGAAGGCCTCTTAGTGTCAAAAACGCTCGAACCGAGCGAACCCACAGAATAGCAGGAAAGGAAAAATGATCACCAAAATATCTTTATATCTCGTGCTTATGGCGGCTGGAATTTCAGCAGTGGCGTGCGGCACCAAAAGCAGTTCAACGAATCTAAGTGAAGCGTTGAAAGACCCGAAAAGTTCGATCGCTTATCAGTTGGAGCAGGTAAAAGCGGGCGACGTCGATAAACTACGGGAGTGCGTGACAGCTCGCGTTCGCGACAGCGTGACAAAAGAGGGCGTGGAGAAGGCAAAGAGTAACGCCGGAGATTACACCATTGACGACCTTTACAACTCGGCAGAGATGGGCGAAACGGAGGGTAAAAAAACCGCGAAGGTGAAAATGAAAAACGGTCGGACCCTAACCACGCTTGTAGAAACCGATGGGAAATGGCTGGCTGACACCGTTTGGTTTAAGTAATCGGGTCGCGTTGCTCTGCGGAGCCCGGACTCATATCAGGCGTCGAATTTATTTCAGGAGAGAATGCCATGAAAAAGACGATCTTATTAGGGATCTGCATAGTTATTATTAGCTGCTCGACAGTTGTCTCGGCTCAATTTCCGAAAATTCCAAAGATTCGAAAGACGGAGCCGCCGAAAACCGAAGAGCCCACCACCGAACAACCGCGGAGCACCTCGTCAAGCGAGAAGCCCGCCACCGCCAAAGCGAGCGCAACCGAGCCGAGCATCGCAAAGGATTTTGTTCAGGTTACGCCATTTACGTACAGCTCATATCAGAAAAATTACGACGTCTGGAGTTGGGTGCCGATGATGTCTTTTCGCATCAATGGTCCCGTCGGTAGCGGTAGCCAACTTTATGCGGAATTTAATATTCCAGGTACTGGAATCGTTAAATTCGACTGCCGCACTGATGAAAGAGAAGCGGGCAACTGGGACGACGTTCAATGTGGGGGGCGAGACAGTGTTCCCGAAGAAAAGGCCAGCAAGTACACAGGCCTGGTGAGCTTTTCGATCAAGATGAGGAACGAGCTGGCTGGTACAGACCAGACGCTTTTTACGGGTAGGGCAAAAGTCGTTAAAGCACACTCAAACGAGGCTCAAACACCGAAATTCATAAACCATTTTGTCTATTACGTCGACCACGACTGGAATCTGCCGATCGGCTACGTTTTTTACCGGGAGGATGAGCGGAGAGGGATGAAGATGCCCATCCTCAATCTCGCATTCTGGGTCCGCGGCGACGCATATAACTTTCAGCCACATCTTTTCTACCAGGGCAAGGAGGTCGGAAAGATGACTTACGAAGGACAGGAAGTCGGAAAGGCGTCCTGCGAGAGTGAAACAGACAACACCACGACAAATTATGTTGCGGACGACGTGCCGCAAAAAGCGAAATGGTCGCGCGTGATTTGCACGTTCGGCAACGTGAGGGGCTGGGACAAAACGGGCGAGGCTCCGGGCATGTTTGGTCCTCTATATTCGCTTGATAAGAATCCGGGCGAATATGAGTTCAAGCTACTCTGGAATAACAAACTCGCGCGATCGATAAAATTCAACGTCAAGCCAGACGGCAGCTTCGATAACGGTATCGCAACCGCTAACAAACTAAACAGCGAGCGTACCATCGTTCCCGTGCAGATAATTGGCGATCAGGATGGAAACTGGGACCGGGCCGCTTGGAAAACCGAGGCGTTCTACGGCAATCCTCTGACTGGGTTTACGGCCCTTCCTTAAGGTCAGGAAGCGTATTGGATGAAGCGTTAAGAATCTAATCGGAATCGATAGGGCTACGCTCTTAACATAAACCTCGAAGCGCTCGTTGGCCGGCCCATAATCGAGCAGCTCCGTCGGTTCCGATAAACTATGGGATGAGAATTCAGCAAAAATACCTCCTCCTACCGACGATACGAAAAGGGGCTATGCAACCAAGCTACTAAGCACTTCCATTTCCTTCAGCCACTCCGCAATCTGGTTCCACTTGGAATGCTTTGGGACGCCAAACTATCAATACTTACGGAAACTTCTCCATTTCGCCGCGCGTTCAAAACGTCCATTAAGCTAAAACTTCATTTCTTCGCCTGCCTGAACTCAAAATACTATTGTTCAGGGCGATGTTCTTGTCAGATCTTGTTCTTAACAACCCGGTACAAATTTTCAAGCCACTGTTCTTTGGCTAGCCCTTTGCGCCGTTTTAATTAAACGTGAAATGTTTTTCCCGAAACATCTCATCTTAGTGAACCAACAATCCGGCGAGGGGTTTTGCTCGAAGGATGGCGCAAAAGCGAAATAGATCAGAAGGGTAGATCGCGGTTCTACTCCGGCCGGCTTTCGTCTCGTTAAGGATAATTAGCTCTTCATATTTTTGACTCGGAATAATTCACGCCACCAAACTGGGAGGACGCATGAAACGAACATCACTATTACTAACGATAGCTTCTTTTGGAATTTTCGCGCTCGCAGGCTGCCAAAACACCGTTTCCACAGCCCAAAACCCTGCTAATAAGAACAACACCAAGGATAGTGCTTCAGGTAACACCTTGAAGCCCGGCGATGTCACTTCCGACAAGGCTATTAAAGTTAGTGACCTCGTTAATAGCGTGGCGGTGGACAAGGACGCATGGAAGGGCAAGGAAGTCACCGTTACCGGATTCGTTTCGGGAACGTCCGGTTCGGATACCCACCTGCTTCTGACGATAACAGATGAACAGATGTCAACTAACAAGAGAGACGTTAGTTGTGCGTTACAGGGAGTTAAGTCCGCTGATGTGTTCTCAAAACCTATCGTGGTAAAAGGAACAATTAATTATTCGAGCTTGGACGGCGAATTTAAGAGCGTCAACCTCGAGCCCTGTGAGCAAAAGAAATAAGGGTGATGATTTTCCCTCTGACAGCTTTGCCCGTTACTCAAATTTTGGCTGAGTCAGAAGCGTGCTGATTCATATTCAACGCAGCGTCACGGCCGTGTCCTTGTCCGTTGCTTTTGCAAGCAGCAGGATGGCTCCGCTGAAAAGCAGCGTGTCGAAGAAAAAGTTCAGCGCAACCACGTCTGTTGGCGCCGCGATGAGCATCGGCAGGTAAATCCACAACACTGTCAGCACGATCGTGAGGCCCAGAGCCGTTGCTGCCAGGGCGGTATTCTTGTTTACCACCAGGCAGACGCCCGCAAGAATCAGAACTGCGCCAACAAAATAACTCAGGGCAATGTGTCCGGGAATCCAGTCCGGAGTCAACTTTTGCAGCGGAATGCCCGGCACGTATTCCGGATGTAGTAGGTGCTCTACGCCATAGAATATCGAAGGGACGCCTACGAAGAATCGCGGAATCGTAGCCAGTAATGCGATCGGGTGTGCGCGTGACGGCTGTCTTGTCGGGCTGCTCGACGGTGACATCGCGAAGGCCAATGCGCCACCGCTGAAGGCGAGTTGTCGCAGCGCCAACGCCCAAAAGAACCTATTACCAGGCTGTGCAATGACACCCGGCATGTCCATTACTAATACAAAGATCAGCATCGTCACTCCGACCAGTGCTGCAGCGAGTCGTGCCTTGATCAGAACTGCAATACTGAACGCGGCGCAAAGAAAAGCAACTCCCACCAAATAGACCCAAAAGATATGCGCGGGAATCCAGCGGGGAACGAGGGCCGCTATGCTCGCTGTCAGAGTGAAATGTTCGGAACCGAAAACCGCAAGCGGAACGGCAAAAAACAGTCGCCCAAATGGCCAGACTTTATACACACCACGTTCGTGTGGCAGTTCTCCGAAAATTTTAATGAGACCGATGATGAAAACCAGCAACGCAGCAACATACATCCAGAATGCTATCGTCGGGATGCCTAAAAGCGCGAAAGCCGGAGCAGGTACGACGACAACAAACTGTTGGAAAGAGCACACTGGGATAGGCAAAGGCGAACGCTCCTTTTCGAGTGATCGAGTGGCGCAATTCTAAAGTTGCAAACTTAGAGTAGCAAAAGACAGGTGGGAATGCCGGGCCTTGATCGCAAAGGTGTGCTCAATTGGACCACGAGCCACAGGCATTAAGTGCGTCGTTGCCGATCAGAGGATCGAGATATTCCCCTGCAGGATCACTGACCCGATAATTTTATTCGACAGCCCGATTCCGTCTTCGGGATTCAGCGCCGCAAGAAGCTCCAGCCAGTCAACGCCTGGATCTTTGCTGTCTGTGCCCTGGCCTTTGTAGGGACTTTCATCGGCGAGAGAATAAATACCATTCTCACTATCTGTAAATAGATCAAAGGCTGTTGGGATCGGCGTCAGAGCGCTGCCCGTGCCGTACGTATTCTCGTCGATACCACCCGAGCACCCGACGTCCGCATCGACCAGTACGTTATTCAAGATACTGCGCACCGGAAACGAGCTCGGATAACCGATAAAACCATAGCAGACGACGCCACCGATGTTGTCATGGAAGTTGAATTCAGCGACGCCTTCGGTACCGTTGACCAGCGCGTTTGAGCCTATGTCTGACGACTGATCGTTGATCGTCGTGTTGTGGCGCACATTCCAGACGCCGCCGTTCTTAACGTCGAGGAACGAGCGTACACCACTCGTCGCGAGATTGTTTTCGATGGTCACGAGTGCGGTCGGCGTAATCGTGTTGAGATAGGCGTCGTCTGTGACCGCGATTACTGCTCGGGCGCAATGGTCGAAGCCCTCGTCTGGCCTAAACCAGTTGCTGCGGATTTCTACCTGGTCCACTCTGATCCAGGGCGCCGACCCGTACTGGTTTGCGGCAGTAAACGCCAGCACGGCCGGGTAGCCGGTGATCTGGTTGCCCTCGAAAACCAGTCGATTGCAGTTCTTCACCTCGATGACGCCCTTCGGACAACCGCGCCCGATGCCATGCAGGTAGTCCGCGAAAACGGGGTCATTGTGCAGAGTGTTTCGCTTAATCGAAACGTCAGTGATCGTGCCCTCGTCACCAGAGCACCACGCGGCTGAAGCGGGGACTTTATTCAGTGCGTTCGTGTTGTAGTCGATCCCGGCTGTGGTGCCGTCCGGATCGTAGGTAACAACGTTGCCGGCAATCGCAGTGACCTTCGCGGTCTGGTAAATCGTGAAGTCGACCGTTCCATTCGGGATTGCGGCGACCGAACTAATGGCGGCTGCCGTCGTGAAGACATCATCACCGGTAAGACTCATTAATCGAGTTATGCCTGTCTTACTCGGATCTGCCTGAGAGGTTATCAAGCACGAGTCGCCCCAGTTTCCGTTTTGATTTCCATCAGCCGCGACCCACGGTGCACCCGTCAACCGGGTCAGGGTCGGGGTACCACCTGCGTTGCTTAGGGTTGCGGTGCCGATCACTGAGAAACGCACGAAGGCCCCGACTTCGAGACCAGTGACGTTGCTGAAGGTTGCGCTGGTAGTCGACGCACTTGATAGCGTAGCCGTGTGAGTTGGAGGCGTATCGCCGCCGCCCAGAAAAATATGGTTATACCAGACTGTCGAGTCGTTCTCTTCGAAAACGATGTTGCTGCCCGAGCCGACAAGTAGCGCTTCTGAGTTGTGCGGCTCGGTGGAGCCGCCGTACGGGTAGCCGATGATCTCGATGCAGCACCGCGTGTAAGACAAATAGTCGCCGTTGAAGATCATCGCCCGGACAGCCGATCGGGTGTAGGTAGTTCCTGTCTCTTTCTGGTGAATGTAGCAGCGCGTCACTATGAAGTGATTTATACCGCTGACGTCAGAGCCAAAACTCATCAAGGCGTTGACGGTATTACTTCCCGCGTCGTCAGTGATTTCCAACCCATCGAGCTTCCAGTAATTCGCGTTCGTTGCTCCCAGGAACGCCGGCTCGCCTATGCTGCTGACAGTACGAATGCGCGGCATGTTCACCGCGTCCGATGCCGACACTCTCCCGGCTGGAAGTGATAAGTGGTTCGCAGATCGGATCGTGATGTAGTCGCCGTCGCCCACGCCCAGAATCGAATGCTCGGGCAGAACGAAAGTGCCGTCGAAATCGGCGCCGGCTTCAACCTCGATCACATCACCGGGCTCGGCATTATCGATAGCATCCTGCAGGTCGTCGTTTGCATTGACTTGGATGATGGCCATCTATCCGACCCTCGTAACTCGCAGGTGCGCGATTGTGTAGTAATTCGACTGAGTACTTAGCCCGACTTTTAGTTTGAAGGTAGTCGAGGCAAAGGTCTCGACGCGGGCGGTGTTATTCGCCGCCCAGTCGACAAGGGCGTGCTGCGCATTCGTCGAGTCTGCAAACACAGCCGTTGAAGTCGTTGCATCGGCGACGGTGAAGAGTAGCGTTGTGTTGTCATAAACCTCAGCGTAGACATGCCCGGAGGCGCTCTGATCACCGAGTGCCAGACGCACGGCATAGACACCCGCCTCAGGAAGTGTCAATTGGAAGGTCCTATCCTCTGTGGGCTGTGTATAGTTGACTCCGGCGAAGCGTCTATCAACGCCGCTGCTACGATCCGCATCGCTCGGCGACGTCGACACCCAACCAAAAGTTTGCACCCTGGTGGTAGGGAACGTATCAACGGCCCTGACATACGTCTCGTCGGTGCCGTCTGTCACATAACCACTACTAGATCGGAAGTTGAATCCGATCTCAAATGGATCAAAACTCGGCGGTGTAGAAGCGACACCTCGAGTGCCTATCAACCAGATCTTCGCGCCTTTAGCGCCGGTCCCGGCGACGTCGATATCAATCGTGATCTCTGCATCGTCTGCAAGATCGTCGTCACTGATCACGGCCGCTGCTGCCGCAGTAACTGACGTTTTCTCAGTCGCGTCGATGGTCAGTTTAGTTGAAAGAATTGTCGACCCATCCACGTTTATATCGAACGTGGGCGTGCCCGAACTTGATGCCGTCGCAAGGCTGGCCCTCACCGAGGTGAGAACCATCGCGAACGGCATCCGAAACGTGAGTTTCGCTGTGCCTGTAGTCAACGACGTCGTCTCGTCACCGACAGCAAAGAACAGCTCGACGGGCAGACCCTCACCGTCCCTTGTCGCGAGTACCTTGTTGCCAGTGCTGACCGGGAATTTGAAACTAGCAGATCCGGCATCGTCCTCGACTGTCAGCGTCACTGCGCCCGAGTCTGCGCCGCCAAAAATCTGAGCACCTGACCCCGTGCCGCTGACGTCGATCTCAGGGCTCGTGATCTTTGTGGTGAAGGTCGGATCATCGATGGGGGCGACATCCTGGGTGAACTTTTTCGTCAGGGTTGCCAGCAGGATATAGGTGTGGCCGCCGGTGTTATGGTCGGCCGCTGTAGTGCCTTCCTGTGCTCGCACAACAGTCAGGTTGTCACTGCTCCGGGCCGTGACGCGAACAATCTCGACGTCAGGATCGAGAGCCGGTCGATCGTATGCAGCGTCGTACCAGATGGCGTTAAAGGGCGCGGCCGGAAGCCGGGCGCCGTGCCCGGTCGCGACTACGAGTGCGGTGTCGTTGTCGTCATAACCCGTACTGAGATTGGCTTCAGCAAAGTTTGAATAATTATCCACAGTCTACCTCTGAGAGTTGGCGCGGGGGTTTGATCAGAATCTTGCTGACCGCATGAGCGACTTGAGTAGTTCGCTAGCTGTGTTCAATTCGAGCGGTGCATCTGGTGATGGTCATGGACCATCGACTGCAGGTCGGGAGGCGATAGTAATATCGACTCGTGACTGGCATTGTCAAGCTTTTCATCAGGCCGTCTGTTACAGGCACGAACAAGGACCATAGAGCCGTCTGAACTAAAGTTGAAATCAGTTGAACTGAAATACGCTTCCAGCAAAACAGCGTGCGAGAAACTGTGCAAACCATCTCAACTAATTCACTAGTCGCTCTCCTTACACGGTGTTGTGATTGGGAATTACACCTCTATTCGCAAGTGAATCTGCAGCCCCCGCCACGTTTACTCGTGCACGAAGATTTGGTCATTGTTGCAAGACAAAATTCGCTGGCCCAAATCGTTGCTGATACTCCGCCGAAACCAGGAACGCTTTCACCATTTCAGCTTGTAAGAAATTTCCATTGAACTGATTTAACTTATCTAACCAGAACTGGTAACCATCGAAGTTGCCGTCAGGCGCATCGTCAGGGTTGCGACGCAAGTAGCCAAAGTACTGCATCAACACAAACGCAGCGTTGTAATGCTTATCAAACACAGACTGACTCTCAGCAATGCTACGTAGAGAGGCCGCCCGACCACTCGCACCGCCAGCTCCAAATGCGGTGATCGCCGCACTGCGTTCGGCGGCAGTAGGCGTAACGCTGCTGGTTTGGAACAACGAATCGACGAACTGGTCAGCGGTTTGGTTAAGCGGATGTTCTGCGATAAACGACGCGCGGTTTACCCACGCCAAAGCGAAAGCCTGTTTGTTTTGTTCGAGCTTTTGTTCCCATCCCGACTGCCCGACGATTACACCTTTTTGAATTTCCTGAGTGTCAGTCAGGAACTCTTTCATACGCGGCAGTCCGCGAGGTCGTGAAGCACTCGGTAGATATGACGCTACATAGAAACGGTGGACCAGATACCCGGTCTGCTGAAATTCTATTGATAGAAAGAAGGCAGCAGAAACGTGTAGATGTTTCGCTTCAAAACACGCGGCGCGTTCCGTGGGATCCTGTACGGAATTACAAGAAGAAATTTCGTTGGTCCAGAATGCGAGGCCGCTCGGGTCATCAACTGCTGCACGATTTAGAAAATCCTGGTAGTGCTGACGCACAAAGAAATTCGCTATCGAAAGCGGATTGGGGGCGTTAGCTTGCGAGTCGTTATCAAAGATCGTGACTGTTATTGTCGATGTACTCAGTTCGCCACCAGTGGGATTCTTCAAGGTCACGGTGAACTGTTCTGCCCCTTCAATCAGAACATCATCGGTCAGGAGAATCGTGATCTGCTTGGTCGCTTCACCGGCGGCGAACAGGAGTGTGCCGAAAGCAGCATTGAAATCGGATCGGTCTGACGCGGTGCCCGGCGATGTTTCAAACGCCACAGTCGCCGGATCGGTTGAGATGTTGCGCGTTACAGTAATAGACGCCTTACCGTTGCTTTCAGTCGCGCTGGCGGCGGACGATTGAAATCCGATCGTTTTGAGCGTTGCCGTAAAGTTTAATGACGTCGAACTGGTTGGATTGTCGATCGTCTGACTCGCCGGCGAAAAGACGTAGTTTGGTTTAGTTGGAGTAATCGTGACGCTTCCGCATTGAGTGATTCCGGAGACCATTGCATTACCTGAAGAATCTGTCGTTGCGGTAGTGGTAAGTGAACCGGTCGCGTTAAGCGTTACTCCGCTCGGATCGCCATTCGACGATGAAATATGAATCGAAGCGCTGACGGTAGGTGAAGTAGGCGCTGGCGCCGAAACAAAGTTTGGATCCTGCCCTCCAATCAAAGCATTCTGCAAAAGATAGACTTGCGTTGGCGTACGGAACGCGAGTCCGTTTGTCCCCCACCGAACGAGACTTGAAAAACCTCTTGGAACACCCGGGAGAGCCAGGTCTCCCAATTTGACAAAAGTCTTACTGTCGTAAACACGCAGTAAGGTTTGTCCGTTGTCATTTACTAGATAGTAGACTTTCCTTGCTTTGGCATCAGGTGCAACCACACTGTCCGAGATGAAGGAATTGGGGCCACCAATCACGAAGGTCCCCAGGAGATTACCTGCCTCCGGATCGATTGTGCGTCCACCTGTTGAATAGGCCACTCCATTATCAACCTTAACATCGATATTGAATCCGCTAATCAACGACTCAACAGTACTTAGTATCAGAACTCCGCAAGGACCGACTACCATTCGTCTAAATCCAAACTCCGTCGAGTCAGTATTCTGTCCATATAAAATTTCGGGAGACCGAGAAAATTCGATTACGTTACTACTGGTGTTATTCGGAGTGGTCAAGGCCCTACGAACTCCGTTGTCAAAGATCGCCACGCCACCATGCGCCGGACTAACACCTGGTCGTAACCTCGCCACGGCGAGAACATCCGGTTGCCCTGGCGCGACCGCCATATCCTGCGCGCGGTATGGAACAGCAGAGAACGGATCACTCCCTAGAGAGAATTGAATCCCGGCAGTCCTGTTGAGAATGTCAAACTTGCGCACCGCGTTTGCGCCATCAATGCCCACATAAAGGACCAAACCAGTGTCAGAAACAGCGAGCCGGTTAGGTTCACTTCCAACAAAGACGCTGGCTCCAAGCGTTCCGGATGTAGGGTCGATGGGCACAACGCTGTTGCCATTCGCTCCGGCTGACGACGGAACACTCACGAATAGATTTTGTGATACAGGATCAACTACCAGATCATTTGTCGTAAACGAGATCTGTCTGAGGTCTCCTGCGTTAGGTGTTGGCACAGGAGTCGGAGTTGGGGTAGGACTGGGAAAAGGCGTTGGAGTCGGAGTTGGCGCTGGAACTGTTTGAGTAATCAAGTTGCTTTGAATCAGGAACAGTTGACCACCTGAAGTGCAAATGGCTAACCCGTTGCTTCCCCAACGCACAGCGCTTCCCACTCTTCCGTTTACGCCCGAAAGATTTAATGACCCCACCGGCACGAATGTGTTTTGGTCAAAAGCTCGAATTACGATGGTGGAATTTATCGTCGAGTCTGATTGATCGGCGCCGCTGATAAAGAATGTTCTCCCGACTGATGAATCGGGCACTACCAAATTCCCAGAGCTATTCAAGACAAAGCGTCCGAGTGACGTCGCAGTTTCCGGATCGACTACTAGTCCTCCGTTTGAATACGCACGACCGTTATCGACTTTAAAATCGGTATCGAAACCAGGAAAAACATTGCCGGTAACTTGCGTCACGGTAACTCCAAGAGAGTTAACCGACATCTTCTGGAAACCAAACTCGGTCGTTTCATTATTTGCGCCATAGAGAGCGCTCCCAGTCGATCCAAACTCAATGACGTTACTGCCGGTGTGGTTTGGGGTGGTGTTAGGTCTTCTGACTCCGTTGTCATAGATCGCAACTCCTTCGTGTCTCGGACTAAAGCCGGAGTTGCGACGCGAGACAGCGACGGCGTTTGGTTCACCTGGCACGGCCTCAATATCGTCAACGAATAAAGGTCCAGTATTAAAGTCTCCGAAGCCAAGCGAGAACTGTAGCTCGGCTTGCTGTGTGGCAACTTTAAATCGCCGCACGGCTGCTGCTCCGTTCAAGGCAACATAAATAAACTGACCATCACTTGAGCGAGCGAGCCTAGTCGGCTCGCTACCGACAAACACCGGTGTACCGAGAGTGGCAGTGGTTGGAGTGATCGGAATCAGGCTGTTGCCATTTGGTCCGGCCGATGAAGGTTGACTCGCGTAGATCTTGTTGCTGACCGGATCGTAAATAATATCTGAAGCCTTCAACGAAACTGTTCGAATGAAACCAGTTTCGACGGGCGGCGTCGGAGTAGGGGTTGGAGTTCCGGAAGGTGTCGGCGTGGGTGTCGGGACGGGATCAGGCGAAGGGATAAAAGTAGTCTGGATCAGATACACACCACTCGCATTTGTGGAAAAGGCCAATCCATTCGATCCCCAACGCACCATCTCATTTGGAGTTCCGACGACGTTAGGAATATCGAAGGTACCCAAAGTAGCAAAGGTTTGAGTATCAAATACTCTTAGTGTCGCAGTTTGAGGTGAACTGAGTGAAAAACTTCCGGTGATGAAATATGCACGGTTCACATTTGAATCGATAACAAAAGCGTTTGTAGTATCAAAACTTAAACTTGTAAATGTTCCGAGTGAGTCGCCTGTGTCGGGATTGAAAATTTTGCCGTCTGAGGAATAGAGTTTTCCACCGCTGAATTTGGCAACGCCGTTAGTTTTTACGCCACTTTGAGCGATATTCGATACACCACCCGCCGCAACTGCGAACCTAAACAACGACTGAACATCCAGACCGTACAGCTTGGAAGGATCAGACGTATTGAAAGCCAGGGATAGCGTTGAGAAGGTATTGGCAACGGCTGAACGCTGCACGGTGTTATCGAAAATGGCGACGCCGCCATTTGATAGATCACTCATAGAACGCTGAATCGCAATCGTCCCTGTCGAACCAGGCTGGACCGCTATCGCTCGAGCGAGCAGTGGACTGTTGCTTATCGTTCCGAGAGGAATTTGTTGTCCGGCAGTTTGCGATGGAACATCAAACCTCCTTACCGAACCAGAACCATTCAGTGCAACATAAATTACCTGGCCGTTATCGGTGATCGCCAACTTGTTCGGCTCACTACCTACGAACACTCCAGTTCCCAGCGCGCCTGTTGTTGGGTTGATGGGTACTAACTTGTTCCCGTTGTTTACGACAGTTGAAGGAACACTTGCGTAGATCGTTTGAGTATTGGGATCAACGACAAGATCATTTGCGGGCAGATCAACTTTGCGGACAAAGGTCTGATCTACAAAGAACGGAGCAGCCTCAGCAGAGGAGATAGTTCGTAACCAGTAAGAAGTAACCGGCAACAAGGCCGCCAAAACGACGGCCAGGCAAACTACAACGGTGAGTGGAAAGCGTGAAGTGAGTCTGAAGTACATGCAAAATGTCCCTTTGGGTTGAGAGGTTATGGGTGGTCGCAACCATAACAGAACTGAGTTGTTCAATTATCCAGTTGCGAGAGGTAAACCCGTCGTGGGTGAAGAAACGCCACGCCTTAAACTAAAGAAATTCAACAGACGTTACGGAATATAACACGACACGCGATTCATTTCGAGATACTAATTTCTGCAAAATCATCTGATACGGAAACAATAAAAGACAGGTGTACAGAGAAGCATAGACAACCTTTCTTTGCCGTGTTATCTATGTCTGCGAATAAGCTTACGTAATTCCCTTCCCGGCTAATGGGATACTCAGTTCCTGAAGCCACAACTCACGAAACCAAGGAGATAGTTATGACAGATAGAAAGCTCCGGTTGACCCACCTATCAAGATCGGCCAACGCCACGTTCGGTTCCCCAGCGAAGTTACTCAAAAGACTACTCATACCAGCGCTGCTGTTAGGCGCACTGCTGTTTCCGTTAACTGATCGCCCCGTTGTTAGTGTGCATGCAGACGACTGTACAAGTGTGAACATGAGTTTGAGTTCATGCTACACGTCCGCCGCAGGTGTTTCCGATTTCGGGCAGCGAGTACAAGCGTTCGGTAACTGTGAATTCACTCACGCGCTTGCCGGTGCAACTTGCAGCATGCCCACCCACTCTCCAATGACAATTTCGGGAGGCGGCTGCGATCCCGCAGCTAATGGTCAACGCGCCTACGACAATTGCATGGCGGGAACTTTAGCGGGCTTTTGGCAAAGCGAATACCTCAACTACATGGCGTATTACAACGACATGGAGATTTCCTGCGCGATGATTGGACAGAGTGTCGAAGGCCAGGGTTGCTATTAACCGTTTGGGTGTTGATACCAACTGTTAACTTGCATTCCGTTTACTGAGACTGAAGATCGCTCTAAGTGTAGGTCTTTGTTCTTGGGAGGGACTCGCGGGACTGTGTTTAGAGGGTGCGGCCACTTGCTTGCTTCGGCCGCACCTCCTAAGAGCGGTTGCCCGTGCGTGACGATCGTCGTGCTCGAGTGATAAGCCACACACGATCAATAATCTTCTAAAGCACCGCAAGACTCTCGTCGTATCTTAGGAAACCACGTCGATACTCTGTGTCTTCAACTCTTCTGCGTTCACGCAACGCAGTGACCCAACCCTTAACAATTGTTTCAGCGCTTTCTGGTTTGATCGATTCCCCGCCCTCACATGAATTTGAAACACTCGATGCTTCTCGTTCGCTGCGTTTCAAAATTCTTATTCCTGACTGCATGTCTCTGTCACCTCACCTCTCAAATCGTCCCATCAGGTTCAGCACCGGTATGGACCAACCAACATGGGTGCAAATCTCCTGCCAGTGATGTCCGTCAAGGGCTTTTGAAAAACGACACGTTTCCTGGTGCGGGACCGACTTCAGCCAGGCAGTTGTCGGATGACAAACACTAACGACAGTTAATGGCCCCGACACTTCCGGCATTAGAGCCGGCGTCGCGCGTCAAACAATCAATAGCGAACCCGGGGACGATGTGGACCAGGGACCAAGAGCTGCATAGCGGTGTCGGACAACGCGCCGACATTGCCGAGGCTTTTCCGTCACTCTCGACAGCGTTACCTCAATCACTCTCGATTTCTGCCCAAATTTCAGGCTCTTGGATCAAAACATTTGCTGGCATGTGCATTGCGCTGTCACCCAATGCGATTAGGACGACAGCTTTGACAAACAGGAAATGTGGTCATGCTTGAAAGAAGAAATGAGTAAGGAGCGATGGTGAGAACCGATAGACCAACCACTACGGTCGATAAACGACCGGTGGATGGGACGGAGAAGAAGAGGAGCAATCAATCATGGCACGAACTAACAAAGTGCAATTAGCCTCAGGACTCTGTTCCAACATCGTCGAGCACCTGATAGCCCGAGTCACACTGATCACACTGCTCCTGCTTACTACAGCGGTCGCACACTCCACTACACGTTGCAAGTAGAGCTGAATGGTTTCAAACAAAAGCTTAAGAATGTTTTGGTTCGTGCTGGTGCGATCACACTCGAGAACATAGATCTTGAAATTGAAGAGCTCTCGAGTACGGTGACGGTAGAAACTGAGGAGGAAGGCGTCAACACGACTGACGCATCTCAACCCACTGCCTTTAAGCAGGAAGCATTAACAACATTGCCGTTGGTTAATGAGCGCTTCCAGGATGCGTGCCGCTTGTTGTTCGTGGACCAGACGGCCAACTCAATATCAAGGGTGCACGTTATTTCACCAACGAATTGGTTCCCGGGTTATTTCGCATCCTGCTTGCGGATTTTGCCCACGACTTCTACTCGCACTGGGACGCCATCGACTTCACTGGGCAAAGTATTCGACGACTGTGGCGGGGATGATACGTTAACTTTTAGTCCGTATTCAGAACCGATCGTCGTAATACCAACCCCCACCACATCCGCCAACTTGGAAAACACTTTGTGAGCTCGGGCTTTTGCTGCGCGAGCGCGATCCAGCGTAGATAAATCAGCCATACTACTTACACTACCAGATCGACCTTGAGCGCGTCGAGGACGGTACGAATCGAGTTGCCATAGGTCAAGCCCATGTCATTGCTCCCGCCCTCGTCACCACCGGCGAATAACAACGCCACCGCACCAAGCCGATCGTCGAAGATCAACGAGCCGCTGTCACCGCCATCACTGAATGATTTCGATCCGGCACCCTCAATTTCGATCTGGTCGTCGAACCGCAAGTTCCCAATGTCATAGGCAACCACCACGTTGTCGAGTTCAAACGCGGTAACGCGACCTTCGGTCTCGCCTGTCGTGCGGCCCACCTTACGGACATTCGTTCCATCATCTATAACGGCGGGTCCCAGGCCGGCGATATTTCCAAAAGACCCCAACTTTCGCGGGTTAGATTTGATGCTTGCCTTAATGGACGACAGGGCGCAGTCTACGAGGTTTGCCCCGGTCTGTTTCAATTTTACAAACCTCCGCAATTGGCCAATCGTATTGCTCGACACTTTTCCCCCGTCAAACTTACCGGGCTGAAGGATTGTATCCCCCACCTCAGCGTTATTCTCATTTGCCAGAACATGGTTATTCGACAAAATCAAAATCTCGCCAGTTGCGCGGTCTTTTACAAAACATCCTAAAGTGCCCGCGGTGATTTTGAAATGTCCAATTGAGCAGCCAACCACAAGTGGCCGACGGCGCTTTTGCAGCGTGGTGGGAGTTTCGAGCTTCTGAATACGGCCGACATATTTAATGTCAACTTCGCCTTTCGCTTGTTCGCGGATACGCGTCAGCAAAGGATGATCCTCGAGCGAGCGCCTTTGTAAACGGATAGCTAATTTATGCTCTTTTCCTTTAGTGCTGATTCCTATGGCCATTGTCCGCATGGCATCTTTACTAGGAGGCGGGATTTCTCGGGCTCGAACACCTAATGAGCGAACGGCAGCAGGTTTGGCAAGGCTGGCCGTCACGTTTCCGAGAAGTGACAACTTCAGTTCGCGAGCGCTATCAATATTCATGATTGTGTCCTCGTGGGGGTGTTCCCACTGTCGAAAGTAGATGAGGAGAACGTGCAGAATACACTTGAGCAGTAATCTGTCGTCCAAGGCTAGTAATCGAGTGAGTATTCTAGTGACCCGCGCTTCGCAACGCAACGAAATGATGGAGGTTAACTTGAAACGACGATTGGGCAAACTCGCAAATTATCTTGGATTTGAGAGTCTGCCAAAAGTCGGTATTGTCCGCTTAACTAGAATGGCGGATTCGAGCACAGTAAGGGAGCATCTCGCCTTGAAAGTGCTCGTAAGGTTGAATACTTCCTCGGCTTTCTACTTAACCTCCAATACCAGGGAGAACATTAAATGCTTTAGTTATCTGCGATCTGTAAAGTGTAGAGGAGAGGAGAGGGCGTACTGGGAATTTAAGTGTTGAATATACAAGTCACACTTCTCTTTCACGGCGGCGACACGGGGTTTGCTTCCCGTATGGACGCCAATACTTCAAGTCGAATTAGGCACTGCTCATACTCCACACAATTCGACAGTTGGAGAAAGCGCGATCTGTTACCCTTGTACTTTTGAATTCCCGCGTTGCAACCTGCAACCTCAGCCGCGACGCGCCGCCTCGATTGCCGCGATGTCGATCTTTTTCATCTCCATCATTGCTTCGAACGCCCGCTTAGCAGCGGCAGGATCGGGATCGATGATCGCTTCCGTCAGGGCGGTAGGCGTGATCTGCCATGACAATCCCCATTTGTCCTTACACCAGCCGCACGCACTCTCTTCGCCACCGTTGTCCACGATCGCGTTCCAGTAACGATCCGTTTCGGCCTGGTCAGCGGTTGCGATCTGAAAGGAGAACGCTTCACTGTGCTTGAACGTAGGTCCGCCGTTGAGTCCCAGGCATGGAATTCCCATTACAGTAAACTCGACTGTCAACACGTCCCCTTTCTTCCCGGACGGAAAGTCTCCCGGCGCGAGGTGCACTGCATCGACAGACGAACCTGGAAAAGTCTTCGCGTAAAATTGTGCCGCTTCCTCGGCGTCGCTATCGTACCAAAGGCAAATCGTGTTCTTGGCTGACATCCCGATGTACTCCTCAATCAGATGAATTAGTAGCGTGGACGTAATCTAACGCAACGTCGGGCCACATTCAATTTTCCAACTAACTTCCAGCAAAGAAGAAATGATAACTGATATCTAACTTTAGGACCGCAGTAGTCCTCTCCAGCCCATTGACAATTCCACTCATACTTGAAGCTTGAACGTATTTAGTCACAAAACAGCAGGCGAGGACGCCTGCGCTCCTAACGAATCGATCCTCGTAGCTCATTTCGTCTCGGGAAACTTAAAACCAATATAAGTACCGGAGCTAATACCCATCAAACCCAGTAACGTGGAACTGAATTCCGGCATATTGAGACTATTGTAAACTGCCGAAACAAAGATGATACCGAGCACGATTGTCCAGGCAAAAATCTGAAACCGGTGAAAGCTATAACCGCTGGAGTCCGAAAGAATATCGCGGAGAAAGCTGACCGAGGCATTCGTCGAGGCGGGCCGCGTAAGAGCCTGGCTCTGGTCGCTCACCTGGGCCAGACGCGTGCGAAGCTCCTGCAACTGTTGGTTCAGACTGTCACGACTTGCCAGGCTTTCAGGCGTCGGAGAAGTCATAGCATTGAGGTTGTCAATCTGAGTTTGAAGGGCGGAAATGTTCTGTTCGGCAGCTTCCTTCTCAGCAGTGAGTTCCTGTAGCTGCGCCGACTGCGCAGTATTCTTGCCGGAATCGATCATGGCTTCGCTCAGAGCTGTGCCGGCACTAATACCCATTAGTCCGAGTAATGATGGAGTGATGGTGTCGAGCGCATTGGTGATTAACCAGATAACCAAATAAGACACGTAGATCAGAAAGAACCAAAAGGCCATCTGCGTGCGGCCGAGATTGTACCGTCGCAGTTTACCCACCGCTGGTGCTGGGCCCGTCTCGCGAATCATGTTTGTGGTTCGCGCCAGCCGGATAAAAACGACCACGGTAAACAGAGTTACGAGCAATGCGATTATTCCGTACACCGGTGAGATGACGGTCAGTGGAACTTTATTGGTTTGGTCGAAGACTGACTGGAACGGGCCCTGATCTTCTGGTCCTATACTGAGAGAGACGAGCCGGTGGGTTGCCGACGGAGCACCCAGCAAGTCGGTCCAAACGTCTTTGTTCAGAGGAGTCAGTTCCAGATGAAACTGTAACTGGTTGTTGACTGAGTGAATCTCTTCCGGGTAGTTGCCGCGAATTGCCCGGCCATTTATGTATGGGACGAGTTTCTTGGCATCGTTGGTTCCCGTGTTCATCCAATCCGCCAGATGGTCCACTTCGATTAGGATGATATCGTCCAGTTCAAGATGCCCGCTCACCACTTTCGTTACCTTTGGCTGCACCGTAGCGACAGCGCTCTGAGAAGCATCAGCTTGTGTAGGACTTGGAGAACTGGTTGCTGACGGAGAAGGATCGGGTTCAGGCGTCACCGCCGGACTACTCGATGACTTGGGAGTTTTCTTTGGGTTTGTGGTCTGGGCAATCAACCCGGACATGGCGATCGTTAAAAACAGAATACCAAGCGGCAGCGAAACCATGATTCGCAGTCTCATAGACTCTCCGGTTGCGGGCTCTGGTTAAAATGAGTGAACGAGGGTAAGAACGCTTTTAGCTCAAACAACGAATGCGAGTCAATAACAAAGCTGCAGATCTCACGGGGTACCTTGAATAGTGGAAGTTTCCATTACTAGGCGCGCCCGTCAATTGTCGAACCTATCAGATGTAGCATCCGGACCGATCGTCGACGCGAAGATCGCTCTTGCTGTCAAAATATTAGACTCATCACTTCTCGCGTTCCTTAATTTTGTTGACAAGGTCTTTTGGCTCTATCTGTGCTGCCAAAGCTTCGACCTCAGTCGACAACTCCATCTCTGCTCCGACCTTTTTAACAATCGCCTGCAGCATTTTTAACATCTGAGTGTTTTCCTGTTCACTAAGCAGATTGATCTGCAAGTCCAGATTGTTACGTCTCTCACTAATCTTACTGTCGTGATTCTGGCTTATCAGGATAAAGGTGGACAGGAAGATCGCTTCGAGTGAAACAACCAGGGTTAGAAACGTAAACGGAAAAGGGTCGATGTGGGGAAGCCGCGGTATCGTGTTAACAATGATCCAGCCACCGAACCAAATCATATGCACCCAGACGAAGGTCATGCTGCCACAGAACTTTGCAATTACGTCGGCCACGCGATCAGAGTTAGACCGCTCTTGATTGGCGGCCTCTTCGAGTTCGCGAACACACTCGATATTTCTTTGCGTTAGCTGATCAACGCTTTCACCGAAGTCAGTTGCAGCTTTTCGGCTACTTGAAGATTTTTTGCTCATACTCGATAGACCACCTGGATAATTACGTGCTTGATTCATTATCAGAAAGAAACGAAGTTGTATGGGTCTGGTACGTCAAACAGTGAAACTGATTGACTTCAAATCTACGGAACTAAACGTCTCCTGTCTCGGATATTCGTGTCGCAAGGCTGATGCCATCTCGCTTAACTGCGGATCAGCCCTCACATAAGTAATGATTCCCGCTCCTGACGGTCAACTATCAACTTCAAACTGTTGACCGGTAATTCTTGGACTTTCATTTGCATTTGGTCCTTACGAGCTTTTGCAAGAGAGTCAAAACGAATCGTCGACTAGTACAGTTAGATCGACTAGTGCAGAGTTAGGAAGGGTGGTTTACCGCCGTTCTTTTCCACACAGCAAGATCTTTTCTGAATAAGAGCGGGGGTAAACCACCCTTCCTAACTGCACTTTTAAAAGCTAACTGCACTTTAGAAAGTTAACCGCACTTTGAAGTTGGCTTGTTTTGAGTTTGCGAGCCTTGAAGTAATTCATTTGTAGAAAATTTGAGACGAGTATCAGGAGACAAGCATGACCGAACAAAACAATTCGACCGGATCAAACGATGGCCACACTGGCGGCGCCTCGATGGCCCCAATCGAAGATGGCGAGGCTTCTGTTGCCGGCGAAGATTCAGAAACTGCCATCGATGATCAAGGCACAGATCAAGTTGCGGCTGTTGAGATCTTGAAGCAAGTACGCGATACGGCTTTTGATTCAAGTGACGAAAAGCTTGCCCTGGCCCTCGGGCGGCCCGTCGAGGAAATCTCGGAGTGGCTGAACGAGAAAGCGCCAATCGACAGTGACGCGTTGATCAAGATCCGAGCACTCGCCGCAGAGCGTGAGGTTGATATCGACTAACTCGGGCCGACATGAACCGGGAATTTTATGATCGGAGTCGATGAGTGTTAACGCGTCCAATGCATATTGGGCACGCTGCAAATCGCCCATCACATTAAGAAACCCAACAGGTTCTGTGGTGTAAAGAAGATGAACGTTTCACTTTCGAGTCTGACGATTTTACTACTGCTGTCTTCGGTAGTTGCGTGTATCGCATGGACTGTAACGCACGAAGAAATTTTTCGTGACGTTCGTGAACAATGTCAGAAACGCAGTAAGGTTGGCACCTGGGGCTTTAAGAAGTTCTTCTACGTGTTTACGTGTGAATACTGTTTCAGCCACTATGTCACACTGGCGGTACTGATTGTCACCCGCTACAAACTGCTACTCAACGACTGGCGCGGTTATGGGCTGGCTTTCTTCTCTATGGTTTGGATTTCAAATCAGCTTATGAGTTTGTATAACCGGCTCCGACTGGACATCAAATCAACGAACCTCGAAGACGCGCTGAAAGAATCCACACTCAAAGCAGTTCGCAAGGAACGAGCACAACTTTAGTGAAACCCTAAACTCTAACTTCTTCTTCTCTGCGTCTTCTGCGTCTCTGTGTTCAAATCGATGTTTCGCTAATCGGACCAGGGGTTAACACAGAGACGCTGAGAACGCAGAGACGCGGAGAAGAAATTTAGTGAGTTTGCAAAAGCCTCTAAGGGTTGGCTTCATCATTGAGTAGCTTGCAGAACTTCAACGCGTCTGCAGTCATGGTTGAGTTGTTGAAGAAAACATAGCCGGCGCCGTTCTGCGAGCAGCGTGCTGCCAGTTCTTCAAGCTCATCAATCTCATACTGGTAGCGCCAGCCATTCTTTCCGTGCAGCCGGAAATAAAAGTGGTCAGGTGTGACTGTCTCGCCGGTGAATGGATCAACAACATGACGCAGCGCGAGAGCATGACAAAGTGATCGGACCAGGTCCGGATCCCAGGTCCCGCGCGGCTCCCAGCACAGCTCCAGATCTTTACGGTCAATGGAGTTGAAAAATTTTTCCAGCCGGGAAATATTTTCCTTAGTCGACTTAAAACTCGCCGGGCACTGAAAGAGTATTGTTCTGGCTTTGAGCGCACGAGCAGAGGCCAGGGTTGTTTCCCACGCTTCCTTAACTATTGTGGACGATTTGAAGTAACCCGCTTCTTGTTTCTCCCGATCGGTAAGGACCCTTTTCAGTCGTCTAAAGGTTGGACTTTTCGCCTCGTGGGTAATTAGCTGCCACGCTTTAATCACGAATTCGAAGTCGGCCGAAACTTTATTTCGCCAACCCTCCAAAGTTTTGATTTGCGGTGGTTGATAGAAAGTGTGTTGGATCTCAACACACGAGAAAGTTCGTGCATATTCCGCCTGGGCCATGCCAAATCCACAAGTCCCGACCTTCGTTGCGTAGCGGCGCGATTCGGGAAATGCGTGATTGCGGGAATGCGTG
Source organism: Pyrinomonadaceae bacterium (assembly GCA_036518995.1). Classification (GTDB taxonomy): domain Bacteria; phylum Acidobacteriota; class Blastocatellia; order Pyrinomonadales; family Pyrinomonadaceae; genus PSRF01. The sequence goes on along the minus strand of DATDMC010000097.1, from coordinate 28,771 downwards.
ATTTGAAAGCCTTCGCCATTCCGCTCTTCCGCATTTCCGCGATTCTTTTTCTGGGACAGTGTCATTGACAAACCACTTACTCTCATCAGAAAGTACGCAAGTCCGTTCTTATTCTACCTAAAGAGGTTCTTGCAAAAATCAACCGCACCGGCTTGGCCGTCTGTTGTGAGGAATGCTCCGGCTTGCCGTCTGTTGTGAGGAATGCCGCGGCTTGGCCGCCTGTTGTGACGAAGGCTGCGGCTTGGCCCTCTGTTGTGACGAAGGCTGCGGCTGGGCCGTCTGTTGTGAGGAATGGCTACGCCTTTCCGTTTAAAGCGCTCCCGACAACTTGGGCTACGCCCTTCGATCCGTATGTTTTTTCATCCACCATTTGTTAATGGCACAGCCCAGAACCAAAAGGCCACTGAAACGGACGGCCAAGCCGCGGCGTAGTTGAGTTTTGCAAAAACCTCTAAAGGAAGTTTGCGCTTTCAGTCGTTTGCCCTAATTCTAATTTTGGGCATTACTACTTTACCGTGGAGTTGTAACAACCACGTCACCAGGATTAGCAGTCAAACTCCGACAACGGCTCGATCCTTAATCCCTCTAGTACTGGAGGAGTTCTTATGAGCGAACTGGAAATCACAGTCCAAAGTGAAATCAGCCCTACTCCGCTAAGATCGTCAGTACCCTATCGAATTTGTATGCTCATCGGTCTTGGAGGTCTTTTCTCTGGTGTCACTGGACCACTGCTGAGCACATTCATCCCGCCACTCGTGCGCGAAGCGCTCGGAGACCATCGCTTCGCCATCGGCGCAGTAATGGCCATCGACAACGTTCTGCTGCTTATCCTTGTGCCGTGGGCTGGACCAGCATCAGATCGCGCCCGGGCCCGTGGTCGCGGCCGGTTGCCTCTGGTTCTTGCAGCGCTTGTATTGTCGTCGCTCGGCATGGCCTTGTTGCCATTCTCCTCTGCATTCGGCGTTGTGGTGCTTATCGGAGCGATAGTTGTTTTGCAGACCGGGATCAACCTGCAGCGAGCTCCATTCCAGGCTCTCGTCGCCGACCTGATACCGTCGCGCTATCGTTCCCTGGCGACGAGTTCCATGATGTTTCAGATGTGCGCCGGCGCGATTGCGTTTCTGATGTTGGGCCACCTACTCGGGATGCGGCCCGCATTTCTGATCGCCAGCGGCAGTGTTCTTGTCATTGCTGCCGCGTTCGTACTTGGGCTGCGCGAACCCCTCACAGTGGAGTCGAAATCCGTAGAGATCACATTTCGATCGCTGGCTGAGGTTGCCTGGTCTACATTGCGTGGTGTGATGCCCGGCATGCGGTCAATCTTCCTGGCCGTGCTTTTACTGCAGCTTACGTTTCAAACTTTTACTACCTGGTATGCGCTGCACGCCGTGGAGCGTTTTCGAGTACAACCACAAGATGCCACGTTAGGATTTATTGCCTGGGCCATCGGCGGCGTGATCGGCGCACTTCCTGCGGGTTTCATTGGAGTGCGTATCGGACGGCGAAACACTTTCCTGCTTGGGTGCACGATTATGGCTGCCTGCTTTATCGCGTTGGATCGGGTCACCCAAATCAACCAGGCGATACCGCTGCTGGCGCTCGCATCGGCCAGTTGGACGTTGCCGACGGTGAACTCTTACCCGCTTTTTGTCGAACAAGTTCCGCGCGAACGTCGCGGAGTGCTCGCCTCGCTGTTCCTGCTCTGCATGGCGCTCGGTGGCGCCGTTGGTGATCCGGTAAACGGCCGCCTTTTCGATTTCTTTAATGGGTATCGCGCCATGTTCCTACTCATGGCTGGTTACATTGCGTTAGCGTTTGTGGCTGTCCTCTTCGTTCCCCGTGGAGTGGGCGAAGCCGATACCGGTCCGGAGGCAATGACTCTTTAAGGCCACCCTCGAAAATGCGAGCCAAAAATAATCCGAAAACGTTCCCGAGCGTGTGTTGTTGCCTTATACTTCGAGAGGATTATGCCAAACACACAGACATTGCTAACTCAGGCCTACGCGGCCTTCAATGATCGGGATATCGATAGCGCGCTGGTGCTGATGAGTGAAGACGTCAGTTGGCCCAGGGCATCGGAAGGCGGACGTGCCGTGGGGAAAGAAGAGATTCGCTCCTACTGGACTCGTCAGTGGAAGGAATTCGATCCTCACGTGGAACCACTTGAGGTGATCGACTATGAAAGCGGCATTACCGAAGTCAAAGTTCATCAGCTCGTGAAAAGCCTCGACGGCGATGTTCTTTCTGATAGCGAGGTCTGGCACGTCTACACTATCGCCAACGGTCTCATCGAACGTATGGACCTCAAGGAAGGCGAGACGAGCTCAACTCCGTCTACAGCATTCTCCAAACACTAACCTGCGTCGGGATTGCCGAGTTTACGGTTGCAACATAGACCAGCAAAGAATCAACTATGAAACGAACCTCAACAATCTTCCTTCAGGCAGTAATTATTCTTCTCGGGGTAAGCGTTTTTGTCTTCTTGCTTTGGGAACCCAACCTCGAAGGCAGGAACGTGAACTCCACGCTTTTCGAGACATATTTCAAGGACCCATTTTTGGCGTATATATACCTGGCCTTCGTCCCATTTTTTGTCGTCCTTTACCAGGTATTCAAGATCTTAGGATACGCCAGACGAAATGAGCTCTTTCTCCAGCATTCAGTGCGCGCTGTACAGATCATCAAGTACTGCGCGTTGACTACTGCGGTCTTTATTCTCGGGGCGGAGGTTTATTTATTCATATTCATGCGTGGTAAGGATGATATTGCTGGTGGAGTTATGATGGGCGCTTTCATTATTTTGGTTTCTGCCATCATCGCCACGACCGCCGCAGTTTTTGAGCGGCGCTTACACACATCAAGGTAAGATTTCTCCGGAGCGCGCAACGGTCGGGACCAGAGGGCTATAAATATTGCGCCGCTCCGAGTGAAGAAGTAGCTACTTGGCAAAGGCCCTTAATTATTTCATCAGGGCGGCCACGGAGCCGCCCCGACGAAAGTTAGTTTGCCACTGCAGCTTGCCTTGTTTTACTGAAATCGGGTTTCCGTTTCTCCACGAACGCAGTTAACACTTCTTTCACTTCAGCCGAGCGAACGCGCGAACTGAACTCCTCAGTTTCGGCTTTGATTGCCTGCTCAAGTTGCGCACGCGACGGACTCTTGAGCAGTTTCTTGCCGGCTTGTAACGCACCCAGTGGTTTGGCGACCAGTTTCTCTGCAGTGTCGAGCGCCACAACGAGCAATTGATCGTCAGCCACAACCCGGGTCACCAAACCAATAGCCAGGGCATGTTCAGCATCAAAAGGCTGTCCCAGCAGAAATAATTCTGCGGCGCGGAGGTAGCCACTACGAGCCGGCAAGGACCAACTGGAGCCAAACTCCGGAACTAAGCCGAGATTGACAAAAGGCAATTGGAATTTCGCGCTTTCACCTGCATAGACAAAGTCGCAGTGCGTCAACAGCGTAGTACCGCCTCCGATTGCGGCGCCCTTCACTACCGCAATCACCGGCTTGCTGAAATCGAGCAATGCAGTACCCAGGCGACGTTGCGGACTTTCACCCTCTCCCGGTGGGTTAGTAAGAAAATCCTGTATGTCGTTGCCTGCCGAAAACAAATCACCCGCAGCGTCCCAAACAACAACATGTATATCGTCATCCTTATCTGCCGCATTGAACGCGTCTGCAAGTGCGATATACATGGCCGAAGTCATCGCGTTTTTCTTGGCGGGTCGATTCACAGTAATCCGTAAGACACTGCCTGTACGTTCCGTCAAAATCTCACTCATCTCGCACCTCCTGCAGCCTGGAGATGTTGAGACACGGTGCCGCTCGTCACAAAGCTTTCAATCTCTTTCGAATCAAATCCCAGCTCGGCGAGAATCTGGTCGTTGTGTTCGCCGACTTCCGGACCACGCTTCGCACTCGTCTTAGTTACTCCATGAATCTGAAATGGACTGCTAATTGTTGAGGTTATATCGTCGCCCGCACCCTCGATCGGCACAACGATTTCATTAACACGCAACTGCGGATCATTGATTACTTCCTCAGGCCCGCGCACTGCGCCAAACGTTACATTGAGACCACTGAATACTTCGGACCAATGCTCCATCGGCTGCGACCTGAATACCTCATCGAGAATGGCAGTCAACTGCGGCCTGTTCTCCGCCAGTTTTTTCGGATCTGAGAAACGAGGATCAGTAAGCAGATCTGTGCGTCCGATCGCCTGTGCTACAGCCTTCAATTTGTCAGGTGTAACTATCAACACGAACCAGGTGGCGTCGGAAGACTGATAAACGTTCAACGCGGCGTTAGCGGGATGCGTGCGATCATGTAGTCCATAAAACTTTGCGCCGCTCAGCGCCGCCTGAATCGAAACGCTCGCAGACCAGACACCTTCGGCTAGTAGCGATGTGGTTACCTGCGAACCCTTGCCGGTGCGGTCGCGACGATAAAGCGCCGTGACGATCGCCGAATAAAGTCCAACCGCAGTCGCGTTGTCACCACTACCACCGACGGGCCAGGTTGGTGGAGCTCCAACATCGCGAGTCATTGAAAGAAGTCCGCTGCGCGCCCAGTACGAGGTGATGTCGAAACCAGGTAGATTTGCATCGGGCCCTTTGTCGCCGAAACCTGTTACATCTGCGTAGATGACTCGTGGATTCCATTGAGCAACGTCTTCGTATTCGAGCTTTAGTTTTTTGCGCGCTGGATGCGGTGTGTTAACGATCAACACATCGGCCCATTTGACCAGCTTCTCGAGAATCGGCGCTGCGCCCGGCGATTTCAGATCGAGCGTTAGACTGCGTTTGTTGCGATTCGCCAGATGCCATTGATAGGGCTGCTTCGCATAAGGTTGAGGCGGGACCTGATTACCATGTCGCCACGGGTCGCCGGCAGGCGGCTCAACTTTGATCACGTCGGCGCCAAAGTCGCCGAGGATCACGGCGGCTCCGGGCGCCGCGACGAAGCTTGCCAGGTCTACTACTTTTAGTCCGGAAAAAATATTGTCAGTTGTCATTGTGTCTCCTTCAAATCAATCAATACCCATATCCCCACCCTCGCACCGCGTATCCCCTTGCCTCCAGGACCGAGGAGATCCAGGCAAGTAGTCGCTCCCTCACTTCGTCTCGGTTGATCTCGTTCAGCATTTCGTGGCGGCCTCCTCGATAAAAGTCGTGAGACACGTCATATAGGCCCGCTTTCTCATAGCGATGAATCAGAAGTTCCACTCCATTGAGCTGTTGGCCCACCGGATCTTCACTTCCTGAAAACAGATAAATCGACAGGTCATCACGAATCTTGTTAAGACTAACCGGATCCGAAAGACGAGGCGCCGCGGACAAGAATGATGCGGAAGATGCCGGTTGAAGTTCCGCGAAACAGAGTGGATCCTGCACGAACTCATCGACGACCAATGGATCTCTGCTCAACCAGTCAAACTGTGTTCGCGCCGGTTCGAATTTTTGATTAAGAACACTAGTGGTTGACGAAGGTGAACTCGTGAGTTCCGCAAATCCGTCAAGCGCGCCGGAACCAGAGAGAATGAGACCATCTATTTCGCGACTTCGATCAAGCACGTACTGTTGTGCCGCGAATGAACCCAGGCTGTGTCCCATGAGAATGAATGGCATACCGGGATGGTCTGCTTTTGCGATGCGACTCAACCGGACCATGTCTTCAACTAAAAGGTCAAAGCCACCATCACCAAAATCTCCCAGGTGAGATGCGTCAGGCGCTGTTCGTCCATGACCCCGATGATCGTTCGCGTAAACAGTTAAGCCTGTAGCAACCAGAAACGCGATCGTTTCAGCGTACCTGCCGCTGTGCTCACCCATGCCGTGAGCAATCTGGACCACTCCTCGTGTTGGACCACGACTGTTCCAACGATAGCAAGCCACGTCTAATCCATCGGAGCTCTTAAACTTGAACTCGACAGAAGGTCTCATCGCCCTATGCACTACTTGAGCCGACATCGTCTCTCCTAATTACGTGTTCTCCCGGCGACCTCGCTATACGCTGCGACTTCGATACACAGAGAAAGCCATGCACCGCGTTAACCATCAGCGACCGTGAAACTGTGCTGTTCGCTTTTCGAGAAACGCTCGCGTCCCTTCCTGCTTGTCTTCTGTTCCAGCACAAAGCCCAAAGAACGACGCCTCGAGGGCCATACCTTCTGCCTGGTTCGTATCCAGTCCTTTATTTACAGCCTCGATCGAGTACTTAACTGCGAGTGGCGCGTTGGCAAATATCTCTCTAAGGAGTGCTTCTGCGCGTGGAACCAGATCGGCAACCGGCACGACTTCGTTTACCAGCCCAATTCGATAAGCCTCTGCCGCGTTGATCATTCCGCCGGAAAGAATCAGTTGCAGTGCACGGCCTTTGCCAATTAGGCGTGGCAGACGTTGTGTGCCACCGCCGCCGGGAAGCACTCCTAACTTAACTTCAGGCTGGCCGAACTTCGCGTTCTCACTGGCCAGCCTGATCGTGCAAGCCATCGCAGTTTCGCAGCCGCCCCCCAGCGCGAAACCATTGATAGCTGCAATCACGGGTTTACCAAGATTCTCAACCAGGTTAAGGACAGCTTGTCCGTAACTGCTCGACTCTTCTGCCTGCACCGCACTCGCCGTCGCAATTTCATTGATATCGGCGCCCGCAATAAACGCCTTGTCGCCGGCGCCCGTCAGGATGACGCCGCGTACAGTCGTGTCGTCGCGCGCATCTTCAAATGCGCTTCTCAATTCTTGCCACGTGGCTTTGTTCAATGCGTTAAGGACCTTCGGACGGTTAAGCGTTACGTAAGCAATGCTGTCCTTCTTCTCGTACAACACGTTCTCAAATTTTGTTGCTGCAACTGGTGAACTCATTTCCATCAACTCCCTTTTGTAGGGCGGCACTCTGTGGCCACCCCTTCTTTTAAAATTCTTTCAGAACACTTAAACAAACGCGCTTAATCCCGTGATCGCCTTTCCAACGATCAACGTCTGCATCTGATAAGTACCTTCGTAGGAATAGATCGCCTCCGCATCCGCAAAGTGGCGCGCCACGTTGTAGTCGACCAGTATTCCGTTGCCACCCATTGCCTCGCGCGCCCACGAGACCGTTTCCCGCGCTTTCGATGTACAAAACGCCTTGACGATCGCCGCCTGCGCGTCATTGAGCTTGCCTTCAATCTCGAGCTGCACCGAACGGGCCAGCATGCACTGACACGCGACGATATTGCCCAGCATCTTCGCGAGCAGTTCCTGGACCAACTGGAACGAACCGATGGGCTTTCCAAACTGCAAACGTTCCTGCGCGTACTTGAGGGCATTTTCATAAGCGCCCATCTGCGTACCCGTAATCTCCCATCCGCTGCCATGACGTGTCCCGCGTAACACGAGTGCAGTATCGCGAAACGTTCCTTTGCCACCGGCCAGACGATTCGCGTCTGGGACACGGCAGTCCTTCATTGTGATCTCACCGTTCTGGACCACCTTGAGCGCGATCTTGTTCTCAATCTTCGCTACGCTAAATCCGGGCGTGGTCTTGTTTTCGACGATGAAGCCCTTGACCTGGTTATCGTCGACGTCGCGCGCCCAGATGATCGAGATGTCGCACCATGTCGCGTTGCCGATCCAGCGCTTCTGGCCGTTGAGGATCCATGTATCGCCTTCGCGTTTCGCTGTTGTTAAAAGTCCGCCACCTGTTCCCGAGCCAACCAGCGGTTCAGTCAATCCGAAGCAGCCGATCTTCTCCATGCGGGCCATTTGAGGCAGCCACTTCTGCTTCTGCTCTTCAGTGCCGTTGAGGTAGATAGACCCCATCGCGAGCCCGGTGTGAACGCCCCAGAAGGTCGCCATTGAGGTATCGGTCCGCGCTATGTTCATTGCAGTCAACCCGACCAGCAGCGGGCTTCCGCCCGGGCAGTCGTAGCCATGTATGCCAAGCCCGGCGATGCCCAACTCCTTGAACGATGGAAGCAGCTCGAACGGAAACGAGTCTTCGACCCAGTACTTGTTGATGATCGGCTGGACTTTCGTCTCCATGTAGTCGCGCACCTTCTTCACGATCGCCAGTTCCTCGGCGGGCAGGTCCGCGGCAAATTCATAGAAGTCGCTGTTCGGTACCGGCAGTGGTTTGGGTTGTCTTATTTCTTTTCTTTCGGTAGCCATTTGCATTCTCCTCAAAGTCTTCCATCAACAAATTCGTAACTCTTCAGCTCGACGCAGCCGATGAGAGTTGGACCATTGCCTTATCGGTGAAGTCGACGTACGCGACTCCAGTTAAGTTCCCTTGCGCAACGAGCAGTGCTCTCTTTTCGGAGCCATCCAAGTTTGCCGAGTAGACTGAGCCTCCGAGGTCGGCGAAAAACATGCGATTGTTCTTCAAATCCAACGACAGCCCGATGCCTTCGATCAGATCGTGTATCAGAATCTCTTGAGCGAGTTTGTCGATCGATGATCGACTAAGAGTGTTGCCTTGTGGCGGGTTGCCACGGTCGGTCCAATAGATCATCCGTTTAGCAAGATCGAGATCCAGATCGATGGGTTCCGGTAGCCTCTCGAATAAGACTTCGACGTCAGTGCGATTTGCCGGAGTCTCGCCTTTGGGTATCTCGATACCGGCGCGGAAGATCCGACCTTTGTTAGCGTTGTCGCCGCCTTTCTGAGTCCAATAGATCTTGCCGCCGTCATGATCGACCGCAATTCCCACGCACCATTTCGTCTCATCGCGGCCAGGACGCGGATCACCCTCACTCGTATCGACGAGAGTTTCGATGTCTGAGCCGTCGAGGTTCGCACGCATGACACGCATCCCTTCGCGATCACACCAGTAGACCTTGTTGCCCTGGTTATCGAGTTTTAGTTGTTTCGGCGTGAAGGTTGCGCCTTCAGGCACGATCGTCAGGCGATTTGTTCCATCGAGATCAGCGCGTTCGATTGAACCGTCGTTCTTTTTCGGATTACCCATGTTCGTCCAAAAAATGTGTCCCGCTTCAACGTCAACTCCAATGCCGTCCGGAATTCTCTTCAGACCATCGAGAACCACGCGACGATCTGAACCATCCGGATTGAGTGACTCGATCCGCGCACCGCTTACATCCAGAAAAAAAACGCGTCCGGCTGTTTTCGTGTTAGTTGTCGGGGCTTGATTCGATTTTGCGACGCTCGCATTTTCTGCGCGCAGCTTTATCAGTCCGAGAAGTTCTTTATTCTCTTCCTGCGCAAGTTGATCTACTGAACGGGCGCCGGCCATCTCAAAAACACCGTCGACGATCGTTTGTTTGAGTTCATCGGTCACATTGGGAGTGCCCAGAATCTTGAACGTCGCTTCCATCCCGGGCATCAGGTGTTCCATGAAATGTTTTATCCCGCCCGCACCTCCGGCGAGATGCCATTGCAGGCTTGGGCCCATCACTCCCCAGCGAAGTCCTGGTCCATAACTAACGGCATCGTCTGCATCGCTGACATTCAGGATGCCCTGCTCAATCAGGTACATGACCTCTTTGTAGAGGGCGATCTGGATTCGATTGCCGACGTGACCAGGCAGTTCTTTGTTGAGCTTGATCGGCTTCTTCCCAATCGAGGCATAAAATGCTATTGCCCGTTGAACGGCCTCAGGCGAAGTCTTTGTTCCACCTACAACTTCAACCAGGGGAATGATGTGTGGCGGATTGAAGGGATGCCCAACGACGACACGCTCGGCATGTTTGCAATTTGTTTGCATGACACTGGGCGTGATGCCCGAAGAACTAGACGCAATGATTGAGTCGGTCGGCGTCGCGTCATCCATTTCCGCAAACAGCTTGATCTTGAAGTCGACTCGTTCGGGTCCGTTCTCCTGGACGAAGTCGGCTTGCGAAAGCGCTTGCTTCATATCGGGCGTAAAGCTGAGCCGATCGCGAGAAGCCCCTGCAAACAATCCAATTTCAGTGAGCGCCGGCCACGCTTCGTCGATGTATTTGCGCAGATTCGCTTCTGCGTTTGGCGCCGGATCGGTGGCAACAACATCGAGCCCGCGAGCGAGATACTGAGCGGCCCAACTGGCGCCAATTACTCCGGTGCCAACAATTGCAATTCGCTGTATCGGTTTATCAAAAGACATAAATACTTCCTCTCCCGTTTTCCATTTCTTTCGTCGAACTAATTCATCGCCATCTGTAACGGCAACACATGTACCAATTCGATTGACGATGGATTGTTTGAAATTAGCGAGGTATTACAGTTTCCTAAAAAGTAATTTGTCGGAATTGCCGGATTGATTTTGCTGTTGGAAGTAGCTTCCAACATTCTACGGTCGGAGAGGAATAGATTTAGCGATCGTGCTTTGGTTCGGCTTTCCCGGTGGACCAGAAAACCCGCGGGTCACAGAGAATATTTAAATGCGGTCACTCGTAACCTTTGATATTCAATCCAGCGTTCAAGAATGACGGCCAGCAGCGTTTCCCTTCAAGTTGTAAATAGCAATCCTTCTGCCATCACGATCAGTCGCACGGAGCAACGAAGTATGAACACCAACACTTTGGATTGTCGGACTGTGTTCCGGCAGTGGGCGGTATTTGGCGACAATTCCGGCAAAGCAATACTGAATCCCTCATATCGCCGATGAAAATATTGCTATCCAAATATGGAACGTGCATTGCTACTTTGACTTATTAATAAAGGAGACGAGTCGGGGGATAACCTGATCCGGTGCTTCTTCCATCAACCAATGACCTGAACCTTTTATCACCACTCCGTCCACATCGGTGTCGACGAGACGCGCCTGCTGAATTAAGAATTCGCCCGAAGCTTTCTCACCCGTTAACACCAGCATCGGCATGGTGAGTTTATTTTGTCCCAACACAGCGAAGTCTTTGGCGTCCTGCTCAAAAGCGCGAAACACTTCGAATCCGGCACGCATTGCGCCTGGCTGCGCATAAGCTCGCGCATAAAATCGGCGGTCCGCTTCAGGCACGGAATGTTTTGGGTCCGCAGCGAAGTCGTTCCAAAAATGCTCGAAATAGATTCTTTCGCGACCACTAACTAACTTGAGAGGGGTGGCACCGTAAAAATGAAAATGCCACAGGTCTCTCAACAGCCAAACAGTGGTCCAATCACCGATACCCGGTAGAAACGCGTCCATCAAGGCAATCCGATCAACTTCAGACGGATACTGGGCGGCATAAGCGTAAGCCACCATCAATCCTATATCGTGGCCCACCACTGTTGCCTGTTTGAATCCGAGTGATGAGGCAAGGGCGTGAACATCCTGGGCCATGGTCTTCTTTTCATACCCGGCAGCCGGTTTTGCCGATTGGCCGAATCCCCGCAAGTCGGGCGCGATCACCAATCGACTCTTTGCCAACTCAAGCATCAATGGTCGCCACATGTGGCTGTTTTCCGCGTAACCGTGCAATAAAATTACCGGCTCGCCTGTTCCTGCCGTGAGGTAATGCAGCCTGACGCCGTTAACCTCGGCAAAGCGATCGTTGATGACGATCCGCTTTTGCGCATGAGTACCGATACATGTGACAAACAAGAGGACGGTTACGCTAAAGGCTGTGGCTAAATGTCGATACATTGTGTTCATAGTAGTGGTTCGGGTCGGCTGCTGCTAAAACCGATCGGCGGCGACTATTCTGGTAGTCCAGCAGTAGTTTGGCTGTTTGAGAAAAGACGTTAGCACGTAGGAAGCGCCAGATAAAGTACGCTCTGTGCATCTTCAACGAATCCAGAGATACAGGTAACTTTAAATAACTCTTTAGAGTTATGCTTGATGATGAGTGAATAAGGATGTTACCCGTGACGACAAAGAGATCTTGTCAGATCAACTCGAGGGCTGCGTTTTAGTTTGTTCGTCTTCGGTGATAATAATGCGTGCTGCTCGGTCATGCGTCAGCGCGGACCAGCCCCAATTCCACAGCGTCTCGATCCTGTTTCGCGTTCCGTTCAGTAACGCGAGGTGAACGCCGAGCCAGGCGAAATAAGCGAGTGGACCATGTAGTGTCCGCTTGTTGGGAAACTCGACTACTGCGGATCCGCGTCCGATCGTCGCCATGAATCCCTTGTCCCAATATTTAAACGGTTGAGTTTCTTCTCCAATCATCCGGCGCGCAATCTGTCTCCCGACGTGTTCGCCTGATTGCATCGCCACCGAACCGAGTTGTGGCAGAACTTGTCCATCTGAAGTAACTTCACCCATATCGCCCACCACAAAGATCTCCGGATGTTCCGGCACACTCAGATCGGGATTGAGTTTTACTCGGCCACCACGACCCTGCGGCACTCCGAGCATTCGCGCGAGAGGGCTGGCCTGCACGCCGGCGGCCCAAACAAGCGTGTGCGCTTTTATCTCTTCCCCTGATTTCAGTTTGAGTGAGGTTGGACCAATTTCAGCAACTGCCTCACCCAGGCGAATCTCAACTCCTCTTTCTTCAAGTTCCTTTCTTGCATACTCACGCAAGTTTTCCTTGAAGGCTGCCAACACCTCATGGCCCATCTCAACGAGAATTATTCGCGCTTTGTCGGTTGCGAGTTGATGATAGTCTTCCGGCAACAGGTTGAAGAACAGGTCAGCCAATGCTCCCGCCGTCTCAACTCCAGTAGGTCCGCCGCCAACTATTACAAATGTAAGCGCGCCATCGTTGATGATTTCGCGATCCTGATCGGCGGCCTCGAATTGCTGCATCACGTGATTTCGAAGCTTGACCGCATTCATCAACGAATAGAGTGGGAACGCGTGTTCGGCAGCGCCGGGAGTTCCAAAATAGTTAACCGTCGATCCACCCGCGAGAACGAGGTAGTCGAAAGTCATTTCGTCACCGTTATCAATTTGGATCCTTCGTCCCGCCAGGTCGATACCCGCAACAGTTCCGAGTCGGAAGTTCACATTCTCCTGGTGACGAAAAACACTCCGCACTGACGCACCAACATCTTCAGCGTTCAGCAAGGAAGTAGCGACTTGATATAGAAGTGGCTGGAACGTGTGGTAGTTGTGTTTATCGATTAAGGTCACGTCAACTGGAACGTGCGCTAACTGTTCGGCTACTCCAAGTCCACCGAAACCTGCACCGACGATTACAACGTGTGGATGTTTATTCATATCTCTCACCTGCCAACCGTTTGACTTGTTCCGCTTCTTACACTGGTCGACCAATTACTGGCGAACCAGCGCAACAGACGTACCAGGAACAACATGTGCAGACTTCGCTGAATTAGTGAGCTAAGAGATGTTGCCTGTCTAAGTTTGTCGGAATTGCCGGACTTTACCTCCCCGTCAACCCCAGTGCTACCGACACTCTGATGACTTACTGATTATCTCATCAGCGTTTACAAACGAATTTCCGTCAATCGCTGCGGCGACCAGCTACGGCAGCAGTATTGCTCTGTGATGAAGTGCTATGAGTTTTGTCAGCAGACAATCAGCTAATCCTTTTTGGATCGCTCGACTATCGACGGTCCTGGTTTTAGTGATTGCTTCAGCGGAAGGTCTTTCGCAGGAAAGGACTTCACCAACAAATGAAACGTTGACGCTCGATCAGGCGATCTCGTTAGCCCTGCGCGATAACCATAAAATCAAGATCGCTCGATTGGCAGTTGAAAAGTCGGAGGATGAAGTAGCTGCGGCAAAGACTTTTCGTCTTCCATCATTGCACGCCTATTCGTTGTTCTCCGGGAACCTCGCAACTAATCAGGTAAAGGTCCCGAATCTTACGAACACGTTGTATCCGGGTTTCGGTCCTTTCTTCTCACTCAATGTTGAGCGTAAACCTACAGCATTAATTGGTGCGTCAGTGATCGAGCCGGTGACACAGCAATACCGCATCGGCTTGCAGATTAAGCTGGAAAGACTGTCGCGTGATGTTGAGCAGGCAAAGCTGCGGCAACAACAGAACGAAACCATAGACCAGGTGAAGAAGGCGTACTACGCGGTCCTGCAAACGCAGAGTGGATTGAGCAGCGTGCAAGAGGCGCTGAAGTCTTACCGCGAGCTGGACAAGATTACGGGTGATTACGTTGTTCAGCAGGTTGCGCTCAAAGCTGATCAACTCTCGGTGCAAACGAGACTGGCGCGGGTCCAATATGAAGAACTTGAATTAACCAGCAAGTTGGCGACGCAGAAGGAGCAACTGAACAGTCTCCTGGGACGTGATGTTGACGCGATGTTTGAAGTTGCGGGGACGCCCGAAGTCGTTTCATTGGAAACTGATTTGACGGCGGCCCGAAAACTCGCACTAGAAAAGAGACCAGAGTTGCAGCAGGCGCGATTGCTCATTCAACAGGCAACACTCGATCGTCGCATCAAGAAGTCGCAATACATACCCGACGTGAGTGCTGGTTTTACATATCTGACTCCGCGCAATTTTGGTGATTCGGTTCCAACCAACTTCGCGAATGTTGGCGTGGCAGTGACCTGGGAAGTTTTTGATTGGGGACGAAAGAAAAACGAACTCGCCGCGCAGGAGAAAGCAATCGAGCAAGCGAACGCCGGACTGAAAGAAACCCAAGACCAAATTCTGATCGATGTTGGCGACAAGCTGCGAAAGTTGCAGCTCGCCGGTCAGGCACTGCGCGTCGCGAAACTTTCAGAAGAGTCGGCGAAAGAGAATTTGAGAGTCAGCACAGGACGTTACCAGTTCCAGTCTGTGTTGCTGTCAGATGTGCTTCAGTCTCAGGCATCACTGGCTGAAGCTAGTCATGAGTATCAACAGGCATTGCTTGGGTTCTGGACCGCGAAGGCGGAGTTTGAAAAAGCGCTGGGGGAGGATAGGTAAATGCCAGAAACGCGACAGGCCACGGTTGCAGTCGAGCCAACCACAACCAACAACGGAACCACTGATGCCAAACAAGTCGACACGAAGACGACTGCGAAGAATGAAACGTCAACTGTCGAAGAGAGTAAGTGGCTCCGTAAAAACTGGCTTAAAAAAGCGACTCCGCTGTTTGTGTTGGCACTGGCGGCGCTCATTCTCTTTGGTATCAGCGGTGGGTGGACAAGGTGGGTTGGAAGTGGCTCACAAAAGACTGACGACGCTTTTCTCCGTGCGGACATCACTCCTTTAAGCACCCGGGTCTCCGGCACTGTCGCGCAGGTTGCTGTCACTGACTACCAGAAAGTGAAAGCCGGTGACTTGCTGGTCCAACTGAAAGACGACGATTTCAAAGCCCAGGTGGCGCAGGCTGCAGCCGGGGTGTCGGCCAGTGAAGCAGCACTGGAGAACAACGCAAAACAAAAGGAGCTCCAGGTTTCGCGAATCACCCAAGCCGAAGCGGGTCTCCAGGCTGCAAGTGCCGACATCGCCCAAGCCGGCGCGGCGATCGAATCAGCAAAGGCCGACGTTGCAAATTCGAAAGCAGCAGTTGACGGAGCCGAGGCTAAGATTCCAGACGCGCAAGGCGTGGTAGCTGCTGCCCAGGCGGATGCGGAAAGGTCTTCACTCGAACGAAAGCGTCAGGAAGCACTGGTGGATCTTGGCGCCGCAACTAAACAAAAACTTGAACAGGTGGTCGCCGATCAGGAACGCTTCGCCGCAATTCTCGACAGTCGGAAGGCCGAGCTCGCCCAAACACGCGCGTTAGTTGAAAGCCGGCGGGCTGAGTTTTCCAAAGCACGCGCTCAGGTGGCGCTACGCGAAGCAGAACAACAGCGTGCCCGAGCTCAAATACTGAATCGCTCGGCCGAGGTCGATGCCCAGATCAAGCAGCGCTCGGTTTTGGATGCACAGGAGCAACAGCTACAAGCCGATCTCACTGCGAAGAAGGAAGCATTGAAAGTGGCCCAGACTAATCTTGACTACACTCGAATTCTCGCCCCGACCGACGGCGTTGTTGGTGAAAGAAAAGTTAGAGTGGGCCAACTGGTTTCGCCCGGCACACAAGTGCTGTCACTGGTCGAGAATACAATCTGGGTGCAGGCCAACTACAAAGAAACACAACTCACAAATGTTAGAAAGGGTGATACAGCCGAAGTTACGATCGATACTTTTCCCGGAGTCGTACTTAAAGGCCACGTTGAAGAGATTGCTCCTGCAAGTGGATCCCAGTTCACTCTTCTACCGCCCGACAACGCCACAGGTAACTACACGAAGATTGTCCAACGCATACCAATAAAGATAGTCCTCGATCCGAATCCGTCGCTTGGCGACCGATTGCGCGCTGGTATGTCCGTAGTTGCCGAAATCAGGCCCGCAGTGAAAAAAGTGTGAGTGATGAGCGTAGTAGTTAACCAACTTACGAATAGATCTGGGTACTTTGACCTTTCAAAGCTTAAGACTTTGATTGGGTACGTAAGCGAAAATCCTTACATTGGCAGCGTCGGAGTCTTTTTGGGCGCCGGCATTGCGACTCTAAATGGCCGTGTGATCAGCGTCGGGCTACCGGACCTGCGCGGGGGAATGGGACTGGGAATCGACGAGGCAAGTTGGATCCCCACAGCCTACAACATGGCGTTGATGTTTATCGGTCCGTTCTCAGTCTATCTCGGCACATTACTTGGAGTCAGACGGGTGCTGCTTTCTTCGGGGCTGATATTTATTTTGTGCTCAATTCTGTTGCCCTTCTCGCCAAACCTGCACGTGATGCTGATTTTGCAAGTGATTAGTGGTCTTTCGTCGGGCACGTTTTATCCGTTAACACTCGCGTATGCGCTTCGTGCTTTACCAATGCGCTTTGTGATCTACGCTGTTGGCGTATATTCAATCGACATTCTTGCCGCAACCAGCATCGGCACATCACTCGAAGCCTGGTATATCGAATACTTGTCGTGGCATTGGATCTTCTGGCAAAGCGTAGTGCTGACGCCATTGATGATGCTCTGTATCTATCTAGCCATTCCTGCAACACCATCTGCGGCTCTGAAATCGACGATCAGTTGGCGAGGCTTTCTTTACGGCAGTCTTGCCCTAAGTTTGATTTACGGTGCACTCGATCAGGGGGAACGACTTGATTGGTTAAACTCCGGAGTTGTTGTCGGACTGCTACTGACCGCGGCTTTCTTACTGGTTGTCGGGGTGGTTCGCAGATGGCTTTCGCCAAACCCAATGGTCAATCCCATCTTTCTTGTAAATCGAAACACCGCAATTCTGGCTTCTTGTCTGTTCTCCTTTCGCTTTGTATTGCTGGCTATTGCTTTTCTGCTGCCGGCCGTTCTTGGTGTAACTCAGAACTATCGCCCGTTGCAGACCGGTCGGGTCCTGCTCTGGATAGCGCTGCCGCTGGTCCTAATGGGAATGATCGCAGCGCGATTGATGCGACGATTCGACAATAGACTCGTGTTCGCGTCAGGCTTCGCGATTGTTGCTGCAGCTTCTTTGTTGAATGCCCGGCTGAGCAGTTCATGGTCCGGTGATAATTTTTTCACTTCACAAATTGTGATCGGTCTTGGGCTTCCGCTGGCTTTCACTGCATTGGTCGGATCAATTTTGCAAAATAGTTTTGAATCTGGAGCACTCAGTAATCCTGTAAACCTTCTTACCTACTCATCTTTCATACATTGCGTCCGGCTGTTCGGTGGAGAAGTCGGTACAGCCCTGATGCAGAGACTGGTATCAGTGCGCGAACAATTTCATTCGAACATGATTGGCCTTTATGTCGATGGAGGAAACTGGCTCACTTCGGAGCGCGTGTCGGCTCTGGCCCACGCCGTTCTCCCGGCTTCCAACGCGGAAGAGGCACAACAAAGAGCTGCTGTCACTCTCGGCGGACAAATTAAATTACAAGCGTACGCTCTTGCGTATAGCGATGGTTATCTCGTCATCGCTTTCGTAGCCGCACTCGCAATAATCCTGATTGCACTCATGAAGCCCATGAAGATTTACTTCGACGAAGGCTAGCATCCATAGCGTCTTCGCCTCTCAGAGCACAAATTTCTTCCGCACTGAGAACGCAGACTACGCCCCAGGCGGAGTTCATCGTCTAATCCACGCTCCTCTTTATTGCAAGCTTCACAACTGACTACTCGAAACAAAGTGTGACTGAAGCAGCTTGTCGCGGGACTGTTTCAGCCCGCTACCCGCCCGAAAGCTTCGTGGTCTAAGATTGGTTTCTATGAGGCGAGCAATTATGCTCTGTCAGTAAGAGTAGTTTGTATATGGCGAGATCAGATACCGATTCAATCATCGGCGATTATTTGCGGCAGCGGCTCATGCCCGTTGAGGGCGCTATCCCGCAAATACCAGGTATTGAAATGTATGGGAATTCTGTCCCTGCTGAAGCGGTGGGTGGGGACCTTTTCGAGTACATCAATTTCCAGCAGCGTTATGATCTCGACGCGCGAATTCAGCGGGCTTTGTATTTGTCCCGGGAATTTCTCGAGGCAATTCCGCCAGGCGCACTTCCACGTAACGCCGTCGACGATCATGTTGAATGGTTGCGGGGCCGGTCCGGGTTCCGGCCCGAAATGGAAACTGAATACAGGTTCGCACGAAGCTCCGAGCAGGTGCGGGTCGCTGAAGATCTACACGAGCTGTATAACACGGCGGGTGTGCTGGTAGCTGACGCACAGGGGCATGGACTTATCTCTGCGAAAATAGCCTCGACTGTGCACGATACCTTTCATGCCTTCATGTTGTCGGAACTTGATCGTCACGGAAAAACGACGCCGGAGTTATTTGAAAACCTTAATTTACGGTTGGCCCAGTCTGTCACCGCGCGTAACGCGCTTGGGATAAGTGAAAAGGAAAGTGCCCGTGAAATTGCCACGATGCTTTATGGCGAAATACATCCTTACGGTTACTTTCGTTTTGTGAGTTTCGGACACCCGCCACCGCTGGTCTTCTCGGCTGAATATCGAAAGTTTGTAGCACTGGATCGAAGCCGGATGGCCCAATTTCTCCCGCTGGGTTTGCAGATGTCGGCTGATCATCCGGATCGAAAGAGATATTTTTCGATGAAACTGCGCCCGCGGGACGCTAACTCTTCGGACATCGCAGAAATCACACTGATGAACGCGGGTGATATTCTCTTCCTTTATACAGATGGGGTTTACGACGGGACCGATGATGAAGACCGGGAGCGCCTCGAGTCTGTATTGCGTGATCACCATCAGCAATCGGCCAGAGACATCTGCAACCTCTTGTTAGAAAATGCTACCCGTAACGACGACCATCTCAGGCAGATTGGCGAGGAGCGTCGAATAGACGACAAGACGGTATTGATTATCAAGCGAAATTAAAACCTCAAGCGCACATTCAGCTCGAAACGACTAGTGCCGGAAGCGTTATGCGTGACGTTGATTTGCTAACGCTTTTGTGCTTAGTGTAACTGCACTCAGTTCAATCTTTGCGAGACGGCGGCGGAGGGTTGAACTTCTTCAAGCTAAGTGATATTGGATGCCGGACGTCGATGTCCGTGCACGACTGGCCGTGGCGCTGACAGCGTCTACGCGAGTAGAAAATCGTTTGAACATTAAGAGCAGATTACGAAATGCGCGTGGGTAATTAACAGAAGATGAGAGGGAACCTCGAGACACGGATCACCATTGCCTTCGCGTTTGCGATCGTACTGCTTATCGGTATGAGCGTCGGCTCCTATCGTAGTACAACCGGATTGCTCGCTACCGATAGGCTGGTAACACACACACAGGACGTAATCGAAGAACTTAACGCTTTACTGGCCAGCGTTAAGGAGGCTGAATCAGCGCAGCGGGGCTACATTATTACTGGAAACGAGAGTTATCTCGACCCATTCCATGCTGCCCGTCCCAACGTTGAGCAATCGCTGACGCGTTTGCGTGAATTAACAAAGGACAATCCGGAGCAACAGCGACGACTTGCCGCGCTCGAACCGCTAACCCGACAACGGTTTGACGTACTTCAGCAAGGAATTCTGTTGCGTCAAAATCAGGGTGTCGAGGCAGCTTCGAAATGGATCCAAAGCGATCTTGGTAAAGAGCTGATGAACCAGGTTCGTCAGTCAGTCGAAGCCATGAAAGACACCGAGAATCGCCTGCTTCGAGAACGGGAAGATCTTTCCAGGGCCGCGGCCCGGCGCACCCTCATCATTCTTCCACTTGGTGGCGTGCTCGCAACGATCGTCACGCTGCTGGCGTATTTTGCAAACCGTCGCGAACTCGCGCGCCGGCGGCTGGCTGAAGATCAATCTCGAGCATTCACTGCGGAGTTAGAACGCAGCAATCGCGAGTTACAAGATTTCGCTTTCGTAGCGTCGCATGATCTACAAGAGCCGCTTCGTAAAATCCAGGCCTTCGGTGATCGCCTGAACTCGAAATACGGTGAAGCGATCTCGGCCGAAGGACGTGACTACCTGGAACGCATGATGAACGCTGCCCGCCGGATGCACGTCCTGATCAACGACTTACTTACCTTCTCGAGGGTAACGACAAAAGGTCAGCCTTTCGCAGAAGTCGATCTGAATCGTGTGGCTCGCGAGGTGTTGAATGATCTGGAAGTACGGATTCGGGATAGTGGCGGACAAGTCGAAGTCGATGAACTACCGGTTATCGAGGCGGACCCTTTACAAATGCGTCAACTACTACAAAACCTCATAGGGAATGCGCTGAAATTCCATCAGGCTGGGAAGCCTTCAGAGGTTCGGGTGGAAAGCCGTACGGTAGTTGGCCCATCTCAAAACGGTCGTGGATCTGGTGACTGGTTTCAGATTGAGATCGCTGACAATGGAATCGGCTTCGACGAAAAGTATCTCGATCGCATCTTTACGCCGTTTCAACGTTTACATGGTCGCCAGGAATACGAAGGCACCGGCATGGGTCTGGCGGTCTGCCGAAGAATTGTCGAGCGGCACGGAGGCGAGATTACCGCTCGTAGTCAACCAGGCCATGGAACGACATTTTTGGTTACATTGCCTACGAAGCAAGAAGGAGCACTCAAGAAATGAAGAATCCTGGAGAACCGATCACGATCTTAATGGCCGACGACGATGCGGACGATCGTCTACTCTCCCAGCAAGCTCTCGAAGAGAGCCGAGTGATAAATGAATTGCGCTTTGTCGAGGACGGGCAACAACTACTCGACTATCTTAATCAGCGAGGTAATTACAACGCTAACAATGCCCCGCGCCCAGGCCTGATTCTCCTCGACCTGAATATGCCTCGCATGGATGGTAGAGAGGCACTCAAAGAAATTAAATCTGATCCAATCCTCCGACGCATTCCGATCGTCGTGATGACTACATCGCAGGCTGAAGAGGACATCTATCGCAGTTATGATTTAGGCGCAAATTCATTCATCACCAAGCCGGTCACCTTCGACCGTTTGGTCGATCTAATGAAGGCGCTGGGCCAATACTGGGTCGAGTTTGTAGAGATTCCTTCTTAGTCACCACGAATGATCACCGAAACTGACAAAGTGAGGGTGTTGCTGGTTGAAGATGATGAGGACGACTATCTCCTCACCCGCGAACTGCTCAATGAAATAAATCCCAGTGGATATGAGTTGGATTGGACGTCCAACTACAACGATGCCCTCGAAGCAATAGCCCGAGATGATCATCACGTTTGCCTGCTCGATTATCGACTGGGTCCACACACCGGTATGGAATTGCTGGTTCAAGCAAGAGCAAAGGACTATCACGCTCCGATAATTTTATTGACCGGACAACAGGACCGCACTTTGGACCTGGAGGCGATGGCCGCAGGAGCCGATGATTACTTAGTCAAAGGAGAACTCAATGCGGACCTCCTTGAACGATCGATCCGCTACTCAGTCGCTAATCGTCGTAATGAACGGGAGCGTCTTCAACTACTTAAAGAGCAGGAGGCGAGGGCCCGCGCCGAAGAGGCCAATCGCGCTAAGGACGAGTTTCTCGCCATGGTTTCACACGAACTCCGCAATCCGCTGAATGCAATCATCGGCTGGGCCCGGGTTCTGACCAACGCCGGTGACGACCCGAAGGTGATTGCCCAGGCAAGAGAGGTGATAGATCGCAGCGCCCGCATACAAGTACAACTGATTGACGATTTGCTCGATCTGGCGCGCGTGGCGGGTGGTAAGTTTCATCTGGACGTTCATTCCGTCGATCTCCATCCGGTGATTCACGCTGCGCTCGACGCAATCCGCCCTGCAAGTGAAGCTAAAAACCTCCGGCTCGAAACCAAACTCGACCCGACAGTTGGAAAAGTATTGGGGGACGCGGCGAGACTCCAACAAGTGGTTTCAAATCTGCTGTCTAACGCCATCAAATTTACTCCCGAGGGCGGTCGTATCGAAATTGGGTTGGACCGCGTAGATGCCAACGTGAGAATTCAGGTTCGAGACACCGGATACGGAATCAGTGCTGATTTTCTTCCTTACGTCTTCGAGCGCTTTCGCCAGGCTGACGAGGCTAGTGGAAGGTTGGGTGGGTTAGGACTGGGTTTGGCGCTTGTCCGCCATATCGTTGAAGCTCATGGCGGAACAGTAGTGGCGGAGAGCGAGGGCACGAACCGAGGAGCAACCTTCACGGTGTCCATACCCGCGGAATTGCAATCACGTACTTAACGAATCAAGATCGATTCGTCAGTGACTCGAGAGCCGTGCTGCTTTGTTTGCCCCGAAGGGGCTACGCAACGAAGCCCAGGGTTGCCGCTTCGGCTACCCTGGGTAAGATTGCCTACTCTACCAACCACAACGCGGTTGCGCTGGCCGAAATTTCAATGACGCAACCGCGTTGCGGTTGATAACCGGTCTCGCCATCCCAGGGTAGCCGAAGCGGCAACCCTGGGCTTTGGGTCGTTGCCCCCTTCGGGGCAAACAGTCAATGACGAATTGATTGATTCGTTAAGTATGTGATTACCCGCGGAATTGTAGATTTGATCTGCCTCTGCGTCTCTGCGTACTCGGCGTCTCTGCGTTGAAATCGATGTAGGCAATTGGGATCCAGATTCAACACAGAGACGCCGAGTACGCAGAGATGGAAAACATCTAACTCTCCCTACTTCCCGAACCGATGTCGATACTCACCCGAGGCTAGAAAAGCCTTCACCATTTCCGCCTGCACGTAGTTGCCGCCGAAGTCATTTAATTTTCGGAGCCAGAAGTTGTAGCCATCGAGATTTGAGTCGGGGGCCTCGTCGGGATTGCGGCGTAGGTAGCCGAAATATTCGGCGAGTACAAATGCGCGGTTCAATTCGCGTTGGCGAAGAGTGTCAGATTCGCCGACGCGCCGGAGAACGCGAGCGCGAGCGTCTGCGTCTGCAGTGTTCGACGCGCCACCAAACTCGGCGATAGCAGCTTGTCGCTCATCGGCGAAAGGCGTCAATGCCGCATGAGCGTAAAGTGCATCGACAAAATTGGCCGGATTCATCACAGTCGGATATTTCGTAATGAACTCACCCCGTTGAACAAACGCCTGGGCGAAGGCCTGTTTGTTCGCCTCGAGTTGCGCGCGCCAATCGCCTTCCCCGACAACCACACCATGCGCCAACGCCTGCGTGTCCTGCATGATTTCCCGATAACGCGGTAGACCGTTGGGCCGATCAAGCGAGGCCACATAGCAACGATAGGCGAGATAGCCCGTCTCCTGAAATTCAATCGAGAGGAAGAAAGCAGCCGACACATTGATGCGACGGATCTCGCGACACTGTGCTCGCTGCGCTTCAGGGAGTTGTTCGCATTCGGTAATTTGATTGGTCCAGAATGCCAGCCCCGACGCATCCGGTTCGCGACCCAGGAAGTCGTGATAATGCTCGCGGACAAAGTTGCCGGCGTCATCGAGCGCGTTTGGCAAATCCGAACTCAAATCATCGCTAACAATCGTCAGCACGGTCGATGATGGTGAACCCAGGCTGAGTCCACTTGACGGATCGTGAAGTTCGAAGCTGCACGACTCATCCGGCTCCATGTAAGTGTCGTCAGTGATCAGCACATCGATCTTCTTCGTTACTTCACCCGGAGCGAACGTGAGTGTTCCGAACGTCGCGGTGTAGTCGTTACGTTGTGTGGCTGACCCATCAATCGTTTGATAAGCGACTGAAGCAGCGGTAGACGTATCGCCCGCCCGCGTAACAGTCACCTCGATCAAGTGCTGGTTCTCAAACGCACTGTAAATGGTTGACGAGAACTGCACCGTGTTACCACCGGGTGTCGGTGATGGTGACGGCGTTACCTCTGAGTCGTCGTTGAGAATCGTCAGGACAGCCGTTGCCTGGGCGATCGTCGCGTTAGTTGGATTAGAGATCGTGCCAACCACCGTTTCGTCGGGCTCCACAATCGTGTCTCCAATGATCATTACGCTGGTTGAAGTGTTGACTGCGCCAGCGGGCACTGAGAACGTAATTGATCTCGTTACGTAATCTTGTCCTGCGGTCGCTGTGCCGTCGCTGGTGACGAAGTTTGCGGTCACTATTTGACCGCTCGGCGCCGAAAGATGGACGTTGAAGGAGCCGGAAGATGTTCCACTATTGCCTTCACTAGTCGAAAAGGCCGTAAGCGTAATTGTCGGTGGCTGGTCGTCGTCGGAGATAGTTATTGTCGCAGTGTTTGCGCTGCCTAAAGTCGCGCCACCGGTTGGATTCGTGAGTGTGATAGTGAAAGTTTCGTTTGCCTCATCAAGTAAATCCTGAGTGGAACTGATGTTGAGGTCCGCAAATTCCTGACCGCTGTTAAAGGTGATCGTGCCGGAGGCGGCAGTGTAATCCTGACCGGCGCTGGCGGTCCCATTTGCGGTTGCATAGTTAACCGTGACTAACCCCTGGGTCCCTCCAAGCCGGCGCAGCGAAATTGTATTGGCGCCGCCTTCAGTTTGAGTGTAGTTCGCAGGTGCAAATTGGATCACTCCATTGAGGTCATCACTCATGATGGTTCCGGTACCCTGCGCATCGCCGATCGTCGCATTCGTTGGAGCAGAGAGATTGACGGTAAATGTTTCACTGCCTTCAGCATTAGTGTCGCCATTGACGACAACAGAAATAGTTTTCGTCATCTCGCCCGCACTGAATGTCAGCGTGCCTGATGTGGCCGCGTAATCATCCGGTGCGACGGCAGTACCGTTAGCAGTGGCGTAGTGGACCGTCGTCGTCAAAGCTGTAGCGTTTGCCAGACTCACGGTGAAGGTTGCTGGAGATGTGCCTGAGTTACCTTCAGCAACTGTCACATCGTCAATTGAAAGCACGGGTGTCGCATCGTTGTTGGTGATGGTGAGCACGGCTGTCGATGGAGTGCCGAGAGTCGCGCCGCCAGTTGGGCCCGAAAGGGTCAGGTTGATCGTTTCGTTATTCTCGTAAAGCGTATCGTCAGTAATGCCAATCCCAAATGTCTTGCTTGTCTCACCTGCGCCGAACGAGAGTGTGCCTGACTGTGGATCGTAGTCGGCGCCACCGGTCGCCGTTCCGTTTGAAGTAGCAAAGTTGACCGAGACGCCTTCAGCCGTGCCACCAGTTCTCGTGACTGTAATTGTCGCCGAGCCGACTCCTTCGCTAACGTCGTAGGTTGCCGCACTGAAGCGGAACGCGCCTGCCGCATCGTTGTCGATAATCGTGCCGACGCCCTGGCTGTCGGCTATCGTGGCGTTGACCGGACTCGACAGGTTGACGAAAAAGTTTTCGTTCGATTCGTCCACAGTGTCTGGGATGGCGATGACGGTGAAGGTCTTTTGCGTCTGACCGGCGCCAATATCAATTGTTTCGCCTTCCGGCACATAGTCGTTGCCGGCGATAGCAGTACCGTCGGCGGTCGCATAGTGGACCGAAACTGTCTGGCCGCTCGCTGCTGACAATTTGATCGTGAAGGTCGCTAATTGATCGCTGGTATCGCCTTCGGTAACGGAGGCGTCAGTGATGGAGAGCGTGGGCGGAGCATCGTTGTCGATGATCGTCACTGAACCGGCATTTACAGCACCGTAACTTGCGCCACCGCTGATGTCTCTCAGACCTATGTGAACTATCTCATCAGGTTCATCGAGTGTGTCGTTGGCGATTGGAATACTAAAAGTCTTTGTTGTTTCTCCGGCAGCGAACGAGAGCGTGCCGGAGACTGCGGTGTAGTCCTGACCGGCAGTGGCGGTGATGTTCGACGTTTCATAGCCAACCGTGACTGCTCCATCACTTCCACCCTGACGAAGCACTGTGACTACGGCTGAGCCAGCCGACTCGTTCACGTTGTAGTTGCTCATACTAAACTGGAGACTTCCAGACTGGGCGGACGATGTCGCAATGCACGGAGAAAATTCCGAAGTGTTGTTCGACGCGTCGGTTGCTGTCGCAGTTACAACGCCCGCAGCCGAAACCGAGCCAGTAAGATTGTTGTTGATAACAGCATTGCCGTTGCTTCCGGTTGTTACGGTAAACGATCCAAAGAAGCGTTCGCCCTCGCCATTGCCGGATGAGTCGCAACTCGTGTTCGCATAAATTCCTATCGTGTAGGTGGTGTTCGGAGCGCTGTTGAGATTCCCCTCGACGTGCGCGGTGAAGATCAACTGATCATTGACGACAGTAGTTGATGCTCGCGCTACCGTGAGAATAGGAAAGTTTTGCAGGTTGTTTGGACCAGTATCAGCATCGCCGGTGTCGTTGACGGTAACTCCGTCGGTGCCGAGATTGATGCCAAGCCCGGTATTATCACTTAGAGAATTTCCCGCGACGTTATTGCTTGTGCCTGATTCGACGCGAATCCCATCAATAAGGTTCGCGTTGATAGTGTTGTTAGTGACTGCGTTATTGCTTGCCGAAGACACGAAGATGACACCATTCTGGGTATTCCCCACGAAATTCGGCGCGAACGGTCCCATATCGAGACCGATTGTGTTGCCCTGGACATGATTGCCGGTGGCCGCTGCACCCGTGAATGCGACGCCGTTTTGACCATTTGCAGCGATGATATTTTCTCCGCTGCCGCTCACTGGTCCAACATCATTGTTGGCCGCGTTATTGAAGACGACGCCGTTACGAACATTTTCAACGACCTCATTGCTGAGCACTTTGTTCCCGGTCGTAATCGCATCTTTGATGTGAATTCCATCGCCGTTATCCGCGAAGCGATTCCCTGCAGTTGCTGTCCCAATGAAATTATTAGTCGCGCCATTGAGAACGAAAACGCCGTTCACTGTGTTGCCGAGATGCTGGTTCTGTACATTTCGACCAATGACGTTGTTCTTGATGATGTTTCCACTCGCGCCGGCGTTGGTAATCGCGACTCCGTTCTGATCGTTACCCGAAATATAATTTTTCTCTGAGGCGTTATCGCTACCAACGGTATTGTTTGGAGCGCTGATGATTACTACACCATTGAACTTATTACCGATGTCGGTGGCGCCGGTCGTGTCCGTTCCAATGTAGTTACCCTTAACAATATTTCCCGTAGCCCCCGCGCCTTCGATACGCACGCCATCATTGTTGCCCGAAAGAATGTTTCGTTGATCTGTTCCGTTAATGATGTTGTTGGGAGAACTGGCGATGAAGACTCCTGTTCCATTCGCATTGGTTGTTGGCTCGCTCGTGCTCGTGCGACCCAGACGACAACCCTGGACCACATTGCTGCCGGCTCCTTCAAGACGGATAGCCGCACCACTGAAACCAATAATGTTTAGAGAATTGATATGAACGTTTGGACCAGTGATGAGGAGTCCATTGACGCCTGCGCCAGCGGAAGTGCCGTTTAAGATCACGCTCGAGCCGTTAATCGTTACGGCTTCGGTGATAGCCGGTAACTGACTGAGAAGATTAATGGTACTGCCGGCCCCAAGACTGAATTGAATCGTATCGGCTCCGGCGTTTGCGTTAGCCGCGATTATCGCTTCACGCAAGGTGCAACCGTTGACGCCGGTTGTGCACGCACCGTTGTTTGTATCGGCAGTGGAGTTAACGGTGTAAGTCGTCACGGCAAGCGGAGAAATGTCCGCGAGCCAGTTTGCGAAGCCTGGCTTGCTGAATTCGCTGATGAAGAATTGTGCGAACGAATCTGAGCTTTCGATATTCTCATTAACGGTGTGTGACAACGCCGGCGTCGCGAAACTCAATCCTAACGCGTTAATTACGGCAATGAGTAAGAGCGAGCTGATGGCGACGCGGCGAAAGTTCTTCATACAAATCTCTCCTGCAAATGCGCAAACGGGAACGAACGCGAGTCGCGAGACTGCGCGGCTTGGTTAAGATTTCTTGAGCGCGGATTGATTAGCTAGTGGTTACTGTTTCGAAATTACCGGGCAACTTTGCTGTATGAGTGAGCTGATCGTTTACTGGAACCGTGAGCGCGTTTAGTAAAGGAAAGGTTGCGATAAACATTACCACCGCTCGCAACCAACTTAACGCCAACCAGCGTCGTCCACGCGCCAACCACTCGGCAGGAGAAACACTTGATTCAGCGCTGTGTCTGAAGGCGCCTAGTTCGGGAAGGAAATATATTTGGGTTACCACGATGATGGAGAAGTAGACGGCGAGGGTGATTAGAATCCGATTTCGTCGGGCCTTAATCTTCCAATTCAGGGCGAGCGTCGTGATGATGGTGAGGATGAGAAGCGGGTGGATCAACATCCAGAACGTTCCGATGTTGAGGCCATATTTTCCGTTGACCAGAGCTGTCGAGTTTGGCAGGTCCGATAGGTAACGTGGGAAGAAGACGAGATGTTCGTAAGCTGCTCCACCCAGCAGGCTGCCGAAAAAGATAATTAGGATAAAGAGGGAATACGTTCCGAGTTTGCTTCTGGTCATGTTGGTCTCCTCAGTGATTGGTCGCCAATGCGCGACCGTTTTTTGGCTTCGGAGTTACATGCGGAAAGCGAGGAGAAATTGGCTCAGTGGCGGAGAAAGATTTTTTGGCTGCGGGGATTTATGCGACTGCGAGGACTTTATTCGGCGGGGATGACTTTGTTTGACTGGGGTGGCTCTATTTGACGGGGGCGGCCGAGACGGCTGCGCTCCGACA